>NZ_CP101655.1:0-600000 GCF_028830055.1 Pseudomonas serboccidentalis
AGGTCATCGTCAAGATTAAATTCCGAAACCCCAATTGCGAAAGCAATTGGGGTTTTGTTTTGCCTGCGGGAAAGTTCCTACAGCATGCAGATGCCCCTTCCGGCTGCCACAACCGGCCGACAGTGCTAAGGTTCTGCCCTGGCTTTTGTACTTTTCCAAGGAAGCTTTTATGCCGGACGCCTCGTCCCTCAATGCTGCATTCATGGTGGTCCAGAGCAATAGCCTGGACGAACTGCGCAGCCTGGTGGTCAGCGTCATGCGGCGTTATCCGCTGGCGCCCTTGGAGAATGAAATCGCTCTGGTGCAGAGCAACGGTATTGCCCAGTGGCTCAAACTGGCCTTGGCTGAAGATCCTGAAGAGGATGACCTCGGTGGCTGCGGAATAGCTGCTGCCATCGATGTGCAGCTCCCCGGCAGTTTCATGTGGCAGCTCTACCGCATGGTGTTGGGCCGAGACGAAATCCCCGCCACATCCCTGCTCGACAAAGCCCCCCTGACCTGGCGACTGATGCGCTTGTTGCCGCAGGTTATTGATCGCCCGCATTTCGAACCGCTGCAACGCTTCCTCACCCATGACACCGATTTGCGCAAGCGCTACCAGTTGTCCGAGCGTCTGGCGGACCTCTTTGACCAATACCAAGTATATCGGGCCGACTGGCTTGAGGATTGGGCCGAGGGACGGCACCAGCTACGCAATGTCAGGGGCGAAGTGAAGCCACTACCCCCCGTCAGTTGTTGGCAGGCTGAGCTGTGGCGTGCGCTGTTGGAGGATGTCGGTGAGCAAGGCATGGCCCAGAGCCGAGCCGGCGTTCACCAGCGATTTATCGAGCGCATAAATTCCCTCGATCAGGCGCCTGCTGGACTCCCCTCGCGGGTGATTGTGTTCGGCATCTCTTCATTGCCGGCCCAAGTGCTTGAGGCGCTGGCCGGACTGGCACGTTTCAGCCAGGTGCTGCTATGCGTGCACAACCCCTGCCGGCACCACTGGGCCGATATCGTCGCCGACAAGGATCTGCTGCGGCATCAATACAAGCGCCAGAGTCGAAAGACCGGAATGCCCGCCGTACTTGATCCCGATGCATTGCATCAACACGCCCACCCGCTACTTGCCGCGTGGGGCAAGCAAGGTCGCGACTACATCAACCTGCTCGACAGTTATGACGATCCCAACAGCTATCGCGCCGCTTTTCGCGATGGGCGCATCGACCTGTTCAGCGAGAACCAGCCACAGAATCTGCTCAATCAACTTCAGGACGATATCCTCGAGTTGAGGCCACTCAATGAAACGCGTGAGCACTGGCCTGCCGTTGATCTCGAACACGACGAGTCGATCCGCTTTCACATTGCCCACAGTGCTCAGCGCGAAGTGGAGATACTCCACGATCAGTTACTCGCACGCTTCAGCGCCAATCCGGATTTGCGTCCACGCGATGTGATCGTGATGGTGCCGGATGTCGACAGCTATGCACCGCATATCCGGGCGGTATTTGGTCAACTGGATCGGCATGACCCACGGTTCATTCCATTCACCTTGGCGGACCAGGGCCAGCGCGGTCGGGATCCATTGCTGATTGCAGTCGAGCACCTGCTCAAACTGCCGGACAGCCGTTTCCCGGTCAGTGAGATCCTTGACCTGCTCGACGTTCCCGCATTACGCGCTCGTTTTGGCGTGGAAGAGCGTGATCTGCCAACGCTACACCGCTGGATCGAAGGGGCAGGCGTGCGTTGGGGAATGAACGCCGAGCAGCGTGCCGGTCTCGGTTTGCCGGATGAGCTGGAACAGAACAGCTGGCATTTCGGCCTGCGGCGGATGTTGCTGGGGTACGCCGTCGGCAGCTCCAATGCCTGCGCGGGTATTGAGCCCTACGATGAGATCGGCGGACTGGATGCAGCGTTGATCGGGCCGTTGGTGGCCTTGCTCGACGCATTGGAGCTGGCCCATCGCGAGCTTACTCAGGCTGCTCAGCCCAAGGTGTGGGGGCTGCGACTGCAAATCCTGATGCAGTTGTTTTTCAAAGCCAGTAACGAGCACGATGATTATCTGCTGACGCAACTTGAAGAGTTGCGCGAGACCTGGCTGCAGACCTGTGAGTCCGTAGGGTTGATCGATGAGTTGCCGTTGACGGTGGTTCGAGAAGCCTGGCTCGCGGGACTGGATCAGGGGCGTCTGTCCCAGCGTTTTCTCGCTGGAGCGGTTAACTTTTGCACACTGATGCCCATGCGGGCGATCCCGTTCAAACTTGTCTGTTTGTTGGGGATGAATGATGGCGACTATCCTCGGGCGCAACCGCCACTGGACTTCGATCTCATGGGCAGCGATTACCGGCCGGGAGACCGCTCGCGGCGTGAAGATGATCGCTATCTATTGCTTGAGGCGCTGCTGTCTGCACGTGATCAGCTGTACATCAGTTGGGTCGGGCGCAGTATACGTGACAACAGTGAGCGGCCAGCGTCGGTACTGATCGGCCAGTTGCGCGACCACCTCGCCAGCGGCTGGCGGATGCTTGATGAGCGGAAGGATCTGTTGGGCGCCATGACCGAGGAGCATCCGCTGCAACCGTTCAGCTCGCGTTATTTTCATGAAGGCGATCAGCTATTCAGCTATGCCCGTGAATGGCAGGTTTTGCATCAAAGCCATGCGCGACAACACGAGGCGGAACTATTGGCGCCTCATGTTCAGGAAGAGCCATTGAGCCTGGCCTTGCTGCAGGATTTTCTGCGTAATCCGGTCCGGCACTTTTTCACTCAGCGGCTCAAAGTCTATTTCGAGGCCGCCGAAGCGCCCTTGGCTGACGAAGAACCTTTCGTGCTGGATGCACTGCAGCGCTACACGCTGAGCGATAGCTTGCTCGAAGCCGCACTCAGGCAGCCGGACAATATTGATCGGGCGCTTGAGGATCAGGCCCGGCGTCTGCAAAACAGTGGCTTGCTGCCCATGGCCGGTTTCGGTGAATGCCTCCAGAGGGAGTTGATCGAGCCGTTGCCCGACTTGCTGCAACGTTACCAACAGCTACTGGCGTTATGGCCCACGCCGGTGACCAGTGCGATCCCGGTCAATCTTGAGTTGCAGGGCGTGCGTGTGGAAGGTTGGCTCGCCGGTTTGCATCAGCGCGATGACGGTGGTGTGTTGTCGGTCACGACCATTCCCAACAGCATCGGCTCGATCAAAAGTCGAAAATGGCATCGATTGACCATACCCTGGGTCAATCACCTGGTGGCCTGCGCCAGTGGGCTTACGCTGACCACGGCATTGGTGGCGAGTGACGATACGCTGCTGCTGGAACCGATGGAGCAAGACAGAGCCCTGCGTTTCCTTGGTGATCTGCTGCTTGCCTGGCAGGCCGGCATGCGCCAGCCACTGCCGATCGCGGTAAAGACGGCCTTCGCCTGGCTTGCGCAGACTGATCCACTCAAGGCCGAGGCTGCTGCCAGAAAAGCCTACGAAGGTGACGGCCAGACCAGCGAAGGAGAGCGCCGTGAAAGTCCTGCGTTGTCCCGACAATTCGCCGACTTCGACGCATTGATTGCGGACGAAACGTTCTCCGGTTGGTGCGACGCGTTGTATCGCCCTCTGTACGAAGCGCCCTGGCGCTCATTGGCCAGCGAAGGGGCTCGCGCATGACCACCAAGACACCTCTGGCCCTGGCGTTCCCGCTGCACGGTAGTCAGCTCATCGAAGCCAGTGCCGGCACCGGCAAGACCTTTACCATCTCGGCTCTTTATCTGCGTCTGATCCTTGGGCACGGCGGCGAATCGAACGGCTTCGGCCGTGAACTGCTGCCCCCGCAGATTCTCGTGGTGACCTTCACCGATGCCGCCACCAAAGAACTGCGCGAGCGAATCCGTACGCGGCTGGCCGAGGCCGCACGATTTTTCCGTGAAGAAACCCCTGCTCCGGATGGATTGATTGCCGAGTTGCGTGAGCAATTTGACCCGTCACAATGGCCCGGCTGCGCCAATCGCCTGGACATCGCCGCGCAATGGATGGATGAGGCGGCAGTCTCCACCATCCACAGTTGGTGCCAGCGCATGCTGCGCGAACACGCGTTCGACAGCGGTAGCCTGTTTACCCAAACCCTGGAAACCGATCACAGCGATCTGCTCGGCGAAGTGCTGCGCGATTACTGGCGACTGTTCTGTTACCCGATGCAGGGTGATGCACTGAACTGGGTTCGCGCTAACTGGGGCGGGCCGGCAGCGTTGTTGCCACGGGTGCGAGGTCTGTTTGGCAGTGAGCGCGACAGCGAAGAAGGCAAGGCCCCCGCAGAGTTGATCGAAGAGTGTCTGCAGGAACGACGTGCTGCGTTGCTCGACCTGAAGATGCCTTGGCGTCAGTGGGCGGATGAACTGCTGGTGATCTGTCACGAGGGTGTTGCGAGCAAAGCCGTCGATGGCCGCAAGATGCAGGCGCGCTACTTCGAACCCTGGTTCGAGAAGCTCAAGACCTGGGCGGAAGACGAGGCCATGGAGCAACTGGACATCGGCACCGGTTTCACTCGGTTGACCCCTGACGGGATGGCCGAAGCCTGGAAGGGCCAGGCTCCGAGTCATCCTGGTCTGGACGCAATGCCGGGGCTCAAGTCGAGCCTCGACGCGCTGCCGACCCCCGATGCCGCTGTATTGCAGCACGCGGCGAGATGGGTGGGGGCACGCTTTGAGGAAGAGAAGCGACGCCGCGCGGAAATGGGGTTCGATGACATGCTGTTGCGCCTCGATGCGGCTTTGCAATCCGACAGCGGCGAACGCCTGGCGGCGGTGATCCGCGAGCAGTTTCCGGTGGCGTTGATCGATGAGTTTCAGGACACCGACCCGGTGCAATACCGGATCTTCGAGAGCATCTATCGCATCGAAGACAACAGTCCGGACACTGGCCTGTTCCTGATCGGCGATCCCAAACAGGCGATTTACGCGTTCCGTGGCGCCGATATCTACACCTACCTGCGTGCGCGTCAGGCCACCACTGGCCGTCTGCACACGCTGGGCACCAACTTCCGCTCCAGCCATGGCATGGTGAACGCGGTCAATCATGTATTCGAACGCGCCGAGTCCCGCGAGCAGGGACGCGGCGCGTTTTTGTTTCGGGAAAAAGATGGGCAGAACCCGGTGCCTTTCCAGCCTGTTGAGTCTCAGGGGCGTAAAGAGCGGCTGCAGATCGCCGGCCAGGATGTCGCGGCGCTGAATGTCTGGCATCTGTCGACGGACCAGCCATTGTCAGGCGCGGTCTATCGCCAGCAATTGGCGGCGGCCTGTGCCAGCGAAATCACTGCATTGCTCAATGGCGGGCAAACCGGTGCGGCGGGCTTCATCCATGATGGGCAGGACTTCAGAGGCTTGCGGCCTTCCGATATCGCGATTCTGGTACGCGACGGCAAAGAGGCTCAAGCCGTACGCGCAGAGCTCGCCGTCCGTGGGGTGCGCAGCGTTTACCTGTCGGACAAGGACTCAGTCTTCGCCGCCCAGGAAGCGCATGACTTGCTATCCTGGCTCAAGGCCTGTGCCGAGCCGGATGTCGAACGTTCACTGAAGGCCGCACTGGCCTGCATCACCCTGAATCTGCCCCTGGCTGAGCTGGAGCGATTGAATCAGGACGAATTGGTCTGGGAGGCCCGGGTCATGCAGTTCCGTGGTTATCGCGAACTGTGGCGCAAACAAGGTGTGCTGCCGATGTTGCGGCGCTTGCTGCACGACTTCCATTTGCCGCAGACCCTGATCGCACGCAGTGATGGCGAACGGGTGCTGACTAACCTTTTGCACTTGTCGGAACTGATGCAGCAGGCCGCAGCGGAGCTCGATGGCGAACAAGCGTTGATTCGCCACCTTGCCGAGTTGCTGGCGTTGTCCGGTCAGGCCGGTGAAGAACAGATATTACGTCTGGAGAGCGACGAACAACTGGTCAAGGTGGTGACCATCCACAAGTCGAAAGGGCTTGAGTATCCGTTGGTGTTCCTGCCCTTCATCTGCTCGGCAAAGCCAGTGGACGGCAGTCGCTTGCCGCTGCATTACCACGATGCCACAGGCAAGGCCCAGCTGACGCTGAAACCGACCGCGGAGTTGATTGCCCTGGCGGACGATGAACGCCTGGCTGAAGACCTGCGCCTGCTCTATGTCGCCCTGACTCGCGCGCAACATGCCTGCTGGCTGGGTGTCACGGATCTCAAACGTGGCAATAACAACAGTTCGGTACTCCACCTTTCAGCGCTTGGTTATCTGCTTGGCGGCGGTGAAACACTGGGTGAATCAACCGGGCTGAACCGTTGGCTGCTGGATCTGCAGCAGGACTGTACAACCATACACATGGGTGAAATGCCGCAAGCTACCCACGAGATTTATCGCCCCGAGCGTAATGAAGCGATCCTCAGCGCCACTTTGATGCCCAAGCGCAAGGCCAGTGAAAACTGGTGGATTGCCTCCTACAGTGCCTTGCGCATCAGCGACGTATTGAGTGTCGGCAGCGATGAAGCACCGGACAGTCCGCAGGCGCAAAAGCTGTTTGATGATGAGCGTCTCGATCCGGATGCGCCGCGAGAGGTAGTCGTCGGCGGTGCCGATATCCATCGTTTCCCCCGTGGCCCTAACCCGGGCACCTTTCTCCATGGTCTGCTGGAGTGGGCTGGAGACGAAGGTTTTGCCGTTCCCTTTGAAACGCTCAAGGATGCGATTGGTCGACGCTGCAACCTGCGCGGCTGGGAGGGCTGGATCAACACCCTGAGTGAGTGGCTGCATCATCTACTCAAGTCTCCGTTGCCAACGGGCGGACAGCCAGCGGTGGTTCTCGAGCAACTGAAACAGTACCGCGTCGAGATGGAGTTCTGGTTCGCCAGTCACAAGGTCGATGTTCTTAAACTCGATGAATGGGTGCGTCAGTACACCCACAACGGCGTGGCGCGGGTGGCCGCCGAGCCTGTGCAACTCAACGGCATGTTCAAAGGCTTTATCGACCTGACCTTCGAACATGAGGGTCGCTACTACGTGGCCGATTACAAATCCAACTGGCTGGGCGTCGATGATGCGGCCTATACCGAGCAAGCCATGGAGCGCTCGATCCTCGACAACCGTTACGACCTTCAATACGTGCTGTACCTGTTGGCGTTGCATCGGCAACTGAAGGCGCGGCTGACTGACTACGATTACGATCGGCATGTCGGCGGCGCGTTGTATGTGTTCCTGCGGGGGACCCGGGCAGACAGTCGTGGCGTGTATTTCGCGCGTCCGCCACGTGAACTGATCGAACGTCTGGATCGCCTGTTCCAGGGCAAACCGGATCCCAAGGCCGAACCCGCATGGGAACAGGGAGTCCTGCTATGAACCGTACCTTCGCCGACCTGTCATCGGGTATCGACAACCCATCGAGCCTGGCGCCGCTGACGAGTGCCTCAGATCTGCTGCTATTGCTTGATCGCTGGGTCGAGCGAGGCTGGCTTCGCTCGCTGGACAAGGCCTTCGTCGGCTTTCTGCACGAACTCGCGCCCGAGTCCGATCCGCTGGTGCTGCTCGCAGCCGCACTGACCAGCCACCAACTGGGGCACGGGCATGTCTGCCTGGATCTTTTCGAAACCCTCAAGGCACCGGATTTCGCTCTGTCTCTGCCACCCGAAGGCGATGTGCAGAGTGGCGTCTTGCTGCTGCCGTCGCAGTTGCTTGAAACGCTGGACGGCGCCCATTGGTGCAAGGCGTTGGCAAGCAGCTCTCTGGTTGCGCTGGCAGCAGACAACCGCGATGCGGCGCACCAGCGGCCGTTGGTGCTGTCCGGCAAGCGCCTGTATCTGCGGCGATACTGGGCGTATGAGCGTCGCATCGATGTTGCGTTGCGCACACGTCTGGCTCAAGGTGAAACGCCGCCCGATGACCTGCCCCAGCGTCTCGATGAATTGTTCGGCCCCGCCAGGCCAGGTGCAGTGATCGACTGGCAGAAACTCGCCTGCGCCCTTGCCACTCGCGGAGCCTTCAGCATCATCACGGGTGGCCCGGGGACTGGCAAGACCACCACGGTGGTGCGCCTGCTCGCGCTGCTCCAGGCGCCGGCGGTGGAGGCCGGTCAGCCGTTGCGCATTCGTCTGGCGGCGCCGACTGGCAAGGCGGCGGCGCGTTTGACCGAGTCCATCAGCCAGCAAGTGCAGTCGCTTAAAGTCGCTGAAACCGTGCGCGAGAAGATCCCCTGCGACGTGACCACCGTCCATCGCTTGCTGGGCAGTCGTCCCGGCACCCGGCACTTCCGTCACCATGCCGGTAACCGTTTGCCGCTGGATGTGTTGGTGGTCGATGAAGCCTCCATGATCGACCTGGAGATGATGGCCAACCTGCTTGATGCGTTGCCGCCGCATGCGCGTCTGGTGCTGCTCGGCGACAAGGATCAACTCGCTTCCGTGGAGGCCGGGGCGGTGCTGGGCGATCTGTGCCGCGATGCCGAGGCTGGTTGGTATAACCCGCAGACTCGGCAATGGCTGGAATCGGTCAGTGGTGAGTCCTTGCAGGACAGTGGTCTGCACGAAGACAGTGACGGCTCCCATCCGCTGGCCCAGCAACTGGTGATGCTGCGCCATTCGCGGCGCTTCGGTGAAGGCAGCGGCATCGGTCAGCTTGCGCGTCGGGTCAATCAGCAGTTGCCGGAGGAGGCGCGGCAGTTGCTGACGGCCGGTCACTATGACGATGTGTTTTCACTGCCGCTCAAAGGCGAACACGATCACCCGTTCGAGCGGCTGCTGCTCGAAGGCCATGGCGAGGGTCCGCAGGGCTATCGCCACTATCTGAATGTGCTGCGCCAACAACGCCCGCCGGCGGGCAGACCGCTGGAGCATCCGGACTGGATCAACTGGGCACGGAATGTGTTGCAGGCGTTCGATACCTTCCAGCTGTTATGCGCTGTGCGCAAGGGGCCTTGGGGCGTTGAAGGGCTGAATCTGCGGATCACCGAAGCCTTGCTCAAAGCGCGCCTGATCGAGCATGACCAGCAATGGTACGAAGGCCGGCCGGTGTTGATGACTCGCAACGACTACGGTCTGGGTCTGATGAACGGCGATATCGGCATCGCCCTCAAGTTGCCCGAGCGCGAGGGTCCGGACGCCGGCAAACCGGTGTTGCGCGTTGCCTTTCCGCGTAACGATGGTCAGGGCGGTGTGCGTTTCGTACTGCCGAGCCGTCTCAACGATGTGGAAACGGTGTACGCGATGACGGTGCACAAATCCCAAGGCTCGGAGTTCGCCCACACCGCGTTGATCCTCCCGGATGCCTTGAATCCGGTGTTGACCAAGGAATTGATCTATACCGGTATTACTCGGGCCAAGCACTGGTTCACCTTGATTGAACCGCGGGCCGGAGTGTTTGAAGAGGCGGTGCAGCGCAAGGTCAAGCGCCTGAGCGGACTGATGTTGGAACTTGAAGAGGCTCAGGGATGAAAAGACCGGCGGTTGGCGCCGATTACTGACCAGCCGGTCAGAAGGCGCTGTCTCGCTGGTGTTACTCCGCTGTGCTATCGTTGCGGCATCATTTCGGTACGATCCAAGAGTATCCCTGCATGAAGGTGGCTGTCTGGGCGACAGAGCGCGTGGTTCGCTGCACGTACGCATTGCTGGTCGGTCTGCTCTGTTTGCTGACGGGCGTTGCTAGTGCGCAGCCACAAACAGTGGCGGGCATGGCCGAGCAACGCGCCCAGTCTGTGACGCAGGTCGTGTTGGGCATCCTCAGTTACGCGCGCTGGCCGGTCGAACCTGCGCAGTTGCACCTGTGTATCGTCGGCCCCACCGAATACACCGATGACCTGGTCAAAGGCACCACGCAAGCGACGGGGCGGCCGGTCGCCGTACGTCGGCTGCTGGCTGACAACCCGGCGATCGTCAGCGAATGCGACGCGGTGTACATCGGCAAGCTCACGGCGGATGAACGCAGTCGGCTCTTCGCGTCGTTGATCGGCCATCCGGTGCTGAGCATCAGCGAAGGTGGCGACCAGTGCACGGTCGGTAGCCTGTTCTGCCTGCGGGTCGGCGATGATCAGGTGTCCTTCGAGGTCAACCTCGACTCTGTCGCCCGCAGCGGTGTACGCATTCACCCGAGCGTACTGCAGTTGTCGCGCCGCAAACCGGCGGCACCATGAAACTGTTCCGTTCCAGGATCCGCCCGACGCTGGGCTCGGTCATCGGCCGTGGACATTTGATAGTCGCGCTGGTGGCTGTGACGATGGCCAGCGTGTCGCTGACCCTGCTGGGCGTTCTGGCGCTGCGGGTTTACGCCGATCACAACCTGCAGCTGATTGCGCGCTCGATCAGCTACACCGTAGAAGCGGCGGTGGTGTTCAACGACAAGGCCGCTGCGACCGAAGCGCTGGCCCTGATCGCGTCCACCGAAGAAGTGGCGGACGCCCAGGTTTTCGATGCACACGGGCAGTTGCTGGCGCGTTGGCAGCGACCTGAGAACGGCCTGTTCTCCGAGCTGGAAATGCAGGTCGCCCGTACCATTCTGGAAAAGCCGATCAGCCTGTCGATCGTGCATCAGGACCGTGAAGTCGGCCACATTCTGCTGGTCGGCCACGGTGGCAGCCTGATGCGTTTCTTGTTAAGCGGTCTGGCGGGGATCGTCCTCTGTGCCGCGATCAGTGCCTGGGTCGGGCTGTATCTGGCGCGCCGACAGCTGCACGGCATTACCGGCCCGCTTCGCAGCCTCGCGGCAGTGGCCCACGCCGCCCGCAGCGAGCGCGCGCTGGATCGACGCGTACCGCCGGCGCAGATCGCCGAACTGGATAACCTTGGCAACGACTTCAATGCGCTGCTCGATGAACTCGAATCCTGGCAAACCCACCTGCAAAGCGAGAACGAAACCCTCGCCCATCAGGCCAGCCACGACAGCCTCACGGGCTTGCCGAACCGAGCGTTTTTCGAGGGGCGATTGATTCGCGCCCTGCGTAATGCCGGCAAGCTCAACGAGCGTGTCGCGGTGTTGTTTCTCGACAGCGACCGCTTCAAAGGCATCAACGATAACTTCGGTCACGCCGCCGGCGATGCGGTACTGGTGGCGGTCGCCAATCGGATCCGCGCGCAACTGCGTGAGGAGGATCTGGTGGCACGGCTTGGCGGTGATGAGTTCGCCGTGTTGCTCGCGCCGCTGCACAAGATCGAAGACGCCGAGCGTATTGCCGACAAGATTCTCGCCAGCATGGACATGCCCATTGCGCTGCCGGGCGACACCAGTGTGGTGACGTCGCTCAGTATCGGCATCGCGGTTTTTCCCGATCATGGCGTCACACCGGGCGCCTTGCTCAACGCCGCCGACGCGGCGATGTACCAGGCCAAGCGCCTGTCGCGTGGCGCTCAATTCACTGCCGGGTCGGAGAGCTCGGTCGTCAATCTTCAAACCAGGAGCTGATTCCCGTGTTCACATTTCCCGCTCGATTGTTTTCTGCCTTGCTGATGATCACCGTACTGGCGCTGACCGGTTGCCAGACCGCACCGCAAAAAGGCCTGAACCCGGCACAGATCGCCGTACTCAAACAACAGGGCTTCGAGCCGACCGACGAAGGTTGGGAGTTTGGCCTGTCAGGCAAAGTGCTGTTTGGCAGCGATATCGAAAGCCTGAACAACCAAAGCACCGAGATCGTCGAACGTATCGGCAAGGCGCTGCTCGGCGTCGGTATCGAGCGGGTGAGGGTCGATGGTCACACCGATGCGTCGGGCAAAGAGACCTACAACCAGCAACTGTCGCTGCGCCGTGCCAAGAGTGTGGCCAAGGTGCTGACCACCGTCGGCATGAAAGAAGAGAACATCCAGTTGCGCGGCCTTGGCAGCAGCGAACCGGTGGCGTCCAACAACACCCCCGCAGGACGCACCGAGAATCGCCGGGTGTCGATTGTGGTCAGCGCCGATTAATCGGCGAACTGCATCTCCCGCGTCTGCCCCATCAACAGGCCCTGATTGCGCTCAGTCACCTCGCGGATGTAATCCCACAACAGGGTGATCCGCTTGAGCTTCCTCAGATCCTCCCGGCAGTACATCCAGAACTGCCGGGTGATGTCGACTTCCTCGGGCAATACCGGCAGCAGGCGCGGATCCTGTGCGGCGAGGAAGCACGGCAGAATCGCCAATGAACGCCCTTGCTGCGCCGCGACGAACTGCGCGATCACGCTGGTGCTGCGCAGACTGGCGTTGGCGCCGGGCAGCACGTTCGCCAGGTACAGCAGTTCCGAGCTGAACGCCAGGTCATCCACATAACTGATGAATTGATGCTTGCTCAAATCCGCCGGGCGGCGGATCGGTGGGTGTTTGTCGAGGTAGTCCTGGGTGGCGTAGAGCTGCAAACGGTAGTCGCAGAGTTTGCAGCACACGTAGGGGCCGTGTTCCGGACGCTCCAGGGCGATGACGATATCGGCTTCGCGTTTGGACAGGCTGATGAAGTGCGGCAGCGGTAGGATGTCCACCGAGATCGCCGGGTAGGCGTCGACGAAATGGCTCAGCTGCGGGGTGATGAAAAAACTCCCGAAGCCTTCCGTGCAGCCCATGCGCACGTGCCCGGAAAGGGCCACGCCAGACCCCGAGACCTGCTCACAAGCCATGTGCAGCGTGCTTTCAATCGACTCGGCATAACCCAGCAAGCGCTGGCCTTCGGTGGTCAGGACAAAACCGCTGGTCCGCGATTTTTCGAACAGCAGCGTACCCAACGCCGCTTCCAGCGAACTGATGCGCCGCGACACGGTGGTGTAGTCGACGGCGAGCCGTTTGGCCGCAGTGCTGGCCTTGCGGGTGCGGGCGACTTCGAGGAAAAACTTGAGGTCGTCCCAGTTCAGCGACCCCAGGGAGGTGATGTTTTTTTGCATGATGGACGGGCTTATATGTGCGTTCTTATTAGAAGTTTGCACATCTATACTCCAAAAACAGTCCGACAACCAATTCGTGACACACGCCTCATCTCAAGGCGAACCTTTCGCCTTGGCTCCTACGATAAAAACAAGTTTCGGAGACCAGCATGAACGCATCGCTTACGCCCAACGAAACCACGATCCAGAAGGTCAAGCTGCTGATCGACGGCGAGTGGGTCGAATCGCAGACCACCGAGTGGCATGACATCGTCAACCCGGCGACCCAGCAAGTGCTGGCGAAGGTGCCGTTTGCCACCGCCGCTGAAGTCGATGCCGCCATCAGTGCCGCACACCGCGCCTTCCAGACCTGGAAGCTGACCCCGATCGGCGCGCGCATGCGCATCATGCTCAAGCTGCAGGCGTTGATCCGCGAGCACTCCAAACGCATTGCCGTGGTGCTGAGCGCCGAGCAGGGCAAGACCATTGCCGACGCCGAGGGCGATATTTTCCGTGGCCTGGAAGTGGTAGAACACGCCTGTTCCATCGGCACGCTGCAAATGGGCGAATTCGCCGAAAACGTGGCGGGTGGCGTCGATACCTACACCCTGCGCCAGCCCATCGGCGTGTGCGCCGGCATCACGCCGTTCAATTTTCCGGCGATGATTCCGCTGTGGATGTTCCCGATGGCCATCGCCTGCGGCAACACCTTTGTCTTGAAGCCTTCGGAACAGGACCCGCTGTCGACCATGCTGCTGGTGGAGCTGGCGATTGAGGCCGGCGTTCCGGCGGGCGTGCTCAACGTGGTGCACGGCGGCAAGGACGTGGTGGATGGCCTGTGCACCCACAAGGACATCAAAGCCGTGTCGTTCGTCGGTTCGACTGCGGTCGGCACCCACGTCTATGACCTGGCTGGCAAGCACGGCAAACGCGTGCAATCGATGATGGGCGCGAAGAACCACGCCGTGGTGCTGCCGGACGCCAATCGCGAGCAGGCACTGAATGCGTTGGTTGGCGCCGGTTTCGGTGCGGCGGGGCAACGTTGCATGGCCACGTCGGTGGTGGTGCTGGTCGGTGCGGCGAAACAATGGCTGCCGGATCTGAAAGCGCTGGCGCAGAAACTCAAGGTCAACGCCGGCAGCGAGCCGGGCACGGATGTCGGCCCGGTGATCTCGAAGAAAGCCAAGGCGCGGATTCTCGACCTGATCGAAAGCGGCATCAAGGAAGGCGCCAAACTGGAACTCGATGGGCGCGACATCAAGGTGCCGGGCTACGAGCAAGGCAACTTCGTCGGCCCGACCCTGTTCTCGGGCGTGACGACTGACATGCAGATCTACACCCAGGAAATCTTCGGCCCGGTGCTGGTGGTGCTGGAGGTCGACACCCTTGATCAGGCTATTGCGCTGGTCAACGCCAACCCGTTCGGTAACGGCACGGGCCTGTTCACCCAGAGTGGTGCGGCGGCGCGCAAATTCCAGAGCGAAATCGACGTCGGCCAGGTCGGTATCAACATCCCGATTCCGGTGCCGGTACCGTTCTTCAGCTTCACCGGTTCCCGTGGCTCGAAACTCGGCGACCTCGGCCCGTACGGCAAGCAAGTGGTGCAGTTCTACACCCAGACCAAAACGGTCACGGCGCGCTGGTTCGACGACGACAGCGTCAACGACGGCGTGAACACCACCATCAACCTGCGCTGAGGAATGGCCATGAAAATCGCATTTATCGGTCTGGGCAACATGGGCGCGCCGATGGCGCGCAACCTGATCAAGGCCGGCCATTCACTGAATCTGGTCGATCTGAACAAAACCGTGCTGGCCGAGCTGGAGCAACTGGGCGGCACCATTCGCGCCTCGGCCCGTGAAGCGGCCGAAGACGCCGAACTGGTGATCACCATGCTCCCGGCCGCGGTGCATGTGCGCAGCGTCTGGCTTGGTGAGGACGGCGTACTGGCCGGCATCGGCAAAGGCGTGCCGGCGGTGGATTGCAGCACCATCGATCCGCAGACTGCCCGCGATGTGGCCGCTGCGGCTGCCAAGCAGGGCGTGGCGATGGCTGATGCACCGGTTTCCGGTGGCACCGGTGGCGCGACCGCGGGCACGCTGACTTTCATGGTCGGCGCGAGCCCCGAGCTGTTCGCCACCCTGCAGCCAGTGCTGGCGCAGATGGGCCGCAACATCGTGCATTGCGGTGAAGTCGGCACCGGACAGATCGCCAAGATCTGCAACAACCTGCTGCTGGCGATCTCGATGGTCGGCGTCAGCGAAGCCATGGCGCTGGGCGATGCGCTGGGGATCGACACCTCGGTGCTGGCCGGGATCATCAACAGCTCGACCGGGCGTTGCTGGAGTTCGGAAATGTACAATCCATGGCCGGGCATCGTCGAAACGGCGCCGGCCTCGCGTGGTTATACCGGCGGTTTCGGTGCCGAACTGATGCTCAAGGATCTGGGGCTGGCCACCGAAGCGGCGCGTCAGGCGCACCAACCGGTGGTGCTCGGTGCGGTGGCGCAGCAGTTGTATCAGGCAATGAGCCAGCGCGGGGAAGGCGGCAAGGATTTCTCGGCGATCATCAACAGCTACCGCAAGCCGCAGTAAACAGGCATCGAATAGTGGGGTGAGCTTCTGTGGCGAGGGAGCTTGCTCCCGCTGGTCTGCGCAGCAGACCCAAACCCGGTAAATGCGTTTGCTCAGAGAAACCGCATTTACTGTATTTCCGACTGCTGCGCAGTCGTGTGGGAGCAAGCTCCCTCGCCACAGGTGGTTTCCCGGCTTTTTTATCGGAGGCAAAAAAGATCGCAGCCTTCGGCAGCTCCTACAGGTGGCGTAGATGTACACCCTGTAGGAGCTGCCGAAGGCTGCGATCTTTTGCTTGTCAGGCGAAGACGAAATACTTACGCACAGTCTCGACCACTTCCCAAGTGCCTTTCATCCCCGGTTCAACCACGAAGATGTCCCCTGCACGCAAGTGAATCGGCGCCATGCCATCCGGCGTGATCACGCAGTAGCCTTCTTGAAAATGGCAGTACTCCCACTTTACATAGTCGACTCGCCACTTGCCCGGCGTGCAGATCCACGTGCCCATGATCTTGCTGCCGTCTTCGCTGGTGTACGCGTTGAGGTTGACGGTGTGCGGGTCGCCTTCGAGTTTTTCCCATTTGCAGGCGTCGAGTACCGGCAGCGGGTGGGTGTCGCGCAAAACGGTGATGGGTGCGGTCATGGGTGAGCTCCAGGCAGGCCTTCAAACGGAAGCTGCACCGTATAGCGCCGCGTACTTTGCCGGTTGTCTGTACTCGACATTCAGTTGCTCATAAACGCAGCGACCGATTGCACCAAATGGTTAACGTACTGCGCCGGAACATATTTAAAGATCAGTATTGATCTGGAGCAGGGGGTGATGAACTTATAACAAAATTACTTGCATTAACTTGGCGTTTGATAGGCCGAGGCGGTCATCGTTAAGTTGCTCTGGATAGTTGCCGCCGACACGACGGGGTACGCCTCACCATACGCAGCCTTTGTTAAGTAAATATGTCTTCCCGACCGGTAGATCGCACCAAGCGAGTGCAGTATTTACGGGGTTGTGCACGCTCGTCTCAAATGATCGAAAAACTTTAAATAGTTCGTTGACTCTCCCCTTAAGGGCAGAGTTTAGATTTCCGCCGCGTGAGAAGTTGCTGTGGGAAAAGTTACTTCTCGTATACGGAAAATATGACTCAGTCACGACTTATAGGGAGATAAAAATGAACAATCCACTGGACTTGGAACAAGTCGTTACCAGCACCCGTGCGATTCTGGCGCAGTTGTTGGTGATGAGTGCTGATGAAATTGATCAACACAGCAGCATCGTCGAAGTCCTGGGGGCGGATTCGCTGGATATCGTCGACCTGAGCTTCCAGTTGGGTCGCCAATATGGCTGCACCCTGCCCAAGACCAGCGTGCTGGACCACGCGGTCGCTGTGTGTGGCGATGCCAGCGAGTTTCTCGCCAATGGCCGCATTACTGAAAACGGCAAGGCCCTGCTGGAGCAAAGCCTGAGCGCCTATGCGCCCGACCAGCTCAAGGCCGGCATGCAACCGGCGCAGGTGTTCGCCGCCACCACGGTGCTCAACTGGGCGCAGCAGTGCCGCAACCTGTTCAATTACCTGCCCTCGAGCTGCCCTGACTGCAGCGCTCATCAAGCGGTGCTCAACGAGCGTCAGCAAGTGGTCTGCGGTGCATGCAGCGCACGACTGGTGCCGGCCGATGGTGACGAAGTGTCCCGTCAACTGGTCGAGCAGTTTGTCGCCACTCACGTCAAAGAGACGGTGTAGGAGCTCTCATGCGGGCACGAGAAGTCTATGTGAGCGGGTTCGGCCTGGTCGCGCCCATGGCGCTGGACGCCGCCACGTTGTTCGAACGCATCTGCCGGAAGCAGTCCTGTGTCCGCGAACATCCCCGGTTCCAGGCGTTGGGGTTTCGCAACAGTGCGGCCGGGTTTATCGATGAGGCGCAGTGGCAGCAGATCGCCGCCGGTTTCGGCGGCAATGCGGCGCTGCATCCCCGGCAAAGCGTGCTGGCCGAGTACGTCGCGCGCCAGGCGTTGCAGCATGCCGGCCTGACGCCGGCCGACTTTGCCCACAGCCGCAGCGGTCTGTTCCTGGGGGCCAATAAGTACTGTGCCGACAGTCACGATCTACAGCGCGTCAGTCGTTGCATGGACGACGAGGGGCGCGTCGATCTGGATCGTCTTCTGGACGCTCCGGCGCCGTCGGGCAGGGCCTTCTCGCGCCGGGTCGACCAGCAGACGCAACACCTGGCGGACTGGCTCGGTATCCGCGATTGCATCTCGACCCATTCCGATGCCTGCGCCGCCGGCACCATGGCCATCGGTAGCGCTTACCGGGCGATCGAGCGCGGTGAGGTGGATCTGGCGATCTGCGGTGCGGTGGAACTGATGGCCAACGAGTTGCCTTATTACATGTTCAACAGCCTTGGCGCGTTGTGCCAGGCCGACCTGCCGGCAGGCGAGCAGAGTCGCCCGTTCATGCCGGATCGCAGTGGCTTTGTATTGAGCGAGGGAGCGGCCCTGGTGATTCTCGAATCCGCCGAGCATGCCCAGCGACGCAAGGCCAGGCCATTGGGACGCGTGCTGGGTTACGCCAATGTCTGCGAAGCCCAGAAGATGACCTCCAGTAGCCGGGATGGCAGCAAGTACGAGGAATGCATGGACGCTGCAATCGAAGATGCCGGGCTGCTGCGCAGTGCCGTGCAACACGTGAATACCCACGGAACCTCCACCCAAGCCAATGACAGTTGCGAGGCGTTGGCCCTGCAACGGTTGTTTGGTGAATGCCAGGACTTCATGACCTTCACCGCCAACAAGTCGGCCATTGGCCATTCGCTGGCAGGCAGCGGTGCGATCGAAGCGGTGATGTCGCTGATGACCTTGCGCGATGGCGTGCTGTTGCCGACCTTGAACTATGACCCGGAGCGCGCCGAATACCCGTCGCTGAAGTTCCTCAGCGAGCCATCGCGTCAGTCGGTCAATGTGGTGATGTCCAACTCCTTCGGTTTCGGCGGCGTCAACAGCTCGCTGGTTCTGGGGAGGGCATGACATGAACAGAGCCATCTACATCAATGCCGCTGCCGTGCTGAATGCGGCCGGTAGTGAATGTGCCGACCTGCTTGGCACGCCACCGTCGCCGCCACTGCTGGCATTCGACCCGCAACGCAACGCCTTCGCGCTGGCCACGCCGCGTCTGGCCAGCGATCTGTTCGATCGCAAGATCCAGCGCAGCGTCGAACCGCAGGGCTTGCGCCTGCTGCACTGCGCGGCACGGCTGGCGCCTGCGCTGGCAGCACTGCAACTGCCCGCCGCACGCATCGCTTTGACTGCGGCGATTCCGGAAGTGGACGCACCCAGCCCTTGCTGGGATGCGGTGCAGGCGATCCTCGAACAGCCGCACAAACAGCTCGCGCAGTTGTTGGGCAACACCCCGCCCCTGCATGCGCTGACGTTGCTCAACAGCAGCGTGATGGCTTACGTGGCCGAAGCATTGAACTGTCACGGACCGATGGGCGGCTTCTGCTCTCAGGACAACGCCGGGCTTGATGCGCTGATCGAGGCCTGTCAGCAGATCGCTGAACAACATGCCGATGCAGCACTGGTGGTCAGCAGCAGTCCGAACCTGACGCCGGCCCTGTACCTGCGCGAACCCGTTCTGGCGGACGAGCCGGTCTACGGCGAAGGCGCGGCGGCGCTGTTGCTCAGTTCGACAGCAGCGCAGGACGCTGCGCAGGTTTTGCGCGTCGCCGGGTTTGCCCGGGGCTACAGCGCGGATCCGCAACGCGCACTGGCCGTCGGTCAACGCGTGATCGACCAGGCGCTGAGCCAGGAAAAACTGCGTGTGGGTGATGTTGTGAATGTGGTGGGCAATCCCGCCGACCGGCACCTGATGAGCCTGTTTGAATCAACGCCGCACAGCCTGCGCAGTGTCCGCGCGATGACCGGCGAACTGGGGGCCAGCGGCTTGCTGACCGAGGTCGCGCTGAGCTTGCACCACAGTCGCGCCGCGGGCGCGGTGCCTGGTTACACGCTGCTCGTCAGTCATGGTCGCGCCGGTCACTGGGGCGCATTGCTGTTGGCCAGTGAAACCCTGGAGAAGTACGCATGAGTGCGACACGGATTGTGATCACCGGAATGGGCGCGGTAACCGGATTCGGTTTCGAATGGCAGACCCTCTGGGAAAAAATGCTCGGCGCCGAACATTGCGTGCGCCCGTGGCAGCCGCAAGACCTGCAGGACACTGCGTTCCCGGTACGCTACGCGGCACCCGTGGACATGGCGCTGTTGCCCGGGCACCTGCAACAGCATCCAGCCTGGACGCTGCCCCTGGAAAAACGCAGTCGCTTTGGCTGGGTAGCCGCCACCCAGGCCGTTACCGACAGCGGCCTGGCCCCCGAGCAACTGCGCGATGCCGCCGTGCTGTGCGCCTCCGGGGCACCGCAACACATGCTCGCCGACATGCTCCTGACCCAGGCGCCTGACGGCGGTGCACCGGGCTGGCAGCACCTGATGACGCGCGCTGCGCATGTCAACGCCGAAGGCTCCCTGTGCCAGGGCAACGACCGGCTGGCGCGAGTGATTGCCGACGACCTCGGTTGTGAAGGGCCAGTCATCAATATCAGCAGTGCCTGTGCCGGCGCCTCGCAGGCGATCGGCAACGCGTTCCAGATGATTCGTCGCGGCGAAGTGCAGGTGGCCGTGGCCGGTGGCGCCGACTCGGTGCTCAACCTCGACACCATGGCTGCGCTGTATCTGCTGGGCGCCGCTTCGGGCGAACAACGCTGGGGCGCCGACCTGTGCCGCCCGTTCGATCGCGACCGCAGTGGCCTGATCGCCGGCGAGGGTGGTGGTTTTGTTGTACTGGAAAGCCTTGAGCATGCTCTGGCGCGCGGCGCGACACCGTATGCCGAAGTGCTCGGTTTCGGCAGCAGCCTGGATGCCTACAAGGTCACCGCGCCGCAGCCTGAAGGCCGAGGCGCCGCGCTGGCGATGCAAGCGGCGCTGGACGATGCCGGCCTGCAGCCGCAGCAGATCGACCTGATCAATGCCCACGGCACCTCGACGCCGCTCAATGATGTGGCGGAGACCCTGGCCATCAAGCAGGTATTCGCTCAGCACAAGCACTACCAGGCGCTGGCGGTCAGTGCCAATAAATCGCAGTTCGGTCATCTGATCGCGGCCGCCGGGGCACCGGAGTGCATCGTCACGGCGCTGGCCTGCCTGAATGATCTGGTCACACCGACCGTCAACCTGCATGCGGCCGATGAGCGCTGCGATCTGGATTATTGCGCCGGCCAGTCTGTCAGCCGACGTGTGGATTACGCCCTCAGCAACTCCTTTGGCTTCGGTGGCCTGAATACCTCGCTGGCCCTTGGCAAATATCGGGAGCACGGACAATGACTAACACCACTGCGCGTATTGCCATCGCTGGCAGCGGTTGTGTGTTGCCCAGCGGTTGGGGCGTCGAGCGTTTCTGGTCGGCGGCCCGCGAAGGTCGCAGCGCGATTGCGCCCCTGCAATCGCCGCTGTTTCGCAGTGAACGCATCGCCGCGTTCGGACAAATCGATGACGCCACGCACCAGCGCAGTCGTCAGGACGTTGCGCAAAACCTGCAGCGTTATTGTCCGCCGGCGGTGATCTGGGGTGTGAGCGCGGCGCGCCAAGCGCTGGCCGAAGCCGCTGTTGAACCGGGTCAGGACGGCTTGCGCTATGGCCTCTATTGCTGTCAGGGCGGGTATACCCATCCGTCCGTGGCGTCTTACGGCGAACTGCTTCATGAGTGCCAGACCGACAGCGGCGCCGACATGCGTCGCCTCGCCCAGCGGGTGCTGCAGGAGCGCGCGCTCGACCCGTTTCTGGTGCTCAAAAGTCTGAGTAACGGTTTGCTCGGGGTGGTCAGCCTGGCGTTGAAACTGGAGTGTGAGTGCAACGCCTATATGCAAGGTGTGGCCGGCAATCTGGCGGCATTGCGGCAGGCGCACAGCGCACTGCAGAGCGGGCGAATCGATGTGGCGATCGTGGTCGGGGCCGGCAGTGAACTCGATCCGCTGGCGTTGGCTGCACTGGCTGAAGCGGGTGTGATCAGCACCGATGGCTCACAGCAGATGCGCGCATTCGATCGCCAGGGCACGGGCGCAATTGCCGGCGAAGGCGCCGCAGCGCTGGTGCTGCGCCGTGCCGACGACCTGCCGCCAGGGCCGCAGACCTGCCTGTCGGCGCTGTTCGCGCATCCGCGTCTGGACTCGCTGAGCCTGCCGGACCAACAGACGGATCTGCTGATCAGCAGTGCCACCGGCGATCCGCACAAGGACGCCGATCTGGCCCGCGCGCTGACCCGCACCGGCGCCGCGCACATCACCAGCGGCACCGCACTGACCGGCATCCTCAGCGGTGCGCCGAGCCTGGTCGATCTGATCCTGGCCCGGCAAACATTGCAGGCGCAAAGCATTCCACCGATCGTCGGGCTGGCGCAGCCGGTGGATGCGCACCTGCCGTTTGTGCTGGGCGCGCCACGGGATGCCGTCCTGCACGATTGCCTGGTGATCAATCGCGACGACAACGGCTTCAGTGCTTGTTACCAACTCGACTTCCAGGCGGCCGACTGACCGTTTGAAGGCATTACCTCGCTTCTGATTTTTTACTCAAGGGATATGACTGTCATGGATTACCGCGATTACGTTCGGCCGAAATTCGTTGAACTGATGCAGGCCCTGGGCCTGGAGTGCCAGTTTCATCGAGCGCTGGGCAGCAAACTGTTTTACCGCGACAAGCAGGGTGACGAAGTGACCGTCACCGACTTTCTCGGTGGCTACGGTGCGGCGCTGTACGGTCACAACGATCCGCAGTTCGTCGATCAACTCTGTGGGCTGTTGCGCGCAGACGTGCCGTTCAACGCGCAAATGTCGGTGCGGGGGGCAGCAGGGCAGTTGGGGCGCGAGCTCAGTGAAGCGTTCAACCGTGAGTTGAATAACACCGAGCGCTACATTTCCACGTTCTCCAACAGCGGCGCCGAGTCGGTGGAAATCGCTGTCAAGCATGCCGAATACCGTCGTCAGAAAAACCTGCAGAAGCAGTTCGACGAGCGCGATTTCGAACTGGCCAATCTGGTGGCCAGTGACAAGGCGTATGTCGAGCTGGACGTCGATGATCTCGACCTGCCGGCCGGCCTGCTGCCGCCGAACCTGTCCTGCGTGACCGTACGCCAGGTGGCCGAGGCGGTGCGTCAGCACAACCTGGCGCAGTTGCATGTCGAGCCGGTGTTCCTCGCCGTACGCGGCAGCTTCCACGGCAAACTGGTGAACACCGTGCAACTGACTTACGGCAAGCAATACCGCAAGCCGTTTGCCCGGTTCGGGCTGAATGTCGAGTTTATCGATCCGCATCAACCCCAGCAGCTTCAAGACCTGCCAGCCCGTCACCAGCACCACTGGCTGAGCCTGGAATGGAGCGGTGAAACCCTGCGCGTGCGCCGTGAAGCGTTCAGCGCAATTACCGCAGTGCTGCTGGAGCCGATTCAGGGCGAAGGCGGGATCAACGAGTTTGCCAAAGAGTTCTACCTGGGCCTGCGTCGCCTGTGCAACGAGCAGCAATGCCCGTTGGTCATCGACGAAGTGCAGTCGGGTTTCGGTCGCACCGGCACCTTGCTTGGCGCCAGCCATTTCAATCTGCAGGGTGACTACTACTGCCTGTCCAAAGCGCTGGGCGGCGGCCTGATGAAAATCGCGGCCACGGTGATTCGCGCCAGTCATTACGAAAACGATTTCAGCTACATCCACAGCTCGACCTTCGCGGAAGACGATGCGTCCTGCCATATCGCGCTGGCGGCCCTGCGCCGACTGTTCGAGAACGACAGCGCCATGCTCAAGGACGTGAACAAAAAGGGCGAATACCTCAAGGCGTCGCTGCTGGAGCTCAAGGCGGCTTATCCGGACGTGATCGCCGATGTGCGTGGGCGCGGCCTGCTGCTGGGTTTCGAACTGCACGATCTGACCGGCACCCGCTCACTGGTTCAGGCGTCGGCGCAGTACAACGATGCGCTGGGCTACATCATCGCCGGCTACCTGTTGCAGTTCGAGTCGCTGCGCGTCGCGCCATCTGGCAGCAACGCCAATGTGATTCGCCTGGAGCCTCCGGTGTGCATCACCTTCCAGGAAATCGATGGCCTGATTGCTTCGCTGCAGAAAGTCTGCGACATGCTGCGTCGCCGCGATGCATTCCCGCTGGCCGCCGGGGTGTGTGCCGACAGCATCGCCCAGGTGCCAGCGCGCGACCTCAGCTTCACGGAGACCGAAAGCCTCCCAAAGCCTGACGAGAACGTGCGCGTGGTAGCCCGCGTGGCGTTCATCAACCACCTGATCGATGCGGACATGCTCAGCGACGTCGACCCTTCGCTGTCGAGCCTCACTGCCGAGCAGAAGCGCGAGTTCATCAAACGCATGGCCCCGGAACGCCGCGCCGCGCCGATCGGCCCGGTGCAGATTCGCTCGAAACTGGGCACCGCCGTGGAGTTCACCTTGTATCCGCTGTGCATGGATTCCGATGCGATGGCGGCCTACATCGCCAGCGGCGATCTGGACACCATCCGCGAGGAAGTCGGCAATCGCATCAAGGACGCTCGCGCCGATGGCTACAGCGTCGCCGGGTTGGGCATGTACACCTCGATCGTCACTAACAACTGCCAGGCCCTGAAAATTCCTGACATGGCGCTGACCTCGGGCAACGCGCTGACCATCGGCATGGGCCTGGAGGCGATCGAGCAGGGTTGCCGGCAACAAGGGCTTGAACTGGGCCAACAGACTGCAGCTGTGGTCGGCGCCGCCGGCAACATTGCCTCGACCTACGCCTCGCTGCTGTCCACCAGCGTTGAACACCTGATCCTGATCGGCAGTGGTCGCGACGGTTCGCTGCGGCGCCTGGAGAAAACTGCGCATCAGATCTACGCCGAAGCCGCCCGCGCGATTCTCAAGGGCCTCGTCGAGCACGATCGACTCGCCACTCGCTTGCAGCAACTGCGGGGTATCGATGCCCTGTTGCAGGCCCATGGCAACAGCGCCGATCTCGGTCAGCTCGTGGCGCAACTGGTCGACGAGCAACTGGGAAGTAACGCCTTTATCACCGTCAGCAACGACCTGAGTGTCTTGAAACAGGCGCGCATCGTGCTCTGCGCGGCGAATGCTCCGCAGGCGTTTCTCGGTGCCGAGCACTTTGCCGAGAACAGCGTGATCTGCGACATCGCGGTACCGCTGAACGTCGACCAGAACCTCGCGAACCAGCGTTCCGACGTGCTGTACATGCATGGCGGTATTGTCCAGACGCCGATGGGTGACGGTCTGGCCAACAACGTGCGCGCCTACCTCAAACAAGGGCAGTTGTATGCCTGCATGGCGGAGTCGGTGTTGATGGGCTTGTCCGGCATGAAACAGCACTACTCCTTCGGCGACATCAGTCGCGAGCAAGTGCAGCAGATCCGTGCGCTGGCCGCGACCCATGGCTTCAGCCTCGCCCAGTTCAAAACCGACAACTCGCTGTAAGGAACGGTCATGCCGAACAAAGTAGCAGTAGTGACCGGCGGCAGCCGTGGCATCGGCCGGGCCATTGTCCTGGCGCTGGCAGGAGCCGGTTATCACATCGCGTTCAGTTATGTGCGCGATGAAGTGGCCGCGATGGCCTTGCGGGATGAGGTGCAGGCATCGGGTGTGGATTGTCTGGCGCTGCAATGCGATATCAGCAGCGGCGACAGCATCCAGTCGTTCTTCGGGCGGGTCGAGGCGCATTTCCAGCGTGTCGATCTGCTGGTCAACAACGCCGGCATTACCCGTGACGGCTTGCTGGCGACGATGCCCGCCCGTGACATTGTGGACGTGATCCAGACCAACCTGGTCGGCACCTTGCTCTGCTGTCAGCAAGTGCTGCCGGGCATGTTGCGCCAGCGCAGTGGCTGCATCGTCAATATCAGTTCGGTGGCGGCGCAAAAGCCCGGCAAAGGCCAGAGCAACTACGCTGCGGCCAAGGGTGGTGTCGAGGCCATGACCCGCGCGCTGGCGGTCGAGCTGGCGCCGCGCAACATCCGGGTCAATGCGGTGGCACCGGGGATCGTCAAGACCGAGATGAGCACCGCGCTGATCGGTAGCCAGGAGGAGCAAATCCAGTCGCGGCTGCTGATCAAGCGTTATGCCGAACCGCAGGAGATTGCCGAAGCGGTGTTGTACCTCGCCGACCGTGGCCTGTACCTGACCGGGGAGGTCCTGCCGGTGAACGGCGGGTTGAAAATGCCATGAGCCGCACCATTCTGATTACCGGTGCGGCCAAGGGCATCGGCCGTGCCGTCGCCGAGGACTTCGCGGCCAATGGCGACAATCACCTGATCCTGCTGGACCTCGACTTGCCGCAACTGCAGACCTGGGTGGATGAGCAGCAGGAGCGGATCAAGGCGCGGGTCGAGACCCATGCGGCGAACATCGCCGACCTGCCGGCCATGGAAGCGTTTTTCAAGCACCTCGGCACCCAGGTCCGGCAGGTCGACGTGCTGGTCAACAGCGCCGGTATCTGCAACGAAAACGAGCCTGAGGATCGGCATAACTGGCACAAGGTGATTTCGGTCAACCTCAACGGTACGTTCTACGTCACCTCGTTGTGCCTGGCGCTGATGCCGGATCGCGGGCGGATCATCAACATGTCCTCGATCCTCGGCCGTGCTGGCAAGGTGCGCAATACCGCGTACTGCGCGTCCAAGCACGGCATCGTCGGCATGACCAAGGCCCTGGCGCTGGACCTGGCGTCGCGGCAGATCACGGTCAACGCGATTCTGCCGGCGTGGATCGATACGCCGATGCTGCAGGGCGAACTGGCGACGCAAGCGGCGATTGCCGGGCTGACCCAGGAACAGATCGTGCGCAACGCGAAGAAAAAACTGCCGATGCGCCGCTTCATCCAGAGCGAAGAAGTGGCCGCGATGGTGCGTTATCTGGCCAGTCCTGAAGCGGGAGGGGTCACGGCCCAGAGCCTGGTGATCGATGGCGGCGTCGGGTTGGGAATGTAGCGATGCCAGGATCTATCAACCGCATCGCGTGGACGGTGTGGGCATGCGTGGCCGCTCCGGCGGCCTTCGCGGCCCTGGAGGTCGACGACCTCAAGCCCGATTACGCCGACGCCGAAATCGGCGTGGCCACGGCCCTGCGCCTGCACGGTGACGATCAGGTCACGCAGAAGGCCATGTATTTCAAAGCCAATCTGGAGGACAACTGGGACGGCGGCTATTACAAGGCCAAGGGCCGTGTGCGTTATGACGCGCGCTACGACGGCAACAATCCGTACAGCGAACGGGCCCGGGAAAAGTATCGCTTCGACGCCGATTGGCGGCATCTGTATGTCGGCCATTCGCTGGGCGACGGTGAAGTGACGGTCGGCTGGCAACAGGTGGTCTGGGGGCGCGCGGATGAATTGCGCGTGCTGGACCAGATCAACCCGCTGGACTACCGCGACGGTCTGACCCCGCTGCTCGAAGACAGCCGCATCGCCGTGCCGATGGTGCGCGTGGCGCAGCCCGTGGGCGAGTGGGAGCTGGAGGCGCTGTGGATCACTGACTTCGTCAAGAACCGGCCGCCAGTGGCGGGTAGCGAATTCGCCGCGCCGTTGTTTGCGGCACCGGATCCCGAGTATTTCCTGCTTGATTCCAAACCCGGTTATGACGGCGACAAGGGCTATTCCTACGGCCTGAGTGCCAATGGCCGGATCGGTGCGGTGGACACCAGTTTCGTGGCGCTGAGCGCGCGCCAGCAGGACCCGGTGTACGCCGTCGAAGGCCTGGCCGATGACGGCCGCACGCGCCTCGAACGGCAGTTCCCGCGTTACACCATGGGCGGTGCGGGGCTGGCGATCGATGCCGGGCACAGCATCGTGGTGCGCAGCGAAGTCGCCTGGTTCGATAACTGGCGCGTGACCAATCCGACCCGCGCCTACGGGGCCGACAGCACCTCAATGGTCAAATCACTGCTGGGGGTCGACTACCTGTGGCGTGACTGGCTGATCTCCGCGCAATGGCAGGAGCAGGTGTTGCTCGACTGGCAGGACGGGATGTTGCAGGACAAGCGCGAGCCGCTGTTCACCCTGTCGGCCGAAGGCACCCATTTACAAGACCGGCTCAAGAGCCGACTGGTGGCGGCCGCCTCGCCGCCGCTCAAGGACAACGCGTTGTTGCAGGGCATCTTCACCTACAAACCGGTGGACTACATCAAGCTCGGGCTGGAAGTGGATGTGTTCTTCGGCAAGCCCGACAGGACCTTCGGCGCGTACAGCAAGCGCGATCAAGTGCGGCTGTCCGCCGGCTATCTGTTTTAACCCGTGACACCTGCCTGCCGCCGGTGGCGCAGGCGCCAATAAATGTACTTATCCGACGAAAAGGGAATTCCAATGTTGCCGCTTTTGAAAAGTCTGACCGCCACCGCGTTGATCCTCAGTGGCGTCTGCGCCAGCGCTGCCGATGGCAGCAATGCCGATGAAATCATTCGTCAGGTGCGCGAACGCAATGACGGTAAAAGCTTTATGTCTCAGGTCTCGCTGATTCTCCACGACAAGAAGGGCAATACCCGTGTTCGTGAGTTCACCTACCTGCAGAAGGACTACCCGGACAGCGACAAATTCAGCATGTATTTCTCCGCGCCCACCGACGTGCGCGATGTCGCGTTCCACATCGAAAACCCCCACGAGACTCTGGGCCTGGAAGACAGCCAGTGGATGTACCTGCCGGTCAGCCGCCAGACGCGCCGCATCTCCACCACCGACAAGCGCGGTTCGTTCATGGGCAGCGAGTATTCCTATGCCGACCTGGACAAGATCCGGGTCAAGGATTACTCGCAGAAACTCGTTGGCGAGGAGCAGATCAAGGGCCGCGACTGCTACGTGATCGAGCGCGAACCGGCATCCTCCGAAGTGCTGGCCAAGACCGGCTACAACAAACTCAAGGTGTGGATCGACAAGCAGAATTTCCTGGTCATGCGTCAGGACTTCTTCGACGTCAAAGGCGTGCTGATCAAGCAGATGCGTACGCAGAAGGTCGAGACCATCGACACGATCGACAGCATCGTGCTCAGTGAAACCGAGCACTTCATCGACGGCACCCGCTCGGAAATGCGCTTCAACCAGCTGCAGTACAACGTCCCGCTGGAAGACCGACTGTTTACCCAGACCGCGATCAAGCGCGGCCTGAAAACCGGTGACCTGCCGGAATTTTCCGTGTCCGCCCGCTAAGCGCCGCTCCCGACGACCCTGGAACACATGATCATGGAAAGATATCTGAATTTCGTCGAGCGCTATGCGCGGGCGATTGTTTTCCTGCTGGTGGCGATTACCGCGTATTTCACCTATACGCTGGGCGCGCTGGTTTCGGACACCAACCCTTATCTGCTCAAGGAAAGCCATCCGGCGCGCAAGACCATCATCGATTTGCAGGATGAATTCACCGGTACGTTCGACTCGGTGATGGTGGCGCTGAACAATCCGCAGACGGTGTTCAACAAACAGACGCTCAACGCGCTGTTTTCGATGTCGCAGTCGGTGCGCAAGATGATTCTGGCCAACGATGCCGACAAGGAGCAGCTGGCGCAAATCGTCGCCAGGTACCCGAACGACAGCCGCGCGCAGTTGTTGACCCGGGACATCCTCGAGGACGGCTTTTCCCAGAACGATTACGCCCAGGCCAAGGCCTTGCGTGACCATGCGCAGAGCCAGAACTGGGATGCCCATGATCAGCTGTTCCTGACCTTCCTCGCCGAGCGGATCAACCCGATCCGCGAAATGGCCTCGATGGGGGATCTGGAAAATATCGTCCTGACCGACGACGGCGAGTTGTTGATCCACAAGACCCTCAATGCCTACGACATGGACCCGGCCGTGGTCGAGTCGCAGATCATGGGCAACGAGCTGATGGTCGACGGGGTGGTATCCAAGGACAAGAAAGTCGCGATGCTGGTGGCCGAGCTCGGCACCAAGCAGGACGACGCCCAGGCGCAACTGCGTGCTTATCAGATCGTGCGTGGCATCGTCGCGCAGTACCAGGCCGAGCATCCCGAGTACAAGGACGATATTTTCATTGCCGGCATGCCGATCTTCATCGCCGCCCAGCAGGAAATCATCGACCATGACCTGGCGGTGCTGTTTCCGATCGTGTTTCTGCTGATCACCCTGCTGCTGATGTTCTTCTTCCGCAAGCCGCTGGGCGTGCTGTTGCCGCTGTTCAATATCCTGTTCTGCACCATCTGGACGTTGGGGCTGATGGCGCTGTTGCGGGTGCCGTTCGATCTGCTGACCAGCGTGCTGCCGGTGTTTCTGTTCACCATCTGCTGCTCGGACGCCATCCATGTGATGGCCGAATATTACGAGCAGAAAAACGCCGGCAAGAGCAACCGTGAGGCCAATCGCGAAACCCAGCGCCTGATGGTGGTGCCGGTGGTGTTGACGACGGTGACGACCATCGCCACGTTCATGATTTCCACCACCAACAACATCGTCAGCATCCGCAACTTCGGCGTGTTCATGTCCATCGGCCTGACGGCGGCACTGATCATTTCACTGCTGCTGATTCCGGCGTGGATTTCCATCTGGGGCAAGGATCAGGCGCCGCAGGCCAAGGTCGAGGCCCACAAGGAATCGATCATCTCGCGTTATCTGGTGGCGTTTTGCGCCTGGATGATCCGCTTTCGCAAGCCGATTCTCATGCTCATGCTGCCCTTGCTGGCGCTGGCCACGGTGTTCACCTTCCGCGTCGATATCGAAGACTCGGGCATCGCCTACTTCAAGCCTGAGAGCCACATTCGCGTATCCGATCAATTCATCAACCACGCGAAGGTCGCGGGCACGGCGCCGGGCTGGATCGCGATCGACAGCAAGGAACCGCGCGGGGTGCTGACCACCGAAGTGGTGCAGTTCATCGACAAGCTCGACCACTTCATCAAGCAGCAGCCGCACGTGAGTTACGGCTACTCGCTGGCCACCTACGTCAAGCGCATGAACCTGGTGCTCAACGACATGAACCCTGACTACCTGCGCGTTCCCAACGCCATGGAAAAGGTGACATCCGTCAATGACGACGGGCAGGTCGAACGTTTTGAAGTACCGGGCAATTCACTGATCGAGCAGCACGTGATGCTGTTCGAAAACGGTGGCGGCTCGGACCTGAACAACGTGCTCAACGCCGACTTCTCCAAGGCCTTGACCCTGTACACCATGACCTCGTCGGTCGCCAGTGACTATCAAGGCATGCTCGATCGCCTCGACGCCTGGCTGCTGGTGAACAAACCGGCCAACCTGGAAGTGACCCACGCCGGCACCCCGTTGATCTGGACCGGCGTACTGCAGGAAATCACCCAGGGCCAGGTGTTGAGCTTTTCCCTGGCGCTGCTGGTCGTCACGCTGATGATGATGTACTGGCTCAAGTCGGTGCGGCTCGGCGTCCTCGGCATGTTGACCCTGTTGACCACGTCGGTAACGGTCTACGGCTTCATGTTCCTGTTCAATATCGAACTGAACATCGGCACGACGCTGGTGACGTTCCTGGTGGTGGGCGTGGTCGATTACGCGGTGCACCTGCTGTCGCGCATCAAGCTGCTGGTGCAGCAGGGCATCGAAATCGATGCGGCGATCCTGCAGGCGATGCACAGCGTCGGCCGCTCGACGGTGATCAACGTGGTGATCTTTTCCGTGGGCTTCATGGCGCTGCTGTTTTCCGACTTCAAGCCGATTGTCGACCTGGGGGCGCTGGTGGCGATGGCACTGTTCTCCAGCGGCGTCATGACCATTGTCCTGGTGACGCTGGTGTCGCCGTGGTTCTTTGCGGCGATTGCGCCGGTTGCCCGACCTGCTCAAGGGCAACCAGAGGTCGGCGAGGCAGTGCCGGGCTGAGTGCCGATAAGCCGGGTCCGCCTGCCCTGATACGACAGGCGAACCGGGTCAGGCGTCGCAACAGGGTTTTCAGTTCAGCGTAGCGCCCGGGGTTTTTTCCCCTTGCCGGGCGATGCGCTCGAACTGGCATTCCTGTCGCGCTTCGTGAAGATTGGTTTCAAACGCTTCAAGACCATCGTACAACTGCTGCAAATCGCCGATCTGGGCCACCAGCTCGGCTTTTTTCTGGGCGATGGCATGCTGGGCCATGTCCCAGGGGAATTCGTCGCCGCGGTAGTTGTTGAGGATGACCTGCAGCTCCTTGAGCTTGAAACCCAATTGCTGGGCGCACTTGATGAACGTCAGCACTTCGACGCTTTCCTGACTGTAGATCCGGTATTTGCCTTCGCGCTTGGGCTGCGGCAGCAGGCCGATTTCCTCGTAATGGCGAATGCTTTTGACTGTGGTGCCCGACAGCTGGGCGGCTTTGCCGATATACATAAAGATCCGTCTCGATGATCAAACAGGGCGTAGCGGGACCAGGTTTGAAGCCTGATCGGCGGGCGATTATAGGGTGAATAGCATCGGCAGGTTGCAACTGTGCGTAAATGATGCGCACAGCTGACGGACGGGGTCGGCAAGAGCCCGTGAAAGGGACTGACGGCGGCGGCTGCGCCGTCAGGTGAACAGGTGCGCCAGCGTCAGAAAGCGGCGCTGGCCCGGGCCTGCTCCAGCCAGGTGTCGCGCTGGTTGGGCTTGGAGCCGATCATGGGGCCGAACGTCAGGGTCTTGATCGGCTTGATCCCACAGAATTCCAGCGTGGTCTTGCGCACCTGGTGCAGCCCCGGCATGCCGTAGACCCATTTGTAGTACCAGTACGGCGTGTCCATGGTCACCAGCAGATGCGCCGTGCGGCCCTTGAGCAGTTTGTCCGGGAAGGCTTTGCCCTCGCGGTACTTGAAGGCAAATCCGGGCAGGAAGATGCGGTCCAGGAAGCCCTTCATCAGGGCCGGAATCCCGCCCCACCAGATCGGGTAAACGAAAGTCAGGTGTTCGGCCCAGGTGATGTCGGCCTGCGCCTGCAGCAGATCCGGCTCCAGCGGCTGAACCTTGTTGTAGCCCTCGTGCAAGACCGGGTCGAAGTCCAATGCGTCCAGACGCATCAGGCGCACGTCATGCCCGGCGTCTTTGGCCGCCTGGACGTAAGTATCGCTCAATGCTCCGCAAAAACTGTCGTTGGAGGGGTGACCCAGAATCACGAGCATTCGTTTGCTCATCGTGTGTACTCCTGAAAAGAAGCTCACAGCATAGAGTCTGCCCCTAGCGGTAGAGTCAAGGTGCCAACGCATTCAGCAGGGCCTGTGCATAGGCCGGCAGGTGCGCGAAATCGCGCGCACACAGATGCAGCGTGCGGTTGGCCCAGGCGTCGTCCAGCGGCACACAGGTAAACGCGTCCGTCGAAGGCCAGCGCTCAACCGCGACCCTGGGCACGATCGCCAGTCCCACCCCGCGCGTAACCATGCGCATGAGGCCATCGAAGCCGTCAGCGCGAATGCGGATGGCCATGCGCTGGCCGACATGCAGCGCCTGTTCTTCCAGATGAATCGCCAGCGCACTGTCGGTGCCCAGGGCCACGTAGTCATGGCTCAGGGTTTCGGCGAAGCTCAGCGCGGTTTTCGCGGCCAGCGGATGGCCGCGCGGCGCGATCAGCACCAGCGGATCGGCGCGAAAGGCCAGGGTCTGCAAATCGCGGGTATCGACCGCATCGGAGACGATCCCCAGGTCCGCCGCGCCTTGCCGCAGGGCATGGGTGATGCGGGCGCTGGGCAACTCCTGCAGATCGATGTCAAGGTTGGGATGGTCGCGCAGAAAGTCTGCGAGCACCTCTGGCAGGTATTCGGTGATGGCCGTGGTGTTGCACAACAGGCGTACCTGACCTTTGACGCCCTTGGCATAGTCGGCCAGATCCTGCTGCAGGCGTTCGGCCTGTTGCAGGAGGATCCGCGCGTGGCGGGCCAGCGCCTTGCCGGCCGGTGTCGGGGTTACGCCACGGCGCCCGCGCTGCAGCAAATCAGTGCCCAGCGAGGCTTCCATGGCGCGGATGCGGGCGCTGGCGGCGGCGAGCGAGAGATGGCTGCGGGCGGCGCCGGCGGTGATGTTGCCGCTGTCGAGGATGTGCAGGTAGAGGCGCAGGTCGGTGAGGTCGAAGTGCATGGGCAGCCTGTGGTTTTTGTAGTGTCTGGACAGACCTCTTCGCGAGCAGGCTCGCTTCCACATTGGATTGGCGGCGAGCACGAAACTTGTAGGAGTGAGCCTGCTCGCGATGGGGCCAGTCGCCTCAATGAATTATTAAGCCTCTTGCATTGGCAGAGGCACCCTCAGTATATGGCAGATTTTCAACCCACCACCCAAGGCGCACAGTAGCGCCATGAACACACTCGCAGATTTCTACCAAAACCTCGGCCTGGCCTTGTCCTTGCTGGTCCTCGTCACGTTCGTCCTGGCCGGCCTGATCAAAGGTGTGATCGGCCTCGGCCTGCCCACGGTTGCCATGGGGCTGCTCGGTCTGGCTATGGCGCCGTCGCAGGCTGCGGCACTGCTGATCGTTCCGGCAACGCTGACCAATGTCTGGCAACTGGCATTCGGCGGGCATTTGAGAGGGTTGATCAAACGCCTGTGGCCGATGCTGCTGATGATCTTTCTCGGCACCGGTATTGGCACCTTGTCGATCGGCATGGCGGGCGGACATTGGGTGGTGCGCGGGCTGGGCGCGGCGTTGCTGCTGTATGCGTTGAGCGGGTTGTTGCTGCCGACGCTGCAGGTCAGCCCTCGGCATGAACCGTGGCTCGGTCCGGTGTGCGGAGTGATCACCGGCGTGATCACTTCGGCCACCGGGGTGTTCGTGATCCCGGCGGTGCCGTATCTGCAAGCGCTGAGCTTGAACCGCGATCAGTTGGTGCAGGCGCTGGGCCTGTCGTTCACGGTCTCGACCCTGGCGCTGGCCGCTGGGTTGTTGTGGCGCGGTGCGCTGGGCGGTGGCGAGCTGAGTGCCTCGCTGCTGGCGCTGATCCCGGCATTGCTGGGCATGTGGTTCGGCCAATGGCTGCGCCAGCGGATCAGCGCCGTGCTGTTCAAGCGCGTGTTTTTTCTCGGACTGGGCGCGCTCGGCGCCCATCTGCTGATCAGCGGTTAGCCGACGACGCGCTGAGCATGTCGATCCGACGGATATCGAAATCGCGCTCCAGGTACGCCATGCGGTTGTCGAAAAACTCGCGCATGTGCGGCAGGTTCGAGTGCACGTCCAGGTGCGCCTGGCTTTCCCAGATCTCGTAAAAGATGAACAGCGTCGGGTCCTGCTTGTCGCGCAGCATGTGGTACTCGATACAGCCGGGTTCGGCGCGGCTCGGCTCGACATAGGCGCGAAACAGCGCTTCGAAGGCCTCGGCTTTTTCCGGGCGGGTCTTGGCGTGCAGGATGAAACCGTGGTGTTCACTCATCAAAACAACTCCTCAAATGCAGATGGCCGAGAATGCTATTGCAACAATCGGCATTCGATTCGTGCTTTTTGATCAAATGTATTTTGCGCCGACGCGGCTTATTCCGCGCGAGATGGGTGGTTAACCTGCCGCCATTCGTTTTCCCATCTTTCTCCAGCCCAATGGCTGCGCGAGGCGTTCTCATGAAAAAAGTGTTGTTGCTCAATGGCGGCAAGAAATTCGCCCACTCCGACGGTCGTTACAACGCCACCCTGCACGAAACCGCGCTGAGCGTGCTCGATCGCGGCGGCCTGGATGTCAAAACCACCTTCATCGACGAGGGCTACGACGTTGCTGAAGAAGTCGCCAAATTCCTCTGGGCCGACGTGATCATCTATCAGATGCCGGGCTGGTGGATGGGCGCGCCGTGGACCGTCAAAAAGTACCTCGACGAAGTCTTCACCGAAGGCCACGGCAGCCTTTACGCCAGCGATGGTCGTACCCGTTCCGACGCGTCGCAGAAGTACGGCAGCGGCGGCCTGATTCAGGGCAAGCAATACATGCTGTCGCTGACCTGGAACGCACCGCAGCAAGCCTTTGATGACCCGACCGACTTCTTCGAAGCCAAGGGTGTCGACGCGGTGTATTTTCCGTTTCACAAGGCCAACGAGTTCCTCGGCATGAGCGGTCTGCCGACGTTCCTCTGTGTGGATGTGATGAAACGTCCGAACATCGAGGCTGATGTGGCGCGTTATGAGCAGCATTTGACCGAGGTGTTTGGTCTGAAGGCCTGAGTGGTTTCGGGCTACTATCGGTGGTAACAGCAAAAGATCGCAGCCTTCGGCAGCTCCTACAGGAACCCCTTTCCATGTAGGAGCTGCCGAAGGCTGCGATCTTGGCGATGTCAAAGAGGATACCCGTGAAAGCCAGATCCGATGAGTTGCAGATTTTCGTCTGCGTGATCGAGTGCGGTTCGATTTCCGCCGCCGCCGAGCAGGTCGGGCAGACGCCGTCGGCGGTCAGCCGTACGTTGTCGCGGCTGGAAGCCAAACTCGACACCACGCTGATCAACCGCACCACGCGGCGCATGGACCTGACCGAGGAGGGCAAGTACTTCTTCGAGCAGGCCAAGCTGATCCTCGATCAGATGGATGCCCTCGAAGAGCGTCTGTCCTCTCGCCAGCAAACTCCGTCCGGACGCCTGCGAATCAACGCCGCGTCGCCCTTCATGCTGCACGCCATCGTGCCCTACATCGACGAGTTTCGCGGGCTGTACCCGGACATCCAGCTCGAACTCAACAGCAACGACCTGATCATTGATCTGCTGGAACAAAGCACCGACGTCGCCATCCGCATCGGCACCCTTGCCGACTCCACGTTGCATGCGCGCTCGCTGGGTTGCAGTCCGCTATTGATCGTCGCCAGTCCGGCGTATCTGGAGAAGCACGGCGCACCGCAGCAAGTCGCCGACTTGAGCGAACACACCTTGCTCGGTTTCACCCACAACGAAGGCCTCAACCAATGGCCGCTGCGTTACGTGCATGGCGACCGCTGGCCGATCACCCCGGCGATCAGCGCCTCCAGTGGCGAGACCGTGCGCCATCTGGCGCTGGAAGGGCAGGGCATTGCCTGCCTGTCGCACTTCATGACCATCGACGACATTCGCGCCGGGCGCCTCAAGGTGCTGCTGGCGGAGTTCAACAGCGGTTATCGCCAGCCGATCAACGCCGTGTACTACCGTAACTCGCAACTGGCGCTGCGCATTCAGTGCTTCCTCGACTTTATTCAGAGCAAACTCGCGGCCTACGCCAGCGCCGACTTCAAAGGCTGATTCGTGACCCCTGCGCAAGAGTGAATTGGTCGGTGGCGGGTTTTTCCGCTCGGGTTACCGGTCGATACTCGCTGCATCACTTATTCACGCAGGGAGTTTCTCCATGAACGTATTCATCACTGGCGCTGCCGGATTTATCGGCGGCTCCATCGCCACCGGCCTGGTCCAGGCCGGGCACACTGTCACAGGCCTGGTGCGCAGCGCCGAACAGGCTGATGAGCTCAAGGCATTGGGCATCACTCCGGTGATCGGCACCCTCGAAGACAGCACGCTGCTGGCCGATCAGGCCCGCGTCGCTGATGCGGTGATCAACGCCGCCAGCAGCGACCATCGTGGCGCCGTCGAAGCCTTGCTCGACGCCTTGCGCGGGTCGAACAAAGTGTTCCTGCACACCAGCGGATCGAGCATCGTCGGCGATGCCTCGGGCGGCAAATCCAGCGACGTCATCTACTTCGAAGACAACCTGCCGGAGCCTACTGTCGACAAAGCTGCCCGCGTGGCGATCGACAACTTGATCCTCGCGGCGGCGAAGGATGGCGTGAACTCGGCGGTGATCTGCAACACGCTGATCTACGGCCACAGCCTGGGTGTGCATCGCGACAGCGTGCAACTGCCGCGATTGTTGAAGCAGGCCCGCAAGAGCGGTGTGGTGCGCCATGTCGGGACCGGGCAGAACATCTGGTCCAACGTGCACATCGAAGACGTCGTCGCCCTGTACCTGCTGGCGCTGACCAGGAACGTGCCGGGCACCTTCTACTTCGTCGAAAGCGGCGAAGCCTCGTTCATCGACATGACCACCGCCATGGCCCAAGCCCTGAACCTCGGCCAGCCACAAGACTGGCCGCTGAAAGACGCCGAAGCCGAATGGGGTTACGAAATGGCCAACTACGGCCTCGGCTCCAACAGCCGCGTACGCGGCAAACACGCCCGCGAACTGCTGGGCTGGGCGCCGAAGCGTACGTCGGTGGTGGACTGGATTCGTAACGAGATGGTGTGAGTCCACGCTACACCGTGTGAAGCCATTCGCGAGCAAGCCCGCTCCCATAGGTTGATCGCATTCCTTCGGCCAGAATGCGGTTCACTTGTGGGGGCGGGCTTGCTCGCGAAAGCGGTGTATCAGTCAAACAGTCATGTTTTGACGCACCGCTATCGCGAGCAGGCTCACTCCTGCAGGTTTTTGCATTCGGCAGAGGAACATGTAAATCCCGCCCCGTGATTTTCATTCATCACGACAAGACATATCCGTTAGCGACACGCCTTATCTCTCTACGAAAATTACTTTCATGGCGTTTGAAAACTCGATCTCGAAATGATTTATGAGTTTCACAACCCATTCGAACGTGACCCTTTCGAGGAGTACCGCATGACGCCTTCCTTCGGCTATTGGCTGCTGATGTATGCCGCCGTCGCCATCATTGCGTTGATCGTGTTGATCGCCCGTTACCGGCTCAATCCATTCATTGTCATCACCCTGATTTCCATCGGTCTGGCATTGGTGGCGGGGATGCCGCCGTCGGCTGTGGTGGGGGCGTATGAGGCCGGGGTAGGCAAGACGCTGGGGCATATTGCGCTGGTGGTCGCGCTGGGGACGATGCTCGGCAAGATGATGGCCGAATCCGGCGGCGCGGAGCAGATGGCGCGCACGCTGATCGCGAAATTCGGCGAGAAAAATGCGCATTGGGCGATGGTCTGTATCGCGTTTCTGGTCGGCTTGCCGCTGTTCTTCGAGGTGGGCTTTGTGTTGCTGGTGCCGATTGCCTTCACCGTGGCGCGGCGGGTGGGTGTGTCGATTCTGATGGTTGGCCTGCCAATGGTTGCCGGTCTGTCGGTGGTGCATGCGCTGGTGCCGCCGCACCCGGCGGCGATGCTCGCGGTGCAGGCGTATCAGGCATCGGTTGGGCAGACCTTGCTGTATGCGATTGCCATCGGCATTCCGACCGCGATTATCGCCGGCCCCCTGTACGCCAAATTCATCGTGCCGCGCATTCAACTGCCGGCGGATAACCCACTGGAAAAACAATTCCTCGACCGCGAACCGCGCGACAAACTTCCGGGTTTCGGCATCACCATGGCGACCATTCTGTTGCCGGTAGTGCTCATGCTGATGGGTGGCTGGGCCAACCTGATTTCCACGCCGGGCAGCGGTTTCAACCAGTTCCTGTTGTTCATCGGCAACTCGGTGATCGCGCTGTTGCTGGCGACCTTGTTGAGTTTCTGGACGCTGGGCATTGCCCAGGGTTTCAACCGTGAATCGATCCTCAAATTCACCAACGAGTGCCTGGCACCGACCGCCAGCATCACCTTGCTGGTGGGCGCCGGCGGCGGCTTGAACCGGATTCTGGTCGACGCCGGCGTGACCGATCAGATCGTCGGTCTGGCCCACGAATTTCACCTGTCGCCGCTGATCATGGGCTGGCTGTTCGCTGCGTTGATGAGGGTCGCCACCGGTTCGGCGACCGTGGCCATGACCACCGCATCCGGCGTGGTCGCGCCGGTGGCCATTGGTCTGGGTTATCCACACCCGGAGCTGTTGGTGCTGGCGACCGGCGCCGGCTCGGTTATCTTTTCCCACGTCAACGACGGCGGCTTCTGGTTGATCAAGGAATACTTCAACATGACGGTCGCGCAGACGTTCAAGACCTGGACCGTGCTCGAGACGCTGATCTCACTGGTCGCCTTCGGTCTGACCGTCGGCCTTTCTTACCTGCTGTAACCGGAGCCAGCCGCCATGGACATCCTTTATCAGATCCGCGCCCGTCAGGACTCCTTCAGCGCCGGCGAGGGGCGTATTGCCCGGTTAATGCTCGACGATGTTGGCTTTGCCGCGAGCGCCAGCCTCGAAGATCTGGCGCAACGGGCCGAGGTCAGCACCGCCACGTTGTCGCGTTTCGCCCGCACGGTTGGCTGCCGCGACCTGCGTGATCTGCGCCTGCAACTGGCTCAGGCCAGCGGCGTTGGCAGTCGTTTTCTCGACCCGGCGGGTACGCCTGAACAGTCGGCGTTCTACAGGCAGATTGTCGGCGATATCGAAACCACGCTGCGCCAGCATCTGGCCGGATTCGACGAATCACGCTTCGCCGATGCGGTGAAAATGCTCGGCCAGGCGCGGATGATTCATGCGTTCGGCATGGGCGGTTGCTCGACCCTGTGCAGCGATGAGTTGCAGGTGCGGCTGGTGCGCCTCGGCTACCCGATTGCGGTGTGTCACGACGCGGTGATGATGCGCGTCACCGCTGCCAGCCTGAACGCCGAACAGGTGCTGATTGTCTGCTCGCTGACCGGCATCACCCCGGAGCTTTTGGAAACTGTCGGGCTGGCGCGCAACTACGGCGCCCGCATCCTCGCCATCACCCGCGCCGAATCGCCTCTAGCCGAATTGGCCGACATCCTCCTGCCGCTGCAAGGCGCGGAAACCTCGTTCATCTACAAACCGACGGCGGCGCGTTACGGCATGCTGCTGGCCATCGACGTGCTCGCCACCGAGCTGGCGCTGGCCAGTCCTGAAGACAATCAAGAGCGTCTGCGGCGGATCAAACTCGCCCTCGACGAATACCGTGGCGGCGACGATCACCTGCCGCTGGGAGACTGACATGCAGTACGACACGCTGATTCGCAACGCCCTGGTCATCGATGGCAGCAACACGCCGGGCTACCGCGCCGATGTGGCGATGCTCAACGGCCGCATCGAGCGCATCGGCGACCTGCACGATGCCCGCGCCACAGAAGAAATCGACGCCGCCGGCCGCGTGCTCGCACCGGGTTTCATCGACGTGCACACCCACGACGACACCGTGGTCATCCGCCAGCCCGAGATGCTGCCCAAGCTCAGCCAGGGCGTGACCACGGTGATTGTCGGCAACTGCGGGATCAGCGCCTCGCCAGTGAGTTTGAAAGGCAATCCGCCGGATCCGATGAACCTGCTCGGCACGGCGGCGGCCTTCGTCTATCCGCGTTTCAGCGATTACCGCGCTGCCGTCGAAGCGGCGAACACCACGCTCAACGTCGCCGCACTGGTCGGCCATACGGCACTGCGCAGCAATCACCTCGACGACCTGTTCCGCACCGCCACGCCAGACGAAATCGCCGCGATGCGCGAGCAATTGCGCGACAGCCTGGAGCATGGCGCTTTGGGTTTATCCACAGGCCTGGCTTACGCCAGCGCTTTCAACGCGTCCACCGATGAAGTGAAACAACTGACCGAAGAACTGACGGCATTCGGCGCGGTGTACACCACCCACCTGCGCAGTGAATTCGAGCCGGTGCTGGAGGCGATGGACGAAGCGTTCAGCATTGGTCGCCACTCACAGTCCCCGGTGATCATTTCCCACCTCAAATGCGCCGGTGTCGGTAACTGGGGGCGTAGTCCGCAGTTGCTCGCGGCGCTGGAGGAGGCCGCGAAAACCCAGCACGTGGGTTGCGATTGCTATCCCTATGCGGCGAGTTCTTCGACGCTGGATCTGAAGCAAGTCACCGATGCCCATCGCATCACCATCACGTGGTCGACACCGCATCCGCACGTCAGCGGTCGCGATCTGATCGACATCGCCGCCGAATGGAATGTGCCGCTGCTGGAAGCGGCCAAGCGCCTGCAACCGGCGGGCGCCGTGTACTACGGCATGGACGAGGCGGACGTACGAAAAATCCTCGCGCATCCGCTGTCGATGGTCGGTTCTGACGGACTGCCGGAGGATCCGTTCCCGCATCCGCGCCTGTGGGGTGCTTTCCCACGGGTGCTCGGACATTTCAGTCGCGATGTCGGGTTGTTTCCGCTGCACACTGCTGTGCACAAGATGACCGGTCTGTCGGCGGCGCGCTTTGGCTTGAAGGCGCGCGGCGAGATTCGTGAAGGTTATTGGGCGGATCTGGTGTTGTTCAATCCGGCGACGGTGCGTGACGTGGCGGATTTCCACGACCCGCAGCGGGCGGCGCAGGGGATTGATGGGGTGTGGGTCAATGGCGTGCTGAGCTATCGCGACGGACAGGCCAATGGTCGCCGGGAAGGGCGGTTTTTAGCGCGGGACGGAGATTTGCGCGAAGGTTTCAATTGATTGTCAAGCCCCTGTAGGAGCTGCCGCAGGCTGCGATCTTTTGATCTGTGCCCCATAGTGGCACTCTGAGATTAAAGAATGTCGAAACCAAGCCGAATCGCTGACATCCAGCCCAGTGACACTCTTGGGTCAATCAGTCAGGGAGCACCCCATGAGCTTCGGCAAAACCACCCCGATCCTGCGGATCTTCGATGAAGCCAAGGCGTTGGAATTCTACGTTGATTTCCTCGGTTTCAAGATCGATTGGCAGCATCGCTTCGAAGCCAACTTCCCGTTGTATCTGCAGGTGTCCCGTGGCGAGTGCGTGCTGCACCTGTCCGAGCATCATGGCGATGCGACGCCGGGTTCGGCGTTGCGCATCGAGACCGATGAGCTGGAGGCGTTTGAGCAGCAATTGCTGGCCAAGGATTACAAGTTCTCGCACCCGGGGATTCAGGCGATGCCGTGGGGGAGCCAAGACATGACGATTGCTGATCCGTTTGGTAATCGACTGGTGTTTACCAACGCGATCAGTCTCTGAGCCGAGCCATACAAAAAAGCCCGCTGCCCAACCATTAAGGTCTGGCAGCGGGCTTTTTCGTTATTCGGTCGGCACTAACGTATCGAGCACGCGATTGACGGCGATTTCCGCCACCATCACCACCTGCGCGATGCCTTGCAGGGTCTTGCGGTGCGAGCCTTCCAGCAGGCCGGCGAAGTCGTTGAGCATGACGGTGGCCGAACCAAGGGTTTCGCAAGCGTCGGCCAGCAACGGTTCGGTGCCACTGGCCGGGTTGGCCATGTAGAGGCGATTGGGCTGGTAAGGGGTGGCCATGATGGCGGGCGCCGGCGGGCCGAGATAGTGGTCGAGCGCACGCTCGGCGGCTTCGTGGAATTTCTTTGATTCGGGAGTTTCGTAGGGGGAGGCCGGATCGGTGTCCGGTGGGTTTGGCGTAACTTTGAACATAGGCTGTGTTCCCGTTATTGAGCGCCAGCCCCTTTGCTACTAAACGAAAGGGTGGCAGCTGTACGCAGGTTAGTAGACCGGGGAACTCAGCTTAAGCCGGCGCGCCGAAGCGCCCTACGTACAGCCACCATCAAGCTCAGGTATGCAGCACCTGTGATGAATGTACGACCAACCGAATTACCTCGGGCTACTAAACCCGATCACTGGGAATCAGTGACGGAATCAAGTTACCGATGGGCTCCAAGGCGCACAAGCCGGCGGATTCTGGCTTAGCCGTAGGCAGCGGCGCAAGGATTTGTGGGTGGTTTCGCGTAACGCTGAGTGTCCTTAAACATCTGCGCAAAAAAATGTTTATTGCGTTATGGCGGCTGGCCTCATCGCGAGCAGGCTCACTCCTACAGTGAGCTGTGCCGAACACAAAATCTGCGTTCACTGAAGTTCAACTGTAGGAGTGAGCCTGCTCGCGATGGCGCCAGTCCCGTCACCCCCGATGCATCTGCCGAAACTCTCCCGGCGGCATTCCGCGCCTACTCTTGAACGTGCGGTGAAACGACCGTGGTTCGGTAAACCCCAGATACTGCGCAATGTCCTGAATCGGCAGTGTGCTGTTCAACAGGTAATGCTCGGCCAGCTCCTGGCGCAGGTCATCGAGGATTTGCTGATACGACGTCCCCGCCTGATGCAACTGGCGTTGCAGCGTACGCACCGACACTGCCAGTTGCTCGGCCACCTGTTCCTTGCGCGGCAAGCCTTCCTTGAGCAACTGGCGCAGGATGCTTTTGACCCGCTGCTGCAGCGACGCATCCTCCAGCGTCGCCATCAGGCCCATCGCGTGTTCTTCCAGAGTGCGCAGCAATTGCGCATCGGCCTGGCGCAACGGCAATTGCAGGTACGGCAGCGGCACGATCAGCGCTGAATAAGGTTTATCGAAAAAAACCGGGCAAGCGAAAAAGGCTTCGTACTGCGCCGGGGTGGTCTCGGCCGGGCAGGAATGTTCCAGCCACACGGCGGCGGGCGACATCTGCGTGTCGGCGATCCAGCGTGCATAGTGCAGCCACGAACCGAGGACGTTTTCCACCAGATGCCGACGGATCCGTGGGCGCTCGTAGCGGCAAGTCCAGATCAGGTGCACGTGGCCGTCCTGCACTTCGGCACGGCTGACGCCCATGTCGCCCACCAGTTTTTCGAACGGCATGATCCGGCTCATGGCCTCACCCAGGGTCGCGCAGTTCATGGTGATGTAACCCAGCACGCTCCAGGAATTGGGCAAGACGAAGTTCGCCGCGTTGAGACCGAACAGCGGATCGCCCGAGTGTTCGCAGAAGTAATCCAGCAGGCGCTCATGCACCTCACCCGGCAGGCGCAGGGTGTTGTCGCTCAACTGCGCCCCCTGCAAACCGGCCGCCGCCAACGCCGGCTCGATGGCCATGCCCAATTGCTCGGCATGGCGCACGTATTTGAGCAGCGGCGGAACGGAGGTGAAGCCGAGCGATTGCATGATCCAGTTCCCTTGATCAAGGCCTGCATGAGCGAATGAATGGCTGAAAGGTAATTTGAAACCACGGCTAAAGTAAATGGCTGGCACTTGCGCGACGTTTGACTCAATTGGCTACTCGAACTGGCCGGATGCGACCGTGACACTTTTTGGCCGCTGACTAGTATGGAGGCCTGCCACATCACTGATCAGACAGCATAAGAAGGACACACGCATGCGACGCTGGAACGGCTGGGGAGATGCAACCACGGTGGTCGAACTGCCGGCCCAGGGCGCGAGTTTTCTCAATGAACGGCTGGGGGCCGGGCGCGCGCTGCCCGATGCCACGCTGGAGGCGGCATTGGCGCAGGTGCCAGTCTCGCGGCTGGCGCCGCACGCCTTGTACAGCGTCGATGCCCATGATCGACTGCTGCACGCCCGGGGCCAGAGCCTGCCGGACTGGCTGGCGCTGCGCGAGGGCGCACTGGGCAATTATCCCGACGCCGTGGCGTTCCCCGAAACCGCCGAGCAGATCCGCCAGTTGCTGGCGCTGGCCCATGAGTGCGACCTGTGTCTGATTCCCTACGGCGGCGGCACCTCGGTGGCCGGGCACATCAATCCGCCGGACTCGGCGCGGCCGGTGGTGACGGTGTCGCTGGCGCGGATGAATCGCCTGATCGACCTCGACGAGGTCAGCCAACTGGCGACGTTCGGCCCCGGTGCCAGTGGCCCGCAGGTGGAAAGTCAGCTGCGCGCCCGGGGCTACACGCTGGGGCATTTCCCGCAGTCGTGGGAGCTGTCGACGCTGGGCGGTTGGGTCGCCAGTCGCTCCAGTGGTCAGCAGTCGTTGCGCTACGGGCGCATCGAGCAGTTGTTCGCCGGCGGCACCCTGGAAACCTTTGCCGGACCGTTGGACATTCCGACTTTCCCAGCCTCGGCGGCGGGCCCTGACCTGCGCGAAGTGGTGCTCGGCTGCGAGGGCCGTTTCGGGATCATTTCCGAGGTGAAGGTGCGGGTCAGTCCGTTGCCCGCCGATGAGCGTTTCTACGGGGTGTTCCTGCCCAGTTGGAGCAAGGCGCTGCAAGCGATCCGCCAGTTGGCGCAGGCGCGGGTGCCGCTGTCGATGCTGCGTTTATCCAATGCGGTGGAAACCGAAACCCAACTGGCGCTGGCCGGCCATCCGCAGCAAATCGCCTGGCTGGAAAAGTACCTGAGCCTGCGCGGCGCCGGTGAGGGCAAGTGCCTGCTGACCTTCGGCGTGACCGGCAATCGTCGGCAGAACGCGTTGTCCTTGACCCAGGCCCGGCAGTATCTGAAAGCCTTCGGCGGCGTATTCACTGGCACCTTGCTCGGCAAGAAGTGGGCGCAGAACCGCTTCCGTTTCCCCTACCTGCGCGAGAACCTGTGGAACGCCGGTTACGTGGTCGACACCCTGGAAACCGCCACCGACTGGAGCAACGTCGACCACCTGCTCAACCTGATCGAAAACAGCCTGCGCGACGCCCTGGCGGCGGAGGGCGAGCGGGTGCATGTGTTCACCCACCTGTCCCATGTCTACGGTGAAGGTTCGAGCATCTACACCACCTACGTGTTTCGTCCGGCGGCGGATTACCCGGCGACGCTGGCGCGCTGGCAGGCGCTCAAGCACGCGGCCAGCCAGACCATCGTCGACAACCACGGCACCATCAGCCACCAGCATGGCGTCGGCAAGGATCACGCGCCGTACCTGCTGCGTGAAAAAGGCGCGCTGGCGATGGACACCTTGCAGGCGCTGAGCAAGCACTTCGATCCGGCCGGGCGCCTCAACCCCGGCACGTTGTTGCCGGAGTGATGACCATGAATCAGGACTGGAACGCCGCGTGGCGCCAGCAGATTCTGCCGACATTGGCGGCCGAAACCTGGGACCTGATCGTCATCGGCGGCGGCATCAGCGGTGCCGGCATCCTGCGCGAAGCGGCGCGACATGGCTGGCGTTGTCTGCTGCTGGAACAACGGGACTTCGCCTGGGGCACCTCCAGCCGATCGTCGAAAATGGTTCACGGCGGTTTGCGCTACATCGCCAAGGGTCAGTGGCGTCTGACCCGCGATTCGGTGCGCGAACGCCAGCGTCTGCTCGACGAAGCGCCGGGGCTGGTGGAACCGATGAGTTTCATGATGCCGCACTATCGCGGCGGCTTTCCCGGGCCGCGGGTGCTCGGTGGTTTGTTGTCGGTGTATGACGCGTTGGCGGGGCGGCGCAGCCATTGTTTTCATGACGCGCAGCAACTGCGTTTTCTGGCGCCGGGGGTGAAGGAAAACGATCTGCTCGGTGGCACTTGTTTTGTCGATGCGCTGACCGATGACGCACGGCTGGTGATGCGCGTGTTGAGCGAAGCGCGGGCCGATGGGGCGGTGGTGCTCAACGGCGTGCGCGTCGAACAGTTGCTGCGCGAAGACGGGCGGGTGTGCGGGGTGCAGATTGAAGACTGCGAAGCCGGCGGGTCGCTGCAATTACGCTGTGGCGTGCTGGCGGTGGCGACCGGGGCGTGGGCGGAACGCCTGCGTTTGCCCGAGGCGCCAAGGCAATTGCGCCCGCTGCGGGGCAGTCATTTGCTGCTGCCGGGCTGGCGCCTGCCGGTGGCGCAGGCGTTCACTTTTCTGCATGAGCGCGACCGTCGGCCGGTGTTCGTTTTTCCCTGGGAAGGCGCGACCGTGGTCGGCACCACCGATCTCGATCATCGCGAGGATCTGGATCAGAGCGCGAGCATCAGCGCAGAAGAACTGGACTATCTGCTCGCCGCTTGCCAGCAACAATTTCCCGGCGCTGAAGTGGTCGCCAGCGATGTGCTCTCGACCTGGTCAGGCGTACGCCCGGTGGTCGGCAGTGCCGGCGCGCCTCAAGACAAACCGTCGAACGAAACCCGTGAGCACGTGCTGTGGCAGGAGCCGGGTTGCGTGACTCTGGCCGGCGGCAAACTGACCACGTTTCGCCCGCAGGCCATCGAAGTGCTCAAGGCCTGTGCCGACATGCTTGGCCGCGATTTCGACGATGACGGCGCAGCGGTTTTTGCCGCGGTAGCGCCACTGCCGATCCCCGGACTCAGCCCGCAACAGTGGCGACGTCTGGCCGGACGCCACGGTCGTGACCTGCCGAGGCTGGCGCAGTTGATCACCGAGTTGGGGCGCGAAACTGTCGGCAACACCGACACCTTGTGGGCAGAACTGGCCTTCGCCTGCGAAGCGGAAATGGTCCTGCACCTCGATGATTTGTTGCTGCGCCGCACCCGTCTGGGCCTGTTGCTGGCGCGTGGTGGCGAAGATCATTTCGTCGCCATTCGCCAGTTGTGCCAGCCACGCCTGGGCTGGGACGATGCACACTGGCAGCAAGAGCTGCAGCGTTACCGAGCGTTGTGGCAGCGCCATCACGGTTTGCCGGAGGCCACGCCTTGATGCCCCTTGAAGAGAGCGCCATGGATAACCACCCGCACAAGCGTTACCTGCTGGCGATCGACAACGGCACCCAAAGCGTGCGCGCATTGCTTTTCGATCTGCAGGGCAATCTGCTGGGCAAAGGCAAGGTCGAGTTGCAGGCTTACTTCTCGACGCAACCGGGCTGGGCTGAGCAGGATCCGGAATATTACTGGGCGAAACTCGGCGAGGCTTGCCAACAGGTGTGGGCGCAAACCGGGATTGATCGTTCGCAGATTGCCGGGGTATCGCTGACCACCCAGCGCGGCACGGTGATCAACGTCGATGCCGAGGGCAAGCCGCTGCGCCCGGCGATTCTGTGGCTCGATCAGCGCCAGAGTGAAGTCGAGGGCGGAATCAAGGGGCCATGGGGCTGGCTGTTCAAACTGGTCGGCGCGCAGGCCACCGTGGATTATTTTCGCGCCCAGGCCGAGGCCAACTGGATCGCCAGACACCAGCCTGATGTATGGGCGGCGACCGACAAGTTTTTGCTGCTCTCGGGGTTTCTCACCCATCGCCTGTGCGGACGCTTTGTCGACTCGGTGGGCTGCTGCGTCGGCTATCTACCATTCGATTTCAAACGCCTGAAATGGGCCGCGCCCAGCGACTGGAAATGGCAGGCGCTGGCGGTGCGTCCCGAGCAATTGCCGACCTTGCACAAACCTGGCGAAACCCTCGGCTACATCAGCGCCGAAGCCAGCCGCCACACCGGGATCCCCGAGGGCTTGCCGCTGATTGCGGCGGGCGCTGACAAGGCTTGTGAAGTGGTTGGTTCTGGCGTGGTCGACACGAGCACGGTGTGCCTGTCCTACGGCACCACCGCGACGATCACCAGCACCCGCTCGCGCTATCTGGAAATCGTCCCGTTGATCCCGCCGTATCCGTCGGCAGTGCCGGATCAATACAACTGCGAGGTGATGATTTATCGCGGTTACTGGATGGTCAGCTGGTTCAAGAACGAGTTCGGCCTGCGCGAGATGCAGCAGGCCAAAGAGCAGGGCATCGAGCCGGAGCAACTGTTCGATGCACTGGTCAACGCGGTGCCGCCGGGGTCGATGGGCTTGATGCTGCAACCCTATTGGTCGCCGGGGATTCGCGAGCCGGGCGTCGAGGCCAAAGGCGCGATGATCGGCTTCGGCGATGTACACACCCGCGCGCACATTTACCGGGCGATTCTGGAGGGGCTCGCGTACGCGTTGCGTCAGGGCATGGAGAAGATCGAGAAGCGCTCGAAGGTCTCGATCAAGCGTCTGCGGGTGGCCGGTGGCGGCTCGCAGAGCGATGCGGCGATGCAGCTCACGGCGAATATTTTTGGCCTGCCGGCGGAGCGTCCGCATGTGTATGAAGCGTCCGGATTGGGCGCGGCGATTTGCTGTGCGGTGGGGTTGGGGTTGTACGCGGATTTCCCGGCGGCGATAGCTGCGATGACTCGAGTCGGGACGGTATTCACTCCGCAACCCGAGGCGCAGCAAGTCTACGAGCGCTTATACAAAGAGGTGTATTTGCGTATGTACCGCCAGCTCAAGCCGCTTTATCAGAGCATCCGCAAGATCACCGGTTACCCCGCTTAACCAGACACCGAAAATCCCCTGTAGGAGCTGCCGAAGGCTGCGATCTTTTGACTTTGATTTTAAAAACAAGATCAAAAGATCGCAGCCTTCGGCAGCTCCTACAGGAGATTCGTGGTGATCCTGAAATGGCGCTATCGGAGACTTTTTCTGGTGAGATTGGACAGTGTCAGCGCCGGGGGCGGTTGTTAGGCTCAACCCCCACAGCACCTCCAATAAGAACTAAAAGCAATGAAGCTGACCTTTCTCCTGTTGCTGCTTTGTGCAATGGCCCCGGCGGCGTGGGGCTGGTCGAATCACACGGTGGGCAGCTATCTGGCGTTGCAGGCGCTGCCGGCCCTGCGCGATGCGCCACCGGTTGCGGTCGAGCCGCTGGAGCGCTTTCTCACCGAGCAGTATCCGGCCGTGGTGGCGCTGCTGGAGCAACAGGAAAGCTTCGCTCGTGAACACTTCGCCCAGTACCCGCCGCGCCCCGACAATCTGAAGTTGCCCGCCGTGCCGGGCGACAATTTGCGCCACGACTTTTTCACCGCGCTGCGGCTCAATCCGCGCATTCATCTGGCGATGGTCATTCAGCCGCTGCCGGGTCAGGACCTGCCCGAGCGTGAACACCTGCCGGCCGATCAGGTGATGGTCGAGCAGACGCTTTCGCCGTGGAATCGCCAGCGCTTCATTCGTCTGGCCGACGGCGAGACCTTAGCGCCGCTGGCGGTGGTGGCGAGCGCTGCCGATGAGCCGGATTACGGTCACGACATCAACCTGTTCAGCGACAACCCCGGCGAGGTCGGCGCGTTGTACGGCTTCGGCCCGCAGCCGTTCGGCGATGAGCGCTTTCAGTACAGCTCGCAGGCGCCGTTCCACATGGGCTTCTTCCATGAGAGCGCGGTGGTGTATGCCGCCGCCGGATTTCTTCAGCGCAGCTGGCCGGACTGGCGCGCCTATCAGTACATGGGGCTGGCGCGACTGGCGTTCGCCACTGGCCATTCTTACTGGGGCTACCGCTTTCTCGGGTGGGGCGTGCACCACGTGCAGGACCTGACCCAGCCGTATCACGCCAAGCCATTGCCCGGGGTCGAGCTGCCGAGTCTGTTGTTATTGGAGGGCAAGGCGCTGGCCGGTTTTGCGGATGACAAGCAAGCCTCCATCGAACGCGTCGCCACCCGCCATATGGAAATCGAGAAGTACCAGGCGACCTGGCTGCGTCGCGTGCTGCGTGCCGGTCAGCCGCATCCGATGCTCGCGGCCTACGCCGATGTGGCCGAGGACAAACGTTATCCAGCCTACTCGGTGGACTACCTGCGCGAGGTGGTCAGCGCCGAGTCGGTGGACGATTCCGCCGCGTTCGATGACGCCATCGGCCAATGGCTGGAGAAGGCGCCGGCGACCAGCGATTTCAGCCGCGGCAACCAACTGCAGCGCGAGACGTTCGAGCATCCGGCGCTCAATCAGCAGTTGTTCAAGTTGCTCGGGCATTTCGGCGCGCACAGCCGGATTTATGTCAGCGCCGCACTGGCGCCCCGGCCATAGCGGTAATGCACCCCACAACAATAAAACCAGGGAAAGAGGAACAGATCATGAAAGCTCGATTTCGCCTGTCTGGCGTAGCGCTCCCCGGCGTCGGTCTGGCAGGGCTGCTGCAACTGTGCGCCGTCGATGGCGTGCAGGCCAAGGAGTTCAGTGTGCTGGACAATCAGGTCACCGGCTCGATCGACACGACCTTGTCCTATGGCCGTTTGTGGCGGGTGCAGGGTCGCGACAAGAACAACGATGACGTCAACACCAACGACGGCAATCGCAACTTCGACACCGGGCTGGTTTCCGAGGTGTACAAGATCACCTCGGAGCTGGAAGCCAACTATCAGAACTACGGGATGTTCCTGCGCGGCACCGCGTTCTACGACACCCAACTGATGGACAAGCGCAACGATTACTACCGCAACAACAACCCGTCGCAGCCGAGCCAGAGCTACCCGCAGGACGACCGCTTCACCCGCCAGACCCGCGACATCGCCGGCAGCCGGATCGAGATGCTCGATGCCTATGTCTACGGCAACTGGGACGTGGCGCAGATGCCGGTGACCGCGCGGCTCGGGCGTCAGGTGTTCAACTGGGGCGAGGGGATTTTCTATCGCGGCGGGATCAACACCACCAACCCGGTGGACGCCGCCAAGTACCGTTTGCCGGGCGCCGAGGTCAAGGAAGTGCTGATGCCGGTGGAGGCCGTGAGCTTCAACATCGGCCTCACGGATTCGCTGACGATGGAAAGCTTCTACCAGACCAACTGGAAGGAAACCCGCATCGACCCGGTCGGCACCTTCTATTCGCAGACCGACCTGTTCGCCGATGGCGGTAACACCGGTTACAACAACTTCAGCGGCACGGCGCTCGACACCCCGGTGCCGGGCTTCGGCAACGTCATCGGCCTGTACAGCGCGCTGGGCAACAACCCGTTGCTCGGCCCGGCGTTGAAAAGCACCGGCCTCTACGCCAACGGCGTGACCCCGGCCTACGGCAATACGCTGAAAGTGGCGTCGATCGGCAAGGACTACAACGCGCGCAACGACGGGCAGTTCGGCTTTGCCTTCCGCTACATCGCCGAAGAACTCAACAGCACCGAGTTCGGCCTGTACATGGTCAACTACCACGCCAAGGAACCGACCATCGCCGCTGACCTCGGTGGCTACAAGGGCATCGACATGAATGCCCTGACCAACATGCTGTCCAGCGTGGCTGGCAGTCAGGCCGGGGCGCTGGCCAACGGTCTGGCCACCGCCGATGTGATGGGCAACATCCAGGCGCATCGGCGTTATGCCGAAGACATCCGCATGTACGGCTTCAGCTTCAACACCACCCTGGGCCAGGCTTCGGTATTCGGCGAAATTGCCTATCGGCCGAACCTGCCGATTGGTGTGGCTGCCACCAACGATTTGATCGGTGACCTGGCCAACGGTGCTGCGACTGCAGTGACCGGCAAAGCGATCAACGTCGGCGGGCAGATGGTCACCCTCGACAGCGAGATCAACAACGCCGAACGCGTCGAGGCGTTCAATACTTCGTTGGGCAGCATCTACAACTTCGGCCCGACGCTGTCGTTCGACTCGATGTTCGGCATCTTCGAACTGGCCTCCGAGCACCTGCGCGGCAGCAGCCTGCAATACACCGCCTACGACGGCAGCACGCGGTATTACGCCGGCACCGGCAACACCTCTTATGTGTCCGGCGGTGATCGCGATGATCAGGTCAACCGCAATTCCTACAGCTACACGGTGATGTTCAACGGCACCTGGAACGATGTGTACGCCGGGGTCAACGTTTCGCCCTACGTCGTCTACAAGGACGACTTCAAGGGCAACAGCTATCAGGCCGGCAACACCATCGAAGGGCGCAAGGCCTACACCCTGGGGATCAAGGCCAACTACCAGAACAAGCTCGAGGCCGAGGTGCAATACACCAACTTCTGGGGCGGCGGGCAGAACAACGGCATTCGCGACCGCGACAACGTCGGGTTCAACCTCAAGTACTTCCTTTGATAGCCAGAACACAGGCGCACCCCTTGTAGGAGTGAGCCTGCTCGCGATAGCGGATTTTCAGTCGCAGTAGAGGTTGTCTGACACACCGCTATCGCGAGCAGGCTCACTCCTACAACGGACTTTCGGTGATTTTCAGACCTCACTCCCATCTCGGAGATCGATCATGTTTTACTCATCACGATTCAGCAAAACCATGCTGGCGCTTGTTCTGGGCCTGACCGCTGGCAGCGCACTCGCCGCCATCACCCCGCAACAAGCCGAACAACTGAAAACCACCCTCACGCCCATGGGCGCGGAGCGTGCGGGCAACGCTGCCGGCTCCATCCCGGCCTGGACCGGTGGCATCACCCAGGCGCCGGCCGGCTACAAACCGGGGCAACATCACCCGGACCCGTACGCCGCGGACAAGCCGCTGTTCACCATCACCAAGGCCAATCTGGAGCAGTACAAGGCGCACCTGAGTCCCGGGCAGATCGCGCTGTTCAACAGCTACCCCGACACGTTCCAGATGCCGGTCTATCCGTCGCGTCGTTCGGGGTCGGCGCCGCAGTGGCTGTATGACAACACCTTGAAGAACGCGACCTCGGCCAAGCTGCTGGAGGGTGGCAGCGGATTCGCCGATGCCTACGGCGGTGTGCCGTTCCCGGTGCCCAAGGATGGCGTCGAGGTGTTGTGGAACCACATCACCCGTTATCGCGGCATCTACGTGGTGCGCCGCGCGTCCGAAGCCCCGGTGCAGCGCAACGGCAGCTTTGCGCTGGTCACCTCGCAGCAGGAAGCACTGTTCAATTTCTATCGTCTGGGCGGGCAGTACGCTGACCTGAAAAACATCCTGTTCTACTACCTCGCCTTCGTGAAAAGTCCGGCGCGGCTGGCCGGCGGTGCGGCGCTGGTGCACGAGATGCTCGACCAGCTCAAGGATCCGCGTCAGGCCTGGGTCTACGACGCTGGCCAACGCCGCGTGCGCCGTGCGCCGAACCTTGCGTATGACACGCCGATCGCCTCGTCCGATGGCCTGCGCACCGCCGACGACACCGACCTGTTCAATGGCTCGCCAGACCGCTACGACTGGACGCTCAAGGGCAAGCAGGAAATCTATATCCCCTACAACAATTACAAGGTCGGCAGCCCCGATGTGAAGTACGCGCAACTGCTCACCCCGGGCCATCTCAACCCGCAGTTCACCCGCTATGAGCTGCACCGCGTGTGGGTGGTCGAAGGCAACCTCAAGCCGGGCGCGCGGCATATCTATTCCAAACGTGTGCTGTTTCTCGACGAGGACAGCTGGGGCGCGGCACTGGTCGATCAATACGACGGGCGAGGGGAGTTGTGGCGGGTGTCGATGGCCTACCTGAAAAACTTCTACGACCTGCCGACCACCTGGAGCGCGCTGGACGTGTTCCACGATTTGCAGGCGCGGCGTTACTACGTGCAGAACCTCGACAACGAAGAAGCCTCCACCGTGGATTTCTCGCAGCCGGTGCCGGAAGACGCGTATTTCATGCCGTCGGCGTTGCGCCAACGCGGGACGCGGTGAGGCTGGGCCGTGTTCGTGGCGAGCCAGGCCTGTCGTCTCCCGACAGGCCTGGCTCGCGGCCTTCATACGAAGAAACGCCCTTGTGATTTGTTGCGCTCATTGTGTCTGAACAGCAGTTCTCGTCCCCGCTGTATCGTGGCTCGCGAGACGGCGATGTCGCGCTGCAGTGATGTCCGACTGATGAGGTTCGAGCTATCAACGCCCACGGCATCAGCCGCTCGATCAGTGGCTTGTCCCAGTCGCCCCTTGAGCCCTTCGGGGTAGAACTCATCCACGCCCAATGCATCGAATGCAGCGTTGATGGCATGGCTGTCCTGTTCCAGAAAGTCATCGAGTCGGGCCAGTGCGTTGTTCATTCGCTCGATCTTTTGTCCGGGCAGGCCATCCAGCGCTTTAGTGGCCTGGGTGGAGGCTTCGAAGTTGGGAATCCACGCGCCTTTGACCTCCAGCACTTTCGTCAGAAGGAAACCGGTAGCCATCACCGACAGGTTTTTCTGTCCGGTTTCGGATCGGGGGTTCAACGTCACGTCTTTTGCATACTGCAGTTTGGCCGTTACGTTATAGAAGGCGGTTTGTCCTTCATGCTTTATCTCTTCGGGATCCAGCCGTCGGGTTTGAGGGTATAGAGCAACGGTTAGATGGCGGGTCGCTTCGGCTTTTCCTGCCGCAGCATCGATCGACAACGAGGTGGCGACGGTCGCGATGACGGCTCCGCCGGGCCCCGTTGGCAAGGCCAGCAAGCCTGCCCCCAGCGCCAGGATGTGCCTGCCGGCGTTGTAGGCGTAACGTTGAAACAGCCTTTTGATGATGTCCCTTTTTCGCGTGCTGTTGTAGAGCTGGTAGTTCAGCGTGCCGACCCGTTTGTTCACTTCGGACAAAATGCTCGGGTAAGTCGCCAGTTCCTGGCGCAAGCTGGATTCTTCCTTTTGGTTGCCGTGACGATCGGTGTAGCGCAGCGGATTGTTCCCGACCATGACGTACAGGTTCAGTCCATCAATGGCCCCCGCCGGGTCGGGGCTGATCCAGCGTTGCAGCCAGGGGGCGTAATAGCGCGCACCGTAGTAATACAGCCCGCTGGCGTCGCGTTCCTTGCCGCAGTAGCGCAGGGTCCGGTAACGGGCTTGCACCGCAGAGCGGTTTGCGGACCACGCCGTACCGCCAAAGGGAAAGTATTCTTCCTGGCTGATCAGCAAGGCCTGATTGTCCAGCTCCAGCGTGCTTGAGCCGAGATGGTCTTCAAGGTTGTATCGCAGCTGATCGGTCTCGATCCCGGCGGGCTGACCTTCACGCCAGTGCAGACACCGAACGGTTCCCCGACCGGTTTGTATGTTGATGGTTTCGAGTCGCTGGCCTGTGCTGCTATTGATTTCAATCCCCGGTAAATAACGCACTTCACGGTTATGAGTTACCGAAGAGGTGTAAGTCGTATGGATCTTTCGTACTCGCTGACCACTGCTGTCGTAGTGGTAACGCTCATGGTCATTTCGGCCATCTTCGCGTTGCACCAGTACGACGCTGCTCAATTGGTTGCGTGGATTCCATTGCAGGCTTTTTCCGGGTTGCAGGTTTTGCAGATTGCCGTTGGCGTCGAAAGTGGCGGCCGCATCGGGCCGGTTGTCCCCCTGATTCCAGGAGAGCATCCGGTTGCTGTCGCCGGCAATGCTCAGGGTTCGGGTGTATTGATGGCCCTCGCGAACATGCTGCAGTTTGATCAGGTTACCGCGGCTGTCGTAGTCGTAGTGTCGGGTGTAGTTGAACAACTGGCTGGCGTCGATCGGGATTGCGGGCGAGGTAGCCAGCTGTAAGGGAGCCAAGTGACTGGCCGCTTCGCGCCCGCTGGCACGGGTCAACCGGGAGAGGCTGTCGTAAGTGAAGCGGCTGATGGCTTCGACCTTTTGATTGTTGCCGAACCTGGCGCTTTGAGCTTTGTCTTCGATTTGCATCACGTTGCCGACCGCATCGTACTGGTAATGCAGGTCCTGCAACGTGGTGCCCGATGCCGTGGCGGTCAGTGAGCGCAGCCGGCCGTTGGCCGGGTCGAACGTGGCGTTGCTGATGACGCCATTGCCCGAGGTCTGCGACTCCAGCTGTCCGGCCGCGTTGTAGACGAACGCCTTTGCCAGCGTTATTTCTTCAAGGCTGGCGTTGAGTTTCAGACTGACGGATTTGAGCTGCCCGGCAACGTCGAATGCAAAGCAATGCTGATGGTGTCCCGCATCGGTTTGCCTGATGACCGCACCGTCCGCGTCATAGCGCCAATGGGTCTGGTAGCCGGGGCCTGCCTCGTGCAACAGATTGCGCTGCGCCTGCTCCAGCGGCCAGTCCACGGGGGTCTCGCTGCACAGAAAGTGCCGCGTCTGACGGATAGGTTGCGAGCCGAAGGTGTATTCGTCGATCAGCAGCGTGCCTGCGTCGTCATCGTGTCTGATCAATTCACCGCACTGGTTGAGTGCTGCGCAGGCAGGTGAGTTGTCGCCGTAACTCAGGCGCTCGATGACACGGGCGGGCTGTTGCGGTGAGGCCTGGGTGATGGAGACCGGGCGTAGCTCGTGATCGAAAGCTGTCTTCCAGTGCCCTCCGAGCGAATCCCATTGCTCAAGCAACTGGCCGGCTTCGCCGGGAAAGCTCAAACGCCAGCCGGCATCGGCACTGTGCAGCCGCAGCACCTGGCCGGAAAAGCTCTTGATGCTGGTCAGCCCGGGGGGCATGGACGTGCTGGTTTGCCCCGCATCCCATTGTTGCGAACAGCGTGCGGCGGTGTCGTGGTGTGATGAAGTGATACGTGCCTGTGCGCGCTCTTCGGCCTTGCATCGGTAATAGTCAATGTGTCGCACGCTCAGCCCGCGGCTATCGATGGCATTGACTGTCGGCGTCCTGGCGTGAATCCCTTTGCTCATGCTGCATCTCCCGTCGAACCCGCCGGAGTGGCTGACATTTCATCGAAAGTGTCGTTCGCGTCTTCTTCGACGGTGTACCAGGGGTGGCGCGTCGTCCTGTGCAGCCAGACTTCACCGTTCGAATTGGCCAGGCGTACCTGAGTCAGGCGATTCAAGGCGTCGTAGTGATGTTCGTCGCAAGTATCCGGGGTGCCCGCAAACGTATGGTCGAGGCCGTGATGCCGGTCGGCAAAAAACGCTCGACAGGTTCGCACCGGCAAACCTTTGTTGTTGTATTCGACGCGCCCGCTGACCTTCCATCGTTGGGGGGCGAAGGCCTCTTTTGTTTTTCCTCCCTCGAGGGACGGCCGGCCCTGCTCATCGATGACATACGCAGGGCCGGGTTCAACTTTCTGTACGCGCTGCAGCGTACGTCCAGATCCGTCGAGGTCAGTCAGGTTCATCCGGATCTGTCGGGCAGCGTCGTCATCGGCAAACCGATCGGCGGACAGGCAAAGAATTCGCACAGGTGTCCGGGTCGAGATGAGGAGTTCCCGGTACAGTTTTTCCTCATCGGCATTTCGGCTCTGCGCCGTCGTCAGACGCGATCGGGTCGCTGCGCGGACATGCCCGTCTGGCAGGACGTCCTGACGGGTCACACAGCGCTTGAACCACGCCTTATCCGCCCGGGCTTCGGCGGACAATCGGCCCATCCAGCCACAGGGGGCGTAAAACATCGCGCTGGCCATGCCTTGCAGTGCCTCTTGTGGGTTTTCGATAACGCTGGCCGGATCGCTTGAAACCGGTTGCCGGTACTCGGCGACGGGTTTGAAGCCGATGAGGGTCTGATCTTTTTTCCGATAGAAGCTTCTGACGAGCATCTGGCCAAAGCCATCAAAAATACCTTCCTCGATGTTGCCGTTCGGGTCGGTGATTTGCCTGGGCTGAAAGGTTCGATAGTTGTAAGTGACGTGAGTGCTGCAGCCATCAGGCAATTTGAACTGCGTCGGCAAGCACCAGTAGGCGTCGTAGGTGATTTCGGTGACCCCGACGCTTTTATGCGTCTGCTGGGTTATTGCCCGATAAAAGCCCGCCAGACCAGAATAGGTCTGGAAGCCACTCTTGACCGACCAGACGGTTGAACCTGACGCCGATGACGGCAAGAAAAACGCCATGCGGTGATAACCGCTGGCCTCAAGCATGGTTTTTCCAGGGCGATCTTTTTCCACCAATACATCGAAGGCGCCGAGAGCGTCTTCATCCAGTTCGGCCGATTCGAGATGATCGACCAACGCTTCAAAATGCGCGACACCATCAGCCAGAACCGCGCCTGTCTTGCTGTCGCGATAGCGTTGAGCGGTCATTGAAGTGAGCGCGCGGCCGTTCACCCAAGCGTCTGTCTTGACCCGCTCCAGAAGCTTTTCGAGACTCATGTCTGCCGCCTGCAGCCCGCCATCCAGAGGAACTGCGGAGAACTTCAGCGCGTTCGTTCGCTGTCGCCAGGGCAGAGCTGGACGCCACCCCTGGGGCTCTTCCAGATGAATGAACTCGGCCAGTGTCTCGCTCACATAAAAGTGCTGTTGAGCCGGATCATGAGCATCGAGCCACCACTGTTTTTCGTCAGCGTCGGTAAAGGGCGAGGTATCGCCGGTGGTCAGGCGCCGGGCGTAGTGGACCTTGACGCAGTGAGTGACGCAGCCAAAGGCGTCGTGCTGCAGATTGAAGGTATGCACGACTTGCGGGTCGTCGGTGAAACCATCGTACTGATATGACACGGCTTCGCACGCCAGCGGCAGCAGCCTGGCGTGCCGCTGGGGATGCACGGCAGGTTGCAGGACTCGAACGGCGTAGCGGTACTGCTCGACGCGATAGAGTGTCGTGGGGTTGGATTGTGAGTCTGCCCCGAACAGTTCCGTGCGCAACAGACGCCCGCCGAGGGCGCGTGCGAGTTCAGTTTCGCTGCAGGCATTCGCTGCCTCAACGGGTTTGTCGCCGTCCTCGGGGGTATGGCGGATGACTAGCGTCTTGCCGGGTGTCAGGGCATTTTTGTCAGAGCGATCGTACCCGCGATGGGAGGGGATTACCGATTGCCCGGTATGAAACCATTTCTTCAGTAGACAAGGTGCTGTACCGGAGGTCGAATCGGCGTGTTCACCGATTTCCCGATCAGTCTGCACCAGCAGGCCGAAGCCTCGGAACTGACGCTCGATGCCGTCATAGTAGCCCTGCCGATAGCGGAAGCACTGCGTCAGCCGATTGCCGCTGACCTCGTCCAGACGTATCTGCTGCGAAACCAGATGCATGGCAAAGGGCACGTGGCAGACGGGCGTTTGTTCCTCGTCGGGCAGTTGTTCCTTTTCGTCCAGCCATTCTTGTGCCGAGCTGCGATACAGAACCTGTTCGGCAAGCCCCATGTTGTTGTTCGTGCTCGTCAACAAATAAGGTTTCTGCGCGACAAAGTCATAGCGCCAATGCCGGGTTTGACCCTGAGTGACGCTGAAAATCAGGCTCGAACAACCGATACCTTGCAAGTCGGCCACGCTGACCTGGCAGCGACTGTCGTAACGGGTGCCTTGCGGCCAGGGCACCGATACCGGGGGAGCAAAACCGGTGCCGCCACGATTCATGAATATCTGGAGCTGATCTTCCCGCAGATACACCACGTCGACGGCGCCAGAACCATCAAGATCCGCCAGACGCAGCCGCGACGCGTCGAACGTTTCAGCATTCAGGTTCAGGTTGCCCAGTACGATCCCTTTGCCGAAACGCCCACGGCTCAGGTTTGGCCAGCACTTCACCTCGTTGGGGCGAATGCGTAACAGGTGTTGTTGACCACTGCCGAGCACATCGCTGAATGCCACCAGTTCTGACAATGAGGTGCTGATCACTGGCAATTCGTCATCGTCGTCGTCGCGGAGCACGTCCAGCGGCGGAGCAAAACCTTGCGCTCGTCGATTGGCATACAGACGCACGCTGCGGTGGCCGATCAGGGCGAAGTCATTCGGGCCGTTGCCCATCACATCGGCCAGTTGCCCCTGAGGGCTTGAAAACTCTAAGGGAAACGCATCAAACGGGACGAACCCTGACCAGTCGCGACCCGGTTGCAGCGACATGAAACCCGCAAGCCCGTGCTCTACGATCAGCCAGTCCAGTCGACCGTCACCTGTCAGGTCGCACAGGGACATTCGCCCGCGTTCTGCATTGTGGCGGTCGGGTAATCGCGGCAGAGAATGCCACTGAGCGTAAGCCACTTCATCGCTTGTACCCTTGACCCGACAAGGCTCGCGGTAGTGCCAGTCCTCCTCGGCGCAATAGAGGATGCCAGGCATTCCCTCGCCATACAGGTCAAGCAGTTGATAGTGCTGCCCGTCGTTGAGCCCGTGCATATGAGCAAACGGTTGCCAGGCTTGCGCCGGATCAGGACATTTGAATTCGCTGTAGCCGAATTCGACCGGTGGGCGGCTGTCGATCCTGGCGGATTCGTCGAAGGCCTGGTCGTGGGCGGCGCTGAGTTGCTGGTAGCCGAGCGGCGATTGGCGATACTCCAGCAACAGGCGCCTGACCAGCATCGGATCAGTGCCGGTTTCTTCGGGAAAATGGTGATACATCAATACCTGTCGGCACAGGTGTCGGGTGTCTGACTGGAAGCCAAAGGCAAAACTTGAAAACGTGTCGCTACGTTCCGGCCAGGCCTTTTGCACAGGAACGGGTTTCTCGGTCAGACGGGTACTCAAGACGCCGTAATCGAACAGCAACTCGAAATGCCACTGCACATCAGCGGTGCCTGAGGTTGCCCATGCATATAAGTTCGCCTGAGCCTCGAAGTTGCCGTAGTGGATACGCCGCAAATAGCACTGGCCATGCCGGGTCTCGTACTGATAGCGAATGTGCTCGCCGTGGGCATTCATGCTTTCTTCCAGCAACCACTCGCCGACCCGTTCTGGCTGTTGCGGGTCTGACCGTCGGGCGTCGGCACTTTTTCCATACAGGTGAAGGCTGCCGTCGGCACCGTGGACCAGCCAGAATCCAGGCGTGTCCTGATTTGAACTCCAGTGCTCGATTCGATCGAACGTGCTTTCCACGCGCGGGAAGTGGCGCACGACGCTATAGGTGTTTGCGAGCTGAAGATCCTTGTAGGCATCGACAGTTTGGCGAATCACGTTCCCTTTGGTATCGCGTTCGGGCATCCAGAGATCGTCGCCCGGCCCGGCGATTTCATCGTCGGGTTCATAGGCCGGTACGCCGTTGCTGGTACGACGAGCGACGGTAGGCAATGAAATGCCCCAGCCAATGCCGAAGACGCCGTTGCCGGCATTGCTTGCATAATTCAGGGAGAGGGCGGGAGAGAAACCGCGACCAGGAGAAATCGGCAAGGCAATCTCATAGCCAGCCGTACCGTGAGTACCGAGCTCTGCGAGACCCTTGCCGATACTTTGAATGGCACCGCCCCCCTTGGGCAGCGACGGGGCGGAAAAGGCCATTGGCTTTTGCGTGGTCTTCATGCCGCACCTGCCCGAGCGGTGTAGCAGAGGTGCACGATGATGTCGTTCAGCGAAGTCAGCAGTTGCTGCTGGGCCTGCGGGTTCGGGAAGGTCAGACGCCATGTGGAAATCGCGCCGGTGTATTCGAAAGGCAGATAACGTTCATCGTTGAAGTTCAACGTGAACATGCCGCTGTCATCGACACCGCCGGACAACGCAATCTGCTGATTGGCACGCCGGCCCTCGATGATCTGCGGCGTCATGGTTGTGTCCAGATGTACCTGGCTTGAGGTCTGGGTCAGCGTCGCGCGAACGTTCTCATAGGGGCCGAGCACTGCCGGCAAGGAGATACTGAGGGTCTTGATGCGGCGCAAATAATGATTCTGGCCCTTGTAGTCGCTGTCAAACATGGCTTGCGTCAGTTCGAAATCACACACTCCCGATTTCAGGCTCTTCGCAATCTCGTCCCACACCTTGTTCGTTGTACTGTTGCTGTCCTGTTGCTTGAGCGTACGCAACGACAGGGTCTTGCGAATTTCCAGGTCGCGCTGATGACGCTGCACGTAGGCGGACTGCATGTGCAGCAGGCTCACTTTCAACTGTTCTCCAGCGCCAAAGCCGCGGCAGGATGCGTTCCAGACACCACGCTGGAAAAAACCAGTATCGAAGTCGGCGGTTTCGTAACGCCAACAGGCTTCCGTTTCCTGGCACAGCGCAAGTGTCGCGTCGAAGGCCTGGAAGAACATCGCGCTGAACTGGCTGTTCAGCCATTGGTACATTTGCGCGTTGCTGAAGCGCTTGCCGAGAAACTCGTGTACCGCGCGGGCCTGACTCAGGGTCGTTTCCGCCTGACGCAATTGCAGACGGGTGCCGGTTTCGACTTCACCCAGATATTGCAGTTGTTTGTCGATCTGGGAAATTTCCAGTTCTGCTTGTTCACGAGCCAGCAGCCACTCTTCCCGGCGGCGCTGGAACTGGGCGGATCGATCCCGTTGACCGGCCTGTGTCCGTGCATTCGAGGCGCCGGCCTGCATGAGCGCGCTGGCGGCGTGTGCCGTCCCTTCAAAACGACAGCCGCCAAAGCTTGTACCGGCGATGTTGGGCAGCAACATGATGCCCCCTGCAACAGCTTGAGAGGCCGAGGCCAGTTCTTCGAAGGTGCCACTTTGCAGATACAGTTCACCGGCGGCGGATTCGTGCGCGTTGACGTTTTGCTCGAGCAACTGGCGGTAATGCTCCAGGCGTTTCTGCACGATGGCTTTGCTGGCCAGCAACGCTTCTCTGTTCGCCCGGTCGGCCTGTAGTGTCTGGTTGTGCAGATCAACAGCCGTACCTGCCAGACGCCACAACTGCTCTTGCTGCATTTCCTGCAATTGGGCCTGCTCCCTGCGTTCAATCAATGAGAGCAACATGGCTCCGGACTGAATGACGGTCTCCACGGCGTTCAACGCCTGGCCATACATGGCACTGAAGCGATAGTGGGGGATCTGCACCGCTTGCCTGCCGGTTTTGTCGCTGACTGCGCTGGCGTAGGCGCGCACCGTCAGCAAGCCCCGAGGATCGCTGGGGGGCGCATAGAGGGGCAGGTGCAGAGGCCGTCCGGCGATGTCGAGGTTATGCCGCAGGTTATGCAAGCGACTCTCGACGATATCCCAACGTCGGAGCAGATGAGGATGGAAAGGGATGCGCCAACGCGGGTTGTCAACCGAGGGGGTAGAGGCCGAGGGGATGTCTTCAGTAGGCTGGATTTCATTGCCCGCCACGTTGTCCAGGAGACTTTCGAAGCGGCGCAGTTTTGCGTTGCCGGCCTGACTGAGTTTTGGCAGTGAAACCGGCTTCCATTGGTCGACCAGCTCGACCGCAGGACGCTGCCCGAGTAGCTCCAGGGTCTGCATGTACCAGAGTTTGGCTTGGGCGAGGCTGTCGGGCGTCCGCTCGCGAAATGCGCTGTCACCTCGATTGATCAGAATATCCAGATACAGGAAATACAGCGCCTTGCGAAAGTGTACGGGGTGGCTGAGGGCAATCTGATGAGGGTCGTGCGGCGCTTGAACCGAGTAGGTGGCAGAGGCGTGCGCGTCGAGTAATGGAATCGCGCGCCAGCAATCGGCAAGTCGGTGCCGAGGCGAAAAAACATGGCCCAGCCAACGATGTGCTGCGTCGTATTGCTCTTCGGCGTTCAGCCGATGAGCGACCAGCCACGGCAGGTAAAGAAACAATTCGGTGAAATAACGGCCATAGGGTCCATGGAAGTCGAGAGTCTGGCGTGTCTCGTCGTTTATCGCCGGCTCCGACAGCTGTTGAGTGTCGAGGGAGAACAGCTCATCGAGGCTGTTTTCGCTGCGTTTGATCAGTTCGGCGGCAAACGTGGTCGTCAGTCTTATCGGCTGACGCGCTTGCTGGTCGTCGTCGCTTCTGGCGATCGCAGAGCCGGAGAAGTCGATGTATTGCGCACCGTTCAGGTCCGGCGTGGTTTTGATTGCCGGCGGAATGTTCTTTGTGGTGTTTTCCGTGAGCTCTATGGTTTTGCAAATGAAGACCGGGAAACCGTCTTCTGTATCAAGCGAGCTAACCTTGAACCCATAAAAGATGAATGTTGGTTTCGAAGTGAGCTGCGATGTTTTCCAGCTGTAGTTGAAACTGGATTGGCCCGAGAGGGGCGGCGGGATGGCTTTGATAGTTTCGGTGAAATCTGAGGGTGTGTCTGTCGAGGACTCGGCAACGACGAATTCCACGTTCAGTCTGCTGCTGCGCAAGGTCGTATGTGCAGGGGCACCGACAATGCGCGCCTCGCGGTCGCGACTGTAAATAACTACCTGTCCGGGGTTGTTACGGTCGGCGAAGCCAATCAACGCCTTCAAGGCGAGCGTCGAAATAAGCTTGTTCTCAAGATCTCCATCGTTTGCAAAGGTAAAGTTTAGTGAGTTGATTCGATCTTTGAGCGCGAACCTGAGGTTGGTGCTTTCGGTATCGTTTACTTCCCAAGCCCTTTCTAACGCCAGCACATAGAGGGCTCCCGAGATGAGCTTGGGATGTTTGAGGCTCGAGCCACGAAGCAAAGGCATAAACGGTGTGCTGGGTAGAGTGTGGGGAATAACCAGCGTCAGGTCTGCATCTGCGAATTTGATGCTGAGTGTTCTTGATGTCAGCCCCAATATTTCCTCTGGAAGAGCGGCGAATCGAAAGTCCAGATTGAGGCTGTCCTCCACGAACTGTTCCTTGGGTAACAGGATATGATTCTGCAGTTTTCTGATCTGCGACGATGCCCTAGGCGACAGGTAGGTTGCGCCGTAGTTGACTTTGAACTTCTCAGACGCGCGCGTTGTATGTTGAAAAAGTCGCGAGTCAGTCTTCTCGGTGAATTTTTTTATTTGATTGGTCAGGAACAGCTTCTGCTGTGTGTTTTCGGTCTGACTGAGGTCGAGGTAAATGGAGAGGTTTTTATCCATATACCTGTCCGTGCCCAGGAGGTGCGTCACGTTATTGTTGTTGCCTGATTTGACCTGCAGGGAAATGAACAGGAAGTCCTGATTGTTTTCCTTGTGATTGATCGCAACGGTGTCTGTCAGTTTTTTTAGCGAAACGGGGGACTTGTCCACGAGGCTGCCAATCTCGATGTGATCCTCTATGGGGGTGCGCACTGCGCTCCAATTGCCGTCGTGGCGGCGGAAGCAGAAGTTCAGACGCGCCAGTGGGTTTTTGGGGGGGGTGGCGCTGTTACCGGATAACGACGCCCCGGCCTGCGCCGAGTTCTGAAAGATCAGCTCAGCCCAGACAATAAACAGACGATTGTTGAACCACACCGGGCGGATGGTGTGCTCAATGGCATTTTCAGGGATCGGAATGTCAGCTTTCTGCCATTGCGACCAGGCATACGGGACCGGTTGATCCTGTCTGGGTTGAGGTGCGGCGGGTGTCGAAGAATCCATGACGAGTGGCCGTGCAGCCATGTTCAACGAACACCAGAAATAACTGTTCTCCGAGCGGGATTTGCCAACGAGGTAATAGGTGCTCTCGGCAAATTTTTCGCCGTCGATGTAACCATTGAGAATGTTCAGGTTGGTGATGGCTTCGAACCGGGTGAGATAGGCCAGTACGCAAGCCTGCACGGCGTCGGGTTGAATCCGGTTCTGGCTGAGGTCGTTTTCCAGTTGCCGGAAGTTATCGCTCTTGTTGGTTCTCAGGTCCGGGTTCAGGTACGTCGAAGGGAAATACTCCAGGCGCTGATGAGCGGCCCATGTCGAGTACTGGTGCAATTCGTCTTGCCATGCCCGAGTGAGTTCCGGCATCGATGCCACTGAGTCATAGCCGGGTTCCAGATTCATCAGAATCCGGTTGATGTACTGTTGCAGACTGGAAGTTGCACACGCGACCGCAGTCGTGGGTACATCTCGGCTGATCAGTACATCCAGCAACCAGTAATCGTAGAGATCCTGCGCAGTCTTGATGTCGAGGTTTGCGGCGGTGGCGTCGTTGGCTATTACGTGGTGCAGGCAGTAAGCGAGCATGGCATCACGCAGGCTTTCATCGAGCTGCTGCTTGAGAGCAATGGTCATATTCGGTCCTTGAATATCGAGGGAGAATCTCAGTGGCGGGCAGCGATCAATGCTGCGCCCACCGTGTGCCAATCCGTTGCAGGGCTATCGGACGTCAATGCGCAGGCCTTGATCAAGGTTGCTGCCGACAGACCGGTGGCGTTGCAGCACGCCTGACAGCGCATGACCCAGTCCAGTACCACCATCGACATCACGTCCCTGGCGTCCGAGGCATTTATCAGTACCGTAACTTGATCGGCAGTCCAGTCGAGCAACCGCGCCAGCATCTGGTCGAGTTCAGCCGGTGAGAGGTTTTGCTCGGTTTGATGGGCGAGCTGAAGGAAGTGCAGAAGACTCTCTTCGGACTGTCCCCTGGTATGGACCCAATGGCTGACGCTTTCGAGCAAGTAAACGTTTTGCAGGGTCAGCGTCGGCGTATTACCGGATGCCAGCCACTCGGGCTTGTCCAGTAACCGGGTGAGGGTGCGGCTGCTCAGCTGCAGATCACGGCAGGCAATGGCCGCGCGAAGAATATCGAGCAACCAGTCTGGCATTGCACCACCGGAGACGGGGGACTTGAGGTTCTGCCAAACCTGAGCATGGGTAGTCCCTGCCAGCTTCAGTACGCAGGGCAAGTGCGAGGCGGGCACTTCCGTCATTTCATACAGGAAGTTCTCCAGCAGCCGTACTTGCTGCGCTGCATTGGCGTCGGCCTGGTGCGCGATGGCGCTCAGGCGATCTTGCAACGACTGATCGAACGTCCAGTCGCCTGGCGCAGGATCCAGCACTCGCTGGATTGATGGAACGTCGTGCCGGGTATGTTTGAACCACTCGACAGCCCAGTCCAGGGCCATCAACACATCCAGGATGTCGATGTTTGCCGCGGGCGTTGCAGACAGGGTTCCGTGAACCAGCAACGTGTAGAACGTTTCCCCACCGATGAGCTTCGCCAACGATGTGCACTCCCTGGGCGACAAGCCGAACATCCTTGCAATCCGCGCCTGACGATAGAGTGACGAGATCGAGGGCAAGTCCTGCTTGAGCGTGGGGAAACAGGTTCGGGTCTGCTGTATCAGCGCCATCAGTTCGTCCTGCGTCAATGTCAGCCCCGCGCTCAGTTGGCTGTAGATCACCTGCGAACTGGCGTCCACGTTGTCCAATGACCTGGAAGAAGACGCTTGCAGCGAATTGATGAATATCGCGCTGTGGTTGAAAACCTGATCAAACAACGGCATTCGTTCACCGCAGGCCTGGGTCGGCATATCGTGCAAAAAAGCGGCGAACTCCTCTGGAGCAATCGAGTAACGCTGCGCCAGGTACCGATAGACGCCCAGAGTGCGCAGGGTGTTCTGGTTGAGCACCCGCGAAACATTGCCTTCCGAACGCATGGCATTGACGATCAGGGTGTCGAGTTCAGCGAAGGGAATGGCCACCCAGCGCTGCAGTCGGATCATGCGCTGCAGGCGATCAAGGCGTGGCTTTGAGCCGTCACTCAACAGCAGCTCGCCGTCTTTGCCTTTCGTGATTGTCAGGCGAGTGCCTGACGAATCCCCGTTGATGTATGCCGTGGCGTAAGTAGCCGCAGGATTCGTTTCATGGCGCGATTGGCAAGGGCTGTGTTTGCCTCGGGCCAACAGTTGGTCGAGTTGGTCATTTGTGAACCCCGCTTTTGATTTGAAAGCCTTTACCTCTTCCAGCCCCGCGAGCTGACTGACGCCAAATGCCTTTTTCAACGCCGCATGGTCAGTATCGGAGGCGAGCGGTTTGAGCAATATTTTCTGCTGCTCGGGGCTCAGGCCGCAGAGCATTTCTTGCGCGCGCAGTCGCGACTTTCCAATGTAACCGTATTGGATTTTATCCGGTGAAAACGGCAGGGCCGGACTGATGAGGTAGTTCAAGGCACCCAGCGCGGGTTTGTCCACGCCCAGGCCGGCAAGGCATTGTTGATGATGGATGTCGTAAGGCAGCGAGAACGGGTAATGCGCGCTGGCCAGGGCCTGATGGAGGCTGGTTCTTTCAGCCTGATGGCTCAGGTAGGTCTCGATGTTTTTGCTCAACACATTATTGATGATGTTGAGCATCGGCTGTGCCACGAACGCGCTCTGATGATCCATCAGCAGGGTCTGGATATCCGGACGTCGTTTATCCAGTGTGATCCTGTCTGTCTGTATGGAGGTGTTCTCCAGCTGTCCGGCAAACAGATAAAGGGCGTTGAGATAGGCAACGGGTGAGTCGATGGCCGCGACATCGCCTTCTTCACAGAATTGCTTCCAGTTTTCCTTGAATAGGTTCTGGTAGGTCACGGCTGATGTCGAGCCGGCAGCAGAACTGCGGCGCTCACGGCCCTTTGCACTGTCGGATGATATTTGCCGCTGTTGATACAGACGCCCGACCTGCCGGGCGTGATTGCAGGCACGGTGATAGATGCGCTCGGCATCCCTGGCGTTGTACAGCACACATTCGCGGATGAACTGCTCTTTGCTGCGGCGCACAATGTCGAAGACTGAGGTTATTTTCAGGCCTTGCATCGCCAGCTCGAAATCGATTCTGGCGTCTTGTGTACTGCCCCTGAAATCAATCAGTCGCTGCAGGTGTGAAGGTTTCGAAACATCCATGTCTTACCAATCTCCTGTGGGTGAGCAGGAGTTGATCTTATCGACGGCTATCGAAGCGGAGCAGTAGGGAGACGGCTGGATGGGTGTACGAAATGTCGATTGATGGGGGGCAACACAATCGCGGGCAAGCCCGCGACTGGTTTGATGTTTCAGCGCTGAACGAGTGTCAGACGCGGAAGTGGCTGACCATCTGCTGCAACTGACCACCCAGGCGCGCCAGTTCAACGCTGGACGCGGCGGTCTCGTCACTGGCCGCAGCGGTCTGTTCCGATACGTCGCGCACATTGATGATGCTGCGGCTGATCTCTTCGGCCACGGCGCTCTGCTGTTCGGCAGCGGCGGCGATCTGCTGGTTCATCGACTGGATGTTCGACACCGTGCGGGTGATGTTTTCCAGGGAGTCGCCGGCCTTGCGGGTCAGGGCCACGCTGCTGTCGGTCAGGGCGCGGCTGTTGTTCATCACGGCCGCCACTTGCTGGGTGCCGTTCTGCAGACCGGCGACCAGGCCTTCGATTTCTTCGGTGGATTTCTGTGTGCGCTGGGCCAGGCCGCGGACTTCGTCGGCGACCACGGCAAAACCACGACCGGCTTCACCGGCGCGCGCCGCTTCAATGGCTGCGTTGAGCGCCAGCAGGTTGGTCTGTTCGGCCACGGCCTTGATCACGTCCATGACGCTGCCGATCTTGTCGCTTTCCTGTTGCAGTACGCTCATGGCTTCGGTGGAACGCACCACTTCGCTGGCCAGACGCTCGATCTGCGCGATGGCTTCATTCACCACCTTGTCGCCTTCACGGGCTTCGCCGTCAGCGGCGGCAGCGGCTTGCGAGGCTTCCTCGGCGTTGCGCGCGACTTCCTGCACGGTGGCAGTCATCTCGTGCATGGCGGTGGCGACCTGATCGGTCTCGACCTTCTGACTGTTCACGCCGGCGCTGGTCTGCTCGGTCACGGCCGAGAGTTCTTCGGCAGCGCTGGCGATCTGGGTGACGCCGTCGCGGATGCCGCTGATCAGGTCGCGCAGGGTGACGCCCATGCGTGCGATGCCTTGTTGCAGCACGCCGAGTTCGTCGCGGCGGGTGACCGTGACGTTCTGGGTCAGGTCGCCGCTGGCAATACGCTCGACCACGGCCAGGGTGTCTTGCAGCGGACGGGTGATCTGACGGGTGATGATCACCGCGGCAATCACACCAACCAACAGCGCCAGCAGGGTGCTGATCAACTGGAAAGTACGCGCCTGAGCGCTCTCGATGTCGCGACGGTCGAGCTGGATCTGGTACAGCTGTTCGCTCGTGGTGACGATGGCGGCGCCCTGATCGGTCATCTCCTTACGCGCCTGCACCGCTTCGCTGTTGGCGTTTTTGTACGCCTGCAACGCGCTGCGGTAGTTGGTCAGGGCGGTTTCCAACTGACGCAGGGCGTCTTGTTGGGTCGCGGCGAAATGCACGTTCAGTTGCTTGAGGCTGGCAATCGCCACGTCCAGCTGACGGACGGCTTTCTGCTCGGTTTCAGCATTGGTGGTGGCGGTGTAGCCGCGCACTTCATAGCGGGCCAGGATGAACGCTTCCTTGGCCTCGGTGATGGCCTGGAACTGCTCGAAACGCTGTTCGCTCATGTCCATCTGCTGCACGCGCTTGCTGATCGTTTCGATCAGGCCGTAGGCGGTGTCGGCGTTGGTGCCCATCACGTCGCGCGCGCTGTTACCGGTGCGGTAGGCGTTGCGCATCTTGTTCAGCGACGCCTGGTATTCGGCGATGGTCGCCGCCTGCTCCTTGAGCAGCTTGACGTTTTCCGGGCTCTTGAACTTGTTGATCAGCGCCTGTTGTTGCGCGGCAAAGCTTTCGAGGGTGGTCTGCACGTTCTGCGCGGCGGTTTCGTCGCCGTTGGTCAGCATATATTGCAGGCGAACCACGCGCAGCTTGGTCAGGCCGGCGTTGAGCTGGGTGATGTCGCTCATCCAGTTGCTGCGGTCGATCAGACCGCCAAGGCTGGTCCAGCCGGTCAGAGCCAGTACGCAGGTCAGGGCCAGGACCAGGCCGAAGCCCAGGCCCAATTTCATGTTCACGCTGATGTTGCCGAACCAGCTATTCATCACAATTCCTCCAGGAACGTAGAGCTACTTGATCGTCGGTCAGGCTGGAAGATTGTTGTTTTTTTGAGCCAGCAAGGGTGTTAACAGGTCTGTATCGGCCGCAAACACGAGAGCTGAAAGGATTTTGTCCCGCGGAATTTGTAACAAGAGCTATTCAAGACTTTTTTCACATACGTTTCACCGACCACTTACGCGCGCTTCTCTACCCTCGCCGCATCGTATTGACTGTGATGCATGCCGACGAGGCGGCCCGATGTGCAATTGAGACTGAGTCTGTTCGGCGTCAAACGCTCGTTCTCCCTGAGCGGGTTGGCCCGATATCGCACCATTTGGGTCGTGCTCGGCGCCTTGTTGCTGGTGATTCCGCTGACCCTGTGGCTGCTCGCCCCGGCGGCGGTGCCGGACCTGGCCCATGGCAATGTGTCCGGTGCCCGGGCGCTGGCGGCCGGGTGGGCCAAGGGCGACATGATTGTGCTGGTGCGTCACGTCGAGCGCTGCGACCACTCTCCGGCGCCATGCCTGAGCGGCGATGATGGCATTACTGACCGTTCGCGCAGTATTGCGGTCAGTGTCGGTGCGCAATTCGAGCACCTGGGCCTGAACCACGCCGATATCTATAACAGCCCGATGCTGCGCACCGTGCAGACCGCCGGTTACATGTTCAACCGTGCGGCCACCGGCGAAGACTGGCTGATCAGTTGCAAGGACCGCATATTGCAGGAAGCGCTGGCGCACAAGCTCCAGGGACGCAATCTGATCCTGGTGACCCACAGCGAATGCATGGCGGAGCTGGAAAAGGACTTGAATGTACCGGTTTCGGACCCTGGCTACGGCTCCTCGCTGTTCGTCTCCGCCGCGAATAAGGCGGACCCGCGCATACTTGGCTTTATCGAAGCCTCCGACTGGCACTCAGTGACCACCCGATGAACTGACATTTCCATAGCGTCAGCACAAACAAAACCCGCCAGTGATGGCGGGTTTTTTATTGTCTGGCGCGACGGGCGTCAGTAGCCGACGAAGTAGTACGCCTGTCGCCCGACCATCATGGTCTTGAGCACTTTGAGCGGCGCGACGGGTTCGCTGTCTGCCGAGATCACCGCGACGTTCGAGGGCGACGCGCTGAGGAAGTCGTGCAGTTGCGCGTCGGTATCCAGCCCTTTGAGCACACGTTGGGTGTAGAACACGCTGGCGCCGCCGACCCGCTCATTGGCCTGGAACAGCGCGACCTGCTGGCCGTTGGCTTGCAGGGTCTGAATGTGCTCGGTCAGCGGCAGGAACGACAACTCTTTATCGGCGTTGGGCAAGGCCCACTGAGCGGCGCCCAGGTAGCTGCCGATCACCACCGTGAGCAGGCCAGCGGCAATCGCCTGACGATGACGGGCGACTTTTCCGATAAAGCGGCTGGCGTTTTCATGCGCCCGCAAGCGATCAAACAACACCCGCGCGTACTCGGCAGCGATCACGGCGGCGGCCGGGGTCATCGACATCAGGTACACCGTGCGCTTGCTGGAGGCCAGGGTCAGCATGATGAACTGCGCCACGATCCACAGGCTGAAAAACAACAGGTAACGGTTGGTCTTCAGTTCCTTGCGCAAATGCCACAGCCCCAGATACACGAGGATATTCCACGGCAGGAACGCTTCCGGCAGTTTGGCCAGGTAGTAATAGAACGGCTCGTAGTGCCCCGCCTCGACGAATGAGCCGCTGAAGCGACCGACGCTGTTGGTCAGCAGCACTTCCGCGACGGCGTGCGAACCGCCGCGCTGATAGAGCACGGCGAGCCAGATCAGCAGCGGAATCAGACCCACCGCCGTGAGCAGGCCGGGACGCAGCCAGGCGCCGATCTTCAGGCGTTTGTCGATCAGGTTATCGGCCAGCAGGTAGGCGAAAATCACCACCCCCGGCATCGCCAGCCCTAGTACGCCCTTGCTCAACGTTGCTATCGCGATGCCGGCGATAAACAGCAGCGAACTGCTTGGCGTCGAAGCCCGTTGCGCCTGAAAAAACGCCAGCAACGCCATGCTCACGCCGAGGGCGAGCAAGGCATCTTCGCCGACTCCGCGCACGTTGCTCCAGTAACTGGCCATGGTCGCCAGCAGAATCCCCGCGGTCCAGGCGACCGCTTTCGGCCGTCCGAAGCGGCGCAACATGCCGTACAGCAGCATCACGCTGAGCAATCCGGCCACCGCGGACGCCAGCCGCACCGCCCACGGCGAAACGCCGAACACGCGCATGGCGCCGGCGTCCAGCCACAGGCTCAGCGGCGGTTTTTCCAGAAACGGCTCGCCGAACAGGCGCGGCGTCACCCAGTCATCGTCCAGGTGCATCTCCATGGCGATCCCGGCCACGCGAGCCTCGGTGGAGCCTTGCAACTGGTGGTTACCCAAGGCGAAAAAAAACAGCAGGGCGGCAAGTAAAAACAAAGAAGTGGCGGCACGCGACATGGAATTCAGGCAACCGGAAAGGGCAGGAGCCTTGAGCATACGTCGCCAATGCTTAACAAATTGTGAAACTCACGCCAGTTGTCGTGACCAACGCTTCTCCGGCGTCTCGAACAACGGATTGACCAGCGCCGTCAGCACATGATCCTGCCAGCGGCCGGCGATGTTCAGATAGGCCTTGGCGTAACCTTCACGCTCGAAACCCAGGCGCTCCAGCAATCGCGCGCTGCGCTCGTTGCCAGGCATGTAATTGGCCATGATCCGGTGCAGGTTCTGCGTGTCGAACATGTACCCGATGCCGGCCTCCAGACCTTCCTGCATCAGTCCTTGACCCTGATGCGCGTGGTCGATGTGATAACCCAGATAACAGGCCTGAAACGCGCCGCGAATGATCCCGCTGAAATTGCACGCGCCGATCATCTGCTGTCCGTCCGGCGTCAACAGGGCGAAATGCATCGCCAGCCCGGCCTCGTAGGCACTGGCCTGGATTTCAAGGCGTCGGCGAATCTGCTCTGTGGAAAAGTATTCGGTAGTGCGGATCGGCGACCAGGGCGCGAGGTGACGTTGGTTGCGTTGGTAGAAATCACTTTCCAGTTCGGCCTGGTCCGGGGCCAGGATGGCGAGCGTCAGACGTTGGCAGGGCAGGCTCAGCAGTGACATCGGGCGCTCCGGTTGGCAGGGTCGAAGGACAGGATTGCCCACGGGATGAAAAAAAACAAACCGCGCTGGCGCCCTGTAAATTTCTTTGGTTGAGTGCACAGGGTTGTATCGAGTGCGGCATTTCTGCAATTGGAGGAGCAAGCAATGGAATTTGCATTGACGGTGAACGGGCTGGCGCTGCGTGTTCGCTCGCCGGACCCAGCGCTGGTCATGCCGGTGCGCGAGGCGCTGAACGCCAGTTACCGCGAGCATGCGCCCTTTCTGGAATGGGCGCTCGAACAGACCAGTGAGGAGCGGGCGCTGGCCTCCATGTTGCGCGCGCAGGATGATTTCGCCAGCGAGACCGGCGAGCGGCGGTTGTTCATCGTGACTGAAGACGGACCAACCGTCGTTGGCTGCATCGGCCTGGTGCCGCGGCGGCGCAAGCGCTATGTCGTCGGTTATTGGGCCAACAGCGCATTTGCCGGCAAGGGTTACCTGCGCGAAGTGCTGCAGCAGTTGCTCAAGCGCTGGCCTGAGTTCACCTTTTACCTGACCACATCGTCGGCCAACACCCGCAGTCAGCGTCTGGCTGAAGCGGCGGGGTTTACGCTGATCAGGATTCACTCACAGGCGCGGCAGTCGCCACAGCATGGCGTGCAGGACACCTGGGTGTATCGCTTCGGCGGCAAACGCCAGGCAAAAAAAAGCCCGCGGGAGAGCGCGGGCGAACCGTAGTTTCTTGAATGAGCGAGCGGACTGTACCGTGTTGATCGAACGGGGGCAGTGAAGAAAAATTCATCTCGGCGGTGACCGCTCTGCAACGCCTCAGGGCAGATGATCCGCGGCGAAATCGGCTTCCGAACGTGCCGTCAGCCGGCCCTTGCGGCAGGCGTCCTGAAAGCGTTCGAAGTCGCGCTCGTTCTGCGCGGTATAACTGCGTGCGTATTTGAACAGGGCGTCAGCCAAGGCATCGCCCTTGCCGATGTAGCCGCTGATCTGCGCCGCGTTGCCCGAGGCTTTGGCGTGGGCGCGGGCCAGTGCACGACCGCAGACCCGGGCATAGGCGGCGAAGGTTTCGGCGTCGAAGTTTTCCAGTTCGGCGGAGATCTTCATGTCGCGCAATTGCCGAACATAGAAATAGCGACCGTTGGGACCGGTGGCCCACCCCAGGAACAGATCGCTGGCCGATTGCATCAGGCGCTGGCCCTCGACCACGCGCTGACCTTCATGGCGCGTCCGGGATTTGGCTTTCACGTAATCGGCCAGCACCGAGCGCCGCGCTTCCTTGAATTGCAGGAACAGCGGCGACTCCTGAGCGTCGGTCAGCAGCGCCACCAGGCAACGGGTGCCGACACTGCCCACGCCGACCACTTTGAACGCCAGATCCTGCACTTGAAACCGCGAGAGCAATTCCCGCCGGTCAGCCTGCAGTGTGGTTCGATAATCACGCATGAACGTGTCGAACAACGGTCGCCAGTCTGCCAGCCGTAACCAGTCATCATCGGCGTCGAGCAGCGTGGTGTGGTTGTGCAGGTGGAAAATTTCCGGCAAGTCATCGCGAATGATCAACCGCCCGTGGGCGTCGCGTTCGCTGATTTTCGGCAGCAACTCGGCGTGGGTGCGCCGCTCGGCTTTATCGACGGCACGCTGCACATGCTCCAGCGCGCTCTTGCGCGCCTGATCGAGCAAGTCTTCGTACTTGATCGATTCGTACCAGGTTTCCAGCGCACTCTGTTCGGCGCACTCCAGCATCGTTGCCTGATAGGCGCCGACCATCTGCCGACACACGTCTTCCTCAACCGACTCGCCATGGCGCAAATCCCGCGCCGCCACCACAAAACTTGCCGCCAGACGCTTCACATCCCATTCCCAGGGGCCGGGGTGCGCCTCGTCGAAGTCATTGACGCTGAACAGCAGGTTGCGCTCCGGCGTGGCAAACCCGCCGAAGTTCATCAAATGTGCATCACCACAGATCGGCCCGACCAGCCCCATGTTCGCCGTCCCCGACAAATCATGAGCCTGCAGCAATGCGTTGCCGCGAAAGAACGTGAAGGGCGACACCAGCATCCGCCCGTAACGCAACTCGACCAACGAGGCGACACGACCGCGACTCGACGCCTTGATCAGCGGAATCGGATCGCGGTTCATCTTTCCGGTGGTGGCCTGCGAACTGCGCGAGCATTTCTTGCGGGCGTCCTTGCCTTGCTTCATGAGGTCTTGGAGGGTGGTCATGGGGGCTCGTCGTGGCGGTGGAGGCGGTGTCAGTGTAGAAGCGGTTCAGGGGTTTATCCGCCGGCCGCAACGCGCCAGGTCATTTCAGAACTCCGTGACCTTGTCTTCGCGCAAAATCCATCCCGCTTCACCCGCTACCAACTTGTACTGAACTTGCCGCATCTTCCCCGTACGCCCCGCGCCAGCGTCGGCACTGTCATAGACCGGGAAGCGTTGCACCAGCGTGTTCTCCACCACCGCAAACGAGTCCTCGCCCTGATAACCCTCGGCGGTTTTCGGGTTGTCGCTGACTGGGGGCAAGTAGATTTCGCTCAGGGATTTCTTGTTGTTGGCTGAGTAGGCAATCAACTCGCCCGGCATGCCGCGCCCGGGCGAGCGGGTGAAAACGTAGAGTTCGGGGGAGCCGTCGTTATTGAGATCAGCGACTTCGGCGCGCACCACATCACCGCTGAGCGCCTGGATGATGACCGTGTTGTCGATCTCCAGCCCCTTGGGAGCGATGCGCAGCGTCGGTTTGTCACCGACCTGTTCGGTGCTTACGTGAAAGGCGATACCCTGCAATTCCAGTGTCTGGTCGAATGGCTTCTGGAGGGTGGTATCACCGTTGACCAGTCTCAGAGACAAGTCGTAGTTGGCCACTTCATTGCGTCGTGCGGCGTTGCGCATGAGGTAGACCTGAACCGTGTATTCGCCATCGCTGGGCAATGTGCCGAGGAAGTGATTGCCCATGATCGAGCCGTTGAACAGCGCGTAATCCGCACCCTTGGCAGTAATGTTGAAGTAGGCGGAGGTGTTGGAGGGCTTGAAGTCGACGGTGAGCATCTGGCCAGCCTTGGCGTTGAGTTTGTATTCGGCGGTCTGGTCACCCTTGATCGACTGTTTGCGCTGGACGCTGTCGGCACTGGTTGTGAAAGCAATCGGTTCTACGCGCACGGCGCCTGCATCGGCCGCATGGACGGGCAGGGTAATCAGTGCGGCCAGCGCGGCAGCGATCCAGGTCTTCATCTTCAACTCCATTGCATCTCGATGTTCCCAGCATAGAGGCCGCATCGGGCGAGCGCCCAGAGATTGCGCGGATTAAATGTTGCTGGATTTGAGCATGTGCTTGAGGTGATGTTCCCTGACACGAATCAGCTGTTCACATAATTCTCACCTGATTTTTGCCATGATAGGTGCCGGTATTCCATCGGCCCGAGCGAGTGTTCCCATCATGAATATCAGCGTTCTCTACGCTTTGGCTGCGGCCGCGCTGTTTGGCGCCAGTACGCCACTGGCCAAACTGTTGGGGGTACAGATTTCGCCGATTCTGCTCGCCGGATTGCTCTATCTGGGCAGCGGTCTGGGCCTGACCGTCCTGCGTTTTGCCCGCGACCGAGGCTGGCAGCCGTCCGGGCTCAGGACTGGTGAATGGCCTTGGCTGATCGGCGCCATCGGCTTCGGCGGGGTGCTGGCACCGGTGGCGCTGATGTTCGGTTTGAGCAGAACGTCCGGCGCGAGCGCGTCACTGATGCTCAATCTGGAATCGGTGCTCACGGCGCTCCTGGCGTGGATGGTGTTCAAGGAAAATGCTGACCGGCGAATCGTAATCGGCATGCTCGCCATCGTGGCGGGTGGTGTCGTGCTGTCGTGGCCGCAAGAGGCGGTGTCGGCGCAGGACTGGACCGGGCCGCTGGCCGTCGCCTTCGCCTGCTTTTGCTGGGCCATCGACAACAACCTGACGCGCAAGGTCTCTGCCTCGGATGCCCTGTTCATCGCCGGCAGCAAAGGCCTGGTGGCAGGGCTGGTCAACTGCGGCCTGGCCTTGTTCATCGGCACACAACTACCTGCCGCCCCCACGCTGGTGCCGATCCTGCTGGTCGGATTTCTCGGCTACGGTGTCAGCCTGGTGATGTTCGTCCTCGCCCTGCGCGGACTCGGCAGCGCACGCACCGGCGCCTACTTTTCCACCGCACCGTTCCTGGGCGCAGGCATCTCGATTCTGCTGCTGGGCGAATCGATATCGCTGATGTTCCTGCTCGCAGCGGCGTTAATGGCCGTGGGCGTATGGATTCATCTGATGGAAAACCATGCTCATGAGCATCAGCACGAACCGCTCGAGCACGATCATCGGCATACACACGACGAGCATCACCAGCACACGCATGAGTTTGAGTGGGATGGGGTGGAGCCGCACAGTCATCCACATGTGCATACGCCGATTCGGCACAGTCATGCGCATTTTCCGGATGTGCATCATCGGCATGGGCATTGAGGGGGGGCAGATGCGACAAAGCCCGCACAAGGCGGGCTTTGTCGTCGAGAGTTGGTGGGCCGGGGTAATCTGAATTGAATCTGTAACGAACTGATTTGCAACGATTTTTATGATTATATTTTTTCTTGGAATACTTTTTGGAATACCGTGTCTCTTTGTGATGCTCTGAGGCGAGCTCGACCGAGCCGATGATGTTCACTCTGATCTGGAGGACTCGATCAAATACCTTTCTAACGTTGAGATCTGCCAATAACCCCTCCTGTTCTAGCTAATCGGTTTTAGGTTAGCTCGGCTTGTGGGCGGCGTTATTTTTCGTTTTCTGCCTTGTTTTACTGGGTTTTTTTGGATTTCTAGATTTTGTCCCCCCAATTGTCCCCCCATATCGCTGGAGCGTCGCCCTCAATTAGGAACACGCCCCAGCTCTCGAAAGGTAACCACTGAGCTCATCGCCTCGCTCCAACCATTACCGCCATCTGCGGCCCGACTTTACGGGACTGATATAAATCTGGATTGCATCTGACGGCGAACCCCGCCCCAGGGCATTACACGAGTTGCCGGATAGGTAAGATAAAGCAATCGCTTTGACCTAGTCACGGCTACGAAAGCATTCCTACTCTCTTCACCCAGCTCCTTTTGGTTTGCCGCGCGATAGTCGGGAAAAGTACCTTCGGCCATTCCAGCGATGAAAACAACATCGAACTCAAGCCCTTTAGATGAATGGACTGTCAGCAAAGCCACTCCCTCTCGGACAGCCTTCTGGGTATTTCCTAGAGCTTTACTGCTCATAAAACTGCTGAGGGACTTAGACCCGCCACTTGCCCTAAGGTATTGATCCCACTCTTGACGAAACACAGCCACATCTTCGTAGATGGCTAAGCGATCAGGTTCTGGAAGCGTGTCTGCGTGCATCTCCAGCATCTTGAGTGCAGGCATCAAGTCAAGCCTCGATTGATTTGTGGCGACACTCTCAATGGCCTCATGAACAACCAATGCCCGCTTATCGCTAGCCATGCTTGCCATACCGCGCAGTATTTCTGGGTATTCCAATAAGAAATCGGGCTCAGGCACTTTCCACTTTTTTGCTAGCGCGGATAGATGCAGACGGTCCTTGGAATTTACCAAGACTCGAAGAGCCAGCTGGAAATCGTCCACCGTCTCGGAGGCGTTCTCATGATTTGCAGAGAGTCGTTTGTAGTACGCAATGTTCTTCTGCTTGAGCGCTTGCTCGACAGCAAGGAGAGCGAACCTCGTGCGACCAAGAATCGCGCATTTCGATGGTTCAATTCCTCCCTCCACATCGGGGTGCCCTTCAGTGAATAATCGCTGAAGTTCATTCGTGATTTTATCGGCCTCGTCCTGCTCATTGTCACCTACCAAGATCGTCGATTTACCTTCGATGGGTAACTGCATCGCGACCATGTAGTTTGGGTCAAGCGATTGAGCAAGCTTCACTACTGCTCTGGAGGATCGATAATTTGCAGTTAGCTCGACTCTTTTAGCAGCGAATTCCCGACCAAAACGCTCCATATATTCGGGGCTGGAGGTATTGAAACCGTAAATGGATTGACGTGGATCACCCACCATCATTACGTTTTTATAGCCGTCTGAGCAGAGCGCGCAAATAACCGCATATTGTGCCTCATTCATGTCCTGCGCTTCGTCAATGCAAATGAATTTGTATAGTCTGCGGTAGAGGTCTGCAAGCTTGGGGTTCTCCACAAGCAATCTGTAAGCGAGCAATAAAAGGTCGTCAAAGTCGTATGCATTGCATGCCCTCATGCCAGCCTCATAAGCGTCTAGCACTCGCCTGCTCAGCTCATCGTCTACTACGGCGCACGAGATCGGATGAGATTTGATGTTCGAGATTCCCGTAAGCCAAGAGTCCACCCGTTTATTGCGCTCTTTAGAGTCTTCGATTTGGTTGATTTCGTCCGATAGCAGCAGGTCTTCATCGATAGCTTTGAGCAGCACCTCTTTTCGGTCCTTGAGCTGCTCGAAAATGTTGGGCGAGCCCTCCATGCCTAGGAGTTTTCCGCGCTCACTCAGCAAATCCAGGCAGAAACTGTGCAGCGTGCCGATGAATGCCCGATCACGTTCTTCCCCCAAATCCAATAGTCGGTCCTTCATCTCATCTGCGGCTTTGTTTGTGAACGTCAAAGCTAAGACTCGGAAGTGTCCTTGAACGCTAGTTAGGAGATGGCGGATTCGATCTGTGAGCACGCGCGTTTTGCCTGAGCCGGGTCCAGCCTCAACGAGTAAAGGCCCCTCTACATGGCACACCACTTCCAGTTGCTCAGGGGAGAGCCTTTCGTAGGATGTATTGGTCATTTAGTCGTTGTCCTTAGTCAGGCCATGCGCTGCACCGATTATTTCGAATAAGGCCTTAATTTTTGTTGGGAACCTTCGCGCCGGATCAGTAACTGACGTGATCACATGGCCCAGATGTTTTGAAACGCTTGTCTTTGCGCCGGACATGGCGTCGAAAGCCGCTCGCTCTCGGCCCCCAGCAGACTTGTAATCCCTTATGACGCCTTTCTTACCCTTCAAGCCATCCAGCTCCGCGATGTAATCATCTAGATAGGTTTTAGTCCCACCCATCGTGTTCAGAGCTTGCTCGATTTCCGCCATATAACCTTCGGAAATGAGTTGGGACTCGAAATTCATGCCGGGTGGGTATACCACCACGTTTTGGCAATTAGCAGAGTTTGGCTCTCCCGCTTTGTTCAAGGCAGCATCCAGTTGTTTAACAGGGACTGCTTCGCCATCGGCAAAGATGTACCAAGGGATTTGCAATGCCTTTGCAAGCCATAAGAAGGGGAAATAGTCCGTGCCGTTCGTTCGAACAAAACAGAACCCCAACTCATGAATACTAGCTCCCCAGTATTTTTGGGCCCAGATCGGTAGCGCTTGTTCCTCTGTCTGTCCCTCGAAAAGAACCACTCCCCGAGAAAACAAAAGGTCGCCCCGTGTATCTATCACGGTCTCCTGGAGCTTGCGGATGTCGTTAGGTTCTGTAAGAGACGAGAGATCTAGTCGGGTGACAACAGTGTCGCCCCCTCGCTTGATGAAAAGCCTTAAATCCTCTAACTGTGCCTGGCCTGCGAAGTACGGTGAATGCGTGCTAACGATACGCTGGCCAGGGATTGCCTTAATGTGCGCAAACAATGAGCGCTGCGCCTGAGGATGCAGGTGCGACTCCGGTTCTTCCAATGCCAACATCGAATGAACGTTGTCCCCACCTTTAGTCGCTTGGTTATGCCGCCAGGACGTATAGGCTCTAAACACCAGAAGAGACGCAAGACTCCGCGTACCCATTCCGTGGCGTGCAAGCGGAAATGACTGCGAGCCGGTAGTACTGAACGAGACATCAACACCTTTGGATAGATCACGCAGTTTCCTTGCTACAGGAGCGATGTCGACCCCACCGCTATCAGCTGACACAAGGGTCTGTAGGCCGGAAAGGTTTTCTTTCAGGTGTTTGAGGACATCACTCTTATCAACAATCTCCTGGTTGATGGCTGACAGCGTCCCCTCCATAGCAGCAATGTCGGCATCGCTTAACCCTAAGTCTTCGGTCATCTTTCGCCAAAACGACCCAGGCCTTCTCAGGTCGTCATCAAGGTCTCGCTTGGCGTCGACGTAATGGAGCGCTAGTGGTTCCATTTGAGCGGCGCTCAATGCGCGTTCATGGGTCGCGGCTGTCGTCCAGTCGGCAAATGGTTTCCACTCTTTCAGAAATTTACGTTCAACAACATATTCGCCCTTCATGTCACTCCACTTGAGGGTGGTGCGAATAGGTGTGAACTCGTTAAAGTCGTCGTCGTTTGCAATGCCCGGCGTTCCCCAGACGCTGGTCCAGAAGCTACCCTCTGGATACCTGTCTGTTACCTTACCGTCGTCTCCGACTGGCCGCAGCATCAGGTCGATAGTGATCTGGCGTGCTTTTGGAGCTGTGGCCTCTCCCGGCGCCAGACGCACGTCGTCCGATCCCAGTGACTTTCGGCCCGAACCTACCGCGGCAAACAATGCATCCAAGAAGCTAGTCTTGCCGGCATTGTTGGCGCCAATGATCACCGTAAGATCGGTCAAGTCGACCTCAACATTTGCCAATGAACGGAAGCTGTGCACCCTAGCGGTCGTGATTGCGATACCGCTCTCTGTTCCATAGACGGTCATATTTCATCCGCGCAACGCGTAGCCAATCAGTAACGCCATCTTCACTTCACTCAGCTTGGCTCATTGGAGGCCACAGGCTTAGCGTGGGGAGTGGCGACCCTCTTTTTTAAAGTCTGGCTCCAGCATAAACCGTCTCTGGTTGCTTTGTAGTGGTTTGATCGCATCGGCCACCGCTGCCGAATTCGGAGTGATCTGAGTTAGAGAGCTTTTGCGAGACTGCACCGTTAGGGGTGATACGCAGCCTTATAGGTTTGCATCCCGTAAAGTCGTCCAAGCCATCCAATGCAGGAGGACTTCGTTTCCAGGATGAAGGCCATGCTCTAGTTGGCCGTTTTCGGCACCTGCTTAATCCAGGTTTTTTGGGCTGGTGACCCTGCCAAAAACTCCATCATGCCAACGGGGCGAGAGCGCATTCCCGTTTGGCATCTGAAGAGCATTAACTGCACGATCACATCTCATAGACATCAGGGTGGCGCATTGCTATCTTCGGCGAAATAGTACAACAAGGGATGAGATTGCAAATGGCAAGGAAGGTGTTGATTTTTGGTAATGGGATCGGGATGGCGCATAACCCGGACCATTTTAGCCTTAGTATGGCTTTGGAAAATATTTGGGATGAGCCTAGGTACTTACCTGAGGATCATAAACAAATGATCAGCAGATGTATCGGTAGTAATGGCGAGCCTCCAGAGGGTGAAGACGAACTAGATAAGCTTCACATGGTGGTATCTTCTTGCAAAATGATAAATTCATTACAAGATGCTCAGGCCCAATGGCTTACACCGCAAGGTCAGCAATTCCCAAGGGAGGTTTCTCGTTACATACACAAGGTTGCAACCCGGCTTCATATTTACGATGATCCGTTGCCAGAGCAATTTCTAGAGCCACTTTTTGCTTTTTTGAGAGAGACGAACTCTCATGTGGCGACACTTAACTATGATCGCTTGATCTACGGGCAATTGGTAGATAATGGTCTGTGTGCTGGCTATGATGGAAATCTCATAGATGGTTTTTGGGGCAGTGGTTTTGCCGCAGATAATCTAGTAAGGCGCCAGGGCCGAAACTTTGGGTATTATCTGCACTTGCATGGCTCACCGCTATTTTATACGGATCAAAATGGGGCGACATGTAAGCTAACTAGAGATAATTTAAGCATCCTTACTGACGTGCTGGACAATCATATTGTGCTAACACATGTTAAGCATAAGCGTTCTGTTATTGATGGGTCGTATATTCTACGAACATATTGGAGCTACCTTCACAACTGCTGTCACGAGGCCGAAGAAATTGTTGTTTTTGGTTACTCCGGCGCAGACACTCATTTGAATGATGTCTTAGCAGCGTATGCACAGAGTACTCCCATCCGAGTTATTGAGTGGGAGGGCGCAGGGCATGATGCTGCGCGTAGGTTTTTTTGGAGCAGGGCGTTCCGTTCAGACAACGTACGCGTTGTTCCGTTGGAGAACATTCTGGAGTTCACGGGTTGGTGATCCTCGCCTTCCTCAAATTGTAAATGCAATGCCCGTCTTTTCTTGCCTGTCGTTGTTAATCAGTCGTCAGGGGTTGATAGCCACCTCTCCTAGCAGGCAGCTAATCGGTGCGAAAAGCTGCCATTGAGGTCAGTGCTTCAATATCTTGATACTGCGGTTGGCCAGTATTTACCCGTTCGGAGCTTTCACTCTGTTTACGACTTTTTCTGGCGTGAGTTGGGATTTGGAGCTCGCTGGAGCTCCGCAACTTGTGATGTTTTCCGGTTGGCGTAAGCTTATTTTGGGTTTTCGCTGTACGGCAACATCCCTGCTGGGATATGGAGGGCTCGGTGGTTGATCCCCGATCTGTAGAGCAGCGTCGCAAAATCATGCAATCTGTCGGAACGGTTCATACCCGGCCGGAGATGGTCGTACGTCAAAACCTCTATGCCTTGGGCTATAGGTACAGGTTGCACCGGAAAGACTTGCCTGGAAAACCAGATATAGTTTTTGTAACGAAACGTAAGGTGATCTTCGTTAACGGCTGCTTTTGGCACGGACATGGTTGCCCCAAGGGGCGCCTACCCAAAAGCAGGCTGGATTACTGGGGACCAAAAATTGAGCGCAATCGCCAACGTGACCGCGAGATTGAGAGCGCCCTTCGGCTGCGGGGGTGGGATGTTCTGACTGTGTGGCAATGTGAGCTTAAAGACCTTCACCATTTGCGATGTCACTTGTCGGCGTTCCTTGGCCCCGGCAAAAAACCGATCGACATCTGACCCAGAATCGCGTAAATTCCACGCCTCGTATGAAGGCGATGATTTTTCTCGCCGTGGGAGGAATGCAGATGACACGACCAATTGGAATAGATCTTTTTGCAGGGGCAGGCGGAATGTCCCTGGGCTTCGAGCAGGCGGGCTTCGACGTGGTGGCTGCCGTTGAGATCGACCCAATCCATGCAGCCGTGCACTCTTACAATTTCCCCAACTGTGTGGTGATTCCTCAATCGGTATCCTCGTTAGCTGCTGAGGATATTCGTGACGCAGCTAACATTGGCCGCCGAAATGTAGATATCGTCTTTGGTGGCGCTCCATGCCAAGGCTTTAGCTTAATGGGGCAGCGCGCCCTTGATGATCCGCGTAACTCGCTGGTCAAAGACTTTGTTCGTATTGTCGTAGGTTTGGAATCCTCATACTTTGTTTTTGAGAATGTTAAAGGCATTACAGTTGGCCGACACAAACAGTTTCTTGCGGAGCTCATCGAAGAGTTTGAGAGCAACGGCTATGACGTTCTGCCTTGGAGAGTACTCAATGCAGCAAACTATGGCGTACCGCAGGAACGAGAGCGTTTGATTTTGATTGGGGCGAAGCGTGGATTAAAGCTTCCTGAGTACCCAGAGCCGACAACTAGGTCACCTAGATCATCTCTGCTACTCGATGCGCAGTTGCCTGAGGGACCGTCTTGCCAAGATGCTCTTGGAGATATTCCTGATGCAGAAGACTACGACGCCTTAATTGAAAATGATTCAACAGCCGTCAAGTGGGGACGTCCGAGCGCCTATGCCAAAATTCTTCGCGACATGGTTGCCGAGTCGACCTACTACGGCTACAAAAGAAAATGGAGCAAAGAGTTACTCACAAGCAGCCTCCGCACGAACCACTCTGAAATATCTCGTGCTCGATTTGCATCTACCGAGATGGGCCAGGTAGAACCAACCTCTCGATTCTTCAAGCTGCACGCTAATGGGGTATCTAATACGCTTCGTGCGGGCACCGACTCTGCGCGTGGTGCATTCACCAGTCCCAGACCCATCCACTACAAGTATCCGCGCTGCATAACTGTGCGTGAAATGCTTCGTTTACATGGTTTTCCTGACTGGTTTCGCACGCACGTAACGAAATGGCACGGCGCAAGACAAGTCGGGAACGCTGTTCCCCCTCCATTGGCGCGAGCAGTAGCGGCAAGCATCATTGACGCCATTGGCTGGGAACCCTCCAGTCCAACCGGCGCCATTTTGATGGGGGATGAGAGACTACTTTCGATGGACATGGGGCAAGCCTCTCGCCATTTCGAAATCAATGTTCCGATCAAGCAGCGAGATCGCAAGGGGACACCGAAACCTAGGCAGTCAGCCATTCAGCCCGCTTAGTTAAATGCCCTTTACCTTCGGCTGAAGTACGAACATAGCGTCTCGATGGAATGTCGGGATGCTAAACTGACCTAACGTATCCCGGGTCACTGCTGCGAACTCGACCACGTAAATCCCTTTATTCTTGATCGCTGCAATTGCGACTGGGATTACGAGTTCAGTATCAGTCGACTCGAAAGCTGCTATCACTTGACGGCCAATTTGTTCGGTTAAAATGCGCTGATTACCTTGTTTAGCTTCAACTGTAATGAGCACATCTGATTGGCTACCATCAGGTGCCGCGTGGAGCGCTCGAAACAAAGCATCTATCTGAACTTTTCTCAGCTTGATGTCCATTTGAAGATGGGTTAGCTCCAATGCATCAATCTGGCTATTTGTAGCATTAGCAAAGTGACTTTCTATAATTCTAAGGTTCACCGCTACCTGTAGTAACCACGACTCATCTGTACGCCCTAGCGCCTTCGACGCAAGGGGTAAGCTGAGGCTTTGAACAGGGAAACTAGGTGTTGCGTCAGATGGAAGAAAGTCTTCGTCGAGACTGTCCAATGCTCCATCCACCCCGTGAACGAATTCAAAAATTGCTCCATCACCAGTCCTTTGGGCCCCACTGATCTTTAGATCCTTCAAGCGTTGTGGCCAAATTTTCGATGCGCTTTTGCCTCTGACGATGTCCTTCATGAAATTATACGCGTTGCCGTCCGGCTTCAGCTTGGTTCCGTGGTGCTCTGCGCAATAGCGCTTCGCCTCTTGGACGTCCACGTTGCTCACCAAAGTGCGCGAAAAAGTTTGGGTGTTCTCGTCATAAAGCGTATCGAAAATCCGTTCGATGATTATCGTTTTATCGCTAACGGCCATACACCAGTCTCCCTCTGAAATTTACGATCAGAGATGGTAGCAAGAAAGGTCTGTGGCACATTGAATGGTTAAACGAGTAACTGCACCGACCTACCCCTGCATTTCGGTCTTCAGCCACAGCGGGGCAGGCGTAGCGTTCGATCATCGGAGCAGCATCGAACTCTTGATCCTGTGCGACGCAACGCGTGCTGTCTACGAAATGCTTTACCTGACGGAACTACGTTTGGATGACAATCTGCTCGCCAGCAGTCCCCTTGTTCGACCAAAGGCGTATACGCCGCGAACTCCTCGCCTGCTTACTTTGTCTGAGCTCCGGACTCGATTTGCAAATCCTACGGGGTATCGAGCTTGTCTGGGCGGTCCGTTGTTCGATTAGACCTAGTACATCTATGCCACCTTGCAGATGCAGCCGCTCCAGAGATTGCGCAGTGCAGCGATCAAAAGCTTGAGTGTGATGGCATATTGATACAGAGTCGTGCACTTACTGAAAAATTCATCCAGTGCCAGCCGCCCAGCCTGACTGTTCCGATTGATGTTGACAACGGATTTGCCCGTAAACGGTTAACAAAGAATTGCTCCATGAAAGGAATCACCTGATATGACTGCCCAGTCAGACATTCGTCTTAAGCCTATCCACGCATTGCTTACTGATGAAAAGCAACAGTCCACGCGCTTTTGGATCCCCGCTTACCAGCGTGGTTACCGCTGGAAGCCACTGCAGGTGACCCAGCTACTGGAGGATGTTCGAGAGTTCGCTTACCGCCGGAACCCCCAGCCTGAAGAGTTCTACTGTTTGCAACCGTTGGTGCTTAAATCAATGGACGCTGGGCAATATGAGGTCGTAGACGGGCAACAGCGACTGACTACACTGCTTCTGATACTGCGGCACTTCAATGAACGCCTTGCAAAAAAGTACCAGCAGACGCTATTCACACTTGACTATGAGACACGTCCGGACCTGTTGAGTTTTCTTGTCGATCCGATTGCCGAAGTAGCACAGAGTAATGTCGACTTTTTTCATTTGTTCGAGGCAATGAACGCCATTGAGCAGTGGTTTTCGAACAAGGACCATGAGGTCGAGGACATCAAGTCCGCACTATTGAGCAAAACCAAAGTCATCTGGTTTGAGCTGTCCGACAAAGACAATGCGGTCGATGCGTTCACCCGCCTGAATGTGGGTAAGATCCCTCTCACGAATGACGAATTGATCCGCGCACTGTTTCTACGCCGGTCCGATGCCAGTGAGCCCCAGGCGGCCGCGCTGCAGCTCAAGATTGCGCACGAATGGGACCAGCTTGAAAAAGCACTGCAAACAGATGCGTTCTGGTATTTCCTTACCAATCAATCTGGTCCGCGGCAGAACCGGATCGGTTTGCTTTTTGAGTTGGTGGTGAAAGCGAATGGAATGTCTGATGAATCCGAACACGACGCCTATTCGATTTTTTATGCTTATTCCAAGCGGCTAAAAACCGCAGGCGTTCAGTTGCATGACGAATGGCTGAAGGTAAAGCAAACCTTCATGATGCTAGAAGAGTGGTACGAGGATCGAACCCTCTACCATATCGTCGGTTTTCTCGTCCATGAAGGTGTGGCCCTCGAGAAGATTTGTGCAATGTCGTCACGTACCACCAAGACTGAGTTCGAGCGACAGCTGAGGGCGCAAGTTCTCAAGCTAGCCTTAGAAAGTGAAGTTTCGCTAGACGCTGGTCGGGAAGCCTTGGCGGAGCAAGTCGGGATTTACCTAGATGACATGGAATATGGCAGGAATTCAAAAAAGATTCGCTCGATCTTGTTGCTATTCAATATAGCCACACTCCTCGAAAGTTCACGCTCCAACCTTCGCTTTCAATTCGACAGCTTCAAGTGTGGAGACTGGGATATCGAGCATGTGCGATCTGTCGTGTCTAACATGCCTGGACGCGATCATGAGCGTCTGCAGTGGCTGCAACTCTGTCTAGGTCACCTCGAAACGCAAGACCCCGCAGCAGAGCTTTGTCTCGCGCTAAAAGCGCTGATTGATAAGTTTGACAAGAGTGCATCAGAAAAAGAGTTCGAACCGATGTATATGCGAACGCTGAAAGCTTTTGGAGAGGGAAATGAGGAAGATGTGGACGACAGTATTTCCAATCTCACTTTACTCGACACGCGGACAAATCGTGCTTACAAAAATGCTGTGTTCGCGGTAAAGCGTAATCGGCTGCTATCACTCGATCAGTCAGGGATATTCGTACCGCTCTGCACACGCAATGTTTTCCTGAAGTGCTACAGCCCTCAAGTTGATAACGTGATGTTTTGGAGTAATGACGACCGCAAGGCGTACCTTGATGTCATGGTCAATACCTTAGTTAATTTCTTCCGTGCACCATCGAAGGTTTCCGTATGAGTGACTCAAGCAGCCAGATTATTTTCAAGCAGCTTCTTGATAGGCACCGGTGCATTCAGATTCCGATGATACAGCGCGACTTCGCTCAAGGACGTCAGTCAGAAAAGGAGGTTCGGGTTGACTTCCTCAATTCACTGTACAACGCTTTTTTGTTGCCTATTGACGATGATGCTCTCCCTCTGAATTTGGATTTTATATACGGCAGTGTTGAGGGTCGCGGGGAGACCCGCTTCCTTCCCCTTGATGGGCAGCAAAGACTCACCACTCTGTTTCTGCTTCATTGGTATCTGGCGCTGAAGGACGGCTGTGTTCAGGAGTTCAAAAGAATATTTTGCTCTCAGGATGAGTCTCGTTTTTCCTATAGTGTTCGCCCCAGCAGCGGCGAGTTTTTTAATGCGCTGGTCAATTTTTTTCCAGACACGCCGCCTAACAAACAGAGCGACCTTGTTGCGCTTATTGCTAATCAGTCCTGGTATTTTCGCAGCTGGCGGTTGGACCCGACTATTCAGTCAGCGCTGACAATGCTGGAGGATATCCACCAGCGATTCAGTGGCACCGAGGCTTCTTTTTTACGCCTTGTCGATGAAGCTCATCCGGTCATTACCTTCCAATTGCTTGATTTGGATAACTTCGGTTTGTCCGACGACCTCTACATCAAGATGAATGCGCGGGGAAAGCCTCTTACCGCGTTCGAAACGTTTAAGGCGCGCTACGAGCAGGCGTTGGCTGTGCAGTTCGAAGGTGAGTCTGTCGACTTAGAGGATCGTAGTGTTTCGGTGGCGGAATATTTTGCGTTGCGAATGGACACTCGTTGGGCCGATTTTTTCTGGTCGTATCGAGATAAGGAAACCCATCTGTTCGATAACGCGGTCATGAACCTTTTCCATGCTGTTGCCTTGGTGACCAGGGATGATGAAAAGGACTCGTATCCTGAAGATGTCGCGGCACTCAAGGATAAGGAATTAAAATTTACCTATCAGCGCTTCCAGAACAATGGGTGGCTTGATCGCAGCTTCTCCGAAGTGCTTATTATGCTGCTTGACGTGTGGAGCGAGGAGGGGGCGTTCAAGCTTCAACTTCCTGGCAACCGCTATTTCGATGAGCGCGCAATCTTCGCAACCGCTGTCAGCGAGCCCGCGAGTCTGGGCTATACCGAAATCGTCCAGTTTTTTGCTTATGTTGCGTTTCTGCGCGAGCACGGCGAGAAAAATGCTGAGGCATTCCAAGACTGGATGAGGATTGTTTGCAACCTATCGGTTAATTCGGCTTACGAGCGCCCTGCAGATGTACAGCGTAGCATCGCAGCGGTCTGTAACCTGGTCATTCATGCAGACAACATCCTCGAGTATTTCGCAACCACAGAGCGGCCAACCGTTGGATTCAGCCCGCCACAGATAAGCGAAGAGATTCTTAAAGCCCAGCTCATACTGGCGCATTCCGGTTGGAGGGCATTGATTGACAAGGCAGAAAGTCATGGTTATTTCAAAGGCCAGATCGAATTTCTGTTGAGCTTTTGCGGAGCCGTGGACAACGCTGAAGACTTATCGGTGATTGATTGGAGCGTCGCTGCTCATATCCGCGTTCAGAGACAATTCAAAGCGTACTTGAAGCATGCCGAGACGATGTTCAACTCCCGCGGGCTCACAAGCCTTGACGATTACCGGTGGGAGCGAGCGCTCCTGAGTCTCGGTGATTATTTCCTGCGTAGCAGTGACCGAAATTATTCGTTTCTAGTGAATTCGGCGGCGGAGCAAGGCAGCTGGAAACGTCTGCTTCGAACTTCAGATGGCAGCCAGCGCGAATTACTCAAAGCGCTATGGGATAACCTGAACTCTAAAGGACCTGTAGATCAGCAACTGGACGACCTCATTGATGCAGCGACCGACCTTGAACCTTGGAGGCAGGCACTGATTGAGACGCCGGCTGCTTTTGGATATTGCCGACAGCGCGCGCTTCGCTGGGCGGATGAGGACGAGATCTATCTGCTAAAGAAAAGCCGAATGAGCGGTGCGCATGCCGAGTTATATAGCTATGCATTGCATCACCGACTTACAGCGGTTTCGATAGCGAAAAAACTGTCGCCGTTAAGGTTGGGGGACTACGGTTCCGTTTCGGGCAGTGATTTCTACCCCTATGTTTCGCTGATTTTTGAAAATTCACCAAGTCCACTGGAGGTCACGGTTACCTCAATCGACGGGCAGTTTCAGATAAGCTTGCAATCAAGTGAAGTTGCTAAATTCGCCAAGCTTAACAGCACTCTCAATGCCAGCCTTGGATTCGTGAAAGCTGAAGGAGAATTCCAACTGAATGTGAAGCGGGAGCTTATCGATAAGACCTTGTTAAAACTTGCTGGGCTTCTGAAAAATTACAAGTAGCTTATTGATAGAGTCAGCTTCACGCTGATCATTTGGACTATGCACCTGGCGAGGTAGCAATTAGCTCCTCGCTCGCTGTCGCTTAAATTTTCAGCGATTACCCCAGCACCTTTATGCGTCGGGCCTACGCCCTTCAGATAGATCGCTTGACCGGCCGGATACGAAGAACTTAAGTTTCCGGCAAACCAAAAAAATGAATTTAAGTAGGCAGGAGCCATTTCAGGCTCCTGTCTGCTTCATGTCGTTTATCCGAAATTATGGACGCGCTTCAGTAGCGATTGAAAAAAGAGCAAAGCGTTCCCCACGACGATCAGGATCGGAGGGGGCACTGGATCATGATGACAGTTTTCACTGCTGCCGAAGCACTCGCCAGTATGCCGATGAAAGTGAAAAAGTATGATCAGCAAATTCATCAACGCCATGGAGGTGATTTCGGTTTCGGTCGGAGCCATAGGTGCTGTTTGCTGGGTTGGCTCGCCAAACGTCCTTTACAGATGCTCTCGTTCCGCCAGTGAGACGCAGGCTGTTGGCGCTGAAAGCCCCGTATTTACTGGATTTCAGGCACAAAAAAGACGCCCTTGGACGTCTTTAGATGTTTGTTTGGTGGAGCCGGGGGGATTTGAACCCCCGTCCGCCAGTGCTCCGCTGTCGGTACTACATGCGTAGCCGTGTCTATTAAGTTAACCCTCAGCGACCCGACGGGCAGGGTGCTTTGGGCGAGTTGTGTAAGTTTTAGCCGCTTCGTCCACAACGTACTGCACGGCGATTCTGTTCTATATGACAATCATTTCGGGTTTACAGACATCCCCTGATGATTGCTGGGCCCGAAGGCACCAGGAGTGCATGTCAGCTGCAATTAAGCAGCGAGAGCAGCACCGTATTGGTCGTCATTGGCAACTATAAGAAGTTGCAACAGTGGATTTACGACTTCTGTTACCAAGTCGGCATGCACCTAAAGTTTCGTCACCGGCGTCGAATCCTAATCGGCCCCGAACTCATTGCCTCGTACATCATGTGAGGCAACAAGCCTGTGCAGTGTACGCCAAACGGCCGGCAAGGCCAACCCGAAGGTTGACCGTGGCCTTGAATCAGTTGTTGGTGCCGGTGGATTTACGCAGTTCCAGAATGGTTTGCGAGGTTTCCGCAACGCAGTCATCGATCTTGCCCTGGGCTTTGAGCGCTTGAGCCTTGCTCACGCTGGTCTCGGCACGCTGACTCAGCTCTGGCGACGATGACAGCTGGCCTTTGGCGTTGTTGATGGTTTGAATATTGGCATCGCACAGGTCGGCAGGCTTGTCGGCGGCGAACGAGGTGGAGGCCATCATCGAGGCAGTAACGAACAGACCTAACAGTACAGAACGTTTCATGTGTATCTCCTTGAACTGAGGGATCCAGACTTCGCTGGCCGTCAGGACGGGCAACCGAGTGGAGGAAAAGCCCCGAGTTTCGGGGCCTGTTCTGTGGACTACGGTCGCACGCAAGGGTTCTATTTTTCTTCAGCAGGCCTTGGCCCGGGTCACTCGATCCACCAGATAGACCAGCCCGTGATAGTCGATGCCGCCGTGTTGCGTCAGGCCGATCTCACAGGTGCGGCTGGTGGAAATCCCCTCGCTGCAATGCTGCACCGCGTCCTTGAGCGTGCGCAGTGAATGGCTGTTCAGCTCCGGTGTGGTGAAGCCCTTGTCGCCGGCAAATCCGCAGCAGTGAATGCCTTCGGGGATGACCACGGTCTTGCTGCATTTGCGTGCCAGATCGATCAGCGCCTGGCTTTCGCCCAGATGCTGCGTGCTGCACGTCACGTGAACCGCAATCGGTGCTTCTTGCGGTGTGAAGTCCAGTCGATCGAGAAGGTGCGTACGGATGAAACGCACCGGGTCGTACAGGTCCAGGCGCACATCTCCCACGTCCTGCACCAGGCGCAAGGTGCAGGGGCTGGTGTCGCAATAGATCGGATCGAGCCCGCCGCGACTGGCGTGCAGCAGGGCGCTGATCAACTCCTGACGCTTGTGCTCGGCCTGTTCGGCATAGCCTTTGGAGGCGAAGGGCTGACCGCAGCAGAGGTTGTCCTGATTGTCCGGGAACACCACTTGGTAACCGGCCTTTTCCAGCAGGCCACGGGTTTTGTCGTAGAGCGACATCTGCTCCTGATCCCCCGCCGCCGGGCCCATGACCCGCGATACACACGCCGCGAGATAGACCACGCGCGGGCGCTCATCGGAAACGCTCGGGCTGAAGCGAATGGCTTTTTCCGGTTGCGGCATCGCATTCGTCCACAGCGGTACCTGGCCTTTGGACAAGCGCGTCAGCGTCGCCGAAAGCTTTGCCAGACGCGGCGCGCCGAGCAGCATCCGCGCGCCGTTGGCCACATGCAGGGTGAAGCGTGCGCCTTGCAAGGTCTTGGCGAAATTTCCTTCGATCCAGTCAGCGGTTTTCTGATGCGTGGCGTGACGGGCGCGGAGCTTTTTCACCAGCTCGCCGGTATTGATGCCGACCGGGCAACGCTGCGCGCACAAGCCCGTTGCGGCGCAGGTCTCGATGCCTTGGTACTCGTAGGCTTTTTCCAGCTCAGTGGTGTCGACGCCAGCCCTCTTTTTCGCCTGAATATCACGCCAGATCACGATGCGTTGGCGCGGGCTGAGGGTCAGGCCTTTCGATGGGCAGACAGGCTCGCAGAACCCGCACTCGATGCATTTATCCACAATCTCGTCGGCCGCCGGCAGCGGCTTCAGGTGTTTGAGGTGGATCTGCGGATCTTCGCTGAGCACCACGTCCGGGTTGAGGATGCCATTAGGGTCGAGCAGACGTTTGAGTTGCCACATCAGTTGATAGGCGTCGCTGCCCCATTCCAGCTCAACGAACGGCGCCATGTTGCGCCCGGTGCCGTGTTCGGCCTTCAGCGAACCGCCGAACTCCACGGCCACCAGTTGCGCGACGTCATCCATGAACGCCTGATAGCGTGAGACTTCTTCCGGACTGTTAAAGCCTTGGGTGAAGACGAAGTGCAGGTTGCCTTCCAGTGCGTGTCCGAAAAGGATTGCTTCGTCGTAGGAATGTTTGTCGAACAGCTCGATCAGGCGATTGACGCCGATAGCCAGTTGCTCGACCGGAAAGGTCACGTCTTCGATGATCACCGTGGTGCCGGTTTTGCGCACCGCGCCGACGGCGGGGAAGGTGTCCTTGCGGATCGCCCAGAGCTTGGCGTTTTCCACAGGGTCTTCGCTGAAATCGACCTGTTTTTCCACCGGGAAACTGGCGAGTGACGCCATGATCTGCGCCAGTTGCTCCTGCAGCAAAGAGGAAGAGGCTGCGCGGGATTCGATCAGCAACGCGCAGGCATTTTTCGACAGATGCTGTACGAAATCCGGCATGCCAGGTTTGTCCTGCACCGAGCGCAGGCTGCGTCGATCCAGCAACTCTACCGCCGACACTGGTTGGCTTTTCAGCACGGTGACGGCGTTGCAGCAGGTTTCCACATCCGGAAACACGATCAGCGCCGAGGCCTTGTTCGGGTGGTCGATCACCGTGTCGTAGGTCACCGCACTGATGAAGCCGAGGGTGCCTTCGGAGCCGACCAGCAGGTGGCTCAAGATATCCACAGGCTCGTCGAAATCCACCAGCGCATTGAGCGACAGGCCGGTAGTATTTTTCAGACGGTATTTGTGGCGAATTCTGGCGGCCAGTTCGGCGTTGGCGCGGGTCTCGCGGCCCAACGTCGCCAGGCGCTCCAGCAGTTCGCGGTGGCTTTCGCGAAACGCGGCGACACTGGCGGCGTCTTCGGTGTCGAGGCGTGTACCGTCGGCCAGCACCAGACGGATCCCGGCCAGCGTGTGATAGGTGTTTTGTGCCGTGCCGCAGCACATGCCGCTGGCGTTGTTGGCGACGATACCGCCGATCTTGCAAGCGTTGATCGATGCCGGGTCTGGGCCGATCTTGCGGCCGAACGGTGCCAGCCATGCGTTGGCCTGTGCGCCGATGACACCCGGCTGCAGGCGGATTTGCATGCCCTGGCCGCGAATCTCGCGGGCGTTCCAGTTATCCCCCAGCACGATCAGCACCGAATCGCTGATTGCCTGCCCGGACAGACTGGTGCCGGCGGCGCGGAAGGTCACCGGGACGTGGTCGCGCTGGGCCAGTTTAAGCAACGCCACCACTTCGTCTTCGGACTCGACGCGGATCACCAGTTGCGGAATCAGTCGATAGAAACTGGCATCGGTGCCGAAGGCCAGGGTCGACAGCGGGTCGTCAAAACGGCGCTCGGCCGGTATCAGTTGTTGCGCATCTCGCAGGAACGTCGCCGGTAAAGTCATTGGTCCTCCAGAATCAGCACCACCAGGTCTTTCGGGCCGTGGGCGCCGTAAGCCAGCACTTGCTCGATGTCGGCGGTTTTCGATGGGCCGGACACCAGCAACGCGTTGGTCGGCATGCCTTGCGCCCACTCGAATTCCTGTTGCACCTGATAGAAGTTGTCGCGGATTTCGCTGGCCTTGAGCAGGGCGAAATGCACCGGTGGCACCAGGCTCATCAGCCGCGGCTCTTCGCGGGTGGGCCAGAGGATCAGGCTGCCGGTCGCGGCGATGGCGCCGAGGGTGCCCGTGACGCTGGCCGGGGTGTCGTTGAACAACTCGGCTTTCCATTCTTCCATCGGCCGGTCGTAGGACTTCAGCATCGGTAGATCCGGATTATTCGCCCAGTGCTGTGTGATGCGCTGCCCGTGGGGCGTCGTCGGTGCGATCAACAGGCTTGGCAGTTGGCGGTCACGCAGTAATTGCGCGAGCAACGCCGGCCAGTCGGCGCCAGACGTCAGATGGATCTCGGTGTGCACCGCTTCCATCAGTTTGCGCAGTTGCGGGATGCGTTGTTCGGCGCTGTAGGTGTAAGGCTGCGTCACCAGATCTACATCGAAGTCGTCGGCAATCGGCGTGGCACCGGTCAGACTTTTCCGCAGCTTGGCGAGGATATTTTGCTTGGCGCTCATCAGCGGTCTCCCTGTTTGGCCAGATGCTCGCGGGCCATGTCGTGCAGTGAGCGGGCGGCGGGTTTCGGCGCGCTGTGGTTTTGCGTCCACGGGCCGATGTTGCTCGGGGTCAACGCACGCAGGCGCGTGGCGAAGAAGCCGAACAGTCGATACAGGGTCGGTGAGCTGTTGAGTTTCGCCCAGGCGTTCCAGATGAAACGTTCCTTGCGCGAATACTTGCTGCCCTGGCCGCGCATCACTTGATGCGGTGAGTCCGGGGCTTTGACGTTTTCTTCGCGTAGGCGACGCAGCAGGGCAGGGATCGGAATTTTTACCGGACACACCTCGCCGCAAGCACCGCACAGCGACGACGCACTCGGATGATCCGGGACTTTCGCCAGGCCGACCATGTGCGGGGTGATGATTTTACCGATCGGCCCCGGGTAAACCTCGCCGTAGGTGTGACCACCGACGCGGGTGTAGACCGGACAATGATTCATGCACGCGCCGCAGCGGATGCAATTGAGGGTCTGGCGCAGTTCGCTGTCGGCAAAGGCCTGGCTGCGACCGTTGTCGAGCAGCACCAGATGCACTTCCTGCGGGCCGTCGAGTTCATGTTCCTTGCGTGGGCCGGAGATCATGTTGACGTAGGTGGTGATCGGGATGCCCAACGCCGAACGGGTCAGCAGCGACAGCAGCGGCACCACGTCGCGCAGGTTTTCCACGACTTTTTCGATGCCGGTGACGGCGATGTGCACCGGCGGCACAGTGGTGGTCATGCGCCCGTTGCCTTCGTTTTCCACCAGCAACAGGGTGCCGGTTTCGGCGACGGCGAAGTTGACACCGGAGACGCCGATGTCCGCTTCGAAGAATTTCTGCCGCAGGACTCTGCGACCGATCTGAATGAGTTGGTCAACGTCCTTGGTGTATTCCACGCCAAGTTTGTCGTGGAACAAGGACGCGACCTGACCGGCATTCTTGTGGATCGCCGGCATAATGATGTGTGAAGGCTTCTCGTGGTCGAGCTGGACGATGTATTCCCCCATGTCGGACTCCAGGCATTCAACACCTTGAGCCTCGAGGAAATGGTTCATCTCCATCTCTTCGCTGACCATCGATTTGCCCTTGATCACTTGCCGCGCCTCGTGAGCGCGGATGATCGATAAGACGATGCCATTGGCCTCGTCCACCGTTTCCGCCCAGTGCACTGTCACACCGTTGCGGGTCAGGTTCTGTTCCAGTTGCTCGAGCAGGTCGGGCAACTTGGAGAGCGCGCGGGCTCTGATCGAGTTGCCCAGGGCACGCAAATGTTCTCTTTCGTGGGCATCGCTGAAAGCCGCTGCCCGCTTGGTCATCAGTGAATCCATGGCCGTGCGGAAGTTGTTCCGCAACTGCGCATCGCCCAGGGCATTGTGTGCCCGGGTGCGGAAATCTTCTTCTACGGCAACCGTAGGAATAATCGTCGAGGTGCTCATTGCGCACCTCCGGTTCGCTGCCAGAGGAAGCTCGCCAGGTGTTGCCCGCGCAGCGCTTCCTGCTGTTTTTCCAGCGAGCCGTTGATATTCATCAAACAGCCGCAGTCGGCACTCAAGACCTTGTGCGCGCCGGATTCCTTCAGCGCCCGGGTCTTGTCAGCCACCATCGCGCCGGAAATGTCTGGCATACGGACGCTGAATGTCCCACCGAAGCCACAGCATTCGCTTTCGTGGTCGTGGTTGACCCGTTCCACGTTGCTCAACTGCGCCAACAACTCGCGGCCGTGCAAGTGGGTATTCATTTCACGCCGTGCCGAACACGAGGTGTGCAGCGCGACTTTGACCGGTTCGCCGCTGTCCTTGAGCTGCACCTTGCAGACGAACAGCAGAAACTCGGCCAGTTCATAGGTACGGGCCGCGAGGGCCTGCACCTGTTTCAACGTTTGCGGCTCGTCCTTAAACAAGTCCGCGTAATGCTCGCGCAGCATGCCTGCGCAGGAACCCGACGGCACCACCACCGGATAATCCCCGGCAAACAGCGCCAGTTGCGCGCGCGCTACCGTCCGCGCCTGCTCGGTGTAACCCGAGGTGTAGGCCGGTTGCCCGCAACAGCTCTGCCCTTGCGGGTACTCGACCTTGATCCCTTCGCGCTCCAGCAAGTGGATCGCGTCCATCCCGGCTTCGGGGTAGAACAGGTCGACCACGCACGTACCGAACAGGTAGACCCGCGACGGTTTCTCGCTGGGGTATTGCCGAGGTTCGGGCAGTGGCGGTGCAACGCGGGTCGCGTTGGGCACAGCGTTGTAAAAAAGCTCGCTCATCAGGCGTCTCCGGGTGGTCCCGGTTATCCGTCCGCTGAGGCTGCTGAATATAGAGCGTGTGGCTTTCAGCAGCCTTACAGACCGGGGTGTGAATTGCTGACGCCGGAATCACGAGCCGGCGTCGGTTATTTCCATGTTGCTTGTAGGCTTCTTGTAGGTTTAGTGCACCAGCATGCCGGTGAACCAGTAGGCCTGCGCCAAAGTGATCAGGCCGACGATCGTGGCAAAGAATAGGCTGTGCTTGAGGGTGAAGCGGAACAGATCCGATTCCTTGCCCACCAGGCCGGTCGCAGCGCAGGCCACGGCAATCGACTGTGGCGAGATCATTTTGCCGGTCACACCGCCGCTGGTATTGGCCGCCACCAGCAGGGTGTCGTTGACGCCGATCTGGTGGGCGGTGGTCGCTTGCAGCGAACTGAACAGGGCGTTGGATGAGGTATCCGAGCCGGTGAGGAACACGCCCAGCCAGCCAAGGAATGGCGAGAAGAACGGGAACGCCGCACCGGTGGCCGCCAGCACCAGGGCTATGGTCGAAGACATGCCCGAGTAGTTGGTGACGAAGGCGAAGGCCAGCACCATGCCGATCGACAGAATAGGCCAGCGCAGTTCGTAGAAGGTCTCTTTCAAAGTGGTAAGACCAGTTTTGAAATTGATCTTCAGCACCAGCATCGAGATCAGCGCGGAGAAGAAAATCGCCGTGCCGGTCGCGGAAATCGGGTCGAGCTTGAACACGGCCGGGATAGCGGTCGGCGTGGCAACGATCGGGGCGGTCTTGATCACCAATTGGTCAAGGTGCGGGATCGCAAAGTTGAACACCCAGGCGTACATCGAACCGCCAGCGGCGAACATGGCCTTGAAGGGCTTGAGGGTCCAGATGGTCACCAGCACGGTGAGGATCAGGAACGGCGACCAGGCCTTGAAAATTTCCCCGAGGCTGTAAGGCGATGCCACGGTGGTGCGCTTCTGGCCGAAGCCGCCGGCGCTGGCGGTAATTGCTGCACTCGACGTGGCGCCAGCGATTTGCGCGCCCGCAGTACGTTTTGGTTGCCAGACTTTCAGGAACAGGGTCAGGCAGATCAGGCTGGCCAGGGCCGAGGTGATGTCCGGCAGCTCCGGGCCAATGAAATTCGAGGTGAAGTACTGGGTTACGGCGAAGCTCAGACCCGCAACCAGCGCTGCCGGCCAGGTTTCACGCACGCCGCGCAGGCCGTCCATCATGAACACCAGCCAGAACGGTACGAACAGCGACAGCAGTGGCAGTTGGCGACCGGTCATGGCGCCGATCTTGAACGCGTCGATACCGGTGACCTGGCCGGCCACGATGATCGGGATCCCCAGGGCACCGAACGCCACTGGCGCGGTGTTGGCAATCAGGCACAGGCCGGCGGCGTACAGCGGGTTGAAGCCGAGGCCGACCAGCAGTGCGGCCGTAATCGCCACGGGCGCGCCGAAACCGGCGGCACCTTCCAGAAACGCGCCGAAGCAGAAACCGATCAGCAGCACCTGCAGGCGCTGGTCGTCGGTGATCGACAGCACCGAACTGCGAATGACCTCGAACTGGCCACTTTTGACCGTCAGTTTGTAGAGGAACACCGCCGCGACAATGATCCAGGCAATCGGCCACAGACCGTAGGCAAAGCCGTATCCGGCCGCGGCGAAAGCCATGTCGACCGGCATGTGGAAGGCGAAAATCGCCACGGCGATCGACAGCGCCAGCGTGATGCTGCCGGCCACATGCCCCTTGAGGCGGAACACTGCCAGAGCGAGGAAGAAGAAAACGATGGGAATGACGGCCGCAAGAGCGGAGACGCCGAGACTGCCGAGCGGGGTATAGAACTGTTGCCAGGTTTGCATATGGGGTGGCCCCTAATTGTTGTTGGTCAGGCACTGTCAGCGTTCTTGGTTAATTGGTAATACCAATTTACAATCGCTGTTGGCTAGGGTAAAAGCCTTGATGACGGTGTGTCAATTTGTCGCCCTGAAACTTTTGTCGAATAAGCGGTGCAGATGACATCTGATCCGGTCGGGCGAATGCGCTCTGACAGGTGTCGGCGGGGCGCCGATAGGCCAGAATAGAGAGCCCGGCGAGCGGTCGGGATCGTGGAGAATTGAGTTATGGGGTTTGATCAGATTCGTCAGCGCCGTTTGTCTGACGATATTGTCGAGCGACTCGAGGGGATGATCCTCGAGGGCACGCTGAAGTCCGGTGAGCGGCTTCCGGCTGAGCGTGCGCTGGCCGAGCAGTTCGGCGTATCGCGTCCGTCGTTGCGCGAAGCGATTCAAAAACTGGCGGCCAAGGGCTTGCTGGTCAGTCGCCAGGGCGGCGGCAACTATGTGGTGGAAACCCTGGGTTCGACGTTCAGCGATCCATTGCTATTGCTGCTTGAGAGCAATCCGGAGGCGCAACGCGACTTGCTGGAATTTCGGCATACTCTGGAGGCATCGTGCGCCTATTACGCGGCATTGCGCGCTACCGACGTGGATCGCGAGCGCCTTACTGCAGCGTTTGACGAGCTGCAGGATTGCTATGCACGGCATGATGAGGTCAGCCGGGTGGAAGAGGGCGCGGCGGATGCGAAGTTTCATCTGGCAATCGCCGAAGCCAGCCACAACGCGGTGCTGCTGCACACCATTCGCGGGCTGTTCGATCTGCTCAAACGCAACGTGGTGACCAACATCGGCGGCATGTACAAACAGCGCACGGAAACCCGCGACATGCTGATTTCTCAGCACCGGGAATTGTACCTGGCGATTATCGAGGGGCGTGCGGAGCAAGCGCGGGAAGTCTCCAGCCGACACATTCTGTATGTGCAGGAGGTGCTGGAAGAAGTGCGGCAAGAGGTTCAGCGCATGGCTCGGGCGGAGCGGCGCAAAGGAATGTAGCTTTTAGACGCAAAAAGATCGCAGCCTTCGGCAGCTCCTGCAGGGGAATTCTCATTCCTGTGTAGGAGCTGCCGCAGGCTGCGATCTTTTCAGGCAGAAGAAATTATTCTTCCTTGCCCTTGTTGCGCACAGCGCGCTGCAGCTCACGACCGGCGTCGCGTTCGCGCTCGGTGTCACGCTTGTCGTATTCCTTCTTGCCCTTGCCCAGAGCAATCTCGCACTTGACCATGTGCTTGCTCCAGTAGAAGGACAGGCAGACGCAGGCGTAGCCTTTCTGTTGCACGGCAGCGGCGAGTTTTTCCAGCTCGCGTTTGTTGAGCAGCAGTTTGCGGGTGCGGGTCGGATCGGCGATGACGTGGGTACTGGCGGTCATCAACGGCGTGATGTGACTGCCGAGGAGCCAGGCTTCGCCATCCTTGAGCAGCACGTAACTGTCGACCAGTTGCAGCTTGCTTGCCCGCAGACTTTTTACTTCCCAGCCGGCCAGGACCAGACCAGCCTCGAACCGATGCTCGATGAAGTAATCGTGTCGCGCCTTTTTGTTCTGCGCGATGGTCCCTGTTGGGTGTTTCTTCTGTTTAGCCATAGGGGCGGCATTATATGGAGATAAACGGTCCTCGGCTACGGTGATGCTGCGTGCTTGAGCAGGTTGAGTGAATCCCGGACAATGCGGCCTCTTTTTCTGATGCTTGGGCGTGATATTCGATGTCGACAGACAAGGTTTCTGTCCACGGCAGTTGGGCTAGCCGCTGGGTTTTCATATTCGCCGCGACCGGTTCGGCCGTGGGCTTGGGCAGCATCTGGAAATTCCCCTACATGGTCGGGGTCTACGGTGGCGGCGCCTTCGTGCTGATGTTTCTGGCCTGCATCGCCCTGATCGGGATCCCGGTCATGCTGGCTGAAACCCTGATCGGCCGGCGTGCGCGGCAGAGTCCGGCGAACGCTCTGAAGGTCCTGGCACGGGAGGCCGGGCATTCGGGCAAGTGGTCGTGGGGCGCATTTGCCGGAATGATCACGGCGTTGCTGATCCTGTCTTTCTATAGTGTGGTCGGCGGATGGTCGCTGGATTACATCATCGACATGGGGCGCGGGGATTTCCAGGGCGCCACGGCGGAGCAGGTCGGTGCTTATTTCGGCAATGTCATCTCCGACCCTTGGCGCCTGACACTTTGGCACACAGTTTTTATGCTGCTGTCGGCTGTGGTGATCGCCAGGGGGGTGGTCGCCGGGCTTGAGCGCAGCCTGCGAATCATGATGCCGCTGCTGTTCGTGATGGTGTTGGTGTTGCTGGGTTACAGCATGACCACCGGGCATTTCATGGAAGGCGTGCATTTCATGTTCGATTTCCACCCGGAAAAAGTCCTCGACGGCTTGTTGCCGGCCATGGGGCACGCGTTCTTTTCCCTGAGCGTGGGCGTCGGTTCGATCATGATCTACGGCGCTTACATGACCAAGGAAGCCTCGCTGTCCGGCACTGTGGTGGGTGTAGCGTTGCTCGATACCTTCGTATCGCTGGTGGCGGGGCTGGCGCTGTTCCCAATCGTATTTGCCGGCGGCTTGAACCCTAGCGAAGGCCCCGGCCTGATGTTCGTCAGTCTGCCATTTGCCTTTGGTAACGTGGTGTTCGGCCAGTTGATGGGCGTGGTGTTCTTTGTCCTGGTAGCGATTGCGGCCTGGAGCTCGGCGATTTCCCTGCTTGAGCCGATGGTTGCCTACCTGGTGGAACGCACCAAAATCAGCCGCGGCTGGGTGACGTTCTGGCTGGCCTTCATTTGCTGGTTCGTCGGTCTGGGCACGGTGTTCTCCTTCAACATCTGGAAGGAAGCCAAATTTTTCGTGAACGAAGGCGGACTGTTCCATCTCTACCAATGGGGGGCGGCGGGCGGTCTGGACTTCTTCGGTGTGATCGACTTCTTTACCTCGCGGATCATGCTGCCGCTCGGTGGCCTGTGCTTCGTGCTGTTTGCCGGTTGGGTGATGGGACGTGAGGCGGTGCGTGAGGAATTGGCGATCCGTAACCCGCTGCTGTTTGCTCTGTCCTTGTTCTTGATGCGCTATGTGGCGCCCATCGGCATTCTAGTAGTGTTTGCCACCCAGCTCTGGAAGTGACGCTTACATGACGACACATATTCAACGGTCGGCGCTGCTGCCGTACCCGGCGCAATTTCTCTATGACCTGGTCAACGACGTGGCGCGTTACCCAGAGTTTCTCCCTTGGTGTTCGTCCGCCGAGGTGCTGGAAAGCTCGCCTGAGCACATGCGCGCCAGCGTTGGTGTGGCCAAGGGCGGTCTTAGCCAGCATTTCGTCACGCGCAATACGCTGGTGCCGGGGCAGTCGATTGAAATGAATCTGGAAGAAGGTCCGTTCAACCAGTTGCACGGCGTATGGGTGTTCAAACCACTCGGTGAAAAGGCCTGCAAAATCAGCCTGGATCTGTCGTTCGATTACGCCGGCCCGATAGTCAGAGCGACCCTCGGCCCGTTGTTCAATCAGGCGGCGAATACGCTGGTGGATGCGTTTTGCCAGCGCGCCAAGCAGATGCATGGTTGAGCCGGTGATCGAGATAGAGGTGGTGTATGCCGCCGTGGATCGGCAGGTCTTGCGCACTGTCAGCGTCCCTGAAGGGACGACGGTGCGTGAGGCGGCGCTGACGTCCGGTATCGGGGCTGAATTCCCGGAGCTGGACTTGAGCGAGTGTCCACTGGGCATCTTCGGCAAAGTGGTTGCTGATCCACGGGTTCGCCTGATTCAGGCGGGCGATCGCCTCGAGATCTACCGGCCATTGCTGGCGGATCCGAAAGAAGTGCGACGCTTGCGGGCAGCCAAGGCTGCCGAGGCGAAAGCGCGAAATCAGTAGCCTGGCCAGATCGCGGACAATAAAAAACCCGGAATTTCCGGGTTTTTTATTGCGTCGCAAATTATTGCGGCGAGGTGTCCAGCGGTTCAGGCGTCGGAACCGGAACGGTTTCAACACCGTCCACGTCCTTCTGGATCGAGTCCAGCAAGGAACCTGGTTTAGCGGGTTGTTCCGGCTTCGGCTTCTCGGCGTTTTCAGCAGGGGCGGTCACGCTGGTGCCACTGTCCTTGCCGAGAATGGCTTCGTCACGGCTTACGCCCGGCATGAAGTCACCGGACAGGCTGACGAGCTGGTCGTTAGAGTTGAAAATAACACTCATGCGTTCCTGTTGGCGTTCACCGCCGCCAGGTTGCAGGCTGTACAGATAATCCCAGCGATCGGCATGGAACGTGTCGGTCAGCAGAGGGTTACCCATGATAAACCGTACTTGCCGGCGGGTCATTCCCGGGCGTAACTGGTCTATCATGTCCTGCGTGACGACATTGCCCTGCTGGATGTCGATTTTGTAAACCCCGGGGAATGAACAACCGGCGAGTGCGAGCAGTCCCACAAAGGTGAAACTGGTTAGCAAGAGCTTGGTGTTTTGCATCGGTGGGCGACTTCCACTATCTTGGCTGGGACAACGTAAACGCCGATCATACCCGCATTAAGAGAAGCTGCGAAGCAGCATCGCGAGAAAGCTGACCATGGTTGAAAATAGCGAACTACGCAAAGCCGGCCTCAAAGTGACCCTGCCACGGGTCAAGATCCTGCAAATGCTCGACTCTACCGAGCAGCGTCACATGAGTGCCGAGGACGTCTACAAGGCGTTGATGGAAGCTGGCGAGGACGTCGGTCTGGCCACGGTTTACCGTGTTCTGACCCAGTTCGAAGCGGCTGGCCTCGTGGTCCGTCACAACTTCGACGGTGGCCACGCGGTATTCGAATTGGCCGACGGTGGCCACCACGACCATATGGTCAACGTGGAAACCGGTGAAGTCGTCGAATTCGTCAGTCCGGAAATCGAAAAGCTCCAGAAGGCAATTGCCGAGGAGCACGGTGTTGATCTGGTAGATCACAATCTGGTGCTGTACGTACGCAAGAAAAAGTAAGCATGTCGCGCGAACTTCAGGTTCGCGAAACGAACGAAGGCGACCCAAGGGTCGCCTTCGTGCTTTCTGCTTTTCTTACGCTTTTGCGGTAACCACCATCTTTTTCGCGTGAGCCAAAGACTCTTTGGTCAGATCGATGCCACCCAGCATCCGCGCCACTTCTTCTATACGGTCGTTCTTGCTCAGTTTGGACACGGCGGTGTGAGTCGCTTGCTCGCCGCGCACCTTGTGCACAAATAAATGCTGATGCCCCTGCGCCGCGACCTGCGGCAAGTGCGTCACGGTCAGTACCTGCCCGCGATCGCCCAGGCGCCGCAGCAACTGGCCGACAATCTCCGCAGTCGGCCCGCCAATGCCCACGTCCACTTCGTCGAATACCAGTGTTGGCACCCGTGAGGTTTGCGCAGTGATCACCTGGATCGCCAGGCTGATCCGCGAGAGCTCGCCACCGGAGGCCACTTTGGCCAGCGCCTTCAGCGGCTGGCCAGGGTTGGCGCTGACCAGCAGCTCGACTTGTTCCAGGCCATTAGGCAGCAATTCATCGCTGCTGTTGGCACGTAGCTCGATGGTGAAGCGGCCACCGGGCATGCCCAGACGCTGGATCTCCTGTTCCACGGCGCTGGCGAGGCTGCCGGCCGCCTGATGGCGCAAGTCGCTCAGTTCCCGCGCCTTCTCTTGATAGTGGCGGGCATAAGAAGCCAGTTCTTCGCCCAGGCGCTCGATGGATTCGTCGTTGGCGTTGAGCGTTTCGATTTCATCCAGCAGTTTCTGCTGCATCTCGGCGACTTCGGTGGGCTGGATCCGGTGCTTGCGTGCCAGGGTGTAGATCGCGTCGAGGCGTTCTTCCAGATATTGCAGACGTGCCGGATCGGCATCGAAGTTATCAAGGAAGCGGTTGAGCTCGCCGACCGCTTCTTCGACCTGGATCTGTGCGCTGGTCAGCAGGCTGCTGGCCTCGCCCAATGCGCCAATCGAGTTGTTCACACTCGACAGGCGGTTGAGGCTGGCGGTCAGGGCGTTCAGCACGTTGCCGGAGTCGCTCTCGCTGCACTGTTCGACCACTTGTCGGCAAATGCCAAGCAGGGTTTCGGCGTTGGTCAGGTTTTTGTGTTCCTGCTCCAGCTGTTCCAGCTCGTTTTCGCCGAGACCGAGGTTTTCCAGCTCTTCGAGCTGGTAGCTGAGCAGTTGGTGGCGCGCGCGTTGTTCGTCGCCGGAATTGGAGAGGCGCTCCAGTTCCTGGCGGGTCTGGCGCCAGCGTTGAGCGGCCAGTTGAACCTGGCGGGCCAGATCGGTCGCGCCGGCGTATTCATCCAGCAGGCGTCGATGGGTATCGGTTTTCAGCAGGGACTGGTGTTCGTGCTGGCTGTGGATATCGATCAGCAGTTCGCCGAGGGCCTTGAGATCGCCGAGCGGGCAGGGTGTGCCGTTGATATAGCCGCGCGAGCGTCCTTCCGCCGTGATGACTCGGCGCAGGATGCACGGGCCGTCGTTTTCGAGGTCGCGCTCGGCCAGCCAGGCATGAGCCTCCGGGATGTCGACCAGATCGAAGGTGGCGAGGATGTCGGCCTTGTCGGCGCCCGGGCGGACCACGCCGCTGTCGGCGCGATCACCGAGGGTCAGGCCCAGGGCGTCGAGCATGATCGACTTGCCGGCGCCGGTTTCCCCTGTGATCACGCTCATCCCGCGATCAAGCTCGAGATCGAGATGTTCAACGATGGCGTAGTTGTGTACGGACAGGTGCACCAGCATAAAGGCCGCTCCCAGGCTTTAGGTCTGGTTATTTATACAGTGTTTTGTTTCGGGCTGACAATGCCCTCGCTTAGCTCGATTTGCTTGATCCGATCAAATGCTTAGTCCGGCCGGGAATGACAATGCAGCACTTTTTTGTAGGGTTAATCATTGCAGGCCCTTGAAGCCTGATTTTGCGGCCCCATATATCGGGGCAGAAGCGCGAGTCGAGCTCGCGGACGTAATTGAAAGGAGAATTCTATGGCTGACGAACAGACAGTAGATACGCAAAATCCAGAAGCCAATCAGGCGCCCGAGACTTCGGGTGATGACCTGGCGACCCGTGTACAAGTGCTCGAAGAGCAGTTGGCCGCCGCGCAGGATCAGTCTCTGCGTGTAGCTGCCGATCTGCAGAACGTCCGCCGTCGTGCCGAGCAGGATGTCGAGAAAGCGCACAAATTTGCGCTGGAAAAATTCGCCGGCGACCTGCTGCCGATCGTCGATAGCCTGGAGCGCGGCCTCGAGCTGTCGAGCCCGGACGACGAAAGCATTCGTCCGATGCGCGAAGGCATCGAGCTGACCCTGAAAATGTTCCACGACACCCTCAAGCGCTATCAGCTTGAAGCGATCGATCCGCATGGCGAACCGTTCAACGCCGTTCACCATCAAGCGATGGCCATGCAGGAAAGCGCCGACGTAGAACCGAACAGCGTTCTGAAGGTGTTCCAGAAGGGCTACCAGCTCAATGGTCGCCTGTTGCGTCCGGCGATGGTGGTGGTCAGCAAGGCGCCGGCGCCAATTTCGCCTTCGATTGACGAGAAGGCTTGAAATTAGCCGTAAGGCCCCCATTTAGAAGTCAAGCGTTTAAGTATTACCGCAGTTAGCCACCACTGCTGCGGCAACAAAATCCAAAGTTTCGGGAGAGTGAACATGGGCAAAATTATCGGTATCGACCTGGGGACTACCAACTCCTGCGTCTCCGTGCTGGAAAACGGCAAAGCCAAAGTTATTGAAAACGCTGAAGGCGCGCGCACCACGCCGTCGATCATCGCTTACGCCAACGATGGCGAAATCCTGGTAGGTCAGTCGGCCAAGCGTCAGGCAGTGACCAACCCGCACAACACCCTGTACGCAGTAAAGCGTCTGATCGGTCGTCGTTTTGACGAAGAAGTTGTGCAGAAAGACATCCAGATGGTCCCTTACAAGATCGTCAAGGCTGACAACAACGACGCCTGGGTAGAAGTGAACGGCCAGAAAATGGCGCCGCCACAAATCTCGGCTGAAATTCTGAAGAAAATGAAGAAGACCGCCGAAGACTACCTCGGCGAGCCAGTGACCGAAGCGGTGATCACCGTTCCGGCCTACTTCAACGACAGCCAGCGTCAGGCGACCAAAGACGCCGGCCGCATCGCCGGTCTGGACGTTAAACGTATCATCAACGAACCAACCGCAGCTGCTCTGGCTTACGGTATGGACAAGGCCAAGGGCGATCACACCGTGATCGTTTACGACCTGGGTGGCGGTACTTTCGACGTTTCCGTGATCGAGATCGCTGAAGTTGACGGCGAGCACCAGTTCGAAGTGTTGGCCACCAACGGTGATACCTTCCTCGGCGGTGAAGACTTCGACATTCGTCTGATCGACTACCTCGTTGACGAATTCAAGAAAGAAAGCGGCATGAACCTCAAAGGTGACCCGCTGGCCATGCAGCGCCTGAAAGAAGCCGCTGAGAAAGCCAAGATCGAGCTGTCTTCCGCTCAGTCGACCGACGTCAACCTGCCGTACATCACTGCAGACGCTACCGGTCCTAAGCACCTGAACGTGAAGATCTCGCGTGCCAAGCTCGAAGCACTGGTTGAAGACCTGGTTCAGCGCACCATCGAGCCTTGCCGCATCGCCATGAAAGACGCCGGTATCGACGTTGCCGCGATCAACGACGTGATCCTGGTCGGCGGTCAGACCCGTATGCCGCTGGTACAGAAGCTGGTTACTGATTTCTTCGGTAAAGAAGCTCGTAAAGACGTTAACCCGGACGAAGCGGTTGCCATGGGTGCTGCGATCCAGGGCGCTGTTCTGGCTGGTGACGTGAAAGACGTTCTGCTGCTCGACGTCAGCCCGCTGACCCTGGGTATCGAAACCATGGGTGGCGTGATGACCGCGCTGATCGAGAAAAACACCACGATTCCTACCAAGAAATCGCAAGTGTTCTCGACTGCCGACGACAACCAGGGCGCCGTGACCATTCACGTCCTGCAAGGTGAGCGTAAGCAAGCTGCGCAGAACAAGTCTCTGGGCAAGTTCGACCTGGCCGACATTCCACCCGCTCCACGTGGCGTGCCGCAGATCGAAGTGACCTTCGACATCGACGCCAACGGCATCCTGCATGTTGGTGCGAAAGACAAGGCGACCGGCAAGACTCAGTCGATCGTGATCAAGGCCAACTCCGGTCTGTCCGACGAAGAGATCGAGCGCATGGTGCGTGACGCCGAGGCGAATGCCGAGGAAGACCGCAAGTTCGAAGAACTGGCCGCTGCCCGTAACCAGGGTGATGCACTGGTTCACTCGACGCGCAAAATGGTTGCTGACGCGGGCGACAAGGTCACCGCCGAAGAGAAGACCGCGATCGAAGCTGCCGTGGTTGCACTGGAAGCCGCTGTAAAAGGCGACGACAAGGCTGCCATCGAGGCCAAGGTTGAAGAGCTGTCGAAAGTTTCGGCGCCGGTTGCCCAGAAGATGTACGCCGAACAGGCTCAGCCTGCTGAAGGCGCGGCACCGCACGACGAGAAAGCTGAAAAGGCTGACGATGTTGTCGATGCCGAGTTCGAAGAAGTCAAAGACCACAAGTAAGTTGTTGGTCGGCCGGTTGACTGCCTTGCGGCGGTGACTGGTAGGATGTCGCCGCGCGGGAGCTTGCTCCCGCGTTGGCGTATCTGGAATACGCGAATTTTTACAGCATGCGACAAGCCTCGCGTGTTGCTGGTATGGCCGGGAATGCTCCTGCTTTTCGCGCCGCAAGTACCACAAGAAACAAAGACCAGGATCGTTGAATTGACGTGAGTTGGGTCCGGGCCTGTATTGGGGCTCAACGAGTTTGGCCATCCTCAGGAGGGGTTTGCCGGACGTCCTCAAGAGTGCAAAGACTTATGGCAAAGCGTGACTATTACGAAGTGTTGGGTGTTGAGCGTGGCTCAAGCGATGCGGACCTGAAAAAGGCTTACCGTCGTCTGGCGATGAAGCACCACCCAGACCGTAATCCCGATGACAAAGCGTCGGAAGAACTGTTCAAAGAGGCCAACGAGGCCTACGAAGTATTGTCCGACTCCAGCAAGCGCGCGGCGTACGACCAGTACGGTCATGCCGGCGTCGACCCAAGCATGGGTGGCGGTGGCGCTGGTTTCGGCGGGCAGAATTTCTCTGACATCTTTGGTGATGTCTTCAGTGATTTCTTCGGTGGTGGTCGCGGCGGTTCTCGTGGCGGCGCCCAGCGCGGCAGCGATTTGCGCTACACCCTGGAGCTGAACCTGGAAGAAGCGGTGCGCGGTACCACCGTGAATATCCGCGTTCCGACACTGGTCAACTGCAAGCCGTGCGACGGTTCCGGTGCGAAGAAAGGCTCGTCGCCATCGACTTGCCCGACTTGCGGCGGTATCGGCCAGGTGCGCATGCAGCAAGGCTTCTTCTCGGTGCAGCAGACCTGCCCGCGCTGCCATGGCCAAGGCAAGATCATTTCCGATCCGTGCGATTCCTGCCACGGCGACGGTCGTGTCGAAGAGTACAAGACCCTGTCGGTCAAAGTGCCGGCTGGCGTCGATACCGGCGACCGCATTCGCCTGTCTGGCGAAGGCGAGGCGGGTACGCAGGGCGGCCCGACGGGCGACCTGTATGTCGTTATCAATGTGCGCGAGCACGACATCTTCCAGCGCGATGGCAAGCATCTGTTCTGCGAAGTGCCGATCAGCTTCGTTGATGCGGCACTCGGCGGCGAGCTGGAAATTCCGACCCTCGACGGTCGCGTCAAACTGAAAATCCCTGAAGGCACCCAGACCGGCAAGCAGTTCCGTGTACGCGGCAAAGGCGTGGCGCCGGTGCGTGGTGGTGGTGCGGGCGATCTGATGTGCCGTGTGGCGGTCGAGACCCCGGTCAACCTGAATCGTCGTCAGCGCGAACTGCTCGAGGAATTCCGCAGCTCCCTGGCGGACGACAACAGCCACTCGCCGAAAACCACCGGTTGGTTTGATGGTGTGAAGCGCTTCTTCGGCGATCTGTAAGGAGTCGGCATGCGACGTATAGCTGTGATGGGCGCCGCCGGGCGCATGGGCAAGATTCTGGTCGAGGCCGTGCAGCAGCGCGCGCCGCTGACCGGCCTGACCGCGGCGATCGTTCGTCCCGGCAGTACGCTGATCGGGGTCGACGCCGGTGAGCTGGCTTCGCTGGGGCGTATCGGTGTGCCGTTGTCCGGCAATCTGGAGTCGGTGGCTGAAGAGTTCGATGTGTTGATCGATTTCACCCTGCCGGAAGTGATGCTGAAAAACCTCGCGTTCTGCCGCAAGGCCGGCAAGGCCATGGTCATCGGCACTACCGGGCTGGACGCGGCGCAGAAGCAGTTGCTGGCTGAAGCGGGCAAGGATATTCCGATCGTCTTCGCGGCCAACTTCAGTGTCGGGGTCAACCTGTCGCTGAAGCTGCTCGAGATGACTGCCCGGGTGCTGGGTGACGATGCTGACATCGAGATCATCGAGGCGCATCACCGGCACAAGATCGATGCCCCTTCGGGCACGGCGCTGCGCATGGGCGAAGTGATCGCCGATGCACTGGATCGTGATCTGCAGAAGGTGGCGGTCTACGGTCGCGAAGGTCACACCGGTGCGCGCGAGCGGGAAACCATCGGCTTCGCCACTGTTCGTGGTGGTGATGTGGTCGGTGATCACACCGTGCTGTTTGCCTGTGAAGGCGAGCGTCTGGAGATCACGCACAAGGCTTCCAGCCGCATGACATTCGCCAAGGGCGCGGTACGCGCGGCGTTGTGGCTGGATGCTCGCGAGCCGGGTCTGTATGACATGCAGGACGTGCTCGACCTGCATTGATTTGACGGTTTTACCCAGCGAAAACGCCCTGTTTGCGCTGGTTTTTCTCTGCCGCACGACGCCCTGTCGCATTCTCCGTCCTTTAAGGCTCTTTAGCGGTGGACCAAAAAAGCCTTTTTCTGTAAGCTACAGCTTTAGTGTGTCCACTAAAAGCGCGCAGAATAATTCAGTGAAGAAGCGGGGTGACGTGTCCATACGTCACTCCGCTTTTTTACAACCTGCGATTGCCCTTTCATGCGTTATTTACGGGAGGTCTTCTTGACTAAGCCAGCCATACTCGCCCTTGCTGATGGCAGCATTTTTCGCGGCGAAGCCATTGGAGCCGACGGTCAAACCGTTGGTGAGGTGGTGTTCAACACCGCAATGACCGGCTATCAGGAAATCCTTACCGATCCTTCCTACGCCCAACAGATTGTTACCCTGACTTACCCGCACATCGGCAACACCGGCACCACGCCGGAAGACGCCGAGTCCGACCGCGTCTGGTCCGCTGGCCTGGTCATCCGTGACCTGCCGCTGGTAGCGAGCAACTGGCGTAACACGATGTCTCTGTCCGACTACCTGAAAGCCAACAACGTTGTGGCGATCGCTGGTATCGACACCCGCCGCCTGACGCGCATCCTGCGTGAAAAAGGCGCACAGAACGGCTGCATCATGGCCGGCGACAACATCTCCGAAGAAGCGGCAATCGCCGCGGCGCAAGGCTTCCCGGGCCTGAAAGGCATGGATCTGGCGAAAGTCGTCAGCACCAAGAAGCCGTACGAATGGCGCTCCACTGTCTGGGACCTGAAGACCGACAGCCACGCGACCATCGAAGCCTCCGAGCTGCCATACCACGTGGTTGCCTACGACTACGGCGTCAAGCTGAACATCCTGCGCATGCTGGTCGAGCGCGGCTGCCGCGTCACCGTGGTACCGGCGCAAACCCCGGCTGCCGACGTGCTGGCGCTCAAGCCGGACGGCGTGTTCCTGTCCAACGGTCCTGGTGACCCGGAGCCATGCGACTACGCGATCAAGGCGATCAAGGAAGTGCTGGAAACCGAGATTCCGGTATTCGGCATCTGCCTCGGTCACCAGCTGCTGGCCCTGGCCTCCGGCGCCAAGACCCTGAAAATGGGCCACGGCCACCACGGTGCCAACCACCCGGTGCAGGACCTGGACACTGGCGTCGTGATGATCACCAGCCAGAACCACGGTTTCGCGGTTGACGAAGCGACCCTGCCGGCCAACGTGCGTGCGATCCACAAATCGCTGTTCGACGGTACCCTGCAAGGCATCGAACGCACCGACAAGAGCGCGTTCAGCTTCCAGGGTCACCCTGAAGCGAGCCCGGGCCCGAACGATGTGGCTCCACTGTTCGACCGCTTCATCAACGAGATGGCCAAGCGACGCTAAGCGTTCGCCTTGAGACTGTAGCGAGAAGCCCTCGAGGGCGGCCCCGACACCGGTGGCGCCCCTCAGGGCTTCAGAAATCGATCAAGACGGCTTGCCGACTGACCTGCGGATTTGAGTGACAAACCCATGCCAAAACGTACAGACATTAAAAGCATCCTGATTCTCGGCGCTGGCCCGATCGTTATCGGCCAGGCCTGCGAATTCGACTACTCCGGCGCCCAAGCCTGCAAAGCCCTGCGCGAAGAGGGTTACCGCGTCATCCTGGTGAACTCCAACCCGGCCACTATCATGACCGACCCGGACATGGCTGACGCCACGTACATCGAGCCGATCAAGTGGCAGACCGTGGCCAAGATCATCGAAAAAGAACGTCCGGATGCGGTGCTGCCAACCATGGGCGGCCAGACCGCTCTGAACTGCGCCCTGGACCTGGAGCGCGAAGGCGTTCTGGAGAAATTCGGCGTGGAAATGATCGGCGCCAACGCCGACACCATCGACAAGGCTGAAGACCGTTCGCGTTTCGACAAGGCCATGAAGTCCATCGGCCTGGAATGCCCGCGTTCCGGTATCGCCCACAGCATGGAAGAAGCCAACGCCGTTCTCGAGCGTCTGGGCTTCCCGTGCATCATCCGTCCGTCCTTCACCATGGGCGGCACCGGTGGCGGTATCGCTTACAACCGTGAAGAGTTCGAAGAGATCTGCGCCCGCGGTCTGGACCTGTCGCCGACCAAAGAGCTGCTGATCGACGAATCGCTGATCGGCTGGAAAGAATATGAAATGGAAGTTGTCCGCGACAAAAAGGACAACTGCATCATCGTCTGCTCGATCGAAAACTTCGACCCGATGGGCGTGCACACCGGTGACTCGATCACTGTCGCTCCGGCTCAGACCCTGACCGACAAGGAATACCAGATCCTGCGTAACGCCTCCTTGGCGGTACTGCGCGAGATCGGCGTCGAGACCGGCGGTTCGAACGTGCAGTTCGGTATCTGCCCGGACACCGGCCGCATGGTCGTGATCGAGATGAACCCGCGTGTGTCGCGTTCCTCGGCACTGGCTTCGAAAGCCACCGGTTTCCCGATCGCCAAAGTCGCGGCCAAACTGGCTGTGGGCTACACCCTCGACGAACTGTCGAACGACATTACCGGCGGCAAGACCCCGGCGTCCTTCGAGCCGTCGATCGACTACGTTGTGACTAAACTGCCACGTTTCGCCTTCGAGAAATTCGCCAAGGCTGACGCCCGCCTGACCACCCAGATGAAATCGGTGGGTGAAGTCATGGCCATCGGCCGGACCTTCCAGGAATCCCTGCAGAAAGCCCTGCGCGGTCTGGAAGTCGGCGTTTGCGGTCTGGACGAGAAGCTCGACCTGAGCAATCCGGAAAGCATGAGCGTGCTCAAGCGCGAGCTGACCGTGCCTGGCGCTGAGCGTATCTGGTACGTGGCGGACGCTTTCCGCGCCGGCATGACCGTCGACGACATCTTCGGCATGAACATGATCGACCCGTGGTTCCTGGTGCAGATCGAAGATCTGATCAAGGAAGAAGAGAAGGTCAAGACCCTGGGTCTGTCCGCGATCGACCGCGACCTGATGTTCAAGCTCAAGCGCAAAGGCTTCTCCGATCAGCGTCTGGCCAAGCTGCTGGGTGTAACCGAGAAGAACCTGCGTACTCACCGTCAAAAACTGGAAGTGTTCCCGGTCTACAAGCGCGTTGACACCTGCGCCGCCGAGTTCGCCACTGACACCGCTTACCTCTACTCGACGTACGAGGAAGAGTGCGAAGCAGCGCCGTCCGGTCGCGACAAGATCATGATCCTGGGTGGCGGTCCGAACCGTATCGGCCAGGGCATCGAGTTCGACTACTGCTGCGTACACGCTGCCCTCGCACTGCGCGAAGACGGCTACGAAACCATCATGGTCAACTGCAACCCGGAAACCGTTTCCACCGACTACGACACTTCCGACCGTCTGTACTTCGAACCGGTGACCCTGGAAGACGTGCTGGAAATTTGCCGCGTCGAGAAGCCTAAAGGCGTGATCGTCCAGTACGGCGGCCAGACTCCGCTGAAACTGGCTCGCGCTCTGGAAGCCGCAGGCGTGCCGATCATCGGTACCAGCCCTGACGCCATCGACCGTGCCGAAGACCGTGAGCGCTTCCAGCAAATGGTTGAGCGCCTGAACTTGCGTCAGCCGCCAAACGCCACCGTGCGCAGCGAAGACGAAGCCGTTCGCGCCGCTGCCAAGATCGGTTACCCGCTGGTGGTGCGTCCGTCCTACGTACTGGGCGGCCGCGCGATGGAAATCGTTTACAAGGAAGACGAACTCAAGCGCTACCTGCGTGACGCGGTGCAAGTCTCCAACGACAGCCCGGTGCTGCTCGACCACTTCCTCAACTGCGCCATCGAGATGGACGTGGATGCAGTCTGCGACGGCAAAGACGTGGTGATCGGCGCGATCATGCAGCACATCGAACAGGCGGGCGTTCACTCCGGTGACTCCGCGTGCTCGCTGCCGCCGTACTCGCTGCCGGCGCACATCCAGGACGAGATGCGCGAACAGGTCAAGAAAATGGCCCTGGAACTGGGCGTTGTCGGCCTGATGAACGTACAGCTGGCGCTGCAAGGCGAAGACATCTACGTCATCGAAGTCAACCCGCGCGCTTCCCGTACCGTACCGTTCGTGTCCAAGTGCATCGGTGTTTCCCTGGCGATGATCGCAGCCCGCGTGATGGCCGGTAAGACCCTGAAGGAAATCGGCTTCACCAAGGAAATCATCCCGAACTTCTACAGCGTGAAAGAGGCGGTGTTCCCGTTCGCCAAATTCCCTGGCGTTGACCCGATCCTCGGCCCAGAGATGAAGTCCACCGGTGAAGTGATGGGCGTGGGCGACACCTTCGGTGAAGCATTCGCCAAGGCCCAGATGGGTGCCAGCGAAGTGCTGCCGACTGGCGGTACCGCGTTCATCAGCGTGCGTGATGACGACAAGCCACTGGTTGCAGGCGTGGCCCGTGATCTGATCAACTTGGGCTTCGAAGTGGTTGCCACTGCCGGTACTGCCAAGCTGATCGAAGCCGCAGGCCTGAAAGTGCGCCGTGTGAACAAGGTGACCGAGGGTCGTCCGCACGTGGTCGACATGATCAAGAATGACGAAGTCACCCTGATCATCAACACCACCGAAGGGCGTCAGTCGATCGCCGACTCGTACTCCATTCGTCGTAATGCCCTGCAGCACAAGATTTACTGCACCACCACCATTGCTGCGGGCGAAGCTATCTGTGAAGCGCTGAAGTTCGGTCCCGAGAAGACCGTGCGCCGCTTGCAGGATCTACACGCAGGATTGAAGGCATGATCAAATACCCAATGACCGTCCAGGGCGCGAAAGCCCTGGAAGAAGAACACGCTCATCTGACCAAGGTCGTTCGTCCGAAGCTCAGCCAGGACATCGGTACGGCTCGCGAGTTGGGTGACCTGAAGGAAAACGCCGAATACCATGCCGCCCGCGAACAGCAAGGCATGGTTGAAGCACGGATCCGCGACATCGAAGGCCGGATCCAGAATCAGGTCATCATCGACGTCACGACCATTGCGCACACCGGCAAGGTGATCTTCGGTACTACCGTCGAAATCGCCAACGTCGAGACGGATGAGAGCGTCACTTACCACATCGTGGGTGAGGATGAGGCTGACTTCAAACTCGGCAAGATTTCGGTTGGCTCGCCTCTGGCCCGTGCCTTGATCGGCAAGGAAGAGGGCGATGTAGTCGCCGTGAAAACGCCAAGCGGCGTTATCGAGTATGAGATTGTCGAAGTCCGTCACATCTGAAGGCAGGCGCCCGCTACATGCGGGCGCCATGCTTTGGCAGCTGGCCCAGATGCTGTGGGTCGGCGGCTTCTGGTTGATTCATCTCGGTTTGCGAGCGGTACTGGGCAAGATTGGCCTGGCACCGTTGCTGATCGATGAAGTTACCGATGCGTTTGCAGTGCCGGTGGTGAGTTTTGCCGCCGCGTGCGTGATTTTTCAGGCTTTGGTGTTGGTACAGGCCGAGGGCCTTGTCAGTCTATGGCGGGATTTTCGCGGGCAGGTATTGCTGATGGCGTTGTATGCGTGTGCGATGTTTGTCGCAGTGCGTGTCGGCTGGCCGGAAGCGCAGCGCTGGCAGGAATTCAGTTTTCTGGTGTTGGGTTTTTCCGGTCTGGTGCTGGTGTTGCAGCCGGTGCCGGGATGGAGTGGCAGGGTGCGCGCAGCACACCCTTGACCCTTTTCATCACTTGAAGCGATGAACGTTCGACAGCTGCTTGTTGACGCTGAAGTTCTTGCGGTAAACCAGTGCCATCTTGCCGATGACCTGAACCAGGTCCGCCTTGCCGACCTTGCACAGTTCTGCAATGTGCGCCAGACGCGACTCGCGATCGAGAATATTGAGCTTGATCTTGATCAGCTCGTGATCCGCCAATGCGCGTTCGAGTTCGGCTAAGACACCTTCAGTCAAACCGTTGTCAGCCACCGTCAAAACCGGTTTCAGGTGGTGGCCAATGGATTTGTACTGTTTCTTCTGCTCTGGAGTGAGCGGCATAATCTGACCCTTTCGTCTGGATTCTGTAAAATGGCGGCCATTTTACCCGAGGGTTCGTGGATCCGCCCAATTAATCACGACCCTAATCATCGAGGTGCCCAATGGCGCGTTCCAAGACAAGCCTTGGTTGGCTGAAAAGACATGTCAACGATCCTTATGTGAAGCAGGCGCAGAAGGATGGCTACCGCTCGCGTGCGAGTTACAAGCTTCTGGAGATCCAGGAGAAATACAAGCTGATCCGTTCCGGCATGAGCGTTGTCGACCTGGGCGCGGCGCCCGGCGGCTGGTCGCAGGTCACTAGCCGGTTGATCGGTGGTCAGGGACGTCTGATCGCCTCGGACATCCTGGAGATGGACAGCATTCCGGACGTGACTTTCATCCAGGGTGACTTTACCGAGGACGAAGTGCTCGCACGGATCCTTGAAGCCGTGGGTAATTCGCAGGTGGACCTTGTGATTTCCGATATGGCCCCCAATATGAGTGGTACGCCTGAAGTGGACATGCCCAAAGCCATGTTTCTTTGCGAGCTGGCGCTTGATCTGGCGGAACGGATACTCAAGCCGGGCGGTAATTTCGTGATCAAGATTTTTCAGGGCGAAGGGTTTGATGTTTACCTGAAGGATGCTCGTCGGAAATTCGACAAGATCCAGATGATCAAGCCAGACTCTTCCCGCGGCAGTTCCCGCGAGCAATACATGCTGGCTTGGGGTTACCGCGGGCGTAGTGAGTAAAACGAGGTTTTTTCGCGGGGTGATAGGTTTTTCGTATTTCGCCCCGTGTGCATAAGCGAATATTGTGTAGAAAGTGTTTCACAAAGGGTTACAGACGGCGCCTGCCAGAGTTGTAGGTAATGTAGTAAGTTAGGCCGGTGAATATCATGCGAAGCGCGCGCCAGTAGCGGAGCTTGCTTCAGAGGGTAGTTAATTGAACGATATGGCAAAGAATCTGATCCTGTGGTTGATCATCGCGGCAGTCCTCGTGACGGTGATGAACAACTTCTCCAGCCCTAACGAGCCGCAGACCCTCAACTATTCCGACTTCATCCAGCAGGTCAAGGATGGCAAGGTCGAGCGCGTAGCTGTTGACGGCTATGTGATTACCGGCAAGCGCAATGATGGCGACAGCTTCAAGACCATTCGTCCGGCGATCCAGGACAACGGCCTGATCGGCGATCTGGTCGACAATCACGTTGTGGTCGAAGGCAAGCAGCCTGAACAGCAAAGCATCTGGACCCAGCTCCTGGTGGCCAGCTTCCCGATTCTGGTGATCATCGCGGTGTTCATGTTCTTCATGCGCCAGATGCAGGGCGGTGCCGGCGGCAAGGGCGGGCCGATGAGCTTCGGCAAGAGCAAGGCGCGCCTGCTCTCCGAAGATCAGGTGAAAACTACGCTGGCTGACGTTGCAGGTTGCGACGAAGCCAAGGAAGAAGTCGGCGAACTCGTTGAGTTCCTGCGTGATCCGGGCAAGTTCCAGCGCCTGGGTGGTCGTATTCCTCGCGGCGTGCTGATGGTCGGCCCTCCGGGTACCGGTAAAACCTTGCTGGCCAAGGCTATTGCCGGCGAAGCCAAAGTGCCGTTCTTCACCATTTCCGGTTCCGACTTTGTCGAAATGTTCGTGGGTGTTGGCGCAAGCCGTGTTCGCGACATGTTCGAGCAGGCCAAGAAGCACGCGCCGTGCATCATCTTCATCGACGAAATCGACGCCGTTGGTCGCCACCGTGGCGCCGGCATGGGTGGTGGTCACGACGAACGTGAGCAGACTCTCAACCAGTTGCTGGTAGAGATGGACGGCTTCGAAATGAATGACGGCATCATCGTGATCGCTGCCACCAACCGTCCTGACGTACTCGACCCTGCGCTGCTGCGTCCGGGCCGTTTCGACCGTCAGGTGGTGGTTGGCTTGCCAGACATCCGTGGTCGCGAACAGATCCTCAAGGTTCACATGCGCAAAGTGCCAATGGGCGACGACGTTGCTCCGGCAGTGATCGCACGGGGTACTCCGGGCTTCTCCGGTGCTGACCTGGCCAACCTGGTCAACGAAGCGTCGCTGTTCGCTGCACGCAGCGGCAAGCGCATCGTTGAAATGAAAGAATTCGAGCTGGCCAAAGACAAGATCATGATGGGCGCCGAGCGCAAATCCATGGTCATGTCCGAGAAAGAGAAGCAGAACACCGCTTATCACGAGGCCGGTCACGCCATCGTTGGTCGCGTAGTGCCTGAGCATGATCCTGTGTACAAGGTCTCGATCATTCCACGCGGTCGTGCGCTGGGTGTGACGATGTTCCTGCCCGAAGAAGATCGCTACAGCCTGTCCAAGCGTGCGCTGATCAGTCAGATCTGCTCGCTGTACGGCGGCCGCATTGCTGAGGAAATGACCCTTGGTTTCGACGGTGTCACCACCGGCGCTTCCAACGACATCATGCGTGCCAGCCAGATTGCACGGAACATGGTGACCAAGTGGGGCCTGTCGGAAAAACTCGGTCCGCTGATGTACGCCGAAGAAGAGGGTGAAGTGTTTCTCGGTCGCGGCGGTGGCGGTCAGAGTGCAAGCTTCTCCGGTGAGACGGCCAAGCTGATCGACTCCGAAGTGCGCAGCATCATCGATCAGTGCTACGGCACGGCCAAGCAGATCCTCACGGACAACCGTGACAAGCTCGATGCCATGGCTGATGCATTGATGAAGTACGAAACGATCGATGCCGAGCAGATCGACGACATCATGGCGGGTCGCACTCCTCGCGAGCCGCGCGACTGGACGGGTGGTACTGGCACCGGTACGCCGCCTCCAGTGGTCCAGGATGAGCGTCCGGAAACACCGATTGGCGGCCCGGCTGCTGACGTTTAAGGTTTGAAATGACTTCTGTACAGTCCCTGACCCGGTTGCCTTGCGGCAACCGGGTTCTTGATTTGGCCCGGACGCATGTCATGGGCATTCTCAATGTCACTCCTGATTCCTTCTCCGATGGTGGCCGTTACAGCCAGCTTGACGTGGCCTTGCGTCACGCCGAAGCCATGGTAGCCGCTGGTGCGACACTGATCGACGTCGGTGGAGAGTCGACCCGGCCTGGCGCTCGTGCGGTTTCGCCGCTGGAAGAGCTGGAGCGTGTAGCGCCGATCGTGGAGCTGATCAATCGCGAGCTGGATGTGATTATCTCGGTCGACACGTCGACACCTGCCGTGATGCGCGAAACTGCGCGCCTCGGTGCCGGCTTGATCAATGACGTGCGTTCGCTGCGCCGTGATGGTGCACTGGATGCCGCCGCGGCGACCGGCCTGCCGGTCTGTCTGATGCATATGCTCGGCGAGCCGGGTGATATGCAGGATAATCCGCACTACCAGGACGTGACTCGGGAAGTGGGTGAGTTTCTCGCTGGGCGCATGAAGCAGTGCGCGCAAGCGGGCATTCGTGCCGAGCGAATCATTCTCGATCCCGGTTTTGGCTTCGCCAAAACGTTGCAGCACAATCTAAGCTTGTTCAAGCATATGGAAGCCCTGCATGCGTTGGGGCGTCCGCTTCTGGTTGGTGTGTCCCGCAAAAGTATGATCGGCCTGGCGCTGAATCGTCCTGTGGGCGAGCGTCTGCATGGTGGTCTGGCACTGGCGGCACTGGCAGCGGTGAAAGGAGCGCGTATATTGCGCGTCCATGATGTGGCGGAAACGGTAGACGTGGTGCGCATGCTGGCGGCCGTGGAATCAGCCGAATAAGAATGATGGAGCACTTATGAGCAAGAAATACTTTGGTACTGACGGCATTCGTGGTCGTGTCGGTGAATACCCGATTACCCCGGACTTCATGCTCAAGCTCGGCTGGGCGGCTGGAATGGCCTTTCGCAAAATGGGCGCCTGCAAGGTGCTGGTCGGCAAGGACACGCGCATCTCTGGCTACATGTTTGAATCGGCGCTTGAAGCTGGTCTGACGTCGGCGGGTGCCGATGTCATGCTGCTCGGCCCGATGCCGACACCGGCCATTGCCTATCTGTCGCGTACTTTTCAGGCCGAGGCCGGGATCGTGATCAGCGCTTCGCACAACCCGCACGACGATAACGGCATCAAGTTTTTCTCCGGCAAGGGCACCAAGTTGCCTGATGAGCTGGAGCTGATGATCGAAGAGTTGCTCGATATGCCGATGACCGTTGTGGAGTCGAGCAAGATCGGCAAAGTGTCGCGAATCAACGATGCGTCCGGTCGCTACATCGAATTCTGCAAAAGCAGTGTGCCAACCAGTACCAGTTTCTCCGGCCTGAAGATCGTTATCGACTGCGCGCACGGTGCGACCTACAAGGTAGCTCCGAGTGTCTTCCGCGAGTTGGGTGCTGAAGTGGTCGTTTTGTCAGCTCAGCCCAATGGGCTGAACATCAATGACAACTGCGGTTCGACCCATATGGGCCAATTGCAGGCCGCCGTTCTGGCCGAGCACGCTGATCTGGGTATCGCCTTTGATGGTGACGGTGATCGGGTGCTGATGGTTGATCACACGGGAGCTGTCGTCGATGGCGATGAGTTGTTGTTCATCATTGCGCGCGATCTTCACGAGCGCGGCAAATTGCAGGGCGGTGTCGTCGGAACGCTGATGAGCAACCTGGGGCTTGAGTTGGCGCTTGCTGAACTCTCGATTCCATTCATTCGCGCCAATGTGGGCGACCGTTACGTGATTGCCGAGCTGCTTGAGCGTGACTGGCTGGTGGGTGGTGAGAACTCCGGGCATATCGTCTGCTTCAATCACACCACCACCGGCGATGCGATCATTGCTGCATTGCAGGTGTTGATGGCGCTTAAAACCCGTAATGAAGGGTTGGCACAAACACGTCAGGCGCTGCGCAAATGCCCTCAGGTACTGATCAATGTGCGTTTCGGTGGTGGTGAAAGCCCGCTTGAGCATCCGGCTGTCAAGGAAGCCAGTGCGCGTGTAACCCAGGCCATGGCGGGTCGTGGCCGGGTGCTTTTGCGCAAGTCCGGTACTGAGCCGCTGGTGCGTGTGATGGTCGAGGGTGAGGATGAAACTCAGGTTCGCACCTACGCCGAAGAACTGGCAAAACTGGTAACTGAAGTTTCTGCCTGATTCGGCTTGCCAGCCATGATTGTGTTGGGTAACATCTGCGCCCACTTTGACCGACGAGGTACAGCATGCGTCGCCCTATGGTAGCTGGTAACTGGAAGATGCACGGTACCCGCGCCAGCGTCGCTGAGCTGATCAACGGCCTTCGTCATCTGGCCTTGCCAAGCGGTGTTGATGTCGCGGTATTCCCGCCTTGCTTGCATATCAATCAAGTGATTGATGGCTTGAAAGGCAAGTCGATTTCGGTCGGCGCGCAGAACTCTGCGGTGGAATCCATGCAAGGTGCGTTGACCGGTGAGATTGCGCCGAGTCAGTTGGTGGATGCAGGTTGTTCCCTGGTGCTTGTCGGGCACTCCGAACGCCGTCAGATAATGGGCGAGCGAGACGGGATGCTGAATCGCAAGTTCGCAGCGGCACAGGCATGTGGCTTGATTCCGGTGTTGTGTGTAGGGGAAACCCTCGAGCAGCGCGAAGCCGGAAAAACTCTTGAGGTTGTCGGGCGTCAGCTGGGCAGCATCATCGAGGAGCTGGGTGTTGGTGCCTTTGCCAAGGCAGTCATTGCTTACGAGCCTGTCTGGGCCATCGGTACCGGACTGACTGCAACGCCGCAACAGGCTCAGGATGTGCATAAAGCCATTCGCGAGCAGTTGGCGGCAGAGAATTCTGAAGTCGCACGAGGTGTGCGGCTTCTATACGGCGGCAGCGTGAAGGCGGCCAATGCGGTCGAACTGTTCGGCATGCCGGATATCGATGGGGGGCTCATTGGTGGAGCTTCCCTGAATGCAGATGAGTTCGGTGCGATTTGTCGCGCCGCGGGAAACTGAAAAAATGCTGGAAACAGTCGTAGTCGTTTTTCATCTGCTGGGTGCATTGGGCGTAGTTGCTCTGGTTTTGCTGCAGCAGGGTAAAGGTGCGGATGCTGGCGCGTCTTTCGGAGCAGGTGCTTCAAATACTGTGTTCGGAAGCCAAGGTTCCTCTACCTTTCTTAGTAAGTTTACTGCTATACTTGCCGCCGGTTTCTTCATAACCAGCTTGGGGTTAGGTTACTTTGCTAAAGAGAAGGCTCATCAGCTGACTCAAGCAGGTTTACCAGATCCAGCAGTGTTGGAAGTGCCTAAGCAACAACAACCGGCTTCTGATGATGTCCCGGTGCTTCAAGAGCAAAAGTCGGCTACTCCAGCGACTGACGTACCTCCAGCTCAAGAGCAGAAGTAAGAAGGGTTTCAAACGTAGTTTTGCCGAGGTGGTGGAATTGGTAGACACGCAACCTTGAGGTGGTTGTGCCCATAGGGTGTAGGGGTTCGAGTCCCCTTCTCGGTACCAATTAGTCAGGAGAGCCCGCTGTTGCGGGCTTTCTTGCAGGTGGAAGGTTACATTGACCCTATAAGGGATCGGTCGTATACTTCCGCCCCAGCTTTGTCGCGGGGTGGAGCAGTCTGGTAGCTCGTCGGGCTCATAACCCGAAGGTCGTCGGTTCAAATCCGGCCCCCGCAACCAGTTTAAGGAGCCCCTTTTAAGGGGCTTTTTGTTAGCTGGACACTTTCTACGCCGCTGTTCGACGGCGTTTCAAGGATGGGCGTTTCGCCCATTTTTTTATTTTGCATAGCATGCACATACATGCACGAGGGGGTTCAGGTGTCGAGCAAGCTAGAAGAGTTGCAGGCCTTGTTGGCCCCGGTGGTCGTGGCCCTAGGCTATGAATGCTGGGGTATTGAGTTTTCGGCTCAAGGTCGCCACTCAATGTTGCGCGTTTATATCGATAAAGAAGGCGGCGTACTGGTGGACGATTGCGCCATCGTCAGCCGTCAGATCAGCGGTGTGCTGGATGTTGAAGATCCGATCTCCGTTGAATACACCCTTGAAGTTTCCTCGCCTGGCATGGAACGCCCGCTGTTCACTCTTGAGCAGTTTGCAAAATTTGCCGGTGAACAAGTAAAGATCAAGCTGCGCTCGCCTTTTGAAGGGCGACGCAACTTTCAGGGCCTTCTGCGCGGTGTAGAAGAGCAGGACGTCGTGGTGCAGGTAGAAGACCATGAGTTCCTGTTGCCGATCGACATGATCGACAAGGCCAACATTATTCCCAGTTTTGACTGAGACGCGGATCCCGCGGATCCAATGGCTTGCGAAAGGCGAGGCGTACGATGAGCAAAGAAGTACTGCTGGTTGTTGAGTCGGTATCCAATGAAAAGGGCGTACCGGCAAGCGTAATTTTTGAAGCGCTGGAGCTGGCCCTGGCCACTGCTACCAAAAAGCGTTTTGAAGACGAAGTTGACCTGCGTGTGGAAATTAACCGCCACACCGGTTCCTACGAAACTTTCCGTCGCTGGACGGTCGTCGAAGAGAATGATCTCGATGATCCGGCCATCGAAACCTGGCCGAGCAAGGTTGCCGAAACGCATCCTGGCGCCAAGGTTGGCGACGTCGTCGAAGAAAAAATCGAATCCATCGAGTTCGGCCGCATTGCCGCACAGACTGCCAAGCAAGTCATCGTGCAGAAAGTGCGTGAAGCCGAGCGCGCTCAAGTGGTCGACGCCTATCGCGAGCGCCTGGGAGAAATCATCTCCGGCACCGTGAAAAAAGTGACCCGCGATAACGTGATCGTCGATCTGGGCAACAACGCCGAAGCGTTGCTGGCTCGTGAAGACATCATTTCTCGCGAAACCTTCCGTGTCGGTGTGCGTCTGCGTGCACTGCTCAAGGAAATCCGCACCGAGAACCGCGGCCCGCAGCTGATCCTGTCGCGTACCGCGCCGGAAATGCTGATCGAGCTGTTCCGTATCGAAGTGCCGGAAATCGCTGAAGGCCTGATCGAAGTAATGGCGGCGTCCCGTGATCCGGGTTCGCGTGCCAAGATCGCTGTCCGCTCCAAGGACAAACGCATCGACCCGCAGGGCGCGTGCATCGGTATGCGCGGTTCGCGCGTCCAGGCCGTGTCGGGCGAGTTGGGTGGCGAGCGTGTCGATATCGTCCTGTGGGACGATAACCCGGCGCAGTTCGTGATCAATGCCATGTCGCCGGCAGAAGTGGCGGCCATTATCGTTGACGAAGATGCCCACGCCATGGACATCGCCGTTGGCGCAGACAATCTGGCTCAGGCCATCGGTCGCGGTGGTCAGAACGTGCGTCTGGCAAGCCAGTTGACTGGCTGGACCCTGAACGTGATGACCGAATCGGACATCCAGGCTAAGCAACAAGCAGAAACCGGCGACATCCTGCGCAACTTCATCGACGAGCTGGAAGTCGACGAAGAGCTGGCTCAGGTGCTGGTTGATGAAGGCTTCACCAGCCTGGAAGAGATTGCCTACGTACCGTTGGAAGAAATGCTCAACATCGACGGCTTTGACGAAGACATCGTCAACGAGCTTCGCGCTCGTGCCAAGGATCGTTTGTTGACCAAAGCCATCGCTACTGAGGAAAAGCTGGCAGACGCCCATCCGGCCGAAGACCTGCTCTCGCTTGAGGGTATGGACAAGGATTTGGCGATGGAACTGGCGGTGCGCGGCGTAATTACCCGCGAAGACCTGGCCGAGCAGTCTATTGACGACCTGCTCGACATCGACGGCATTGACGATGATCGTGCCGGCAAGTTGATCATGGCCGCCCGAGCCCACTGGTTCGAGTAATTAGGCGCGGCCTGAGGAGAGAAGTGCATGACGCAAGTCACGGTGAAACAACTGGCCGATGAGGTCAAAACACCGGTAGAGCGCCTGTTGCAGCAGATGCGTGAGGCAGGTCTGCCGCACACCGCCGCCGAAGAACATGTGACTGACAGTGAGAAGCAATCCCTGCTGACTCACTTGAAAAGCAGCCACAAGGCGAAAGTGGAAGAACCACGCAAGATCACGCTGCAGCGTAAAACCACCAGCACCCTGCGTGTGGCTGGTAGCAAGAGCATCAGCGTAGAAGTTCGCAAGAAGAAAGTTTTCGTACAGCGTAGCCCGGAAGAAATCGAAGCCGAGCGCCAGCGTGAACTGGAAGAGCGTCGCGCAGTAGAAAATGCTGCCCGTCAGAAGGCTGAAGAAGAAGCCAAGCAGCGCGCTGAAGAAGAAGCGCGTCGCCAGCCTGCTGCTGCGTCGAGCGCTCCTGCCGAAGCTGTTGCAGCCCCTGCGCCAGTGGCCGAACCTGTGCGCGAAGCTGCGTCGGTTGTCGCTGCTGCGCCAGCTGCCGACACTCGCAAGCGTGACGAACAGCGTCGTCCGGACAAACCACGTGCCGACGATAACAATCGTCGCGGTGGTGGCGATGGCGAGCGCAAAAACGCTCCGCATCGTGCTTCGGTCAAAGAAAAAGCGCCGGCGCCACGTGTGGCACCACGCACTACCGACGAAGAAAGCGATGGCTTCCGTCGTGGTGGTCGCGGCAAGGCCAAGCTGAAGAAGCGCAACGCTCACGGTTTCCAGAGCCCAACCGGCCCTGTCGTGCGTGAAGTGAAGATCGGCGAAACCATCACTGTTGGCGATCTCGCTCAACAGATGTCGGTCAAGGCTGCCGAAATCATCAAGTTCATGTTCAAGCTGGGTACCCCGGCCACCATCAACCAGGTACTGGATCAGGAAACTGCCCAACTGGTTGCTGAAGAACTGGGCCACAAAGTGACCCTGATCAGTGACACCGCCCTGGAAGATTCCCTGGCCGAGTCCCTGAAGTTCGAAGGTGAGGCGGTTCCTCGTGCGCCAGTCGTGACCGTAATGGGCCACGTTGACCACGGTAAGACCTCGCTGCTCGACTACATCCGTCGTGCCAAGGTAGCTGCTGGCGAAGCCGGCGGTATCACCCAGCACATCGGTGCGTACCACGTTGAAACCGAACGCGGCATGGTCACCTTCCTCGACACCCCGGGTCACGCTGCGTTTACCGCAATGCGTGCTCGTGGTGCCAAGGCGACCGACATCGTGATCCTGGTGGTTGCGGCGGACGACGGCGTGATGCCACAAACCATCGAGGCTGTTCAGCACGCTCAGGCGGCTGGCGTTCCTCTGGTGGTTGCAGTGAACAAGATCGACAAGCCAGGTGCCGACCTCGATCGCATCCGCAGCGAACTGTCGGTTCACGGCGTGACTTCCGAAGAGTGGGGTGGCGACACGCCATTCGTACCGGTTTCGGCGAAAATGGGTACCGGCGTTGACGAACTGCTCGAAGCCGTTCTGCTGCAGGCCGAAGTTCTCGAACTGACCGCCACTCCATCGGCTCCTGGCCGTGGTGTTGTCGTCGAATCGCGTCTCGACAAGGGCCGTGGCCCGGTAGCCACCGTGCTGGTTCAGGACGGTACGCTGCGTCAAGGCGACATGGTGCTGGTCGGCTCGAACTATGGCCGCGTGCGCGCCATGCTCGACGAGAACGGCAAGCCGATCAAGGAAGCAGGTCCGGCCATTCCGGTCGAGATCCTGGGTCTTGACGGTACGCCGGACGCTGGCGACGAGATGAGCGTGGTTGCCGACGAGAAGAAAGCCCGTGAAGTGGCTCTGTTCCGTCAAGGCAAGTTCCGCGAAGTCAAACTGGCTCGCGCACACGCCGGCAAGCTGGAAAACATCTTCGAAAACATGGGCCAGGAAGAGAAGAAGACGCTCAACATCGTCCTCAAATCCGACGTCCGTGGTTCGCTGGAAGCTTTGCAGGGCGCTCTGAACGGCTTGGGCAACGACGAAGTGCAAGTGCGCGTGGTCGGTGGCGGTGTCGGTGGTATCACCGAATCCGATGCCAACCTGGCACTGGCTTCCAACGCTGTACTGTTCGGCTTCAACGTGCGTGCCGATGCTGGCGCACGGAAGATCGTCGAGCAGGAAGGTCTGGACATGCGTTACTACAACGTGATCTACGACATCATCGAAGACGTCAAGAAAGCCCTGACCGGCATGCTCGGCAGCGATGTTCGCGAGAACATCCTGGGCGTGGCCGAAGTGCGTGACGTGTTCCGTTCGCCGAAGTTTGGCGCGATCGCCGGTTGCATGGTGATCGAAGGTGTTGTGCACCGTAACCGTCCGATCCGTGTACTGCGTGAAGACATCGTTATCTTCGAAGGCGAGCTGGAATCCCTGCGCCGCTTCAAGGATGACGCTTCCGAAGTACGTGCCGGCATGGAATGCGGTATCGGCGTGAAGAGCTACAACGACGTCAAAGTCGGTGACAAGATCGAAGTCTTCGAGAAGGTTCAGGTTGCTCGCAGCCTCTAACTCGCGCACTTCAGGAGCCGTGATGGCCGGCCGCACTCTTATGTGCGGCGCATCACCCGGACTCTAAACGCAACGCCCGGTCTGGCATTTGTCAGGCCGGGCGTTTGCCGCTTTCAGACCTTGCGGGTTTCACCGCAGGGCAGTAACAGGTAACAAATCATGGCAAAAGAATACAGCCGTACCCAACGTATCGGCGATCAGATGCAGCGTGAGCTGGCCCAGCTGATCCGTCGTGAAGTCAAAGACCCGCGTGTTGGTCTGGTCACCATTACCGCAGTGGAAGTCAGCCGTGACGTCGGTCACGCGAAGATCTTCATCACCGTGATGGGGCAGGACAATGCCGAAGACATCGCGCAAAGCATCAAGGTGCTCAACGCTGCCGCAGGGTTCCTGCGCATGCAACTGGCCCGTGAAATGAAGCTGCGCAGCGTGCCGCAATTGCACTTCCACTACGACGAAAGCGTCGTGCGTGGCGCGCACTTGTCGGCCCTGATCGAGCGTGCCGTGGCTGAGGACAATCAGCACGTGGCCGCTGCTGAACCTGAAGACACCAAGGAGTAACTCGGTGGCTCAGGTCAAACGTATCCGTCGTAACGTCAGCGGTATCATCCTGCTCGACAAGCCGTTGGGGTTCACCTCCAACGCCGCGTTGCAGAAGGTTCGCTGGTTGCTCAACGCCGAGAAGGCCGGCCACACCGGCAGTCTTGACCCGCTAGCCACCGGTGTACTGCCGCTGTGCTTTGGCGAGGCAACCAAGTTCTCGCAATACCTGCTCGATTCCGACAAGGGTTATGAAACCCTGGCGCAACTGGGCAAGACCACCACCACGGCAGACGCCGAGGGTGAGGTTTTGCAGGAGCGCCCGGTGACCGTTGGTCGCGCCGATGTTGAAGCGGTTCTGCCGAAATTTCGGGGTCAAATCAGTCAGATACCGCCGATGTACTCGGCACTCAAGCGTGACGGGCAGCCGCTGTACAAGCTGGCCCGTGCAGGCGAAGTAGTGGAGCGCGAACCGCGTTCTGTTACTATTGCGCGCTTGGAATTGCTGGCCTTCGAAGGCGATACTGCGCGTCTTGCAGTGGACTGCAGCAAGGGCACCTATATTCGCACCCTGGTGGAGGATATCGGTGAGCAACTCGGTTGTGGTGCGTACGTCGCAGAACTGCGTCGTACCCAGGCCGGGCCTTTTACCCTGGCGCAGACCGTGACCCTCGAAGAGCTGGAAGCGGTACATGCCGAAGGCGGCAACGAAGCGGTCGACCGCTTCCTGATGCCATCGGACAGCGGCCTGCAGGATTGGCCGTTGCTGCACTTCTCCGAAGCGAGCGCGTTCTACTGGCTCAACGGCCAGCCGGTACGTGCCCCGGATGCTCCGAAGTTCGGCATGGTACGGGTACAGGATCACAATGGTCGCTTCATCGGTATCGGTGAAGTGAGCGAAGACGGGCGCATCGCGCCGCGTCGACTGATTCGGTCAGAATGACCGAACGAGTGTGGCTGTTAACAGGCACGGTCACTACTCATTTATAGATACAGGGATTTGTCCCTGGCCTGTTGAAGCTGTTTCTTTGAAACAGTTTCCTGATAAAAGGATTGCCTCATGGCTCTCGACGTTCAAGAAAAAGCTCAAATCGTTGCCGACTACCAGCAAGCTGTTGGTGATACTGGTTCGCCAGAAGTGCAAGTTGCACTGCTGACCGCCAACATCAACAAACTGCAAGGTCACTTCAAGGCCAACGGTAAAGACCACCACTCCCGTCGTGGTCTGATCCGCATGGTAAACCAGCGTCGTAAGCTGCTGGACTACCTGAAAGGCAAGGATCTGAGCCGTTACAGCGCTCTGATCGGCCGCCTGGGTCTGCGTCGCTAATCAGCGATTGCGCTATGAGGTTGGTTGTCTGTCAGGCATCAGCGGTTTTCCGCGGGTGGCTGGCAGGCTCCCAGCCTCAAGTTTTATCTGCACTACCGTTTTACCCGGACAGTCAGCGGGCCGATTCCCGACATTGCCCAAGAATTTCGCAAGAAACCAGTTCCCCCAAGAGCCACAAAGAAGGTAGGACACCGTGAACCCGGTAATCAAAAAATTCCAGTTCGGTCAGTCGACCGTTACCCTCGAGACTGGCCGTATCGCCCGTCAGGCCTCCGGCGCAGTATTGGTCACCGTTGACGACGACGTCAGCGTATTGGTGACCGTAGTCGGTGCCAAGCAAGCCGATCCAGGCAAGGGCTTCTTCCCTCTGTCCGTTCACTACCAGGAAAAGACTTACGCTGCCGGTAAGATCCCTGGCGGTTTCTTCAAGCGTGAAGGCCGTCCTTCCGAGAAAGAAACCCTGACTTCCCGACTGATCGACCGTCCGATCCGTCCGCTGTTCCCAGAAGGCTTCATGAACGAAGTGCAGGTTGTCTGCACCGTCGTTTCCACCAGCAAGAAGACCGATCCGGACATCGCTGCGATGATCGGTACCTCGGCTGCCCTGGCAATCTCGGGCATTCCGTTCGACGGCCCGATCGGCGCCGCTCGCGTTGCTTTCCACGAAAGCACCGGCTACCTGCTGAACCCTACTTACGAGCAGCAAGCTGCTTCGAGCCTGGACATGGTCGTTGCCGGTACTTCGGACGCCGTACTGATGGTTGAATCGGAAGCCAAAGAGCTGACTGAAGACCAGATGCTGGGCGCGGTACTGTTCGCTCACGACGAGTTCCAGGTGGTGATCAACGCCGTTAAAGAACTGGCCGCCGAAGCTGCCAAGCCAACCTGGACCTGGGCTCCTGCTCCAGAAGCCACCGAGCTGCTGGGCGCGATCCGTGCCGAGTTCGGCGAAGCGATCTCCCAGGCTTACACCATCACCGTCAAGGCTGACCGCTACGCGCGTCTGGGCGAGCTGAAAGACCAGGTCGTTGCCAAGCTGTCCGGCGAAGAAGGCCAGCCTTCGGCTGCCGACGTCAAAGCGGCTTTCGGTGAAATCGAATACCGCACCGTTCGCGAAAACATCGTTAACGGCAAGCCACGTATCGACGGCCGCGACACCCGCACCGTACGTCCGCTGAACATCGAAGTCGGCGTTCTGCCGAAGACTCACGGTTCGGCCCTGTTCACCCGTGGCGAAACCCAGGCTCTGGTCGTTGCAACGCTGGGTACTGCCCGTGACGCACAGTTGCTGGACACCCTGGAAGGCGAGAAAAAAGACCCGTTCATGCTGCACTACAACTTCCCTCCGTTCTCGGTGGGCGAGTGTGGTCGCATGGGTGGTGCTGGTCGTCGTGAAATCGGTCACGGCCGTCTGGCCCGTCGTTCGGTTTCGGCTATGCTGCCGGCCGCCGACGTGTTCCCGTACACCATTCGTGTGGTGTCGGAAATCACCGAATCCAACGGTTCGAGCTCGATGGCTTCCGTTTGCGGCGCTTCCCTGGCTCTGATGGACGCTGGCGTTCCAATGAAAGCGCCGGTTGCCGGTATCGCCATGGGTCTGGTTAAAGAAGGCGAGAAGTTCGCCGTCCTGACCGACATCCTGGGTGACGAAGACCACCTGGGCGACATGGACTTCAAGGTAGCCGGTACCGCCAAAGGCGTCACCGCGCTGCAGATGGACATCAAGATCAAGGGCATCACCGAAGAGATCATGGAAATCGCTCTGGGCCAAGCCCTGGAAGCGCGCCTGAACATCCTCGGCCAGATGAACCAGATCATTGGCCAGTCGCGTACCGAACTGTCGGCCAACGCTCCGACCATGATTGCGATGAAGATCGACACCGACAAGATCCGTGACGTTATCGGTAAAGGTGGCGCGACCATCCGTGCGATCTGCGAAGAGACCAAGGCTTCGATCGACATCGAAGACGACGGCTCGATCAAGATCTTCGGCGAAACCAAGGATGCCGCAGAAGCTGCTCGTCAGCGCGTTCTGAGCATCACTGCAGAAGCTGAGATCGGCAAGATCTACGTCGGCAAGGTTGAGCGCATCGTCGACTTCGGCGCATTCGTCAACATCCTGCCGGGCAAGGACGGTCTGGTGCACATCTCGATGCTGAGCGACGCTCGCGTAGAGAAAGTCACCGACATCCTGAAAGAAGGTCAGGAAGTGGAAGTGCTGGTACTGGACGTGGACAACCGCGGCCGTATCAAGCTGTCCATCAAAGACGTGGCAGCTGCCAAGGCTTCGGGCGTTTAATTACCCCCAGGCTTTAGCGCAATAAAAATGCCCCGCCGTGAAAACGGCGGGGCATTTTTTTGTCTGCCATAAAGATCAAAAGATCGCAGCCTGCGGCAGCGCCTACCAAACGATGTGATAACCCGATCCTGTAGGAGCTGCCGCAGGCTGCGATCTTTGCTTTTGTGAAAACCGGTGCTAGGTTTAGCCCACCGCCCGTGTAGCTCAGCCGGTAGAGCAGCGCACTCGTAACGCGAAGGTCGCAGGTTCGATTCCTGTCTCGGGCACCACTTCCCCTTATTTCACCTTGCGGCTCAGATCCTCAACGGTACGCTTGAGCTGATCCATGGCGCGATCCTGATCGTTGATTTTCTGCTTCAGGCTGGAAATGTCGCTGCTGGCCGAGTTCGAACTCGAGCCGCTGTTGCGCTTGAGATCTTCGACCTGGCGTCCGAGGGTATCCAGCTGGCGGTCCTGTTCCTTGACCTTGCTCTTCAGGTCATCGATTTCCTTACTGCTGGAATTCGAGCTGGAACCGCTGCTGCGTTTGAGTTCTTCAATCTGGCGTGACTGGTCACGGACGGTATCGCGGATCTTTTGCAGTTCATCGATGCTGATATCGCTTTTGATGACAACGTCTTTGCCGTAATCGCTGTGAATCAGCGAAACCTTGTCGCCATAGGACGAGCTGCTGTTGCTCAGTTCAAGCGCCATGGCGCTTGCCGGCAACAGCATGGCGGCGAGCAAGGTACTGGCAGACACAACGGAACAAATCTTCGAAAAGCTGCGCATCACTGGTTTTCCTTGTGAACAGCGAGGGTGAGTGCCGAAGTGGCACAACGCTATGACTTGGAATCCGGATTTATGTTCCGCAGGTCAACTTTTTGTGCGAGAGATGTAAAGAGCCGTGTAATTCGTCACGCAAACGTCCTATATTCGGTACCTGCATGAGCATCGCTTAGCAGTTTTCAGATGATCCCGAATGGTTCCGAAGGCCGGACAATCCGCGTCAGAGAGATCCTTGATGATCCAGATCCATCCTCCATTCTTACGATCAGCGAGAACGCCATGACCGAATTAACTCAAGAGAAACGTCACGAACTAGCGCTGGAAAAATACATTCTGGACGTTCCGGATCTGAAAGAAGAGATCAAGGACCTGAGTCCTGATGATCAGAAAGACCAGATCCAGTGGGCGTTCGAAGACGAAGCCGAAGCCCAGGGCTTGCAGCCGTGGGAGTTGACGCTCAAGTACACCAGCACCCCTGAGGAGTTCGAGGCGCAGCGTCTCGTGCTGCACAAGGAGGCGGCCGAAGTACTGGGCGTCGAGTGGCAAGAGTACTGCGAGATGAACAATCTCGTCGTGTAAGAGCAGCTACGAGTTTCAAGCGGCAAGCTGCAAGTCAAAGCAGAATCGCTCTGGCTTGCAGCTTGTAGCTCGCATCTTGCTGATGTTTAAAGGCTCAGGCGCATCGACAGATCCACCGCCTTCACATCCTTGGTCATCGCGCCGATCGAGATGTAGTCCACCCCGGTCTCGGCGATCGGCAGCAGCGTGCTTTCGTTGATGCCGCCGCTGGCCTCCAGTCTGGCCTTGCCGCCGTTCAGGCGCACGGCTTCGCGCATGTCGTCCAGGCTCAGTTCGTCGAGCATGATGATGTCGGCGCCGGCTGCCAGCGCTTCCTTCAGCTCTTCCAGGCTTTCCACTTCGACTTCCACCGGTTTGCCCGGCGCGATCTTGTGCGCGGCGGCGATGGCCTGCGCGATGCCACCGCTGGCGGCAATGTGGTTTTCCTTGATCAGGAAGGCGTCGTAGAGGCCGATGCGGTGGTTGTGGCAGCCGCCGCAGGTCACCGCGTATTTCTGCGCCAGACGCAGGCCCGGCAGGGTTTTGCGGGTGTCCAGCAGCTTGACCTGAGTCTGGGCCACGAAGTCTGCCAGGTACTGCGCCCGTGTTGCCACGCCGGACAGCAGTTGCAGGAAGTTCAGCGCACTGCGCTCGCCGGTCAGCAGTGAACGGGCCGGACCTTCCAGATGAAACAGTGGCTGATTGGGTTTGACCCGTTCGCCGTCACGCACCTGCCAATGCACCGCGACGCGCGGATCGAGCTGGCGGAACACAGTGTCGACCCACGCTGTACCGCAGATGACGGCGTCGTCGCGAGTGATGATGGTGGCTTTGGCCAGACGTTCGGCGGGGATCAGTTGCGCGGTGATGTCGCCGCTGCCGACGTCTTCGAGCAACGCACGGCGCACGTTGGCTTCGATTTCGGCGGTCAAATCGGCGAGACGTAGATTCGGCATAACGGGCTCCACAAACTAAGTGCGCCGATTATAGGGGCATGGCAGGAGCCAACCCAAGGCAAGAACTCGCGTGCCTGGCTGCATCTGGTCGATTTTCTGTGAGCAAAGCACCGGTATTCGTGGTCACTGGTAGGTGTCGCAGGCATAGGGGAAACCCTGATGCCTCTGGCGCCCGGGACAAGTTCTGCAAGATAATCCGCCTTGCATTTGACGTCATAGCTTTGACGTCTGCCCGTTCCCACAGGTAATTGTGTTGTAACTGACCAGTGGGATCACCGTTTCAGGAGGCTTGGATGCACAACGACGGGAATGTAGTGCCTTTGCACAAGGCTGCTACCGATCAGGCGAATCACTCGCCGCTCGCCCGCCTGCCTGTGATTCTGCTTCAGGTCCGCGACAAGGCGGCCCAGCGACTGCGCCATGGTTTGCAGGAATTGTTCGATAACGCCGACGACACTCTGTTCGAGATGGCCGACCGGGCGCGTAACGACATCGAACAGAACATCTTCTTCGAAGCCATGCGCGATCTGCGCCTCAAACGCAAAAACATCGAACGCGGGTTTCTCGAACAATTCTTCGAAGCCTTTGTTGCCCTCATCCAGTACGACGCCGTACAGCACACGCTGCCCGATTCACTGATGTTTGAAGAGTCGGCTACGCGCACCGATGACATGGAGCGCAACGTCGCGGTCGAGACCATGGTCGGACGTGTGCTCAAGCGTGACGGCTTTGCCCTCGACCAGTTGACTGAGCGGCTCAACGCGCTGCTTGGCAAAAACATCGACGATCAGTACAACCCGCTCGGCCCTGCCATGCTCTGCGAATATTTCCTGCAGGCCGCCCGTAACCTCGGCGTGGAGATCAAGGTCAAGCTGATCCTGCTCAAACTGTTCGAGCGCTATGTGCTGGCCGACACCGAGCCGTTGTACGCCGAGGCCAATCAATTGTTGATCGCCACCGGTGTGTTGCCCGAATTGAAGCCGGCACCGGCGCGCCGTGCGATCGAGCGTGCGGCGGCGAGCATCAGCAGCGAAGAGAGTGATGAGCCTGCGCACACCGACGAAGGCGTGCAGGAAGTCTTCGCGACGTTGCAGGAACTGCTACTGCATGTGCGCGGCAGTGTCGCCCCGACCCTGGAACCGAGCGTTGCGACGCAGCCGATCAGCACCCGCGACCTGCTGCGCCTGCTCTCGCACCTGCAGCAATACGTCCCGGTACTGGCGGCGCAGGACGACTTCGATCTGCGCAACCAGCTCGAACAATTGCTGACCCGGGTCAGCGTCAGGAGCGGCAAGTCGCGCATCGTTGACGGCGCCGACGAGGACGTGATCAACCTGATCGCCATGGTCTTCGATTGCATCCTTGAGGACCGCAACCTGCCAGATTCGCTCAAGGCGCTGATCGCCCGTCTGCAGATTCCGATGCTCAAAGTGGCGGTGCTCGACAAGAGCTTCTTCAGCCGCAGCAGCCACCCGGCGCGGCGCCTGCTCAATGAGATCGCCGATGCGGCCATGGGCTGGGGCGATTGCAACAGCGAGGCGCGCGACAGTCTGTATCTGCGCATCGAGCAAGTGGTGCAGCGCTTGCTGAGCGACTTTGTCGACGATCCGGCGATCTTCTGCGAATTGCTCGCTGACTTTCTGGCCTTCACCAGCGATGAGCGTCGGCGCAGTGAATTGCTTGAGCAGCGTTTGCGCGATGCCGAAGAGGGGCGGGCGAGAACCGAACTGGCCCGCCAGCGAGTCGAGCAGGCGTTGAATCAGGCGTTGCTGGGTAAAGCCCTGCCGCCATCGGTGGTGACGTTTGTGCACGATGCCTGGAGCAAGGTGCTGTTGCTGACATGCCTCAAGCATGGCGAGCAGTCCGCCCAATGGCAGGCCGATGTGCAGACCATGGAGCAACTGATCTGGAGCGTGCAGCGGCATGACGAGGCGGATGCGGGCCTGCGTTTGCTGGCGCTGGTTCCGGGCTTGCTCAAGTCACTGCGCGATGGCCTGAGCAGTGCGGCGTTCGATCCATTCGCCACCAGCGAATTTTTCAGCGAACTGGAAGCGCTGCATGTACGGATGCTCGAACCCTCTGCCGAGCAGGATACGGCCGACACCGCGGCGTTGGTCGAGGTGTCGCAGCACATTACTCTGCGCACGGCCGACGAGGGCTCAGGCAGCCTGAACCCGACAGGTCTTGCCCATGATGACGCGGGTTTGCGGCAGGTGGATCAATTGCGCCTGGGCAGTTGGGTCGCGTTCGAGGAAGACGACGAACACACCCTGCGCTGCAAGCTGGCAGCGATCATCGAAACCACTGGCAAGTACGTGTTTGTCGACCGTACCGGAATGAAAGTACGGGAGCGCAGCCGCATTGGCCTGGCCCTGGAGTTCCGCCGCGGTGCGGTGCGGGCGCTGGACGATACCTTGCTGTTCGACCGGGCGCTGGAGTCGGTGCTCGGCAATCTGCGGCGACTCAATCGCGGCAAGTGATCGCGCGTCGGGGGCCGATCGCGGCATACTGGGCGCCAACACAGTCGGCGTTGAAGGAATCGGTATGCAGTTGGATCCCGCTAGCGGGTGGTGTCAGGGGGTGCAGGTCTGCCCATCGCCCAACTTCAATGAGCGCCCTGCGGGCGAAATTTCCCTGTTGGTGATTCACAACATCAGTCTGCCACCGGCGCAGTTCGCCACCGGCAAGGTGCAGGCATTTTTTCAGAACCGTCTGGATGTCACCGAGCATCCCTATTTTGCAGGGATCGCCGACCTGCGCGTCTCGGCGCATTTTCTGATCGAACGTGACGGCACCGTCACCCAGTTTGTCTCCTGTCTTGAGCGGGCGTGGCATGCTGGCGTGTCGATGTTTGAAGGCCGCGAAACCTGTAACGATTTTTCCGTGGGCATCGAGCTCGAAGGTACCGATGATCTGCCCTTTACCGATGCGCAGTATCAGGCGTTGATCACGCTGACTCGTCAGCTGCAAGCAGCATTTCCGGCTATCACCGGCGCCCGTATCTGCGGGCACAGCGACATCGCACCCGGGCGCAAGACCGATCCTGGCCCGGCATTCGACTGGGCGCGTTACCGCGCCGCCCTGGCACAAGAGGAAGGACAATGAGTTTTCTGGTGTTACTGCTGGCGGTCTGGATCGAGAAATTCTCGGCCCTGCGCCATCGGGTTCAACGCGATGGCGGATGGATCCGCGAACTGCACAAACTCGAAACCAGCGCGCGTCTGGCCAAGCGGCCATGGTGGGTGCTGACCATTCTGGTGTTGCTGCCGGTGGCGCTGCTCGGCTTGTTGCTGCTGGTGCTGGAACCCGTGGCGTACGGCTTGCTGGCCTTGCCGGTGCACTTGCTGGTGGTGATTTACGCCTTGGGCCGCGGTGATCTGCTCGGTGGTCTCGGGCCGTTTCGTGACGCCTGGCGCCGCGAAGACCTGCAAGCCGCCGCGCATGTGGCCAAGCGTGACCTGGACATCTGCGCCGACAGCGGCGAACAGTTGCTGGATCGGGTCCAGGGTCACCTGTTGTGGGAGGCCTATCAGAGCTTCTTCGCGGTGATCTTCTGGTACTTCGCGCTCGGTCCGGTGGCGGCGCTGGCCTATCGCTTGCTGGCCTTGGCGCAGGAGCATGGCCAGAATCCTGCCTTGGTGGAAAGGGCGGGGCAGTTGCGCCATGCCTTCGACTGGGTGCCGGTGCGCCTGCTCTCCGCCAGTTTCGCCCTGGTCGGCAACTTCGTCGCGGTCAGCCGGGTGATGTTGCACGAGCTGCTGAACTGGAACATCAGCGCTGCACAACTGATCAACAAGGTCGGGCTGGCAGCCGGCGAGATTCCGCCGCCGGTGGTCGGGCCTGAAGGCATCAACACCCTCGATTGCCTGTGGGAACTGCTGCTGCGCGCGGCGGTGCTGTGGTATGCCGGGTTTGCCTTGTGGACTGTGCTGGTTCACTGATTTCAAAGCATGATCAAAAGATCGTAGCCTGCGGCAACTCCTACATAGGGATCGTGGTTTTCCTGTAGGAGCTGCCGAAGGCTGCGATCTTTTTTGTCGTTAACCTTAAGTTACAAAACCTCCCCTCGATTTGAGCTATACAGAGACAGCGCCCGATAGTGGCTATCTGCTGTCGCCCCGCGCCTGCCAATAAAAACAAGAAAAACCAAGGGAGACTTCCAGTGAAGAGCTTGCTCTATCCCGCCGTCTCGCTGATGAACCGTCTGAGCTTCGGCATGAAGTTCAGTTTGATCAGCGTGCTGTTCCTGGTGCCGATGCTGGTGACCAATTTCTATCTGGTGCGCGATTCCTATCGCGAATTCCAGGGCACCCGGGTCGAATTGCAAAGCCTCGACCTGCTGGGCAGCAGCCTGACCCTGCGCCGGGATCTGGAAACCCTCAATAATCGAGTGCAGATTAATGTCGTCCTCGGCCAGTCCGGTAAGGCCGACAATCTCGAGTCGCAGATCAGCAGCCTCGAACAAACCGTGCTGACACGCCTGCAAGGCCTGAAGGCGACCACTGAGGATCCCGAGCAGATCAAGGTGTTCGATGGCAAACGCGATGAAATGATCAGCGCGTTCAAGGCCCAGCAGGCGGAAAGCTCACTGCAAAGCAAAAGCGGGATAATCGGCAAACTGCTCGGCAACGCGCAGATCTTCAGCCAGATCATCGCCAGTCAGGCCGGTCTGAGCCGTGACAATCAGAGCAACATCCGTCAGCTCAGCGAGCTGGTCACCAACATCACCCCCGCCGTGACCCAGACCCTCGGCGAAGGCCGGGCCATCGGTTCGTATTCATTGGGTCAGGGCTTTCTCAACAGCTCGTCGAGCACCCGGTTTGACGAGCTGCTGGCGCAGATCGAAAAACTTCAAGCCGAATACGCGCTGAAACTGGCGGACGCCCTCGACTCCAGCCAAGCCGCGCGTGCCGGCCTCAGCGCGCCGGCCGACAGCAGCAAGGCGTCGCTCAAACAGGCCAGCGAGTTGTTTGAAGAGAGAGTCGTGGTGGCCGAAACCCTTGATACCCCGTGGCAGGCGTTCTACGACCAGGTCACCGGGCTGATGGACATGACGTACCAGCTCAACGACGCGACCCTGAAATTCCTCGATACCCAACTGCAACAGCGCCTGGCGCAGAACCGCACACACATGGTGCTGCAAGCCGTGGCGTTGTCGGTGGTGTTCGTGCTGATTTTCTATCTCTACGGCGGTTTCTACGCCTCGACCCGCACCACGCTCAAGCGCCTGGGCGCGATGATGGACAAGGTCGCCGCCGGTGACATGACGGTCAACTTCGTCGCGCAGAGCCGTGATGAACTCGGCGAGTTGGGCGAGGTGTTCAATGGCACGGTCAGAAAGATCCATGACCTGATCGAACGGGTCGGCCACACCGTGAGCGAAGTCGAGCGCCAGGCCGGGCAGGTGGAAAATGTTTCCGCGCAGAGCAACCAGGCCGTCGCCGGACAGCGCACGCAGATCGAGCAAGTCGCGACCGCGATGAATCAGATGTCGGCGACCTCGCTGGAAGTGGCGCGCAGCGCGGCGGCCGCGGTGAGCAGCGCCCACAGCGTCAACGATGAAACCGTCAGCGGTCGCACACTGGTGGAGTCGCAGCAGGGCAGCATTGCCGCGTTGGCCAGCGAGATCGATCAGTCAGTGCGAGTGATCAACCAACTGGCCAGTGACAGTCAGTCGATCAGCCGCGTACTGGAAGTGATCAAGAGCATCGCCGAGCAAACCAATCTGCTGGCGCTCAACGCCGCCATCGAAGCGGCCCGCGCCGGTGAGCAGGGTCGTGGCTTCGCCGTGGTCGCGGACGAAGTGCGTACTTTGGCCAAACGCACCCAGCAATCGACCGAAGAGATCGAGCAGATGATTGCCAGGCTGCACGGTGGGGTCGGCGCAGCGGTGAAAGCCATGGGCGTCAGCCATCAGATGGCCAGCGGCACGGTCGGGCAGTCGGAAAAGGTCCAGCAGGCGCTGGAAAACATTCTGGGGGCGGTGGGCATGATCGTCGATCAGAACCAGCAGATCGCCGCTGCCGTGGAACAACAGACCGCCGTGGCGCACGATATCGACCAGAACATCGTCGAGATCAACCGCGCCGGCGAGCGCACGGCCCAAGGCGCGTATCAGACGGAGGAGGCCAGCCGCGCGTTGTCGGCGCAGGTGGTGGAGCTCAAGCAACTGATCAGCGCATTCCGCGTCTGAGTTGCCTCATGTGGGAGCGAGCCTGCAGGTTTGGGGGCAGGGCAATGTCAGAACATTCTGTAATGCGTTGATACTTACGCTTGTAAGCCAATTCCTGTTTTCTTTCGGCGGCTGGCTTTTCGTCACTGATGAGCCAGTATTCCTGTTCCATTGATTGCGTCGAGGAGGCCGCTCATGTCCGTTGCAACCCTGGGAGTCCAGGGCCGTTGTGCTCATTGTCAGACCACGCAGTTGCTCAAGCCGTGGCAACTCAACGCCATCGCGATCAACGAACCGTTCACCTGTGCGCACTGCCAGAACCCCCTGGAGCTGCGCTGCCCGAAACAGATCAAACGCTTCAAATCCCTCGATTCGCTGGGACTGCTGCGCTTCAGTGCATCGGTGACGGTGTGCACTGCGTTGCTGGTGGCGCTGGTCATGGAATGGATCGGGCTGCTCAGCGTGACTGAACAGCTGAACGCGTCACTGATCGTGATTTTCGTGTACTTCGCGACGGTGCGTTTTGTGCGTCGTCGCCAGCACATGACTTTGATTCTCGACGCGGCAAAGGCCCACGGCAACTGACTGTAGGAGCTGTCGAGTGAAACGAACCTGCGATCTTTTGATCTTGTTTCAGGGCCGGGATCAAAGGATCGCAGCGTGCCGCAGCTCCTACAGAGGGCGTATTACCAGCCGAATACTTCGCAGCAGTTGGCAGTGCTTGAGGCGGCCAGTTGATCTGGACTGGTTTTCATCAATTCAGCCAGCGCCGTGCAGATCGCCGGCAGGTGAGCGGGGCTGTTGCGCTGGCCGGGAAACATCGCTGGCGCCATGTCCGGCGAATCGGTTTCCAGCACGACCGACTCCAGCGGCAGATCCGCCAGCACCCGATGCATGCGCAACGCCTGCGGCCAGGTCGGCGCACCACCCAGCCCCAGTTTGAAACCGAGTTTGATGTATTCGCGCGCCTCTTCGCGGCTGCCGGCGAAGGCGTGGATGATGCCGGCACGTTTGAGCTTGAAGCGCTTGAGCGTGGCGATCACCGCCGCGTGGCTGCGGCGTACGTGAATCAGCGCCGGCAGTTCGAAATCCGCCGCCAGTTGCAGCTGCGCGTCGAACAGCGCCTGCTGGCGTTCGCGGTCGAGGGTTTCGATGAAGTAATCCAGGCCGATCTCGCCCACCGCGCATAACTGTCGATGGCCGCGCAGGCGCGTCAGCCAGTCGCCCAGCGCGGTCAGGTCCTGCGGGCGATGCTGATCGAGATACACCGGGTGCAGACCGAATGCTGCGAACAGATCGGCGTCGCTCTGCACCAGATCCCACACCCGTTGCCAGTTACCCTCATGGACCCCCAGCACCACCATCCGCCGCACGCCGAGCGCACGGCTTTCGGCGAGCAACGCCGAACGATCGGCGTCGAAGTCGGGGAAGTCGAGGTGGGTGTGGCTGTCGATCAGCTCCACGGTTCAGTCCCGGTGAATACGCTGCTTGAAGGTACGGGCGATGGCCTGCACGCCGGGCTTGTATTCGGATTGCTCGACGGCGGCCAGTGCCAGCTCCAGCGCCTTGTCGGCGATCAACTGGTGCTGCTGGGCCATGGCGTTGACCGGCAGCGGCAGGAAGTCGAGCAACTGCGTGTCACCGAAGGTGCCGAGGCGCAGTGGCCGGGATTTGAGCGGGAAATCATGCAGCGCATCGAACACGCCCTGCAGCAGCACGTAAGACGTGGTGACCAGCGCGTCCGGCAAATGCCCCAGACGCTGCAGGAGTTCTTCCATCAACTGCTTGCCGCACTCGCGGCTGAACGATTCGGCGTGCTCGATCAGCACTTCGCCTTTGAAGTCGACGAGGGCCTGTTTGAAGCCGGCGGCACGTTCCTGGCTGATGCTCAGTTCCGGGCGCGCACCGAGCAGCACGATCTGCTTCGGCTGTGGGTCGAGCAGGCTCTGGGTCAGGTGCAGGCTGGCTTCGCGGTCGTCACTGATAACCGAGCAGAAATGCTCCGGTTCCATGACCCGGTCGATGGCGATGATCGGCAAACCCTTGGCCTGCAACTGGCGGTAGCTGTCGTCACCGGCCGGCAGGCAACTGGCGACGATCAGTGCATCGCAGCGGCGGGCGCGGAACAGTTGCAGCAACTGGCGCTCGCTGTCCGGCGCATCGTCGGAGCTGGCGATCAGCAACTGATAGCCACGCGCCCGCGCACCTTGCTCCAGCAGTTTGGCGATTCGCGCGTAACTGGGGTTTTCCAGGTCCGGCAGGATAAACCCTAGGGTACGGGTGTGCCGACTGCGCAGCCCGGCCGCTTGCGGGTTGGGCGTGAAGCCGTGTTGTTCGACGACCGTACGCACCCGCTCGACCGTGGCGTTGCTGATGCGTTGCTGTTCGGCCTTGCCGTTGATGACGTAGCTGGCGGTGGTCACGGACACTCCGGCCAACCGCGCGATATCACTGAGTTTCAACCCGGTATTTCCTTGTTTTTTCGAGCTAGCCCCGACATTTTCGCCAATCCTAACCGATTAGGGCAGGCGACGATTGTCGCAGCGCATCCGACAAGTTGGACTTCAAGGATGAGACATTATCGAGTAACGTGCCGATCAATCTAGATTAAACGTTTCAGCAAGCGTATTTTCTACGTTTTAGACGCCTTTGGCCGGTTCTGCCGTGAAACCGCCAAAACTGCCCCTGAAAAGGATGGCCTACAGCGCCTAAGCTGCAAACAATCCAAAACAATACCTGGCGTCCTCAGGCGCCAAAAAGGAGATCGCATGCTCGAGCTCACTATAGAGCAGATATCCATGGGCCAATCGGCTGTGGATAAACCCGCCGCTCTGCAATTGCTCGCTAATCACCTGGTGGCCGATGGTCTGGTCGCCGACGGCTACCTCGCCGGCTTGCAGGCGCGGGAAGCGCAGGGCTCGACCTTTCTCGGTCAAGGTATTGCCATTCCCCACGGCACTCCGCAAACCCGCGATCAGGTATTCGCCACCGGCGTGCGCCTGATGCAGTTTCCCGAGGGCGTGGATTGGGGCGATGGGCAGATCGTTTATCTGGCGATCGGCATCGCCGCCAAATCCGACGAACACCTGCGCCTGCTGCAATTGCTGACCCGTGCCCTCGGCGAGACCGATCTGGGTCAGGCCCTGCGCCGCGCCAGCTCCCCGGAAGCGCTGCTGAAACTGCTGCAAGGCGCGCCGCAGGAATTGGCGCTGGATGCCCAGATGATCGGCCTCGGCGTGTCGGCTGATGATTTCGAAGAGCTGGTCTGGCGGGGCGCGCGTCTGCTGCGTCAGGCCGATTGTGTGAGCAACGGCTTTGCCGGTGTGTTGCAACAAGTCGAAGCGCTGCCGCTGGGCGATGGCCTGTGGTGGCTGCACAGCGAACAGACCGTAAAGCGTCCGGGCCTGGCGTTCGTCACCCCGGACAAACCGATGCGTTACCTCGGCCAGCCGCTCAGCGGTCTGTTCTGTCTGGCCAGCCTCGGTGAAGCGCATCAGGCGCTGCTCGAACGTCTGTGCGCGTTGTTGATTGAAGGTCGCGGCCATGAATTGGGCCGTGCCACCAGCAGCCGTAAAGTCCTCGAAGTGCTCGGCGGCGAACTGCCCGCCGACTGGCCGAGCGCCCGTATCGCGCTGGCCAATGCCCACGGTTTGCACGCGCGCCCGGCGAAAATCCTCGCGCAACTGGCGAAGAGTTTCGACGGCGAGATTCGCGTGCGCATCGTCGACGGCCAGGACAGCGCCGTGTCGGTGAAAAGTCTGAGCAAGCTGCTCAGCCTCGGCGCCCGTCGCGGTCAGGTGCTGGAGTTGATCGCTGAGCCGAGCATCGCCGCCGACGCCTTGCCGGCCCTGCTGGCCGCTATCGAAGAAGGCCTGGGCGAAGAAGTCGAACCGCTGCCGGCAGTGAGCCAGCAACGCGAAGTCATTGCCGATATCGCCGAAGTGCTGATCGCCCCGGCATCCGGTGCTCAATTGCAGGCGATCCCGGCAGCGCCGGGCATCGCTATCGGGCCGGCACACATTCAAGTGCAGCAAGCCATCGATTACCCGTTGCGCGGTGAGTCAGCCGCCATCGAGCGCGAGCGTCTCAAGCAAGCACTGAACGACGTGCGCCGCGACATTCAGGGCCTGGTCGAACGCAGCAAGGCCAAGGCCATTCGCGAGATTTTCATCACCCACCAGGAAATGCTCGACGACCCGGAGCTGACCGACGAAGTCGACACTCGCCTCAAACAAGGCGAAAGCGCCGAAGCAGCGTGGATGGCAGTGATCGAGGCGGCGGCCAAACAACAGGAGTCGTTGCAGGACGCGTTGCTCGCCGAGCGGGCGGCGGACCTGCGTGATATCGGGCGCCGGGTGCTGGCGCAACTCTGCGGCGTGCAGACGCCGAATGAGCCGGAGCAACCGTACATTCTGGTGATGGACGAAGTCGGCCCGTCGGATGTGGCGCGACTCGATCCGGCCCGTGTCGCAGGCATTCTCACCGCTCGCGGCGGCGCCACCGCGCACAGTGCCATCGTCGCGCGTGCCCTCGGGATCCCGGCGCTGGTGGGCGCCGGCGCGGCGGTGTTGCTGCTCAAACCGGGCACGCCGTTGCTGCTTGACGGCCAGCGCGGTCGCCTGCATGTCGACGCCGATGCCGCGACCCTGCAACGCGCCGCCGAAGAACGCGACACCCGCGAGCAGCGCCTCAAGGCCGCCGCCGAACAACGTCATCAACCGGCGCACACCACCGACGGCCATGCCGTGGAAGTGTTCGCCAACATCGGCGAAAGCGCCGGTGTCACCGCGGCGGTGGAGCAGGGCGCCGAAGGCATTGGTCTGCTGCGCACCGAACTGATTTTCATGGCTCACCCGCAGGTACCGGACGAAGCGACTCAGGAAGCCGAATACCGCCGCGTCCTCGACGGCCTCGCCGGACGGCCGCTGGTGGTGCGTACGCTGGATGTCGGCGGCGACAAACCGCTGCCGTATTGGCCGATCGCCAAAGAGGAAAACCCGTTCCTCGGTGTGCGCGGCATTCGCCTCACGTTACAGCGTCCGCACATCATGGAAGCGCAACTGCGCGCCTTGCTGCGTTCGGCGGACAACCGTCCGTTGCGCATCATGTTCCCGATGGTCGGCAGCGTCGAAGAGTGGCGTCAGGCCCGCGACATGACCGAGCGCTTGCGCCTGGAAATTCCGGTTGCGGATCTGCAACTGGGGATCATGATCGAGGTGCCGTCGGCTGCCTTGCTGGCGCCGGTACTGGCGAAGGAAGTCGACTTCTTCAGCGTCGGCACCAACGACCTGACGCAATACACCCTGGCCATCGACCGGGGTCACCCGACGCTGTCGGCCCAGGCCGATGGCTTGCACCCGGCAGTGCTGCAACTGATCGACATCACCGTGCGCGCCGCGCATGCCCACGGCAAATGGGTCGGCGTGTGCGGCGAACTGGCGGCCGATCCGCTGGCGGTGCCGGTGCTGGTCGGCCTCGGCGTCGATGAGCTGAGTGTGTCCGGGCGCAGTATCGCCGAGGTCAAGGCACGCATCCGCGAACTCAGCCTGACCCAGGCGCAAACCCTTGCTCAACAAGCCCTCATTGTGGGCAGCGCGAATGAAGTGCGTGCATTAGTGGAGGCCCTGTAATGGCCAAGATTCTCACCCTGACCCTCAACCCGGCGCTGGACCTCACGGTCGAGCTGCCACGCCTGGAGGCCGGTCAGGTCAACCGCAGCGACGAGATGCACACCCACGCCGCGGGCAAGGGCGTGAACGTCGCCCAGGTGCTCGCTGATCTGGGACACCAACTGACGGTCAGCGGCTTTCTCGGCGAAGACAATCTGCAAGCCTTCGAAACCTTGTTCGTCAAGCGCGGCTTTGTCGACGCGTTCATCCGCGTGCCGGGGGAGACGCGCAGCAACATCAAGGTCGCCGAGCACGATGGTCGCATCACCGACATCAACGGCCCGGGGCCGGTGGTCGACGCGGCGGCGCAGCAGGCGTTGCTCGAGCGTCTGGTGCAGATTGCACCGGGCCACGATGCCGTCGTGGTGGCCGGCAGTCTGCCGCGTGGCGTCACCGCGCAGTGGTTGCGCGAACTCATCGAACGGCTGAACGGCCTCGGTCTGAAAGTCGCCCTCGACAGCAGTGGCGAAGCCTTGCGCGCAGCCATTGAAGCGCGCCCGTGGCTGATCAAACCGAACACTGAAGAACTCGCCGATGCGCTCGATTGCGATGTGGTTTCGCACGCCGCCGAAGCACAGGCAGCGGCGTGCCTGCACGCCAAGGGCATCGAGCACGTGGTGATCTCCCATGGCGCCGACGGTGTGAACTGGTTCAGCGTCGGTTCGGCGTTGCATGCCACGCCGCCGAAGGTCTCGGTCGCCAGTACGGTGGGTGCCGGGGACTCGTTGCTGGCCGGCATGCTCCATGGTTTGCTCAGTGCCGACACCCCCGAGCAAACCTTGCGCAGCGCCACGGCGATTGCCGCGATGGCGGTGACGCAGATCGGTTTTGGCATCAACGACGCCGCGCACCTGGCGCAGCTCGAACAGGGCGTGCGCGTGCGCGCCCTGACAGAACAATAAGAGGGTTTGTCATGAAGTTAGCCATTGTCACGGCCTGCCCGAACGGCATGGTCACCAGTGTGCTGTGCGCCCGTCTGCTCGACGCCGCAGCCCAGCGTCAGGGCTGGAGCACCAGCGTTGAAGTGGTGGATGCGGCGCACCCGGAACGTGAGCTGTCGGCCGCCACCATCGCGGCGGCGGAGTGGGTATTGCTGGTGGCCACCGGCAACATCGACATGACGCGTTTCGTCGGCAAACGCGTGTTCCAGATCGCCCCGGCGCAAGCGCTGCAAGACGTCGAAGCGGTGCTGCGTCGTGGTGCTGAAGAGGCCGCAGTTTACGTTGCCGCCGAAGCTGCCCCGGCAGTTGCTGCGCAACGTGCGCCGCGCATCGTTGCCATCACTGCGTGCCCGACCGGTGTCGCCCACACCTTCATGGCCGCCGAAGCGTTGCAGCAAACGGCCAAACGTCTGGGTTATGAACTGCACGTCGAAACCCAGGGTTCGGTCGGCGCGAAAACCCCGCTCAGCGCCACGGCAATTGCCGAGGCGGACGTGGTGTTGCTGGCAGCCGATATCGAAGTCGCCACCGAGCGTTTCGCCGGCAAGAAAATCTACCGTTGCGGCACCGGGATTGCGTTGAAGCAGTCCGAAGCGACACTGAACAAAGCCCTCGCCGAAGGTCAGGTGGAGAGCGCATCGAATGACGGCAAGGCACCGGCCAAGCAAGAGAAAACCGGGGTCTACAAACACCTGCTGACCGGCGTGTCGTTCATGCTGCCGATGGTGGTGGCCGGTGGTTTGATGATCGCGTTGTCGTTCGTCTTCGGCATCACCGCGTTCAAGGAAGAAGGCACGTTGGCGGCGGCGCTGATGCAGATCGGCGGCGAGACCGCGTTCAAGTTGATGGTGCCGCTGCTCGCCGGTTACATCGCCTACTCGATCGCCGACCGTCCGGGCCTGGCGCCGGGGATGATCGGCGGTTTGCTCGCCAGTACGCTGGGGGCAGGGTTCATCGGCGGTATCGTCGCCGGGTTTCTCGCCGGTTATGCGGCCAAGGCCATCAGTCGCTACGTCGCGTTGCCGCAAAGTCTTGAAGCGCTGAAACCGATTCTGATCATCCCGCTGTTCGCCAGCCTGTTTACCGGGCTGGTGATGATCTACGTGGTGGGCAAACCGGTCGCCGGCATGCTCGCGGCGCTCACGCATTTCCTCGACAGCATGGGCACCACCAACGCGATCCTGCTTGGCGTGCTGCTCGGCGGCATGATGTGCGTCGACCTTGGCGGGCCGATCAACAAGGCAGCCTATGCGTTCTCGGTCGGCCTGTTGGCCTCGCAGAGTTACGCGCCGATGGCCGCGACCATGGCCGCCGGGATGGTGCCGCCGATCGGGCTCGGCATCGCCACCTTCATCGCCCGGCGCAAGTTCGCCCAGACCGAGCGCGAGGCCGGTAAAGCGGCGCTGGTGCTGGGGCTGTGCTTCATCTCCGAAGGCGCGATTCCGTTCGCCGCCAAAGACCCGTTGCGGGTGATCCCGGCGAGCATTGCCGGCGGCGCGTTGACCGGTGCGTTGTCGATGTACTTCGGCTGCAAACTGATGGCGCCGCACGGTGGATTGTTTGTGCTGGCGATCCCGAATGCGATCAATCATGCGTTGCTGTATTTGCTGGCGATTGTGGCGGGGAGTCTCTTGACCGCCGTTGTCTACGCGACGGTCAAACGCCCGGAGGCCGTTGAGCTGGCGCTGGAACCCGCCAAGGCCTGACTGGCCCTGTAGGAGTGAGCCTGCTCGCGATAGCGGTCTGTCAGTGACATGAATGTTGGCAGATATACCGATATCGCGAGCAGGCTCACTCCTACAATTGGTGCTGTGGTGTGTCTGGTGTCATGTCTGTTTCATGATCGCGTGCTTAAGTTTTCCTTTTTTCGGGGAGAACACCATGAGCGATTTCAATCCGGGGCGCCGGCGGGTCATGCAAGTGGTCGGTGCCGGGCTGTTGATGCCGGGGCTGGCGCCGGCGGTGATTGCGTCGGTCAAGGATCGGCCGCAGCTGACTGACGGCGTACAGTCCGGCGACCTGCAAGGCGACCGCGCGATGATCTGGAGCCGCAGCGACCGTCCGGCGCGGATGGTGGTCGAGTGGGACACCCGCAGCCAGTTTCGCCACCCGCGCCGTGTAGTCTCGGCATTGGCCGATGCGCGCACGGATTTCACCGCCCGGGTTGAACTCACCGGGCTGCCCGCCGATCAGGCGATTTTCTATCGGGTGTATTTCAAGGACGCGCAAACCGGCGTCGCCAGCGAACCGTGGCTCGGTCACTTGCGCAGCGCTCCGAAGGCGCGGCGCAACATCCGTTTCGTGTGGAGCGGCGATACCGTCGGCCAGGGCTTCGGCATTAACCCGGACATCGGCGGCATGCGCATCTACGAGTCCATGCGCCTGCGCCTGCCGGACTTCTTTATCCACAGCGGCGACACCATCTACGCCGACGGCCCGGTGCCGGCGCAACTGACCACCGAAGGTGGCCGCATCTGGCGCAACCTCACCACCGAAGCCAAGAGCAAAGTCGCGCAAACGCTGGACGACTATCGGGGCAACTACCGCTACAACCTGACGGACGAAAATATCCGCCGCTTCAACGCCGAAGTGCCGCAGATCTGGCAGTGGGACGACCACGAAGTGGTCAACAACTGGTCGCCGGGCAAGCAGCTCGACGAGCGTTATCAGGAAAAAGATATCCACACCCTGGTCGGCCGTGCACGCAAGGCCTGGCTGGAATATTCACCGATGCGTCTGCAGGCCGCCGACGGTGGCGGGCGGATTTATCGCAAGCTCAGTTATGGGCCGATGCTCGATGTGTTCGTGCTCGACATGCGCAGCTATCGCGGGGCCAACGACGACAATCTCGGCGCGGCAAAACCGTTCCTCGGGCGCGAGCAACTGGACTGGCTCAAGCGTGGGCTGAAGCACTCCAAGGCGCAGTGGAAGGTGATCGCCGCCGACATGCCGATCGGCCTCGGTGTGCCGGACGGTGAAGTCAGCCCGGGCGTTGCACGCTGGGAGGCGGTGGCCAACGGTGATCCCGGCCCGGCTCAGGGGCGCGAGCTGGAAGTCGCCGAGCTGCTCGGTTTTCTGCGGGCGCAGCAAGTGCGCAATTTCGTGTTTTTGACGGCGGACGTGCATTACTGCGCGGCGCATCACTACCACCCCGATCGCGCGGCGTTTCAGGATTTCGAACCGTTCTGGGAGTTTGTCGCCGGGCCGTTGAACGCCGGGAGTTTCGGGCCCAATCCGCTGGACAAGACCTTTGGCCCGGAAGTGGTGTTCCAGAAAGCACCTACGGCGCAGAACATGTCACCGTTTGCCGGGTTTCAGTTTTTTGGTGAGGTGAATATCGAAGGGCAGAGCGGGGAGATGAGTGTGGTGTTGCGCGATCTTAATGGCGTGAGCGTGTTTGAACAGAAGTTACAGCCGGTGTAACGGCTTTCTGTAGGAGCTGCCGCAGGCTGCGATCTTTTGATTTTGTTTTTAAGAGCAAGATCAAAAGATCGCAGCCTGCGGCAGCTCCTACAGGAGCAAGTCAGTAAACGTCGCGGCGATAGCGGCCCTGTTCGATCAGGCGTTCGACTTCGGCGGCGCCGAGGATGTCGTTGAGCACCTGATCCACGCCGGCGGCCATGCCCTGAAGGCTGCCGCAGATGTAGATCACCGCACCGTCGGCCAGCCATTGCTTCAGTTCGTCAGCGGATTCGCGCAGGCGATCCTGCACATAGATCTTTTGCGCCTGATCCCGCGAGAACGCCAGGTCCAGTCGCGCCAGATCGCCATTGATCAACCACTCTTCCAGCTCCGCGCGGCAGAGGAAATCGTGCTCGCGATTACGTTCGCCGAACAGCAGCCAGTGGCGCTGCTGACCGTCGGCGATGCGTGCCTTGAGCAGGCTGCGCAACCCGGCCAGACCGGTGCCGTTGCCGAGCAGAATCATCGGCACCGGCGCGTTCGGCAGATGGAAGCCACTGTTGCGGCGCACGCGCAGGCTGATGCTGCCGCCGACCGGGGCATGTTCGGTCAGCCAGCCGGAACCGATGCCGAGCTTGCCATCGCTGTGTTGTTCCTGGCGCACGATCAGCTCCAGCACACCGTCAGCGGCGATCGAAGCAATCGAGTATTCGCGCATCGCCAGCGGCACCATCGCATCGACCAGCGCCTGCGCGTGCAGACCGACCAGATGCGCGCGATGTTCAGGCAATTGGCGCGAGGCGAGGGCGACTTCCAGCGGCTCTTCGAGGCCGTTGATCTTCACCCGGGTTTCGCCACGAATGCCAAGACCGTCGAGGAAATGCTCGACCGCCCACGCACCATTGCGCGGCAGCACTTCCACCAGGTCGCCGGCCAGCCAACTGCTGGTGCTCGGTGCGCTCAGGCCCAGCAGATAAACCGGTGCACCGCTGCTGTCGGGGTTCAGCAGTTCGCGGCGCACCAGTGTCCAGTTTTCGTAGCTCGGCGCTTGCCAGGTGTCGACCGGCGTTTGCCCGGTGAGCAGCCCGAGTTGGGTCTGCCAGTGACGCAAGGCGTACGGGTCGCCGCTGTCGACTTCGACCGGGGCGAACAGGGTCTTGCCGCCGTGCTCGCTCAGCCATTGATGCAAGCGTCGGGCGAAGCCGCAGAAGTGCGCATACTGGCGGTCACCCAGGCCGAGTACGGCGTAGTGCAGGCCATCGAGGCTTGCGGCGTTGCGCAGCACTTTGCGCTCGAAGCCGCGAGCGCTGTCCGGTGCTTCACCGTCGCCGAAGGTGCTGACCACGAACAGCGCGTGGTTCGATTCACGCAGATCCTGCGTGCTGATGTCCGCCAGCGGCTGCACGTTCACCGGCAATCCGGCGGCCTGCAATTGCCCGGCCGTCTGCCACGCCAGTTGTTCGGCAAAACCGCTCTGGCTGGCGAAACCGATCAACCAACCGGGTGCATTGCCGGCCGGTTGTTCGAGGCCTTTGCGTGCGTCCTGAATCTGCTTTTTCTTGCGCCGCCGGTCCAGATACAGCAACCACCCGGTGATGAAAAACAGCGGCATGCACACCGCAGCGAGGGTGATGATGATCCGTCCGACGAGGCCGAAATAGCTGCCGACGTGCAGCGCGTAAATACTGGTGAGCAGTTGCGCCTTGAAGCTCTTGTCGGCGTAGCGGTCGACGCGTTGGACGATGCCGGTGGCCGGGTCGAGGGTGATCTGGTTCAGCGCGCGATCATGCGGCGAGCTGTCGAGCAGGTAAAACACGGTCGCCGGTTGCCCGGCCACTGGCGGCATGCGGATGTTATAGGCCGACAAGCCCGGGCCGGCCGCGCTGTAGATGCTGCTCCACATCGCCGCGTAGTCGGCCGTCGGTGCCGGGCCTTCCGGCGCCGGCCCGCGACCACCGCGCACGCGTTCGTTTTGCGGTGCGTCGGAAAGCAGTCGGGTCAGGCCCTTGTTGTACCACTCGTAGGACCAGGACAACCCGGTCAACGCCAGCAGCAGATACACCAGCAAACACCAGGTGCCGGCTACCGAGTGCAGGTCCCAATTGAAGCTGCGACCCTTTTTCTTCCAGTCCAGGGTCAGCCACACGCGCCAGCTGTTCCACTGTCGTGGCCAGCGCAGGTACAGCCCGGAGAGGCAGAAGAACAACAGGATCAGGGTGCATGCGCCGGTGATGTTGCGCCCGGTGTCGCCCATGGCGAGGAAGCGGTGCAGTTGCAGCATCAGGCCGAAGAAATCCTGGCCCACGGCATCGCCCATGAACTCGCCGGTGTACGGATCGAAGTAGCGCATCTCGCCACGGCGTTCGCCTTTGGGCGGCGTGAAGTAGACGCGTGCGGCGTTGCCGCTGTCGGTCTCGACCCAGAGCATCGCGACTTTTTTGCCGGAGGTCGCTTCGATGTGCTCCACCAGTTCGACCGGAGGCAGGACGCCGGCGACCTGTTTTTCCACCTGCAGCACCGATGGGTTCAGCGCCCGCAGAATTTCGTCCTGAAACGAATAGGCGGCACCGGTAATGCCCATCAGGGCCAGCACCAGCCCGGCAGTGATGCCAAAAAACCAGTGCAACTGGAACAGGGTTTTCTTCAACACGTCACTCGCCGTCCGTTCGAAAATTGTTTTCACGGCGCGCATTATGCCGTGGGTTGTCGAGAGCTTCTTTGATTACGCACAAAGGCCCCGTTCAATTGAATGAACGGGGCTTTGTTCTTTGTAGGAGCTGCGGCACGCTGCGATCTTTTGATGTTGGTTTTTAAGAATCAAGATCAAAAGATCGCAGCGTGCCGCAGCTCCTACAGGGTCAGAAGTGGAAGTTGGCACTCAGCAGCGCTGTGCGACCCGCCGCCACATGGGCGTAGTGGGTCTGGAACACCTGGTCGAAGTAACGCTTGTCGGTCAGGTTTTGCAGGTTGAGTTGCAGGTCGACGTTCTTGGTCAGGGCGTAGCTGGCCATGGCGTCGTAGCGCCAGTAGGACGGGATCTCCACCGAGTTGGCGACGTTACCGAACTGCGAGTCGACGAAGGTCGCGCCGCCGCCAATGGTCAGTTTTTCCGGGATCAGGTCATAGGTCGACCACAGGGTGAAGTTGTTGCGCGGTGTGCTCGGCATGTGGTTGCCCTTGTCGGCGGCGAGGGTGGTCTTGACCACTTCGCTGTCCATGTAGGTGTAGCCGCCGAAGACTTTCCAGTTACGTGTCAGTTTGCCGCTGTAGGTCAGCTCAAGGCCATTGACGACCTGTTCGCCATCGAGCACCTGGGTGGTGGCGCCGTCTGGGTCGTCGATACGCGCATTGGTTTTCTCGGTGCGGAACAGCGCTGCGGTCAGCGACAGATCGTCACCGAAGAAGTCCCACTTGGTACCGATCTCGTAGTTGCGGTTTTTTTCCGGATCCAGGTCGCTGTTGTTCGCCGTCAGTTCCAGGCCGCCGTTACCGCTGGTTTCGCCGGCCGGGTTGCTGGAGGTGGAATAGGCCGCGTAGACACTGCCGTTAGGCAGTGGGTTGTAGACCACGCCGATCTGGTAGTTGAGCAGGTCGCTGGTGTTCTCGCGGGAGAAGTTGCCTGCCACCGCGCCGCGACCGCCGGTGCTGTAACCGCTGGATTCGGTCTGATAGTTGTCATAGCGCAGGCCGAGGTTCAGGGACCATTGCTCGTTGAACTTCAGCGTGTCGAAGACGTAAGCCGCCGCGGTTTTGGTGTCGGTATCGGTGTACGCGGCGCTGTCAGTGATTTTGCCCGACCAGTTATCCCCAGGCGTTGGCTTGTACAGGTTGGTGCAGTCGCCAGAACGGAACAGCGCAGCGTTGCACGTGGTGCCGCTGGCGGACGAAGTCAGCACATACGGCCGGTTGTGGGTGTCCTGGTAGGAGAACTCCAGGCCGGTGACCAGGCTGTGCTCAATGCCGGCCGTGTTGAATTTGGCACTCAGGTCGGTCTGGTTGACCCAGCCGCTGGAGGTCGAGTTGCGGCTCTTGGCGCCACGATAGACGCTGCCCTTGGCCACGTTGCCCTTGCTGTCGTCCGGGTTGCTGACGATGTAGTCGAGGGTCGAGCGCGACATGCGGAAGCTGTTGGAGACCGTCAGGTCGTCATTCAGGTCATGCTCGATCTTGAAGGTGCCGCTGTCGTCGCTGGTCTGGCGATAGTCACGGCTGGTGAGACCATAGAAGTTGTCGCGGTTGACGTTGGCCGGTTTGTCGACGTGGTATTTGCTGCGATTCGAACTGGAGGTCAGCGGGATGCCGTAGTCCGGAATGTCGTCGGTTTCGTTGTGGTAGTAACCGACGATCACCCGGGTGTCGGTGCCCAGGCCGAACGAGAAGGTCGGTGCCACGCCCCAGCGGCTGACGTCCACGCCATCACGTCCGGCGACGTTGGCTTCGTGCTTCATCAGGTTCAGACGGAAGGCCGAGGTGTCGGTCATCTGCTGGTTCAGGTCCAGGGTGGTGCGCTTGGTCTGGTCCGAGCCCCAGGTGAAGCCGCCATTGTAGAAACTGCCCAGTTTGGCGGTCTTGCTGACCAGGTTCAGGCTGCCACCGGTAGAGCCGGCGCCAGTGAAGGCCGAGCCCGGGCCCTTGCTGACTTCGACCGATTCGACGTCGAAGATCTCGCGACTCTGCGAGGCCGGGTCGCGCATGCCGTCAATGAACACGTCGCTTTCGGCGTTGAAGCCCCGAATGATCGGGCGGTCACCGGCCGGGTTGCCACCTTCGCCGGCACCGAAGGTGATGCCGGGCGTGGTACGCAGGGCATCGACCAGACTGGTGGCACCCGTGTCGCGGATCACTTGTTGCGGGATGACGGTCACGCTTTTTGGCGTTTCGCGCAGCGGTGCGGTGTATTTTTTCGATTGCGATGTATCGGTTTTGTAGGAGGTGTCCTGTTGCTCGCCAACAACGCTGGTGGCGTCCAGCGCAATCGCATTGCCCGAGGCTTTTTCATCCGTTTGCTGCGCAGCGAAGGCCATGTGTCCGGCAGAGCCGGCAGTGATTGCCATGCCGATGGCAGAGGCGAGCAAACGCGGTGAACTGACGGCTGATTGTAGTTGTTGGCGTGACATGTGAATTCCCCTCCCCAAGGATTTGAGGTCGCGGAATATAGGGTAAACAGGTATTCGTATCAATTGCGAAATATTGTTATTCGCGACGAATTTACATTCTTTACAATTTCACCTTACGGTTTTTGCCGATTCATCCGTCGTGCGGGTTTTACACGGTCAATAAGAATCAATACCATTGGCACCCCTTTACCATCAGGTACGATCGCCATGCTGCTGCACATCCCCGGCCTGTTCGCCAAAGACGAAGTGCAGCGCATCCGCGAGGCGCTGGAGCAGGCTGACTGGGCCGATGGCAGGATCACCGCCGGCTATCAGTCGGCCAAGGCCAAGCACAATCTGCAACTGCCTGAAGGCCATCCACTGGCCAAGGAAATCGGCGCAGCGATGCTCGAACGGCTGTGGAAAAATCCGTTGTTCATGTCCGCCGCGCTGCCGCACAAAGTCTTTCCGCCGTTGCTCAACTGCTACACAGCGGGCGGAAGTTTCGACTTTCACATCGACAATGCCGTGCGCCAGCCCAAGGGCAGCATCGAGCGGGTGCGCACCGATCTGTCGGCCACGCTGTTTTTCAGTGAGCCCGAGGATTACGACGGTGGCGAGCTGGAGATCCAGGACACTTTCGGCAGCCAACGGGTGAAACTCCCGGCCGGCGACATGGTGCTGTACCCGGGCACCAGTCTGCACAAGATCAACGCCGTCACCCGCGGTGCGCGCTATGCCTCGTTTTTCTGGACGCAAAGCCTGGTGCGCGAAGACAGCCAGCGCGCGTTGCTGTTCGAGATGGACGGGGCGATCCAGCAACTGACGCAAGACATGCCCGATCACCCGTCGCTGATTCGCCTCACCGGCACCTATCACAACCTGCTGCGGCGCTGGGTCGAGGTATGAGTTATCAACTGCGCCGCGAAGAAGTGCTCGACGGCACGCAGCTCAGCGCCATGCTCGAAGAAAGCCCGGCCCGTGCCGCGCAGGCGATTCTGCTGGCTGCCGGCCAGGGCATTGTCGAAGCGCAGGCACTGCTCGGACAGATCCTGCTCGATGGCCGTGGCATCGCCCAGGATCAGCCGCTGGCGCTGCGTTGGTTCGGCATCGCTGCCGGGCAGGGGCACCTGATGGCGCGCAACATGCTCGGCCGTTGCCATGAACATGGCTGGGGTTGTGTGGCGGATGCGGCGACTGCCGCGCAGCATTATCGAATCGCCGCAGATGCCGGGCTTGATTGGGCGATGTACAACCTGGCCAATCTGCTGGCCACTGGGCGAGGTGTGGCGGGGGATCAGCTTCAGGCATTGACGCTGTACAGACGCGCTGCTGAAGCAGGCCATGCGAAGTCGATGAACCTGCTGGGACGTTATCTGGAAGAAGGGCAGGTGTGCCCGGCGGATCCGTTGCTGGCGCGTGACTGGTATCGACGCTCGGCCGAGGGCGGGGATTTTCGGGGGCAGTTCAGTTACGCCGCTGTGCTGGCTGATGCAGGACTGATCGAGGACGCACTGGGCTGGTTGCGCAAGGCACTGGCTGCAGGGAATGCGAGCTTCTTGCGGGTGAGCATCGACTCATTGTCGAACGCCCGTCACCCGCAGATTCGCCAGATGGTCGATGCTTATCGGCGGCGGCTTGGTGAGTTGTTAGCTGCTTGAATAACCAACCAACAATCTATTCTGGCTATTGAGTAAGTAGTTGGTTTTTTGTTCTTGTATTTAATTTTAATAGTTGATGGCTTGGTGGATTGGTTTTGCCTGGTTAGTGTTGTGTTCGATGTTTGTATTCAAGTAATTGGAAGTTGCTTGCTGGCATCGAAAATTAAGTAATTATGATTAATATCCATGGAAGACAAGGAGTCTCTGATGGAGCTGAAGTTGAATGACAAGGTGGTCGAAGCCGCCGCAAACGCACCTCTGGTATTTGTGAATGCCTCGCTGGGGGCGGGTGAAGAATATAACCGGGGTACCGGTATACAACTGACAAAAGAGCAAATTATCAGTCTTAGAAAGTATGAGGTTCTCGGCCTCTCGCTTCCCGTTCGGCTGCAGGATGTTGTTGCCTATCTAAACTATGGTGCTGGTGATGAAGGGGGGGTGGGGCTAAAAGCGTTGGACTTCCTGCGTACCTTTAGCATGACATATGATCACGCCAAACGCTGGTCGCCGTTGCGCGAAAAGATCATGTTGACGGGCACGGACCTGAAAATCTTTTCCGGCAGTATCATTCGCACAGGTAACGCCATTGTAGAAGTGTATGAGGACCTTAGAGCCTCGAGATATCTGGAAGAACACAACATCAATACGCCTGAGGAGTATCTGAGCCTGAAACGCCAGATGCCGGGGCTTCCCGAACTGGAGCTGTCTTCGGACGATATCCTGGATATCAAGGCCTATCTCAATGACTTGTTGGCTAAAGTTGCGAATTGTCATCAGGGCGCCGAGCGGGTGCGGGCCGAGCTGGACAGTTTCGGCACCGATATGCGCGAAAAAGTGTTGCCGGAAATTGCCTTGCGACTGCAGTTTGTCTCCAGGAACACCTATCAGAACGATATCAAGACGCTGCAAGAAGGCATTGATCAGCGCGCGAATGAAATTGATGAGCTGAACAAGCAATACGATCTACTGGTACAGGAAGCGATCAAGGCGGCAGCCACTCTGAATATTGGTGGATTGATTCTGGGTATCTACCAAGGCGTCAAGGCAGAGAAAATCCGTTCTGAACGTAACCGCCTGAAGCAACTGCAGCAGGTTGATAACCAAAGTATGGCAAGCAAGAACCAGACGCTGAGTTCGTTGAACAAGATTCGAGATGATCTGCAGAATCTGAGTTACGTGGCCATTGAAGCCGAGGTTGCCACGCAGAACCTCATGCTGGTATGGAATGCCCTGGGTGACTATGTCGAAGCTTCTGTCAAAGAGGTTGATGGTATTTTCGAAGCGACCTCATTGCGGCGCTTCAAGAATCAATTGCTAAATATCATTGATCCTTGGGAGCAAATAAAAGTCAGCTCCGATCAATTACTGAAAGTATTTGAGGAGGCTGATAAGGATTATGAGAGAAGCGGTCTGGTTGTTCGGAGTAGGTCAATGATGTCTTTGCTATCGGTTAGTTCGGCTGTTCCCGCATTCAATATAACCCGGCTGCGTGAGCATAATGCTTCGGTGCAAGGGTTCAATACCACGGCTCAGATGCTCTTCGAGCAATTCGATTACATGCCTGGGACTGTCGGGACCATGAACAATCTGGCGCTCGCCGTCAACAAGGCCACCTACGACCTGCGGAGTCAGGCACAGGCCACCGGCATTTACCTGGAGCGCGCGGAGAAGAAACTGCGCAGCTATCAGGCTGAGTTGGAGTATCCGGAGGACGCGGACGAAGTTCGCGAAGATATGGAGGTCGAGCTGAAGAATATCTTCAATAAGGTATCGGTCCAGACCGAAGATCTGAAAGCTGTGCACAAGAGCATCAGCGCTCATTACGACCGCAGCGCCTCGGCCGAATGGGTCGTGACGCTCAAGGCTGAACGTGCGACGACTGTCGAGCTCAAGGTCACGTTCGACGAAAAACTCGCAGGCCTGGCTGTCGAGATGAAGTCTGTTTCCGAGGGGATTGATCTGATCGCCAAGGCGGGCATCGAGAAAATTGGCGAACAAGTGCAGTTGTCGCTGGAAAATATCAAGGCACTGGGCCTGGCGCCACCTCAGGTGCAAGTCGTCTTGCTGGCTATCGATACGCTGAAGAAAATGATTTCCGGCATTGGCGAGGCCATTTCCTTCCTCAATATGCTGGCGGCGTACAACCGACTGAATGACAAGGCAGGTGATCTGCGCACGCAGATCAACAAGTACATCAAAGACATCGCCCGGATTGATGGCCGGATTGAACTGGTCGAAACCCTGGATCAACTGGACGATGGCCGTGCGAAATACGCTGGAGAGTTCTCCATTTTGATCGATGACTTTACGCAGTTCGCCAGTGATTTCAGGCAGAACACTTCGCTTCCCGTCGAAACCCGAGCGCAAGCTGCGATTGTTCGAGTCGCCGAAGTCGTCAAGCATTTGAAGAGCATTCATCAATAACAAGGAGCTGGGAGGGTGGGCTACCGGCCCACCTTCTCTGATACAGCATGAATGTTCTGGCTTATGAGTTTTCAGCGGCGCAACGGCGTGTGCTCGATCGCTACATACGATTTCTCGGCGCTTTGCCGATGACATTCAACGCGATACCACTGGTTTGCGAGCGCCGTAGAAAAGAGGGGCATCAATTGGCGGTTCTGGCCAGGGACTCGCGTCTGAATAACGCCCCTTTCAATCAGCGCTACCTGCAAGAATTCTGGGCGCGTACCGAAGCGTCAAGGCTTCTTGGCGCGGGGTATATCGGGGATCTGGAGGTTTTCACTCGCGAATCCCTGGATATCGCAGGCAAAACCTCCAGGCACGAGCCCGTCAGCCAAGTGGACTTTCGGCTGTTCAGCCTTTCCCGGTCGGCCAGCTGGAAGTTGTTTCCCGCGCAGAATGTTGCTGGCCTGATACACGAACTGGCACTTCGGTTCTATGTGCTCAGTGCCGAGATACGACGGCTGAAACACACGGTCGTGGAAGTTCACGACGAGTCATTTGGTTTGAAGTCAGTGTTTGTCAGCGCCATGGATCACCGTTCCTGCCTGTGCCATACGACTCCCACGGTTGCCCAGGGGTTGTTTGGCGATCCATTGACGACTCCGGTCTGGGACCTGGCCTATGCTTCGACTGATCCGGCCATCAGGGCGGCTGAATACAAGGCCGATGTCGTGGCGTTATTCAGTGGATTCGTTTCGGTGAGTACGCAGATGGGGTTATTCATTGAAGGGCTTTATCAGCGCCTCGACGGTCTGTGCAATCAACTCTTGCAGGCGATGAATGCGGTGAAACTGAGCGAGCTGAATTTCAAACTGGCCGCTATTACCGAGAACGCCAATGAGTGCATGGCGATGCTGAACCATCTTGAGGTATGGCTTCGCAAATAAAAAAGGCCCATGGTTTCCATGGGCCTTTTTCTCAGTCGTTGCGTGTCACACGTAAAACGATTTCAGCGGCGGGAAGCCATTGAACTCTACGGCGCTGTAACTGGTGGTGTAGGCACCAGTCGACAGCCAGTACAGACGATCACCGATCGCCAGGTTCAGTGGCAGGCCGTACTTGTAGTTTTCGTACATGATGTCGGCGCTGTCACAGGTTGGGCCGGCGATGACCACTTCTTCCATCTCGCCTTTTTTCTCGGTCCAGATCGGGAACTTGATCGCTTCGTCCATGGTTTCGATCAGGCCGGAGAACTTGCCCACATCGGTGTAGACCCAACGCTCGACGGCGGTGCGGGATTTGCGGGCAACCAGTACCACTTCGCTGACCAGAATGCCGGCGTTGGCGATCAACGAACGGCCCGGCTCCAGAATGATTTCCGGCAGGTCATCACCGAAGTCTTCTTTCAGAAAGCGGATGATTTCTTCGGCGTAGGTTTCCAGGCTGTTGGTACGGGTGATGTAGTTGGCCGGGAAGCCGCCGCCCATGTTGATCAGCTTCAGGTGAATGCCGTCTTCTTCTTTCAGGCGTTCGAAGATCACTTTGACCTTGGCGATCGCGGCGTCCCAGACGCTGATGTCACGCTGTTGCGAGCCAACGTGGAACGAAATGCCGTACGGCACCAGGCCCAGGTCGCGGGCGAGGATCAGCAGGTCCATGGCCATGTCGGTCTGGCAGCCGAACTTGCGCGACAGGGGCCAGTCGGCAGTGGTCGAGCCTTCGGTCAGGATGCGCACGTAAACTTTGGCGCCCGGGGCAGCCTTGGCGATGTTGCGCAGGTCGGCTTCCGAGTCGGTGGCGAACAGGCGCACGCCCTTCTCATAGAAGTAGCGGATGTCCTTGGATTTCTTGATGGTGTTGCCGTAGCTGATCTGGTCCGGGCTGACGCCACGGCTCAGCACTTTGTCCAGCTCATAGATGGAGGCGATGTCGAAGCTCGAACCTTTCTCTTTGAGCAGATCGATGATCTCGACGGCCGGGTTGGCCTTGACCGCGTAGTAGACCTTGGCGAATTCGAAACCGGCGCGCAGGTCATCGTAGGCCTTGGCGATCATCGCGGTGTCGATCACCACGAACGGGGTTTCCTGTTTGTCGGCGAACGCTTTCATTTTGTCGAATGTAGCGCGCGCGAAATAGTCTTCGACCTGAATCGACATGCTGGGAGCTCCTATGGGCAAACTCGTAAAAACAATGGGTGCAAATGAACGCCCTCCGTATCCCCACTTTGGTTCGCCTACTTCCCAAGGCATGTCGCCGAAAGCAAAAAGGCCACGGGCGTATTTGCCCTTGGCCTTGCTGTCTCGTCGTCAGTACTTGAGCCGGATGGATCGTTTCCAGCATGGACGTTCGGCGCGAACTTTAGGGCGTGAGGGGCCTGAGATCAACTAAAAATGTCGCGTTTTTGCACGCTTCTGACGTGCGTCGCGGATATCACTCTTTGTAGCCGACCGAGATGACGGACAGATGTTCCCCGAGAATTTTCAAGTGTTAAAAATACCTGCACGTTCGCAGCTTTTGTCGGCGAAGTCGTGGGTAAGTGTGATAGGCGCAACATCGGCGACGATGGCCGCGAGAGATGGGGGTGAGGGGGATTTTGGCTGTTTGGACGGCTATCCAGCGCATGCTGTCTGGTTCTCAAGTGTTGAGATTCTTTTCCGCCTTGTGAATGACTTGGTAACGCCCCCATTTCTGTAGGAGTGAGCCTGCTCGCGATGACTTTTTTAAAGCCAACATCTTCATCGACTGACATTGCGCTATCGCGAGCAGGCTCACTCCTACAGGGTTTTGTGTTTTACCGACTATCAGGCAACCACGGCTTCAGCCGGCGAGACGATATTGGTCTTCATCCCCCGCGAACGTCCCGAGCTCAGATACGCCGCAATCGACTCCTGCGTGACCTCACCGAGGAACACCCGCTCGGCATCCATCACCGGCAGCCACGAACGATTGAACTCGTACATGCGCGACAGCAGGATGCGCAAATGCTCGTCGTACGCCGCCGTGGCGTTGAACTCGCGCAAAAATTGCGCGCAGGTGCCGGTCTGGCGGTGCAGGTCGCGGCGACGCACGTAGCCCAGCGCCTTGTTCTCGGCACAGGTGACCACCACGTAGCGGCGGTCATGTTCGTCCATCAATTCCAGCGCATCAGCCACTGGCGTCTCCGGGCTCACCGACGGTGCGTTGTCCGCCGCATCTTCTGCCTTCACCAACAACAGACGCTTGAGCGTGCTGTCCTGGCCGACGAAGTTGCTGACAAAGTCGTCCGCCGGATGCGCGAGCAGGGTGTCCGGATGATCGATCTGCAGCAGTTTGCCGGCGCGGAAGATCGCGATCTTGTCGCCCAGTTTGATCGCTTCGTCGATGTCGTGGCTGACCATGATCACGGTCTTGTTCAGCGCCCGTTGCATCTCGAAGAACTCGTTCTGGATCATCTCGCGGTTGATCGGGTCGACCGCACCGAACGGCTCGTCCATCAGCAACAGTGGGGCATCCGCCGCCAATGCACGGATCACCCCGATCCGCTGCTGCTGGCCGCCGGACAGTTCACGCGGGTAGCGATGCAGATACTGCTTGGGTTCCAGCTTGATCATGCTCATCAGTTCGCGAGCGCGGTCGTGGCATTTCTGTTTGTCCCAGCCGAGCAGTTTCGGCACCACGACGATGTTCTCTTCGATGGTCATGTTCGGGAACAGACCGATCTGCTGAATCACGTAGCCGATGTTGCGGCGCAGGGTCACTTCGTCCAGATCGGTGGTGTCCTCGCCGTTGATCAGGATCTTGCCCGAGGTCGGTTTGATCAGGCGGTTGATCATTTTCAGCGTGGTGCTTTTGCCGCAACCCGATGGCCCGAGGAACACACAGATTTCGCCTTCATTGACGGTCAGGCTTACCGAGTCCACGGCTTTGACATCTTTGCCGTTGCTCTGGAAGGTCTTGCTGAGGTTTTGAAGTTCGATCATTTGAGGAGTCCTTTTGGAGTCAGCGTGCGTTGCAGCCACTGCAGGAGGAGGTCGGCGAAGATCGCCAGAAGACTGACCAGCAGCGCGCCGACGATCAGCATCGACATGTCGCTGCGGCTGATGGAGGCGAGGATCAACACGCCAAGGCCGCCGGCGCCGATGGTCGCGGCGATGGTCATCACGCCGATGTTCATCACCACGGCGGTGCGCACCCCGGCGAGGATCACCGGTACCGCAATCGGCAGCTCGACCATGCGCAGGCGCTGGCCGAAGGTCATGCCGATGCCGCGTGCGGCTTCACGAATGCCCGGTTCCACGCCGGTCAGGGCGAGGTAGGTGTTGCGCATGATCGGCAGCAGCGAATAGAGGAACACGGCGGTGATCGCTGGCATCGGCCCGAGGCCCTGGCCGAACTTGGAGTAGAACGGCAGCAGCAAACCGAACAGGGCAATCGACGGCACGGTCAGTAGCACTGTGGCGCTGGCCTGCAACGGCCCGGCAAGGGTCGGAAAGCGCGTCATCAGGATGCCCAGCGGCACGCCAACGACAATCGCCAGGGTCACGGCGATACCGACCAGGGTGATGTGCTGCCAGGTCAGGTGCATCACCTGCTGCCAGTCGAGGTGGGAAAAGGCGTTCAGAAATTCCATGACTTTTCCTCCTTAGTTGAGTGGGTGCTGGCGCAGGAAATCGGCGGCGACTTTCGACGGGCTTTCGTGGCCGACGTCGACCCGCGCGTTGAGCTGGCGCATGGTTTCGTCGTCGAACAGTTGCGCCAATGGCTTGAGCTGCTCGGCCAGTTGCGGGTGCGCGTCCAGATACGCCTGACGCACCACGGGTGCGGCGGTGTAATCCGGGAAGTAGTGCTTGTCGTCTTCCAGCAGCTTCAGGCCGAAAGCGTTCAAGCGGCCGTCGGTGGTGTAGACCAGACCGGCAAACACCTGACCATTGCGCAGCGCGGTGTAGACCAGCCCCGCGTCCATCTGGCGGATGTTCTTGCGGGTCAGGTTCATGCCGTAGAGCTTGACCATGCCGTCCAGACCGTCGGAGCGGTTGGCGAACTCGGTGTCCAGCGCCACCAGGTGGTTGGTCTTGGCTTCAGTCTGCAGCACCTCATTCAACTGACTGATGTTGTTGATCTGCGGATATTCCTCCGCCACTTTTTTCGGCAGGGCGAGGGCGTAGGTGTTGCTGAATTTCGACGGAGTCAGCCAGACCAGGCCTTTTTTCGCGTCGAGTTCTTTCACCCGGGCGTAGGACTGTTCGCTGTCGAGTTTCTCGGTGACATGGTTGTAGGCTACCAGCGACACGCCGGTGTATTCCCAGAGCATGTCCAGTTGCCCGCTTTCGTGGGCGCTGCGGGCCAGGTTGCTGCCCAGACCGCCGGTGATCTGCGCGTCGTAGCCTTTGCTGCGCAGGTATTGCGCGGTGATTTCCGCGAGCAGCGTCTGTTCGGTGAACACCCGGGCGCCGAGGCGGATCACCGGTTTTTCAGCGGCTTGCGCGATTCCTGCGAACAGCAGGATGCAGCCTGCTATCAATCCCAAAGACGAGCTAAATCGTTTCATAAATATTCCTTCGCAAGAGCCTTAAGACGGGCGCAAACCGCGTTCCAGCCAGAGGCGGCTGGCGAGGGTGACCACGCCATCGAGCAGCAAGGCCAGCAGCGCGGTGCACGCGGCGCCGAGCAGCAGTTGCGGCTGATTGTTCAGGGCGATGCCAGGGAAGATCAGGCTGCCAAGGCTGTTGGCGCCGATCAGGAACGCCAGTGGCGCAGTGCCGACGTTGATCGCCAAGGCCACGCGCACACCACCGACGATGATCGGTACGGCGTTGGGCAATTCGACTTTCCACAGCACCTGCCGCGGGGTCATGCCGATGCCGACGGCGGCTTCTTTCAGCGAGCCCTGGACGTTTTTCAGGCCTTCGTAGGTGTTGCGCACGATCGGCAACAGGGAGGCGAGGAATAAAGCGAAGATCGCCGGACCACTGCCGATGCCGAGAATCCCCAGGGCAATCGCCAGTACAGCCAGCGGTGGCACGGTGTTACCGATATTGAAGATCTGCATGAAGCGTTCGGCGCGGCCGACCATGGTCGGGCGACTGAGGAAGATGCCGGCGGGGATGCCCACGACCAGGGCGGCCAGCATTGAAGCGAGGACGAGAATCAGATGAGCTTGCAGGTAAAACAACAAATCGTCGCGGTAGTGTTCGATCGTGTTGATGCCGATCCAGTGGACCAGCAGGGCCAGGAGCGCGATCACCACCGCACCTCCCATCAGCCCTTTGCCATAGCGGATAGCCACAGGCGGACTCCTTTTCTTGTAGTCGGCGAACGCTCTCCCGAGTGGCATGCCAAGCCTTGGCTGCCGGGAATAAACGTTCGCGAGAAGCAGCTCCCTCAGCACCGGCAAAAAGCGGTCTGAAAGCGAGCCATGAGCGCAGCCTCGTCAGGCTAACTTGCTGATTTTTCAGCCCCTGACGAAATGTCGTAACAGGGGATGGACGTCTCCGTGCTTTAAAAGGTTCCCACGTTAGACACTGTTTGGCCACCCGTAGGAGCTGCCGCTGGCTGCGATCTTTTGATTTTGTTTTTAAAAGCCAGGTCAAAAGATCGCAGCCAGCGGCAGCTCCTACAGGGTTTTGCGGGGCCGAGGGACGGTGGTCTGGCGATCACTTTTTAAGCTATACTCGCCGCCCTTTTTTGAATCACCGCCAGGCGATTTCCCATGACCAACCAGGCCGCCGAAGTCGCGAAACGCCGCACTTTCGCCATTATTTCCCACCCCGATGCCGGTAAAACCACGATCACCGAAAAGCTCCTGTTGATGGGCAAGGCGATTGCGGTGGCCGGTACGGTGAAATCCCGTAAATCCGATCGCCATGCGACATCCGACTGGATGGAGATGGAGAAGCAGCGGGGTATTTCCATTACCACGTCGGTCATGCAGTTCCCGTATCGCGAACACATGATCAACCTGCTCGACACCCCGGGCCACGAAGACTTCTCCGAAGACACCTACCGCACCCTGACGGCGGTCGACTCGGCATTGATGGTTCTCGACGGCGGTAAAGGTGTTGAGCCACGGACCATTGCGCTGATGGACGTCTGCCGTCTACGTGACACGCCGATCGTCAGCTTCATCAACAAACTCGACCGCGACATCCGCGACCCGATCGAGCTGCTCGACGAAATCGAAGCCGTGCTGAAGATCAAGGCGGCGCCGATCACCTGGCCAATCGGTTGCTACCGCGACTTCAAGGGCGTGTACCACCTGGCCGACGACTACATCATTGTCTACACCGCCGGTCACGGTCACGAACGCACCGAAACCAAGATCATCGAGAAGCTCGACTCCGACGAGGCGCGTGCGCACCTGGGCGACGAGTACGAGCGTTTCCTTGAACAGCTGGAACTGGTGCAGGGCGCCTGCCACGAGTTCAACCAGCAGGAGTTCCTCGACGGTCAACTGACCCCGGTGTTCTTCGGTACCGCACTGGGCAACTTCGGTGTCGACCACGTGCTCGACGCTGTCGTTGACTGGGCACCGCGCCCGCTGGCCCGTGTCGCCAACGAGCGTACCGTGGAGCCGGTGGAAGAAAAGTTTTCGGGCTTCATCTTCAAGATCCAGGCGAACATGGACCCGAAACACCGCGACCGCATCGCCTTCATGCGCATTTGCTCGGGCAAGTACGAGAAAGGCATGAAGATGCGCCACGTGCGTACCGGCAAGGATGTGCGCATCGGCGACGCCCTGACGTTCTTCTCCTCCGAGCGTGAGCAGTTGGAAGAAGCGTACGCCGGCGACATCATCGGTCTACACAACCACGGCACGATCCAGATCGGCGACACCTTCAGCGAAGGTGAAGTCCTCGGTTTCACCGGTATCCCGCACTTCGCCCCGGAACTGTTCCGCCGCGTGCGTCTGCGTGATCCGCTGAAATCCAAGCAGTTGCGTCAGGGTCTGCAACAGCTGGCGGAAGAAGGCGCGACCCAGGTGTTCTTCCCGGAGCGCAGCAACGACATCATTCTTGGTGCCGTCGGTGTGCTGCAGTTCGATGTGGTCGCCAGCCGCCTGAAAGAGGAATACAAGGTTGAGTGCTCGTACGAGCCGATTACTGTGTACTCCGCGCGCTGGATCGAATGCAGCGACAAGAAGAAGCTTGAGGAGTTTTCCAACAAGGCTGTGGAGAACCTGGCACTGGATGGCGGTGGTCACCTGACTTACCTGGCGCCGACGCGGGTTAACCTGGCGTTGATGGAAGAGCGTTGGCCGGATGTGAAATTCCGTGCGACGCGTGAGCATCACTAAGCGCTGAATTGTTTCGTCCAAAGCCCCCTAGGTGTATGCCTTGGGGGCTTTTTTTTGCTTTTGTTTTGGGTGTATATCCGTTTCTGCGGGTGTGGCGGCTGACGGTTTCGCCCTTACGGCGACTCACTTTTTTTCAAACGCCAAAAAAAGTAAGCAAAAAACGCTTGCTCCTACGTACGGCCCGCTCGCTGGGGCTCGGGGTTCCTTCGCTCCGGGCGCAGCGCCTACGGTTTGCTTCGCTGCACCTCCTCTCGCTGTGTTTGGCTGCGCCAAACGGTCGCTGCGCTCCCACGCCCGGATCAATCCCGGAACGAAGCCTCCGACGTCGCCTTACAGATCAAAAGCTGCAGCCGAGCTAACGCTCATCCTGTGTAGGAGCTGCCGAAGGCTGCGATCTTTTGATCTTGATTTTGCTTTTCTGTGGGAGCCGGCTTGCCAGCGATGGCGGCCTGCCAGGCGACCTGTTCTTGCAGTTGTACTCAATCCAATTGTAGGAGTGAGCCTGCTCGCGATAACGGTCCGACAGCCGACCACCCTCTGGCAGATTGAACTCAATCCACTGTGGAAGCCTGGCTTGCCAGCGATGGCGGCCTGCCAGGCGACCTGTTTCTTGCAGTTGTACTCAATCCAATTGTAGGAGTGAGCCTGCTCGCGATAACGGTCCGACAGCCGACCATTTTCTAGCTGAGTGCACTCAACAACTGAGCTGCCGAAGGCAGCAAAGTCAAAAGATCGCAGCCTGCGACAGCTCCTGCAGGGGAGTGTAGGGCGACTCCGTATTTTGTGGTTACGATGTTCTTGAGCGCGACAACCGGATCGCCGGCCGTTAGTGTTCAGGTCCACGCAAGTCGCTTTGAGAGGTCATGGAATGACGCGCAACCTTGTCCATCTGCTTCGCCCCAACGGCTATTTCAGTCTGATGGCCTGGGTGCTGGCGGCGTTGCTGTTCATCAATCGCCTGAGCAGCATGGTCAAGTTGTTCATGGCGTTGTATCTACGCCAGGAGCTGGGGTTGGCGATCGAGACCGTTGGCTGGCTGTTGTCGGCGTACGGTGGCGGGTTGTTGATCGGTTCGATGCTCGGCGGGCTGCTCAGTGACCATGTGCGTACGGCGCGGCTGACGGCGGCGCTGTTCTTCGTTTCTGTGTGGGTGCTGATCCTGCTCGGGCTGGTGACGCAGGTGCCGTTGCTGGCCGCCCTGCTGTTACTCAGTGGCGCCGTCGACGGGGCGATTCGAACGCTGCACCAGCGCTTGATCATGGAGTATTGCGAGCCTGCACAGCGCTCTCGCGCCCAAGCGCTGAGCCGGGTCGCGCGAAATCTTGGGATGGCTGCTGCCGGTATTGCCGGCGGGGTGTTGGCGCAGACGGATTTTCGTTGGGTGTTTTTTGGCAGTGCGGCGATGACGCTGCTGGCGTTGCTCTGGTTTGTGCGCACCACTTGGCGCCGCGCGGTGCTCGAACCCGATGAGGTGGCCGAGGCAGGCACCGGCACAGGCGCGCCGTTGCGCGACACGGCATTCCTCTGGCTACTGGGCGCGGCAGTGTTGCTGGGGATGGCCTTCGACACCGTCTACAGCACGCTGGGCAACTATCTGCGCGACTATTACCACTTGAGTACCGAGGCCATCGGTTGGCAGTTCGGGCTCAACGCGATGCTGGTGGTGGCGCTGCAGATTCCACTGACGCACTGGGGCGAGCGTTGGGGCGCGCGTCGGCAACTGCTGGCGGGCTGTGTGCTGCTGGCCGTCGGGCTGGGCATGCTGCCGTTTGGCTCCGGGTTGTTTTACGTGTGTTTGTCGACCGTGATCTGGACGTTGGGTGAAGCTTTTTTCATGCCGCCGATGAATGTGCTGGTCATGCAGCATGCGCAGGGTGGCAAAAGCGGCCAGTATTTTGGTCTGTTTTTCATGAGCTGGAGCGCGAGCGCACTGCTGTCGCCGGTGCTCAGTGGTCAGTTGTATGGGCACTTCGGAGGGCACAGCGTATGGCTTGCGAGCGCGACACTGGCACTGTTGACCTTGCCGCTGATCTACCTCGCGACGCGCTCAGCGACCCAGGCCAAGGCGCTGACCGCCAGCAAAAACGCCTCCTCGCTTAGCTGATTCGGTTATAGCCGTTATTCACAAGTGATCTACCGGGTCGGGGCATTTACAGGGCCTGGTTAGCGTCCTATCTGGTGAACCTCGCTGATCGGAACTAGATTTCATTCAGCGCCGGATCGGCATCCAGGCTTCAACCACGAAAGGATGGAAATGACTATGAGCATTTTTCAACGCATTGTGCTGTTGCTTAAGGTTTTGGTGCTGTTGACGCTTGGCACCACGGCGGCCTGGGCGAGTACCGCCACGCCACCCCAAGGATTTAATGCGGCCCACGGCCACGCGGGTGTGATCATGCTGGCCAAGTCGGAAGCCGAACCGGGCGATCAGGATCAGGGGGGCAGCGAGAACGATGATGATTCGACCACCGACGAGCCAGACACCGACGATGACGAAGGCGACAGCCAGTCGTAACTCGCGGGCAAAAGAAAACCCCTTCTTCCCCGACTGATGCGCAATCGAGAGAGAAGGGGCTTGGTTAACACATTACTTCCGGATAAACACGATTCCTGTAGGAGCTGCGGCACGCTGCGATCTTTTGATCTTGATTCTGAAAATCAACAGATCGCAGCCTCGTTTCACTCGACAGCTCCTACAGGTTTTGTGTCGTTCTCCGGTTTTGCTTACGCCGCGCCGTCGAGGAACTGCTCGGCGTAGTGGCAAGCCACTTGCCGGCTGTCGAGCTGGCGCAACGCCGGCTCTTCCGTGCTGCAACGCTCGGTGGCGTATGGGCAACGCTTGTGGAAAGCGCAGCCCGGTGGCGGGTTCAGCGGGTTGGGCAGTTCGCCGACGATCTTGATTTTCGGCTTGTCCGGATCCGGGTGGATCGTTGGCGTCGCCGACAACAGGGCCTGGGTGTACGGGTGCAGGGGACGGGTGTAGATGTCCTCTTTCGGGCCCATTTCCACCGGACGGCCGAGGTACATCACCAGCACCGAGTCGGCGACGTGACGCACCACTGCCAGGTTGTGCGAGATGAACACGTACGCGGTGTTGAACTCCTGCTGCAGGTCCATGAACAGGTTCAGCACCTGCGCCTGAATCGACACGTCGAGCGCCGAAGTCGGTTCATCCGCCACCAGCACTTTCGGTTGCAACATCATCGCCCGGGCCAAGGCGATACGCTGGCGCTGACCGCCGGAGAACATGTGCGGATAGCGCTGGTAGTGCTCAGGACGCAAGCCTACCTGTTTCATCATCGCCTGGACTTTCTCGCGACGTTCAGCGGCACTCAGGTTGGTGTTGATCAACAGTGGCTCGGCCAGTTGATCACCGATTTTCTGCCGTGGGTTCAACGACGCGTACGGGCTCTGGAACACCATCTGCACGTCTTTGCGCAGTTGCTTGCGCTGGGCCTTGTCGGCGCCGGCGACTTCCTGGCCGGCGATTTTCAGCGAGCCGGACGACGGCTCTTCAATCAGGGTCAGGGCGCGGGCGAGCGTGGATTTGCCGCAGCCCGACTCGCCCACCACGGCGAGAGTCTTGCCGGCTTCCAGTTCGAACGACACGCCGTTGAGGGCGCGCACGGTCGCGTGGCCCTTGAACAGGCCACGGGAGACTTCGTAGTGACGGGTCAGGTCGCGGGCGGTAAGTACGACGGCCATTACGCCACCTCCTGGTTCAGCGGGAAGAAGCAGCGAGCGAGGCTGTTGCTTTTCGGATCAAGGGTCGGACGCTGCGCGCGGCAGCTGTCCTGCACATACGGGCAGCGCGGCGACAGCAGGCAACCCTGCGGACGGTCGTAGCGGCCCGGAACGATGCCCGGCAGGGTCGACAGGCGCGCGGCGCCCAGGCTGTGCTCGGGAATCGCCTTGAGCAGCGCTTCGCTGTACGGGTGCGCCGGGATGTCGAACAGTTGCGGTACCTGACCGACTTCAACGGCTTGCCCTGCGTACATCACGCACACGCGCTGGGCGGTTTCTGCCACAACGGCGAGGTCGTGGGTAATCAGCACCAGACCCATGTTCTGTTCTTTCTGCAATGCCAGCAGCAGATCCATGATCTGCGCCTGAATCGTCACGTCCAGCGCAGTGGTCGGTTCGTCAGCGATCAGCAGTTTCGGCTCGCCGGCAATCGCCATGGCGATCGCAACGCGCTGGCTCATGCCGCCGGACAGTTGGTGCGGGTAGGCGTCCATACGGCTGGCGGCGCCCGGGATTTCCACTTTTTCCAGCAGTTCGATGGCGCGTTTGCGCGCTTGCTTGCCGGACATTTTCAGGTGCAGGCGCAGCACTTCTTCGATCTGGAAACCGACGGTGTAGCTTGGGTTGAGCGCGGTCATCGGGTCCTGGAAGACCATCGCCAGGTCTTTGCCGACGATCTGCCGACGCTGGCGGTTGCTCAGCTTGAGCATGTTCTTGCCGTCGAAGCTCAGGGCATCGGCAGTGACGATCCCCGGGTGCTCGATCAGGCCCATCAGCGCCATCATGGTCACCGACTTGCCCGAACCGGACTCGCCGACGATCGCCAGAACTTCGCCCTTGTCCACTTTCAGGTCGAGGCCATCGACCACGGGAACGGCGTTCTTGTCGCCGAAGCGAACGTTGAGATTCTTGATTTCTAGCAGTGACATGGGAATCTCCTCAGGCGGCGTTCTTGAGTTTCGGGTCCAGCGCATCGCGCAGACCGTCGCCCATCAAGTTGATTGCCAGCACGCTGAGCAAAATGGTCAGCCCCGGCAGGCTCACTACCCACCAGGCGCGTTCGATGTAGTCGCGGGCCGAGGCCAGCATGGTGCCCCACTCAGGGGTTGGCGGTTGTACGCCAAGGCCGAGGAAGCCCAGCGCCGCAGCGTCGAGAATCGCCGAAGAGAAACTCAGGGTGGCCTGAACGATCAGCGGCGCCATGCAGTTGGGCAGCACGGTAATGAACATCAGACGTGGCAGACCGGCACCGGCCAGGCGCGCGGCGGTCACGTAGTCGCGGTTCAGTTCGCCCATTACGGCGGCACGGGTCAGACGCACGTAGGACGGCAGCGATACCACAGCAATGGCGATCACGGTGTTGATCAGGCCAGGGCCGAGGATGGCGACGATCGCCACTGCCAGCAGCAGGGACGGCAGGGCCAGCATGATGTCCATCAGACGCATGATGGTCGGGCCGATCATTTTCGGGAAGAACCCGGCGAACAGACCCAGCAGGATCCCCGGGATCAACGACATCACCACCGACGACAGACCGATCAGCAGCGACAGGCGCGAACCCTGGATCAGCCGCGACAGCAGGTCGCGACCCAGTTCATCGGTGCCGAGCAGAAATTGCATCTGCCCGCCTTCCAGCCACGCCGGTGGCGTCAGCAGGAAGTCACGGTATTGCTCGCTCGGGTTATGCGGCGCGACCCACGGCGCGAAGATCGCGCAGAAAATCACCAGCAGCATGAACAGCAGGCCGGCAACCGCGCCTTTGTTTTTCGAGAAGGCTTGCCAGAATTCTTTGTACGGCGACGGGTACAGCAGGCTTTGATCCGCGCTCGGGGCGGAAGTGGCTACTGAGGATGTTGGAGTGCTCATGGTATGGACCTCAGCGCTGATGACGGATGCGTGGGTTGGCAAAGCCGTAGAGGATGTCCACTACGAAGTTGACCAGAATCACCAGGCAGGCGATTAACAGGATGCCGTTTTGCACAACCGGGTAGTCCCGGGCGCCAATGGCTTCGATCAGCCATTTACCAATGCCGGGCCAGGAGAAAATGGTTTCGGTCAGGACTGCACCGGCCAGCAGGGTGCCGACTTGCAGGCCGACCACGGTCAGTACCGGGATCAGCGCATTGCGCAGGCCGTGCACGAATACCACGCGCGACGGCGACAGGCCTTTGGCCTTGGCGGTACGGATGTAGTCTTCGCGCAGCACTTCGAGCATCGACGAACGGGTCATCCGCGCGATCACGGCCAGTGGAATGGTGCCGAGTACGATGGCCGGCAGGATCAGGTGATGCAGGGCATCGAAGAACGCCCCGACGTCATCGGCCAGCAGCGTGTCGATCAGCATGAAGCCGGTGCGCGGCTCGATGTCATAGAGCAGGTCGATCCGCCCGGAAACCGGGGTCCAGCCCAGGCTTACCGAGAAGAACATGATCAGGATCAGGCCCCACCAGAAGATTGGCATCGAATACCCCGCCAGGGAGATGCCCATCACCCCATGGTCGAACAGGGATCCTCGCTTGAGGGCCGCGATCACCCCGGCCAGAAGGCCCAGAATGCCGGCGAACAGCAGGGCGGCCATGGACAGTTCCAGGGTCGCCGGGAAGAGGGAGGTGAACTCGGTCCATACGCTCTCACGAGTACGCAGGGATTCGCCGAGATCGCCGTGGGCCAGTTTGCCGATGTAGTCCAGATACTGGGCATACAGCGGCTTGTTCAGACCAAGGCGTTCCATTGCCTGAGCGTGCATTTCGGGGTCGACCCGACGTTCGCCCATCATCACTTCCACGGGGTCGCCAGGGATCATGCGAATCAACGCGAAAGTCAGCAGGGTGATGCCGAAAAACGTGGGGATCAACAACCCCAGTCGGCGGGCAATAAAACTAAACATCTTGTGTGGTACCTCATCAGCCGGTTAGGCGTGCCCGGCGCCCCTGGGGTCAGGGAGGCCGGGAGTTTCTTATCTACTTCACCTGGGTAGTGGCGAAGTTATTCGTGGTGAGAGGGCTGATGTGGTAGCCCTCTACGTTTTTGCGCATTGCAGTAAACATGCGGGTGTGGGCCATGCTGATCCACGGCTGGTCCTGATTAAACAGGACCTGGGCTTGCTCGTAGAGTTTCGCACGTTCGGCCGGATCTACTTTAGCCCGTGCTTCGTCCAGCAGCGCCTGGAATTTCTCGTTGCACCAGCGAGCATAGTTCTCGCCATTTTTTGCCGCCTCGCAACTGAGCATAGGCGTCAGGAAGTTATCCGGGTCACCGTTGTCGCCCGCCCATCCGGCCGAGACCATGTCATGTTCGCCAGCCTTGGCGCGCTTGAGCATTTCGCCCCATTCCATCACGCGGATGTCGATCTTGATCCCGACTTTCGCCAGGTCAGCCTGCATCATTTGCGCGCCGAGCATCGGGTTCGGGTTGGTCGGGCCGCCGCCGTTACGGGTGAACAGGGTAAACACGGTGCCTTCCGGAACCCCGGCTTCCTTGAGCAGGGCGCGGGCCTTGTCGAGGTCGCGTGGCGGGTTCTTCAGGTCGTGGTTATAGCCCAGCAGGGTCGGCGGGTACGGGTTGACCGCCACCGAAGCATTGCCCTTGCCGAACAGCGCGTTGACGTAGGCTTCCTTGTCGAAGGCGATGTCGATGGCCTTGCGCACGCGCACATCGCTCATGTATTTGTGCTGGGTGTTCATCGCGACGTAGGACACGGTCATCGCATCCAGCTCATCGACCTTCAGGTTGCTGTCTTTCTTGATGCTCGGGATGTCATCCGGTTTCGGATACAGCGCGACCTGGCACTCGTTGGCCTTGAGCTTCTGCAGGCGCACGTTGTTGTCGGTGGCGATCGCCAGAATCAACGCGTCGGCCGGTGGCTTGCCACGGAAGTAGTCCGGGTTGGCCTTGAAGCGCACCTGGGCGTCCTTGGCGTAACGCTGGAAGATGAACGGGCCGGTGCCCACAGGCTTGTTGTTGAGGTCGCCGGTCTTGCCGGACTTGAGCAACTGGTCGGCGTATTCGGCCGGGTAGATCGAGGAGAACGCCATGGCGATGTCGGCCAGGAACGGCGCTTCGCGGCGGGTCAGGGTGAATTTGACCGTGTTGTCGTCGACTTTTTCTACGCTTTTGAGCAGTTCCTTGAAGCCCATGCTTTCAAAGTACGGGAAGCCCACGCTCGACAGTTTGTGCCACGGGTGATTCGGGTCCAGCTGACGCTGGAAGCTCCAGACCACGTCGTCGGCGTTCATGTCGCGCGTCGGCTTGAAGTATTCGGTGGTGTGAAACTTGACGCCTTTGCGCAGGTGGAACGTGTAGGTCAGGCCGTCTTCACTGATGTCCCAGGATTCGGCCAGCGCCGGAATCACTTCGGTGGTGCCGGGCTTGAAGTCCGCCAGGCGGTTGAAGATGGTTTCGGCCACAGCGTCCGCCGTGACTGCAGTTGTGTACTGGACCATATCGAAGCCTTCCGGACTGGCTTCGGTGCAGACCACCAAGGGTTTGGCCGAGACGCCGATGGCGGCGCTCAACAACGCAGCCGCGACGGCCGCACGTAGGGGAAGCATTTTCATCGATAACCCTCTGCAATCGGTTGAAGACAAAAAACCGAACGGCCGACTCTTCATGAGTCAGCCGTCGGTTGGCGGTTTTTACAGGATGTTGAATGGAATCGTGGTCACGAGACGGAACTCGTTGATGCTGCCATCGGACTGGTTTTCGCTGGCGCGGTGAGCGGTGTAGGTGCCACGGATGGTGGTCGCCTTGAGTGGGCCGCTCTGTACCGCGTAGGTTGCACCAATGCCGTATTCGTAGTGGTGCTCGCCGTCCATGTTGCGTACGTCATACGCAGTGCCGGTGTAGTGAGTACCGTCGATGCCCCAGCCGCGAGCCTGGTAGATGTTGAACTTCAAGCCTGGCACGCCGTATTCGGCCATGTTCAGACCGTAGGCCACCTGGAAGGATTTCTCGTTCGGGCCGTTGAAGTCCGACAGCAGGGAGTTGGCCAGGTAGATGCCGTTGGTTTCGTGCAGGTAGTCGAAGTACTCGTCACCGTTGATGGCCTGGTACGAGAAGGTCAGGCTGTGGGCCTGGTGAGTCAGGCCGAACGACAGCGAGTAGGTGTCGTTGTCGATTTCGCCCATCTCTTTTTTGCCGGTATCGACGGTTTTGTAGTAGTTCAGGCCGGTGGTCAGGCTCACGATATTGCTGTCACCCAGTTCGTGGGTGGCGCCGAAGTAGTACTGGTTCCAGAAGTCTTCAACTTTGGAGGCGTACAGGCTGGTCTTCAGGCTTTTCAGCGGCTGATAGTTCAGGCCGACGATGCTTACGCGATCGGTTTCAGCGTTGTTGTTGGTGTACTCGGAGCGGAACTTGGACAGACTCTCTTCGGTACGCGGCGATACGCGGTCGAAGCTGCCGGCGTCGAACGACAGATTGTTCAGTTCTTCGCTGTGCAGGCTGACACCTTCAAAGCTCGAAGGCAGTGCACGGTTGCCGATGGTATCGACGATTGGCGTGCTGAAGTTCTGACGACCGGCGGTCAGTGTGGTGTTCGACACGCGGAACTTGACGTTGGCCAGGCCCAGTTTGCTCCACTGGCCTTCAGCGTCGCCGCCTTCTTTGGTCAGCGTACGGTTGTTACCTGCGCCTGGACGCGAACCCGGTGCGCCACCGTTGTTGGAGGCCAGATCCTTGCGATTACGTTCCAGGGCCACGGCGTTGTACGCGGCGACTTCAGTGCTGACACCGACGGTGCCCTGAGTGAAGCCGGAGTTGAAGTTGACGATGGTGCCCTGCACCCAGTTGATACGACGGTCAGTCGGGGTGGCCACGCCGTCCTTGCGGTAAGTGAACTTGCCGCCGCGCTTGAGTTGCTCGTTGGCATACCAGTTACGGGTCGTGCCGCTGATCGTGGAACCTTCGAGGAAGCCGGTGGCGTCAGCCTGGGCGCTCTTTTCGTTGACGGTCACCGGGGTGAACGCCTGGCTCTGTTGCTCGGCATAAGCCGTGGCAGTGATGCTGCTGATGGCCAGAGCCAGTATCGCGGTGCTGCTCAGTTTCATGGGTGAAGCTCCTTTACTTTCTTTTTATGCCGGCTTTTTTGGGTTGGCCGGTTATTGGTTTAGAACTCATTCACACACCGCAAACGTTTGCAAAATGCCTGATTGGCGAATTTCGGCAAAGCGCTTGCGTGAGGGGGATAGACGGTCCCCCTCAGCGTTGCGGCTAATCGGTTGGGTTAATCGATACTGACGCCCGAAAACACGTTGCGACCGAAGGGGCTGACCTTGAAGCCTTCAACCCTGGCGCTTAACGGCTGGTTGACCGTCGAGTGGGCGACAGGCGTGATCGGCACTTGCTGCTTGAGCAACTGCTGCGCCTGTTTGTAGAGCGTGGTGCGCTGGTCGCGGTCGGTGACGACCTTGGCCTCTTTGATCAGCTTGTCGTACGCCGGGTCGCACCACATGGAGTAGTTGTTGCCGCCAATGGCGTCGCAGCTGTACAGGGTGCCCAGCCAGTTGTCCGGGTCCCCGTTGTCGCCGGTCCAGCCGATCAGGCTGATGTCGTGCTCGCCATTCTTGGTGCGCTTGATGTACTCGCCCCATTCGTAGCTGACGATCTTCACTTTCAGACCGATTTTGGCCCAGTCCGCCTGGAGCATTTCGGCCATCAGTTTGGCGTTCGGGTTGTACGGACGCTGTACCGGCATCGCCCACAGGGTGATTTCGGTGCCTTCTTTCACGCCGGCAGCCTTGAGCAGCTCTTTGGCTTTTTCCGGGTTGTAGGCGGCGTCTTTGATGCTGTCGTCGTAGGACCACTGGGTCGGCGGCATGGCGTTGACGGCCAGTTGGCCGGCGCCTTGATAAACAGCGTTGAGAATCCCCTGTTTATTCACCGCCATGTCCAGCGCCTGGCGCACTTCGAGCTGGTCGAAGGGTTTGTGGCGCACGTTGTAGGCGATGTAACCGAGGTTGAAACCCGGCTTGGTGATCAGTTGCAGTTTCGGGTCGGCCTTCAGCGCTTCGACATCGGCAGGGCGCGGGTGCAGGGTGATCTGGCATTCGCCGGCCTTGAGCTTCTGCACGCGCACCGAAGCGTCGGTGTTGATCGCGAAGATCAGGTTCTTCAGCTTGACCCGGCTCGGGTCCCAGTAATGCTCGTTGCCGGTGTAGCGGATATTCGAGTCTTTCTGATAGCTCTTGAACACGAACGGCCCGGTACCGACCGGCTTCTGGTTGATGTCGCTCGGCTTGCCTTCGGCCAGCAGCTTGTCGGCGTATTCGGCGGACAGGATGGCGGCGAAGCTCATGGCGATGTTCTGGATGAACGCGGCGTCGACGCTGTTGAGCGTGAACTCCACGGTCAGCGGCCCGGTCTTTTCGACCTTGGCGATGTTCTTGTTCAGGCTCATCCCGTTGAAGTACGGGAACTCGGTCGGATAAGCCTTACGAAATGGCTGTTGCGGATCGAGCATGCGGTTGAACGTGAACAGCACGTCGTCGGCGTTGAAATCACGCGTCGGTTTGAAGTACGGCGTTGTATGAAATTTCACCCCTTCACGCAGGTGAAAGGTGTACTTGAGACCATCCTCGGAAATATCCCACTTGGTTGCCAGGCCCGGTACGACATTGGTCGCGCCTTTTTCGAATTCAACCAGACGGTTGTACAGCGGCTCGGCGGCGTCGTTATCGGTCGCGGTCGTGTATTGCGCGGTATCAAAACCGGCCGGGCTGCCTTCGGAGCAGAACACCAGACTGTTGCTGGCGGCGTAACTGGCGGACGTGGCGGCCAACAGGCCGGCGCCCAGCAATGCGGAAAAAATCAAGGTATGGCGCATGACGCTCCCTCTTTTTGTAGTGTTGTTCAATGCACCGCTATCCCGTCCAGGGACGTTGAGGTGCATTGAGCTCAATCCAGCACGTACGGCAAGCCGGTGGCCCACGCAGAAGCTGGTCAGAACCCGACGGTAGGGGCCGTGGGTCTGGCAGTAAATGCGTAATTGCCTGAAAACTCGTAGGAAAAGTCGACACGTCCTCTGCCGCTGCAGTCATCCGCAGCGGAATTGGCTGTAGGCAAATTCCTGACTTCCCGGCAGCTAAAACAACGGCGACGTCACGAACGTCGCCGTTGCAATGGCTTATTTGCTGACGCTGACGCCGTAGAAGGAATTCAAGCCGAATGGGCTGATCTTGAAATCCTGCACGTTGGCGCGCATGGGTTGGAACACCGTCGAGTGAGCGATAGGTGTGTAGGGCACAGCATCTTTGAGGACGTGTTGCGCCTGTTTGTACAGTTCGGTGCGCTTGGCCTGATCGGTGGTGCGCTTGGCATCCTTGACGAGACCGTCGTACTTCTTGTCGCACCACTTGGAGAAGTTGTTGCCATTGAGCGAGTCGCAGCCGAACAGCACGTTCAGCCAGTTGTCCGGATCACCATTGTCACCGCTCCAGCCAATCAGCATGGCCTGGTTCTCGCCACCTTTGGAGCGCTTGATGTACTCGCCCCACTCGTAGCTGGTGATCTTCACGTTCAGGCCGATCTTCTTCCAGTCGGACTGGAGCATTTCAGCCATCAGCTTGGCGTTCGGGTTGTACGGACGCTGCACCGGCATCGCCCACAGAACGATCTCGGTACCTTCCTTGACGCCAGCTTCCTTGAGCAGTTGCTTGGCTTTTTCAGGGTCGTACTTGGCGTCCTTGATGGTGGTGTCGTAGGACCACTGGGTCGGCGGCATGGCGTTGACGGCCAACTGGCCGGCGCCCTGGTAAACCGAATCGATGATCTGCGGCTTGTTCACCGCCATGTCCAGCGCCTGGCGCACGCGCAGGTCAGCCAGCGGGTTAGGCTCGTTGCTGCCCTTGACCTTGTCCATCACGTTGTAGGCGATGTAGCCCAGGTTGAAACCGGCCTGGTCAGGCATCTTCAGGGTCTTGTCGGCTTTCAGCGCCGCGAGATCCGCCGGACGCGGGAAGAGGGTGACCTGGCACTCGTTCTTTTTCAGCTTCTGGATGCGCACCGACGGGTCGGTGGTGATAGCGAAGATCAGGTTGTCGATCTTCACGTCTTCAGGTTTCCAGTAGTCCTTGTTGCCGGTGTAGCGAATGTTCGAGTCTTTCTGATAGCTCTTGAACACGAACGGGCCAGTGCCGATCGGCTTCTGGTTGATGTCGGCGGCCTTGCCTTCCTTGAGCAACTGAGCGGCGTACTCGGCGGACTGGATCGAGGCAAAGCTCATGGCCATGTTCTGGATGAACGCAGCGTCGACTTCTTTGAGGGAGAACTTGACGGTGTTGTCGTCGACTTTCTCGATCTTGGTGATGTTGGTGTCCATCCCCATGTCGGTGAAGTACGGGAATTCGGTCGGGTACGCCTTACGGAACGGGTCATCCTTGTTAATCATGCGATTAAAGGTGAACAGCACGTCGTCGGCGTTGAAGTTACGAGTCGGCTTGAAATACGGGGTGGTGTGGAACTTGACGCCTTCACGCAGGTGGAAGGTGTAGGTCAGGCCATCCGGGGAAATGTCCCAGCTGGTGGCGAGGCCCGGGATAACGGCGGTGCCGCCACGCTCGAACTGGCTCAGACGGTTGAACATGGTTTCGGCTGAGGCGTCGAAGTCGGTTCCGGTGGTGTACTGGCCTGGATCAAAACCGGCCGGGCTCCCTTCGGAGCAGAACACCAGGTTAGTCGCAGCGGTTGCGAAAGGTGCGGAGGCTAACAAGCCTGCGCCGACTAAAAACGGAATGACCGCGTGTTTAAGCATGTTGGCCTCATGATTTGTTGTCATTTTTTAATATTGAGGTACGACCTCGTGAGTCGTGCCTGCGGATACTTATGCAGGGGCCATACCCAATGCAAGATCCAGAGCGACTGCCGGCCTCAAAGCGTGGCACGAACGTACCTTAATGTCGCATTTGTATAAGAGTTGACGCATTTGACCGTTTGCGGGTGTTTTTAACGGTGCAAATGAAGCCCCAAAACGGTGCGTTGGTCACGTTGTGCGCGCCGCCTTGGGGCCCGGTGTTACCTATTTATACCCACGCCGTAGAAGGGTGTGAGGCCAAACGGGCTGATCTTGAAGTCGGTCACTTCCTTGCGCAGCGGCTGGAACACCGTGGAGTTGGCAATCGGCGTGATCGGCACCTGCTGTTTAAGGATCAATTGCGCCTGTTGATACAGTTTTACCCGTTGCGCCTTGTCGGTCGTCACCTTGGCCTGCTGCACGAGTTTGTCGTAGGCCGGGTCGCACCACTTGGCGTAGTTGCTGCCCTTGACCGCCGCGCAGCTGTAGAGCACGCCGAGCCAGTTGTCCGGGTCGCCGTTGTCGCCGGTCCAACCGTAGATCATCGCGTCGTGTTCGCCATTCTTGGCGCGCTTGATGTACTCGCCCCATTCATAGCTGACGATATTGGCCTTGATCCCGATCCTGTCCCAGTCCTGCTGGATCATCTGCGCCGACATCCGCGCATTCGGGTTGGAGGCGCGCTGCACGGTCATCGCCCACAAGTTGATGGTGGTACCCGGTGCAACCCCGGCTTCCTTGAGTAGCGCCTTGGCTTTCACCGGATCGTAAGGCGCGTCCTTGATGTTCGGGTCATACGACCATTGCGCAGGTGGCAAGGCGTTTTGTGCCAACTGGCCGGCACTCTGGTAAACGGCTTTGATGATCGCCGGTTTGTCGATGGCCATGTCCAGCGCCTGACGGACCTTGAGCTGATCCAGCGGCGGATGGGTGGTGTTGTAGGCGAGGAAGCCGAGGTTGAAACCGGCCTGCTTGAGCACGCGCAGGTTCGGGTCCTTTTCCATCACTTCGATGTCAGCCGGGCGCGGGTAGCCGCTGACCTGGCATTCACCGGCCTTGAGTTTCTGCAGGCGTACGGCGGCGTCGGGGGTGATCGAGAAGATCAGGTTGTCGATCTTCACGTCTTCGGGTTTCCAGTAGGCCTTGTTGGCGGCGTAGCGGATCTGCGAATCCTTCTGGTAGCGCTTGAACACGAACGGGCCGGTGCCCACCGGTTTCTGATTGAGGTCGGCGGCTTTGCCTTCCTTTAACAGTTGGGCGGCGTATTCGGCCGATTGCACCGAGGCGAAGCTCATGGCGAGGTTTTGCACGAACGCGGCGTCGACGTTGTTCAGGTTGAAGCGCACGGTGTTGTCGTCGAGTTTTTCTACCGACTTGATGGTGGTGTTCAGGCCCATGTCGGTGAAGTACGGGGACTCGGCGGGGTAGGCCTTGCGGAAGGCGTTGTCCGGGTCGAGCAGGCGCTGGAAGGTGAACAGCACGTCGTCGGCGTTGAAGTCGCGGGTCGGGGTGAAATATTCCGTTGTGTGGAATTTCACGCCTTGGCGTAGGTGGAAGGTGTATTGCAGGCCGTCGCTGGAAACGTCCCATTTTGTCGCCAGACCGGGTTCGATGTCGGTGCCGCCGCGCTGGAATTGGGTGAGGCGGTTGAAGACGGTTTCGGCGGAGGCGTCGAAGTCGGTGCCGCTGGTGTATTGGCTGGGGTCGAAGCCTGCGGGGCTGGCTTCGGAGCAGTAGACCAGGGTGGTGGCTGCGTTGGCGATCGGGGCGATGGCGGTGAGTGCGAGGGTGATTAGTAGTGGTTTTAGGGTGGATCTTTCCATGGAGTCCCCAGGATTTGGAGGTGGTTGTTTGTTGAGGTTAGCGGGGATTTGGGGGTGTTCGGAAATATCGTTTTTCCTGCTGAGATATCTATCTCGGTATATGTGGCGGCTTTTGTCGGGTACATATCCGTTGCTGCGGTAACGGCGGCTTAGGGTTCCGCCCTTACGGCGGGTCACTTTTGGCAAACGCCCCAAAAGTAACCAAAAAGTCTTGCCCCAGCGTACGGCCCTCGCTGGGGCTCGGGTTCCTTCGCTACGGGACTCATCCGGGGGCATCGCCTACGGTTTGCTTCGCTGCACCTCCTCTCGATGTGTTCGACTTCGTCGAACGGTCGCTGCGCTCCCACCCCCGGATGAATCCCTCCACTCAGCCTGCCGAAGGGGCCTGTGAATCAAGATCAAGATCAAGAGCTGCAGCCGAGCTAACGCTCATCCTGTTGAGTGGGGCGGCTGTGCCGCATGGGCTTACTCAAATCAAAACTGTGGGGCCTGCCAGCTGACTAATCTCTAACTGAATACACCCAGTCCCCCTGTAGGAGCTGCCGAAGGCTGCGATCTTTTGATTTTGCTTTTGAGTGTGAAAAGCCAAGGTCAAAAGATCGCAGCCTTCGGCAGCTCCTACAGCGAGTGTGGTTGTGTTTAAAAGTGTGTTGGATAACCAGAACCTTCCCACAAGGTTTTCAGGTTGTCCGTCGGACGCCGGCTCTCTAGCCTTGGGTTGTCGCTGAAAACTCGGCGATCGGGTGTGAGAACCCATAGGAACTGTTAATCCACAATCAGTACCACCATAATTGCCGCCGGCATTTCTGCTGCTCGCAATGTTTTATGGCGGCTGTGTGCGGGCGGGCTTCGGTCCGGCCGGGCTTGTTCCTACCGGTTTCTCACCCCGCACATTGCTGCCACCACTCCGCCGCGTGAGAAACGGCAAGTGAATGGCTATTGATTAGGAACGCTATCAATGTCCAAGCCTGTCCCCGATCCACCTCCAGAAACAACCCCACTCGCCGAAGCCCTCCACGCCGAAGACCTCGCGAAAAACCGCGAAGCCATAAAGCGCGCCCTCGATTTCTACCTCAGTCCCGAAGCCACAAAACCACGCCCACCCAGCTCGATGTTCCTCGTCCATCCAGGCATCGACACCGAAAGTCTGTTGGCGCACGCCTGTGAATCCCTGGCGTCGGCCAACACCATGGCCAGCGATTTCGCTGATCAACTCAGTCGCCCGCAACGCAATACGGCGCTGGCGATCCAGCAGATCATCATGCTGGCTGAACTGGCGGTGAACCGCGCGCTGGATCAGGTTGATCCGCAGACCTGAGACCGCGTCATCGTTCATCGCGAGCAGGCTCACTCCTACATTTGGAATGGGTTACCCCTGTAGGAGTGAGCCTGCTCGCGATGGCACCAGATGAGTCACCAAAAATCCCAGACACAAAAAAACCGGCGATCATTCACGGATCGCCGGTTTCTCATTCAGCCCACATCAACTCACTGCATCAACACTTCAATCGAGCCATCGGCGGTCAGGCTGACCTGGCTGGTGCCGGCTTCGACTTCCGGTGTGACCGGTGCTGAATCCATGCCAGCGGCTTTCATCATCATTGGGGCGCGCATGTACGGTTGTGGGTAGCCGTTGCTGTTGAGGTTCAGGTTGACGATTTTATAGCCCTTGCCGCCCAGTGCATCGGTGGCCAGTTGGGCGCGGGCCTTGAAGGCGCTGACGGCTTCTTTGAGCAGTTTGTCTTCGCTGGCCTTGCGGGTCGGCTCGGCGATGGCGAAGTCCATGCCGCCCATCTTCAGGTCGGTCAGCAGTTCGCCGGTGAGTTTGGACAGGGCCGCGAAGTCGGCGCTCTCCAGGCGCAGTTCGGCGCGTTCACGCCAGCCGGTGATTTTCTGGCCTTTGGTGTCGTAGATCGGGTAGCTGTTGCGGCTGCCCTGGCGCAGGGTGATGTCTTTGACTTGCTTGGCCTGGGCCAGTGCCTTGTTCATGGTGGTGCTGACGTCGGCGGCGAGTTTGGCCGGGTCGGTGTTTTGCTCTTCGGTGTAGAGCGTCACGATCATCAGGTCGCGGGCCACTTCCTGGCTGACTTCGGCACGCAGGGAAATCTGGTTGTAGTGCAACTCATCGGCGGCCAGGGCCGGAAGGCTGGCGACACTGCCGACGGTCAGAGCGAGAAGGGCGGCGCTGCGGCGAAAGGTGTGCATGAAGGCTCCTTGAATAATGCGCAGGTGTTGGTTCGTCCCTGCGTGAAACCATCAGACTCTAGCTGCTGCGGTCCGGTTCGCCCAGTTACAACTTCTATACAGATGTCATGTCTGCACGTATTCCTTGAGCGAGTGAGATTTTTGTGGCGAGGGAGCTTGCTCCCGCTGGACTGCGAAGCAGGCCCAAAACCGGCAAACATGGTCTGCCAGAAATACCGCAGATACTTGATTTACGACTGCTTCGCAGCCGAGCGGGAGCAAGCTCCCTTGCCACAGTCGATCTCGGACAGCCATGCGCAGTAGCCGATTTTACCGCCAGCGCCATGTGGTCGTTTGCCGCACTTTCGCCTCTCAAGGCCGCGGCTTGGTTATACTCCGTGCGATTCGCCTGGAGCGCTCATCAGGAGAGCTCATGCTCGCCCCCGTACAACTGACTTCCGCCACTCGCCAGAACCTCTGGCGGCTGACTTTTATCCGCACCCTGGTGCTTGCCGCTCAGGCCGGTTCCGTCGGCCTGGCCTACTGGCTGCAATTGTTGCCGTTGCCGTGGGTGCAACTGGCGATGACCCTCGGCTGTTCGATTCTGCTCTGTGTATTCACCGCTGTGCGCTTGCGCACGTCGTGGCCGGTGACCGAGCTTGAATACGCCCTGCAACTGGCCTGCGATCTGGTGATCCACAGTGCGCTGCTGTATTTCTCCGGCGGTTCGACCAACCCGTTCGTGTCTTATTATCTGGTGCCGCTGACCATCGCGGCGGTGACGCTGCCGTGGCGTTATTCGGTGATTCTGTCCGGCATCGCGCTGGCGCTGTACACCGTGATGCTGACGCGGTTCTACCCGCTGGAAACCCTGCCGGTGGCCCGCGAGAACCTGCAGATCTACGGCATGTGGCTGAGCTTCGCGCTGGCTGCTGCGGTGATTACGTTTTTCGCTGCACGCATGGCCGAAGAGCTGCGCCGTCAGGAAGAGTTGCGCGCGATTCGTCGCGAAGAGGGCCTGCGTGATCAGCAGTTGCTCGCTGTCGCCACCCAGGCGGCTGGCGCGGCGCATGAGTTGGGCACTCCGCTGGCGACCATGAGCGTGTTGCTCAAGGAAATGCAGCAGGATCACCCCGATCCGATGCTGCAGGACGACCTCAAGGTGCTGCAGGATCAGGTCAAGTTGTGCAAAGAAACCCTGCAGCAACTGGTGCGCGCCGCTGAGGCCAATCGCCGTATGGCGGTGGAGATGCAGGACGTCACCCAGTGGCTTGACGAAGCGCTGAACCGCTGGCACCTGATGCGTCCGGAAGCCAGTTATCGCTTCCAGCGTCTCGGCCAGGGCTCTGTGCCGCGCATGGCGCCGCCGCCGGACCTGACCCAGGCGCTGCTTAATCTGTTGAACAACGCTGCCGACGCCTGCCCGGAAAATCTCCAGGTGACGCTGGACTGGGACGCGGAAACCGTGACCATCAGCATTCGTGACCACGGCGCCGGTGTGCCGCTGGCCATCGCCGAGCAGATCGGCAAACCGTTTTTTACCACCAAGGGCAAAGGTTTCGGCCTGGGCCTGTTTTTGAGCAAGGCCAGCGTGACACGCGCCGGCGGCTCAGTGAAACTCTATAGTCATGAGGAAGGCGGCACGCTCACCGAGCTGCGCCTGCCCCACGGCGCCCGAGGAGACCAACATGAGTGACGAAATCCAAGTCGAAGGCGAAGAACTGCCGCATCTGCTGCTGGTCGACGACGACGCGACCTTCACCCGAGTGATGGCCCGTGCCATGGCCCGCCGTGGCTTTCGCGTCAGCACCGCCGGTTCCGCCGAAGAAGGCCTGACCATCGCCCAGGCCGACCTGCCGGACTACGCCGCGCTGGACCTGAAAATGGACGGCGACTCCGGCTTGGTGCTGCTGCCCAAGCTGCTGGAGCTGGACCCGGAAATGCGCGTGGTGATCCTCACCGGTTATTCGAGCATTGCCACCGCGGTCGAAGCGATCAAGCGCGGCGCCTGCAACTACCTGTGCAAACCGGCCGATGCCGACGACGTGCTGGCCGCGCTGCTCTCCGAGCACGCCGACCTCGACAGCCTGGTGCCGGAAAACCCGATGTCGGTTGACCGCCTGCAGTGGGAGCACATCCAGCGTGTGCTGACCGAGCACGAAGGCAACATTTCCGCTACTGCCCGCGCCTTGGGCATGCACCGCCGCACCCTGCAGCGCAAACTGCAGAAGCGCCCGGTTCGTCGCTGAACCTGCGCTGAACGGCCATCGCCAGCCCTCGCGATAACACGCACCGATCATCTATGATCGGTGCGTGTCTGTTCTTTTCTTTATTGAGCCTTTTCCATGAATCAGAACGCTGAATACTCCGCGGTCAACGATGCTGTGCGCGGGCAGTTTTTTCGCAAAGTGTGGGCGATGACCACGCCTTACTGGCGCAGCGAAGAGAAGGGCAAGGCCTGGACATTGCTGATTGCCGTGATCGCGCTGTCGCTGTTCAGCGTGGCGATCTCGGTGTGGATCAACAGTTGGTACAAGGATTTCTACAACGCCCTGCAGAAGAAGGATGAGGCTGCGTTCTGGCAACTGATCCTGTATTTCTGCGGCATCGCTACGGTGGCGATCCTTGGTGCGGTGTATCGCCTGTACCTGACGCAGATGCTGACCATTCGCTGGCGGGCGTGGCTCACCGAGAACCACTTCCAGCGCTGGCTGGGCAACAAGAACTACTACCAGCTGGAGCAGGGCGGTTACACCGATAACCCCGACCAGCGGATCTCCGAAGACCTCAACACCTTCACCGCCAACACCCTGAGCCTGGGCCTGGGACTGGTGCGCACGGTGGTCAGTCTGGTGTCGTTCTCGATCATTCTGTGGGGCGTTTCCGGCAGCATCGAGGTGTTCGGCATCGAGATCCCCGGCTACATGTTCTGGTGTGCGTTGATTTATGCCGCGGTCGGCAGCTGGCTGACGCACTTGATCGGTAAACGCTTGATCGGCCTGAACAACCAACAACAACGCTTCGAAGCCGATCTGCGTTTCTCCATGGTCCGCGTGCGTGAGAACGCCGAAAGCATTGCGTTGTACAACGGTGAACCAAACGAAAACCGCCGCTTGAGCAGCCGCTTCGGGCTGGTCTGGCACAACTTCTGGGACATCATGCGCGTGTCCAAGCGCCTGACGTTCTTCACCTCTGGCTACGGCCAGATCGCGATCATTTTCCCGTTCATCGTTGCTGCGCCGCGCTACCTCTCAGGCAAGATCGAGCTGGGCGAGCTGATGCAGATCAACTCGGCATTCGGCAACGTGCAGGAGAACTTCAGCTGGTTCATCAGTGCGTATTCGGAGCTGGCCGCCTGGCGCGCCACCTGCGATCGTCTGCTGAGCTTCCGTCAGGCCATGACCGACAACGAAGATCGCACCCCGGCCATCGATGTGCAGAACCAGGGCAGCGAACTGAAAGTGCACAACCTCGGTCTGGACCTGGCCGACGGTCGTCACCTGCTGACCCATGCCGACATGACGGTGGAACCGGGCGAGCGGGTGATGCTCAGCGGCCGTTCCGGCAGCGGCAAGTCCACGTTGCTGCGGGCGATGGGGCATTTGTGGCCGGCGGGCCACGGCAGCATCCGGCTGCCGGCAGCGCGCTATCTGTTCCTGCCGCAGAAACCGTACTTGCCGATCGGCACCCTGCGCGAAGCCTTGAGTTATCCACAACCGGGCGATACCTATGCGCCTGAGCGCTACGCCGAGGTGCTGGAAACCTGCCGTCTGCCGCATCTGGTCGCGCGTCTGGATGAAGCCAATCACTGGCAGCGCATGCTGTCGCCGGGTGAGCAGCAACGTCTGGCCTTCGCTCGTGCGTTACTCTACGCACCGCAATGGCTGTACATGGACGAAGCGACATCGGCGATGGATGAAGAGGATGAGGCGACGCTGTATCAGGCGCTGATCGATCAGTTGCCGGGGCTGAGCATCGTCAGCGTCGGCCACCGCAGCAGCCTCAAGCGCTTCCACCCACGGCATGTGCGAATCGACAGCGGGCATCTGGTGGAACAGGCCGTGACGGCCTGACCCACACAAATTCCCTTGTAGGAGCTGCCGCAGGCTGCGATCTTTTGATCTTAAAAGACAAAATCAAAAGATCGCAGCCTGCGGCAGCTCCTACAGGGGGGCTTTGGCGAGTGATCGTACAACCCGCCTGCGCTATGATGCGAACCTAGCCGAATTTTCGAGACCAGACGTTAACCATGGAAAACCCGATCGAGACACCGCGCCTTCCTCGCAAGCGCCGCAGCCTGGCCCAGGAGCTGGTGACGGTGCTGACCGAGCAGATCCGCGATGGTCTGCTCAAGCGTGGCGACAAGTTGCCCACCGAGTCGGCGATCATGCAGGAGCATGGCGTCAGCCGCACCGTGGTGCGCGAGGCGATTTCCCGTTTGCAGGCCGCAGGCCAGGTGGAAACCCGCCACGGCATCGGCACGTTCGTGCTCGATACGCCGAGCCCCAGCGGTTTCCGCATCGACCCGGCCACGGTCGTCACCCTGCGTGACGTGCTGGCGATTCTGGAATTGCGCATCAGCCTGGAAGTGGAGTCCGCAGGCCTTGCCGCGCAACGTCGCAGCCCCGAGCAACTGGCCGCCATGCGCGCCGCCCTTGATGCGCTGAACGACAGCGTGGCCCACGCCAGTGATGCGGTGGCATCGGACTTCGCCTTCCACCTGGAAATCGCCCTGTCCACCGGCAACCGCTACTTCACCGACATCATGACCCACCTAGGCACCAGCATCATTCCGCGCACGCGGCTGAATTCGGCGCGATTGGCGCATGATGATCAACAGCACTACATGAATCGCCTGAGCCGTGAGCACGAAGAGATCTATGACGCGATTGCTCGCCAGGATTCCGATGCGGCGCGGGCGGCGATGCGGCTGCATTTGACCAACAGTCGCGAGAGACTGCGCCAGGCCCATGAAGAGGCGCAGGCGCAGGGGTGATATTTGATTTGTGCGGACGGTAACCGAATGGCGCAGCTACCGTCCGCTCATTACTTATTCAACAAGCGAGTACGACCGTGTTTCTGAATGCACGAGGGGTTTGTTGGGTTCCATTAGCGTGTAACGTACTTGGACAGTTGCATTGGGTTCATAACTTTCTTTAAATAATGATGGACTAAGAATAAATCCAAAAACAGTAGGTGAAATATCTACGTCAAGTGAGCGACTCCATTTTGTGCCATTAGAGGCTTTAAAAAATAATTCGATTTTAGTGCCATAAGTAACTTTGTTTTCCAGCCATATAGAGACAGTTGCCACGTGCTCCACTCTGCTCAAACTGATTACACCCTCTATGGCTTGGTCAATTATGGGGGCATATGGCGCTTTTGTTGTTTCTGTCATGATCAAAATCCTTCTTAACGTGAAATTGAACCCTTTAACCGCAGGGTGTTCGCTGGCGAAGCTCGTTCATTAGCTCCTGACTCCATTAGGGCTTATGCAGCAGGATCAGGGCACCTGTCAGAAATATCAGTTCCGACGAGCGGTGTGCAGAACGCTTTATTAGCGCGCGAGTCGCGAACGAGGAGATCTATGACGCGATGGCTCGCGGCGCGGGCGGCGATGCGGCTGCATTTGACCAACAGTCGCGAGAGACTGCGCCAGGCCCATGAAGAGGCGCAGGCGCAGGGGTGATGGGTTTAACGTTCGAGTTTGACGGTTAGCGCTGGAGAAGTTTCGGGCGGCTGAGACATTTTGGTAACGGAGTAGTCAATCTTGGCGCTGGCGTCCGAAACGAGATTTTTCTCAAAAACGTGTTTTGGAATGGCGAACGTGAGCGGTTTCCCGATTTCGGCAGCGGTCACTACGATCCGTTCTTGAAAGTCGTTTCCCATAGATGTAGCTACGCGCAATGACACTAAGTCACCGACAGCCAAACCAGGGGGAGGAGGTACAACAGCGTGAGCGCTTCCTTCCAATTTGCCAACGTGAAGTACCCCGTTCACGGCTTCCTTCAGTACTGGAGTCGCCAATGCTTTTACTTGTGCAGTCATGATCCAATTCCTTTTTACTAACCATTGACCGTGGAGTGAGCATAAGTTGCGGCGTTGCGATGTCGGAGCCGGTCGTTTGCTCCTCGGTCATTCAGTCAAGTTCGAATGTGGCCTGCACCTGTAAGAAATACCAGTTTCGACGAACGGTCGTGGTCACGACATCTTTCGCAGGCAGGCTCGCTCCCACAGGGAGGCATCAATCAGTGTAGGAGTGAGCCTGCTCGCGAAGGGGCCCTTGACTTCAGCGCGGCAATATCGAGTGATCGACCCTTACTGCCAATTCCGCTTTCCCTGGCACTACCGCAAACGCCACCCACCCCTCCTTATCCACAACCCCTCGCGCAATCGGCTTGCCATCGGCCAGCAACTCCAGCGGCGCGCCTTGCAGCGACTGGCCCGACGCCAGTTCCAGTTTCAATTTGATCGTCATGGTCGTTCTCCTTAATTGACGTTGCCCGTCGGGTGGTAGTCCTTGAGCAGCAGGTACGTGCTCCAGCCCCACCAGTCATCGACGGTGGCGGTGTCGTTGAGGTTATTCACGTCTTTACGCCGCAGCACCTTGCCGCCCTCGACGCGGAACAGTGGTGAAAAGTTGTTGGAAAGACTCTGCACCGCCGTCAGATCCGGCAGCCGTTGCAGCGCGGCGAACGTCGAAGGGACGGGCACATTGCCGTTGAGGTAGGCGGCGAAGATTTCATCCGCCGAGGCCTGCACCGCCAGGTTGACCTGGGTGCGGTTGTCCGCGTCGCTGGCCTCGAAGTAGCGCTTGTCACCGTAGGCGCGCCATTGATCGCCATGGGCGTTGCGTACCTTGAGGCCGAATTTGCTGTCCTCGTCGTGCATGAAGCGGGTCACCAGCGAGCCGAGATCGCTTGGCGTTACCACCGCCGCCATCTCTTTACGTGGCACGCGCAGGTGGCCGGAGGAGAACAGGTCGGTGAGGAAGTGGTCGGCGAACGCGTTCATCGCGTAGGCCCGTTCCAGTTGTTGTTCATCGTGCTGGGCGCGGGCCGCGACGGCGGTCTGCAGGGCGGCGGTGTGCCCGGCGATGTAAGCCAGTTTTGCCCATTCGCCGAAGTGATCGGCGTTGTTCGCCGCCAGTTTCAGGTAACGCCCGAGGGGGAACAGTGCGGAGACGAAACTGCCGCCACCGGTGAGCTTGTTCCACTCTTCGGACAACGTATCTCCTAGGGCGTCGTAGGCTTCGTGCGGTGGTTTACCGTCCTTGATCGCCTGTTTAACCGCGTCGATTTCTTTTTGCATGACCGCGAGGATCTGCGGCGCCTCGGCGCGGGAGGCCGGCAGCACAGCGAGGGAATCGAAGGCGGCGTTGAAGCGGTTCAGACGATCGGCCGGGGTCGCGCCTTCGCTGATCGGCCGGTCGACCACCCCGTAGAAATCTCCTCCCAATGCCAGCACCTGGCCGTAGGTCAGGGCGAGGCCATTCGGCAGGTGCAGTTGCACGTTCTGCGCGCGGATCGGTTCGGCGTTTTCGACGAAGCGCAGCAGCGTGTTATCGCCGATGGCCGTGTGTTCACCGCCTTCGAAGCGCAATTGCGGTTTGCCTTTGAGCGGTTTGCCGGGTTGGGCGGTGGCCGGTTCGACATCGCTGTGAGCATCGGCAATGTGCAGCACCAGATGCGGGTTGTCGGCGCTGAAGCGGATGCCAGTTGGGGTGAACAGATCATCGAAACGGGCAATGACTGGCGTGGGTCTTTCCTGTGGTTTGGGGTGCAGTCCGGACATTTCTTTCTCCTTGATATGCCATCGGTAGAATTTAATTTAACTGTATATACATACAGTTAAATCGAGCCTAGACGAGATTTTTCCTACGTCAAGAAAGAATCCTGTCCGACAAAAAATGCCCGGCAGCGATGAAATGCAGTTGACGGTTATTTTTTAAGTTGTACGATGACCTACAACTTCAGCGCTGGCTGAACCCTAAAACTCACAAAAAACGTTGCTACCCAGGGTGTTCGAAAAATGAATCCACAAGAACTGAAGTCCATCCTCTCCGCCGGCCTCCTGTCGTTCCCGGTCACCGATTTCAATGCCCAAGGCGATTTCAACCGCGCCGGCTACATCAAACGTCTGGAATGGCTGGCCCCGTACGGCGCTTCGGCCTTGTTCGCCGCTGGTGGCACTGGTGAATTCTTCTCCCTGGCGGCCAGCGAATATTCGGAAATCATCAAGACTGCGGTCGACACCTGCGCCACCAGCGTGCCGATTCTGGCCGGTGTCGGCGGTTCGACTCGTCAGGCCATCGAATACGCACAGGAAGCCGAGCGTCTGGGCGCCAAAGGTCTGTTGCTGCTGCCGCACTACCTGACTGAAGCCAGCCAGGACGGCGTCGCCGCCCACGTAGAAGCGGTGTGCAAATCGGTGAACATCGGTGTGGTGGTCTACAACCGCAATGTCTGCCGCCTCAACGCTCCGCTGCTGGAACGTCTGGCCGAGCGCTGCCCGAACCTGATCGGTTACAAGGACGGCCTGGGCGACATCGAGTTGATGGTGTCGATCCGTCGCCGCCTCGGTGACCGCTTCAGCTACCTCGGCGGCCTGCCGACCGCTGAAGTCTATGCTGCCGCCTACAAGGCCCTCGGCGTGCCGGTTTATTCGTCCGCGGTGTTCAACTTCATTCCGAAAACCGCGATGGATTTCTACCACGCCATTGCCCGCGACGATCACGCCGCCGTCGGCAAGATCATCGACGACTTCTTCCTGCCGTACCTCGACATCCGCAACCGCAAGGCCGGTTACGCCGTGAGCATCGTCAAGGCCGGGGCAAAAATTGCCGGCTATGACGCAGGCCCGGTGCGGGCGCCGCTGACCGACCTGACCGGCGAAGAATTCGAAATGCTCGCCGCACTGATCGACAAGCAAGGCGCGCAATAAACACCGACCCACAAGGCCGCTGAGCAATCAGCGGCTTTTGCGTAGAGAGGAGAAAATTCTGTGGCTGATTCCAAGCGTTACGACAACTACATCAACGGTGAATGGGTTGCCGGTGCCGATTACTCGGCCAACATCAACCCGTCCGAGTTGAGCGACACCATCGGCGACTACGCCAAGGCTGACCTGACTCAGGTGCACGCGGCCATCGATGCGGCCCGCGCCGCGTTCCCGGCCTGGTCGGTTTCGGGCATTCAGGCCCGGCACGATGCGCTGGATAAAGTCGGCACGGAAATTCTCGCCCGTCGCGAAGAGCTCGGCACCCTGCTGGCCCGGGAAGAGGGCAAGACCCTGCCTGAAGCCATCGGCGAAGTGACCCGCGCCGGCAACATCTTCAAGTTCTTCGCCGGTGAATGCCTGCGTCTGTCCGGCGACTACGTGCCGTCGGTGCGCCAGGGCGTCAATGTCGAAGTGACCCGCGAAGCCCTCGGCGTGGTCGGCCTGATCACCCCGTGGAACTTCCCGATTGCCATCCCTGCATGGAAGATCGCTCCGGCCCTGGCTTACGGCAACTGCGTGGTGCTGAAACCGGCGGATCTGGTACCGGGCTGCGCCTGGGCGCTGGCGGAAATCATCTCCCGCGCCGGCTTCCCCGCCGGCGTGTTCAACCTGGTAATGGGCAGTGGTCGCGTGGTGGGCGAAGCGCTGGTCAACAGCCCGAAAGTCGATGGCATCAGCTTCACCGGTTCGGTGGGCGTGGGCCGGCAGATCGCGGTCAACTGCGTGTCGCGCCAAGCCAAGGTGCAGCTGGAAATGGGCGGCAAGAACCCGCAGATCATTCTCGACGATGCCGACCTCAAACAAGCGGTCGAGCTGTCGGTGCAGAGCGCGTTCTACTCCACCGGTCAGCGTTGCACAGCGTCCAGCCGCTTGATCGTCACCGCTGGAATTCACGACAAGTTCGTCGAAGCCATGGCCGAGCGCATGCAGTCGATCAAGGTCGGTCACGCGCTGAAGTCCGGCACCGACATCGGCCCGGTGGTCTCCCAGGCGCAGCTGGAACAGGACCTGAAATACATCGACATCGGCCAGAGCGAAGGTGCGCGAGTGGTCAGCGGCGGTGGTCTGGTGACCTGCGACACCGAAGGCTACTTCCTCGCGCCCACGCTGTTTGCCGACAGCGAAGCGTCGATGCGCATCAGCCGTGAAGAAATCTTCGGCCCGGTGGCGAATATCGTCCGCGTGGCGGATTACGAGGCGGCGCTGGCGATGGCCAACGACACCGAGTTCGGCCTGTCGGCGGGTATCGCCACCACCTCGCTGAAGTACGCCAACCACTTCAAGCGCCACTCGCAAGCCGGGATGGTGATGGTCAACCTGCCGACCGCCGGTGTCGATTACCACGTTCCGTTCGGTGGCCGTAAGGGTTCATCCTATGGCTCACGTGAGCAAGGCCGCTATGCGCAAGAGTTCTACACGGTAGTGAAGACTGCCTACATCGGCTCCTGATTGACGCAATACCCCTGTAGGAGCTGCCGCAGGCTGCGATCTTTTGATCTTGATTCTCTGGCGTCTCGGATGACGCCGAAGATCAAAAGATCGCAGCCTGCGGCAGCTCCTACAGGGAACCCGGAACACCGGGAAACACAACAGATTCACCCGCGCATAAAAATAATCAGTGGGAGTACATCTACATGCAATCGTCCAAGCCGACTCACGTCCGCTATTTGATCCTGCTCATGCTGTTTCTGGTGACCACGATCAACTATGCCGACCGCGCGACCATCGCCATCGCCGGTTCCAGCCTGCAAAAAGACCTCGGCATCGACGCGGTCACCCTCGGCTATATCTTCTCCGCATTCGGTTGGGCCTACGTCGCCGGGCAAATTCCCGGTGGCTGGCTGCTCGATCGCTTCGGCTCGAAAAAAGTCTATGCCCTGAGCATCTTCACCTGGTCGCTGTTCACCGTGCTGCAAGGTTTTGTCGGTGAATTCGGCATGTCCACGGCCATTGTGGCGCTGTTCATGCTGCGCTTTCTGGTGGGGCTGGCTGAGGCGCCATCCTTCCCGGGTAACGCACGCATCGTAGCGGCGTGGTTCCCGACTGCTGAACGCGGCACCGCTTCGGCGATCTTCAACTCGGCGCAATACTTTGCCACCGTGTTGTTCGCACCGCTGATGGGCTGGATCGTCTACAGCTTCGGCTGGGAACACGTGTTCATCGTCATGGGCGTGTTCGGCATCGTTTTCTCGGGGATCTGGCTCAAGGTTATCCACAGCCCGCGTCAGCACCCGATGGCCAACGAAGCGGAAGTGCAGTTCATCGCCGACAACGGCGGCATGGTCGACATGGACCAGAAGCAAGGCAAAAAGGCTGACGGGCCGAAGTGGGATTACATCCGCCAGTTGCTGACCAACCGCATGATGCTCGGCGTGTACCTGGGCCAGTACTGCATCAACGGCATCACCTATTTCTTCCTGACCTGGTTCCCGGTGTACCTGGTGCAGGAGCGTGGGATGACCATTCTCAAGGCCGGTTTCATCGCTTCGTTGCCGGCAATCTGCGGCTTCATTGGTGGTGTGCTCGGCGGGGTGATTTCCGATTACCTGCTGCGCAAAGGGCATTCGCTGACCTTCGCCCGCAAGGCGCCAATCATCGCCGGTTTGCTAGTGTCCAGCAGCATCGTGGCCTGCAACTATGTCGACGTTGAATGGATGGTCGTGGGTTTCATGGCGTTGGCATTCTTCGGCAAAGGCGTGGGCGCGCTGGGCTGGGCGGTGGTCTCCGACACCTCGCCAAAACAGATCGCCGGTCTGAGCGGTGGCCTGTTCAACACCTTCGGCAACATCGCCTCGATCACCACACCGATCGTGATCGGCTACATCATCAGCTCCACCGGTTCGTTCAAATGGGCACTGGTGTTCGTCGGCGCCAACGCACTGGTCGCGGTGTTCAGTTATCTGGTGATCGTCGGCCCGATCAAACGGGTGGTGCTCAAAGAGCCGCCAACCAACGGTGGTTCTGAAGCCACCGGCAAATTGTCTCAAGCGCATTCCTGAGGAGCGGCGTCATGCAGTTGATTGAACATTCCGACTCGCCGCGCTACATCCGCCTGCACGAGCGGGACAACGTAGTGATTGTGGTCAACGACCAGGGCGTGCCGGCCGGCACCGAATTCCCCGACGGTCTGGTGACCGTGGATTTCGTTCCGCAAAGCCACAAGGTCACGCTGGAAGACATACCCGAGGGCGGCCAGGTGATTCGCTACGGTCAGGTGATTGGCTATGCGTTGCAGCCGATTCGCCGCGGCAGTTGGGTCAAGGAAGATCAACTGCGCATGCCGACCGCGCCGCCGCTGGACAGCCTGCCGCTGTCCACCGAAGTGCCGGCCGCTCAGGCGCCACTGGAAGGCTTCACGTTCGAGGGTTACCGCAACGCCGACGGCACCGTCGGCACGCGCAACATTCTCGGGATTACCACCACGGTGCAGTGTGTCACCGGCGTGCTCGATCACGCGGTGAAACGCATCAAGGACGAGTTGCTGCCGAAGTACCCGCACGTCGATGACGTGGTCGCGCTGACCCACAGTTACGGCTGCGGCGTGGCGATCACCGCCACCGATGCGTATATCCCGATCCGCACCGTGCGCAACCTGGCGCGCAACCCGAACCTGGGTGGCGAGGCGCTGGTGATCAGCCTCGGCTGCGAGAAATTGCAGGCCGGGCAGGTGATGCACGAGGACGATGCGTCGGTCGACTTGAGCGAGCCGTGGCTGTATCGCCTGCAGGATTCCAGTCACGGTTTCACCGAGATGATCGAGCAGATCATGGCGCTGGCTGAAGTCCGCTTGAAGAAGCTCGACCAGCGTCGTCGCGAGACCGTGCCGGCCTCCGAGCTGATCCTCGGCATGCAGTGCGGCGGCAGCGATGCGTTTTCCGGGATCACCGCCAACCCGGCGCTGGGCTACGCCTCGGACCTGCTGCTGCGCGCGGGCGCGACGGTGATGTTTTCCGAAGTCACCGAAGTGCGCGATGCGATCTACCTGCTGACCTCCCGCGCCGAGACGCAGACCGTGGCGCAGGAGCTGGTGCGCGAAATGGACTGGTACGACCGCTATCTGGCCAAGGGCGAAGCGGATCGCAGCGCCAACACCACCCCAGGCAACAAGAAGGGCGGGTTGTCGAACATTGTCGAGAAGTCCCTGGGCTCGATCGTCAAATCCGGCAGCAGCGCGATCAACGGCGTGCTCGGCCCGGGCGAGCGCTTCAAGCGCAAGGGCCTGATTTTCTGCGCGACCCCGGCCAGTGATTTTGTCTGCGGCACGTTGCAACTGGCGGCGGGGATGAACCTGCATGTGTTCACCACCGGACGTGGTACGCCGTATGGCTTGGCGATGGCGCCGGTGGTCAAGGTTTCGACCCGGACCGAACTGGCGCAACGCTGGCCGGACTTGATCGATATCGACGCCGGACGGATTGCGACCGGGCGCGCGACTATCGAGGAGTTGGGCTGGGAGCTGTTTCACTACTATCTGGATGTGGCGAGCGGCAAGCAGCAGACCTGGGCGGAGAAGCACAAGCTGCATAACGACATCACCCTGTTCAATCCGGCGCCGATTACCTGAGACTGAGGTGCCTGTATTAAAAGATCGCAGCCTGCGACAGCTCCTGCATTGGATTTGCGTTTCTCTGTAGGAGCTGCCGCAGGCTGCGATCTTTTGATCTTCATGTGAGGCTCAGTGGCTTATCATTAGCCCCTGACGACGCTCACCCAAAGGCTCTCCCGGCATGCTGGCAATCTTCCTCGAAACCCTGAACATCACCGCGCCGGTGTTTGCCATGCTGTTTCTGGGGGTGTTGCTCAAGCGCATCGACTGGATCAACGACAACTTCATCCACACCGCCTCGTCGCTGGTGTTCAACGTCAGCATGCCGGCGCTGCTGTTTCTCGGCATTCTGCATGCGGATCTGCACGCGGCGCTGCAACCGGCGTTGCTGATCTATTTCGCGGTTGCCACGCTGGCGAGTTTTGCCTTGGCCTGGGGCTGGGCGATCATCAAGTGCCCGCGCGAAGATCGCGGCATCTACACCCAGGGCGCGTTTCGCGGCAACAACGGGGTGATCGGCCTGGCGCTGGCGGCGAGCATGTACGGCGACTACGGGATTTCCCTCGGGGCGATTCTCGCGGCGCTGGTGATCCTGTTTTACAACACGTTGTCGACCATCGTGCTCGCGGTATACAGCCCGGTGATCAAGTCCGATCCGTGGAGCATCTGCAAAAGCGTCTTCAGCAACCCGTTGATCATCAGCGTGATTGCAGCGGCGCCGTTTGCCTGGTTCAAGATCAGCCTGCCGGGCTGGCTGGAAACCTCAGGCCAGTACCTGGCGCAAACCACCTTGCCGCTGGCGCTGATCTGCATTGGCGGCACGCTGTCACTGGCGGCGTTGCGCAAGAGCGGGAGCATGGCGCTCAGCTCCAGCCTGGTGAAGATGATCGGTTTGCCGCTGCTGGCGACGCTCGGCGCATGGTTGTGGGGTTTTCGCGGGGCGGAGCTGGGGATTCTGTTTTTGTACTTCGGCAGCCCGACGGCGGCAGCCAGTTTCGTCATGGCCCGGGCGGCGCAGGGTAATCATGAACTGGCGGCGGCGATCATTGTGCTGACCACGCTGATGGCGGCGGTGACCACCAATGTCGGGATCTTTCTGTTGCAGTGGGGTGGGTGGATCTGACGGGCAGGATCAAAAGATCGCAGCCTGCGGCAGCTCCTACAGGAAATGCATTCCTATGTTGGAGCTGCCGCAGACAGCGATCTTTTAGCTTTTCTGGTAACTGTCGATCACTTCCTGCGCCGCGCGAAACGCATCGATCGCCGCCGGCACCCCGGCGTACACCGCGCAATGCAGCAGCGCCTCGCGGATCTCTTCGACGGTGCAGCCATTGTTCAGCGCACCGCGCACGTGGCCTTTCAATTCCTGCGGGCACTTCAATGCCGTCAGCGCGGCAAGGGTGATCAGGCTGCGGGTCTTGAGCGGCAAACCTTCGCGATTCCACACGCCGCCCCAGGCGTGTTCATTGACGAAGTCCTGCAACGGCTGAGTGAACTCGGTGGCATTGCCCAGCGCGCGATCAACGAACGCATCGCCCATTACCTGGCGGCGGATTTCAACCCCGGATTTCTTCGAATCGGTCATGGCACATCCCTCTTGTGGTGTTGGCGGCGCCAGGCGCGTACGGACGTGAACAACAGGAACGCCAGCAGCGTCGGCAGCACGTAAAACAGCATCAGCTTTTCGAGTCTGCCGGCCAGCGGCATGCCGGTGGTGAACGACACCACGTGCAGCCCGTAAGCCAGGTACAAACCGAGCAGCAACAAACCTTCGGCGCGGGTCACGCGGTAGCCGGAATAGAACACCGGCAGGCACAGCGCGGCGACGCCGAGCATCACCGGCAAGTCGAAATCCAGTGCGTTGGGCGATACCGACAGTGGCGTCGGCGCGATCAGCGCGGTGACACCAAGCACCCCCAGCAGGTTGAACAGGTTGGCGCCGATCACGTTGCCCACCGCAATGTCGCGCTGACCGCGCAATGCCGCGATCAGCGAGGTGGCGAGTTCCGGCAGCGAGGTGCCGACCGCGACCACCGTCAGGCCGATCACTCGTTCGGAGAAGCCCAGGTCGGTCGCCACCGCCACCGCCGCGCCCAGCAGCAAATGCCCGGCGAACACCAGCATTGCCAGGCCGACAACGATCATCAGCAGGCTGCTGAACCACGGTGCTTGCGGGGTTTGTGGCAATTCGGAATGCGGCCGGGCCGAGTGCCGCGACTGGCGCAGCAGCAAGCCCAGATACAGCGCCAGTGCGGCGAGCAGCAGGACGCCGTCGAAGCGGCCGATCTGTTCATTCCAGGCGAGGACGAACACCAGCAGGCTGGCGCCGATCATCAGCGGAATGTCCAGGCGCACCAATTGCCGCGAGACCCGCAGCGGAATGATCAGCGCCGACAGGCCGAGGGTCACGAGGATGTTGAAGATGCTGCTGCCGATCACGCTGCCGACGGCGATGTCGGGGTTGTGCGCCAGCGTCGCCTGCAGGCTGACGGCCATCTGCGGGGCGCTGCTGCCGAGGGCGACGATGGTCAGGCCGATAATCAGGGGGCGCACATGCAGGCGCGCCGCCAGACGCACGGCGGCACGCACCATCAGTTCGGCGCCGACGATCAGCAGGAACAAACCGCTGAGCAGTTCGATCACGTTGATCAGCGGTAAATCGGCAAGAGCAAAAATGGTCAGCGCTCCATCAGTCGTCGAGGGCCTGTATGCGCACCCGTGCCGTGCCGCTGCTGAGCATGCCGAGACGTTCGGCCGCTTCGCGCGAGACATCGATCAAGCGGCCACGGGTGTGCGGTCCGCGATCGTTGATGCGCACAATGCAGGATTTTTCGTTTTTCAGGTTGGTGACCTTCACCCGCGTGCCGAACGGCAGTTGGCGATGGGCGGCGGTCAGGGAATTCTGGTTGAACGCTTCGCCGCTGGCGGTGCGCTTACCGTGGTGCCTGGCGCCATAGTAGGAGGCGACGCCGGTCTGGTCGTAACCGTGCGGGTCGATGATGTCGTTGCTGGCGCAACCGGCCAGTAGAGAGAGCAGGGCAAAAAGGCTGAGCAGACGCTTCATTCAAGGTTTCCCAAAAACAAATGCAGGAGTGAGCCTGCTCGCGATAGCGCAATGTCAGACACCGGAAAAGTGACTGTCAAATCGCTATCGCGAGCAGGCTCACTCCTACAGGGGATGGAGCCAGGCTGTTTGTCTGGCTCCATTTTCATCAGCCTTCGAGCTTGCTTTTCAGCAGTTCGTTCACTTGCTGCGGGTTGGCCTTGCCTTTGGAGGCTTTCATGGCCTGGCCCACAAAGAAGCCGAACATCTTGCCGCGTTTGGCTTCGTCGGCCGCACGGTACTGCTCGACCTGCTCGGCGTTGGCCGCGAGCATTTCGTCCAGTACGGCGGAGATCGCGCCGGTGTCGGTCACTTGCTTGAGGCCGCGCTTGTCGATGATCTCGTCCGCCGAGCCTTCGCCGTTGGCCATCGCTTCGAACACCACCTTGGCGATTTTGCCGGAGATGGTGTTGTCCTTGATGCGCTGCAGCATGCCGCCCAACAGCTCGGCGGAGACTGGCGAATCCTCGATGTCCAGGCCTTGCTTGTTGAGCAGGCTGCCCAACTCGACCATCACCCAGTTCGCCGCCAGTTTGGCGTCGCCGCCGATGGCTGCGACTTTCTCGAAGTAGTCCGCTTGCTCACGGCTGGTAGCCAGCACGTTGGCGTCGTAGGCCGACAGACCGAACTGGCTCTGGAAGCGCTCGCGTTTTTGCGGCGGCAGTTCCGGCAGGGTGGCGCGCACCTCGCCCAGGAACGACTCTTCGATGACCACCGGCAGCAGGTCCGGATCGGGGAAGTAACGGTAGTCGTTGGCTTCCTCTTTGGAACGCATCGGACGGGTCTCGTCCTTGTTCGGATCGTACAGACGGGTCTGCTGGATCACTTTGCCGCCGTCTTCGATCAGCTCGATCTGACGCTGGATCTCGGAGTTGATCGCCTTCTCGATGAAGCGGAACGAGTTGACGTTCTTGATCTCGCAGCGGGTGCCGAACTCGACCTGGCCTTTCGGGCGTACCGACACGTTGCAGTCGCAACGCAGCGAACCTTCGGCCATGTTGCCGTCGCAGATGCCCAGGTAGCGCACCAGCGCGTGGATCGCCTTGACGTAAGCCACGGCTTCCTTGGCGTTGCGCATGTCCGGCTCGGACACGATTTCCAGCAGCGGTGTGCCGGCACGGTTCAGGTCGATGCCGGTGGCACCGTTGAATTCTTCGTGCAGACTCTTGCCGGCGTCTTCTTCCAGGTGCGCACGGGTGATGCCGACACGTTTGACGGTGCCGTCTTCCAGCGCGATGTCCAGGTGGCCCTTGCCGACGATCGGCAATTCCATCTGGCTGATCTGGTAGCCCTTCGGCAGGTCCGGGTAGAAGTAGTTTTTACGCGCGAACACGTTGTGCTGACCGATCTCGGCGTCAATCGCCAGACCGAACATCACCGCCATGCGCACCGCTTCCTGGTTCAGCACCGGCAACACGCCGGGCATGCCCAGGTCGATCAGGCTGGCCTGGGTGTTCGGCTCCGCACCGAACTGGGTGGAACTACCGGAAAAGATTTTCGATCGGGTAGTGAGCTGAGTATGAATCTCCAGCCCGATCACGACTTCCCATTGCATGTGTGTCTCCTAGCCTTTTGCTGGGGATTTTGAAACGTCACGAGCGAAGGTAAGGCAAGGCGAAAACTGGCGAGTAAGCGGAGTTGACGTTAGTCAATGAGCATTACGAGCCAGTTTTCAACGCAGCATTACCGAGCGCAGCAGTTTCAAAACCCCTGCGGGGTGCGGGTGTGCCAGTCAGTGTGTAACTGATACTGGTGGGCAACGTTCAACAGGCGACCTTCCTGGAAATACGGCGCGAGCAACTGCACGCCAACCGGCAGACCGTCGACAAAACCGGCCGGCATCGACAGGCCCGGCAGGCCCGCGAGGTTGGCGGTGATGGTGTAGACGTCTTCCAGATAGGCAGCGACCGGGTCGCTGTTCTTGGCGCCGAGCTTCCAGGCCGGGTTCGGCGTGGTTGGGCCGAGGATGATGTCGACCTCATTAAAGGCAGCCATGAAGTCGCTCTTCACCAGGCGGCGGATCTTCTGCGCTTTCAGGTAGTAGGCGTCGTAGTAACCGGCGGACAGCGCGTAGGCACCGACCATGATCCGGCGCTGCACTTCGGTACCGAAGCCTTCGCCACGGGAGCGCTTGTACAGGTCGATCAGGTTTTCCGGGTTCTCGCAGCGATGGCCGAAGCGCACGCCGTCGAAACGCGACAGGTTCGAGGAGGCTTCTGCCGGCGCGATCACGTAGTACGCAGGAATCGCGTGCTGCATGTTCGGCAGGCTGATTTCCTTGATCACGGCACCGAGCTTTTGCAGCTCTTGGATGCTGTTCTGGATCAGTTCGGCGATACGCGGGTCCAGACCGGCGCTGAAGTATTCCTTCGGCACGCCGATGCGCAGGCCTTGCAGCGAATCGCCGAGGCTGGCGGAGTAATCCGGAACCGGCTCATCGATGCTGGTGGAGTCGTTCTGATCGAACCCGGCCATACCTTGCAACAAAATCGCGCAGTCTTCGGCCGTGCGTGCCAACGGGCCGCCCTGATCGAGGCTGGAGGCGTAAGCGATCATGCCCCAGCGCGAAACTCGACCGTAGGTCGGTTTCAGGCCAGTCAGGTTGGTGAATGCCGCCGGCTGACGGATCGAACCGCCGGTGTCAGTGGCCGTGGCCGCTGGCAACAGACGAGCAGCCACCGCCGCCGCCGAACCGCCGGACGAACCGCCTGGCACGTGTTCCAGGTTCCACGGGTTTTTCACCGCGCCATACCAGCTCGACTCGTTGGCCGAACCCATGGCGAATTCGTCCATGTTGGTCTTGCCCAGGGTCACGGCGCCGGCAGCGGCCAGTTTCGCGACCACGGTGGCGTCGTACGGCGCCTTGAAGTTGTCGAGCATCTTCGAGCCGCAGCTGGTGCGGATGCCCAGAGTGCAGAACAGGTCCTTGTGGGCGATCGGCGCACCCAGCAGGGCGCCGCTCTCACCGTTGGCCCGGCGCGCGTCGGCGGCTTTCGCCTGCTCAAGCGCCAGCTCTTGGGTGAGGCTGATGAAGCTGTTGAGCTGCGGATCGAGCTGGGTGATACGCGCCAGCAGGACTTTGGTCAGCTCTTCGGAGGAAAACTTTTTATCGGCGAGACCGCGGGCGATCTCGGCCAGAGTCATTTGATGCATTGCAGGCTCTTTCCCTTTAGTCGATGACTTTCGGAACCAGATACAGGCCGTTTTCGACCGCTGGTGCGATGGACTGATAGGCCTCGCGATGATTGGTCTCGGTCACGACGTCGGCGCGCAGGCGCTGACTGGCTTCCAGCGGGTGGGCCAAAGGCTCGATACCGTCGGTATCGACGGCCTGCATTTCGTCGACCAGCCCGAGAATGCTGTTGAGGGCGGAAGTAATGTGCGGAAGATCGGCATCATTAAGACCTAGACAGGCCAAATGTGCGATTTTTTCCACGTCGGAGCGTTCTAGCGCCATCGGGATTCTCCAGTGGAAAACAGAACGGACGGCGTCCGTGTGTTAGATTGTCGGAACACTACCGCACTTCTACGGTCATAAGGCCGCGATTGTGGGGCTTGGTGCACAGAAAAGCGGCCAATTTAACATATTGGCGCCTTGCCCAAAATCCCTGTCGTTGTTAGAGTTTGCCGCACTTTTTTACCCACGCGTTGCCTAGGGTCCCTTTCCCATGTTCAAGAAACTGCGTGGCATGTTTTCCAGCGATCTTTCCATTGACCTGGGCACTGCCAACACCCTTATTTACGTGCGCGAGCGCGGTATCGTCCTGAATGAGCCATCGGTTGTGGCCATTCGGACACACGGTAACCAGAAAAGTGTCGTAGCTGTCGGCACCGAAGCCAAGCGCATGCTCGGCCGTACGCCGGGCAACATTGCTGCCATTCGTCCGATGAAGGACGGCGTGATCGCCGACTTCAGCGTCTGCGAAAAGATGCTGCAATACTTTATCAACAAGGTTCACGAAAACAGCTTTCTGCAGCCCAGCCCTCGTGTGCTGATCTGTGTTCCATGCAAATCCACCCAGGTTGAGCGTCGTGCCATCCGTGAATCGGCCCTTGGCGCCGGTGCTCGTGAAGTGTTCCTGATCGAAGAGCCGATGGCTGCTGCGATCGGTGCCGGCCTGCCGGTTGAAGAAGCACGCGGTTCGATGGTCGTCGATATCGGTGGTGGTACCACTGAAATCGCGCTGATCTCCCTGAACGGTGTGGTCTATGCCGAATCCGTACGCGTTGGCGGCGACCGCTTCGACGAAGCGATCATCACCTACGTGCGCCGCAACTACGGCAGCCTGATCGGTGAATCGACTGCCGAGCGCATCAAACAGGAAATCGGTACGGCCTACCCGGGCGGCGAAGTTCGCGAAGTCGACGTTCGCGGTCGCAACCTGGCCGAAGGCGTTCCACGCGCATTCACCCTGAACTCCAACGAAGTGCTGGAAGCTCTGCAAGAGTCGCTGGCAACCATCGTTCAGGCCGTGAAGAGCGCCCTGGAGCAATCGCCGCCGGAACTGGCTTCCGACATCGCCGAGCGTGGCCTGGTGCTGACCGGTGGTGGCGCGCTGCTGCGTGACCTCGACAAGCTGCTGGCCCAGGAAACCGGTCTGCCGGTGATCGTTGCCGAAGACCCGCTGACCTGCGTTGCTCGCGGCGGTGGCCGTGCATTGGAAATGATGGACAAGCACACCATGGACCTGCTCTCCAGCGAATAACTCGCCGGTTTGCAATACGTGGGTGAGCGCGCAGGCAGCACTTTGCAGTGCTGCCTGTTGGCGTTTATCTTCTGTCAGTCTTCATCCAGGCCGGTTTGATGCCGTATGAATAAACAGAACATTTGCCTGGGAGGAGCGGCTTATTAAACCGCTTTTCGCCAAGGGCCCTTCGCTGGGTGTGCGCCTGTTGGTGCTGGCCGTGCTGTCGGTCGCGCTGATGGTGGTCGATGCCCGCTTCAGTCTGCTCAAGCCTGCACGCAGCCAGATGTCGCTGGTGCTGATGGACGCCTACTGGATCACTGACCTGCCCGGACGGTTGTGGGACGGTGTTGCCAGTCAGTTCGGCAGTCGCACCGAACTCGTCGCCGAAAACGAAAAACTCAAGACCGAGAACCTGCTGTTGCAGGGGCGCATGCAGAAGCTTGCCGCCCTCACCGAGCAGAACGTTCGGCTGCGCGAGTTGCTCAATTCCTCCGCACTGGTCAACGAAAAGGTCGAAGTGGCCGAGTTGATCGGCATGGACCCCAATCCCTTCACCCACCGCATCATCATCAATAAAGGTGAGCGCGATGGCGTGGTGCTCGGTCAACCGGTGCTCGATGCGCGCGGTCTGATGGGCCAGGTGGTCGAGTTGATGCCGTACACCTCCCGTGTGCTGCTGCTGACCGACACCACTCACAGCATTCCGGTGCAGGTGAACCGTAACGGTCTGCGGGCGATTGCCAGTGGCACCGGTAACCCGGAACGCCTGGAGCTGCGCCACGTCGCCGACACCGCGGACATCAAGGAAGGCGACCTGCTGGTCAGTTCCGGTCTGGGTCAGCGCTTTCCGGCCGGTTACCCGGTGGCGACGGTCAAGGAAGTTATCCACGACTCCGGCCAGCCGTTCGCGATTGTCCGCGCCGTGCCGACGGCTGCGCTGAACCGCAGTCGCTACCTGCTGCTGGTGTTCAGCGACAACCGCACTGCCGAAGAGCGCGCCAACGATGCCGCGCAAGCCCAGGAAAATCTTGATGCGCAGGGCGGTGGCCCGGTGATTCCGGCCACGGTGCCGAAAACCGTGACGCCGCCCGCAGCAGCGCCTGCACCTGCCGCGACCGCCGCTCCGGCCACCAGCGCCACGCCGGCCAAACCGGCCGCCAGCAAGCCGCCTGCGCAAGCCAAACCACCTGCAGCCACGCCCGCGAACAGCAGGCCTGCGGCGTCCCAGCCGGCGGCTCGACCAGCGGCCAAACCGCCTGTCACTGCGCCGGCCACTACCGGGAGACAAGAATAATGGTTGGGGCTACCGCTTCCCGTAACGGCTGGATGGTCTGGCTGACGTTTCTTATCGGCCTGCTGCTCAGCGTGTCGCCGATGCCGCAATTCATGGAAATCCTGCGTCCGCTGTGGCTGGCGCTGCTCTTGACGTTCTGGGCTCTGGCGCTGCCGCAAACCGTCGGCATGGTCACGGCGTTTTGCCTGGGGCTGGCCGAAGATGTGCTGTACGGCACGCTGCTTGGGCAGAACGCCTTGATCCTGACGCTGATCACCTTCCTGGTGCTGTCGTTGCAGCAGCGCCTGCGAATGTTCCCGATATGGCAGCAATGCCTGGTGATCCTGGTGATCTTCGGTCTCGCACAGCTGGTTCAGCTGTGGCTCAGCGCCCTGACCGGCAACCGTCAGCCAACCCTGGCCCTGGTGCTGCCGGCATTGACCAGTGCCTTGCTCTGGCCGTGGGTCAGCTTCGCTTTGCGTGGATTGCGCCGCCGCTACAAAATCAATTGATCCGGTGAGGCTGGGCACTGAACAGGGAGATGTTTTGATGAAGCCGCTGTACCTCGCCTCTGGATCGCCCCGTCGGCGTGAATTGCTCACGCAGATCGGCGTGCCATTTTCCGCCATCAGTGCGGACATCGATGAAACCCCGCTACCCGAAGAATCGCCTTCGGCCTATGTCGAGCGCCTGGCGCGCGGCAAGGCCGAGGCTGGTCGCCGCACGCTCGCGTCCGACGCGGCGTTTTGCGTTCTGGGGGCAGACACCGCCGTGGTGCTCGACGGCAAAATTCTTGGCAAACCGGTGGACGAAGCCGAGGCATGCGCCATGCTGATGATGTTGTCCGGCAAGGAGCATGAGGTGCTGACGGCCATCGCCGTGCTGGAAGGTGAGCGCTGTGAGTCGCGAGTGGTGCGCAGTCTGGTGCGGTTCCGCCCGATCAGTCGCGACGAAGCCGCCGCCTACTGGGCCAGCGGCGAGCCTCGGGACAAGGCCGGCGGTTATGGCATTCAGGGCCTGGGCGCGGTGTTTGTCGCGGGCCTCAACGGCAGCTATTCGGCCGTGGTCGGGCTACCGGTTTGCGAAACCGCAGAACTGTTGGGCCATTTCGGCATACCCTGTTGGCAAAACCTGCACGCGCAATGAGCGTCGTACGAATCAAGATGCGGCCATTATCGTGAACATGCCTGAACGAGATCCTGCCATGAGTGAAGAGATTCTGATCAACATCACGCCGATGGAGTCGCGTGTGGCGGTGGTCGAAAACGGTGTGCTGCAAGAAGTCCATGTCGAGCGCACGCAAAAACGCGGGATCGTCGGCAACATCTATAAAGGCAAGATCGTGCGAGTGCTGCCGGGCATGCAGGCGGCTTTCGTCGACATCGGCCTGGACCGCGCCGCGTTCATTCACGCCTCGGAAATTTCCTTGCGTGAAGGGCCGGCGGTCGAGAGCATCAGCTCGCTGGTGCACGAAGGCCAGAGTCTGGTGGTGCAAGTCACCAAGGACCCGATCGGTTCCAAAGGCGCGCGGTTGACCACGCAACTGTCGATCCCGTCGCGCTATCTGGTGTACATGCCGCGCACCGCCCACGTTGGCATTTCCCTGAAAATCGAAGACGAAGCCGAGCGCGAGCGCCTCAAGCAGGTGGTCAGCGATTGCGTGGCCAAGGAAGGGATCAAGGAGGCCGGTGGCTTCATCCTGCGTACCGCCGCCGAAGGCGCCGGGGCCGATGAAATCCTCATGGACATCCGCTACCTGCGGCGCCTGTGGGATCAGATCAATGTGCAGATCCAGACCATCGGCGCGCCGAGTGTGATTTATGAAGACCTCGGGCTGGCCCTGCGCACCTTGCGTGACCTGGTCAGCCCGAAGATCGAGAAGATCCGCATCGACTCCCGGGAAACCTTCCAGAAAACCACGCAGTTCGTCGCTGAACTGATGCCTGAAATCGCTGATCGCCTCGAACACTACCCGGGCGAGCGGCCGATTTTCGACCTGTATGGCGTCGAAGACGAAATCCAGAAAGCCCTTGAGCGCAAAGTGCCGCTCAAGTCCGGCGGCTATCTGGTGGTCGATCCGGCGGAAGCCATGACCACCATCGACGTCAACACCGGGGCATTCGTCGGCCATCGCAATCTTGAAGAAACCATCTTCAAGACCAACCTCGAAGCTGCCACCGCGATTGCCCGTCAGCTGCGCCTGCGTAATCTGGGCGGGATCATCATCATTGACTTCATCGACATGGAAGATGAAGAGCACCAGCGTCAGGTGCTGCGTACCCTGGAAAAACAGCTCGAGCGTGATCACGCCAAGACCAACATCATCGGCATCACTGAGCTGGGCCTGGTGCAGATGACCCGCAAGCGCACCCGCGAAAGCCTGGAGCAAGTGCTGTGCGAGCCGTGCAGCAGTTGCCAGGGCCGCGGCAAGTTGAAGACCCCGGAAACCATCTGTTACGAAATCTTCCGCGAGATTCTGCGTGAAGCCCGTGCCTATCAGGCCGAGGGTTATCGGGTGTTGGCGAACCAGAAAGTGGTGGATCGACTGCTTGATGAAGAATCCGGTAACGTCGCCGAGCTTGAAGGGTTCATCGGTCGCACCATACGCTTTCAGGTCGAAACCATGTATTCCCAGGAACAATATGACGTGGTGCTGCTCTGAACCCCTGCGGCACATTTAATCCACAACGGCTGGCCTCAGCTTTTCGCAGTTTTTTCGCCATGGGAGCCAACTGACATGGAGCGTCTGACACGCATTCTGGCCGCACTTACCCGCTGGGGGTTGGGCCTGTGCGCGTTGGTTCTGGTGTTGATGGCGTTGTACGTCAGCCTCGGTCGGGAACTGACGCCGCTGGTGGCGGAGTACCGCGCGGACATCGAAGACAAGGCCAGTGCCGCCCTTGGCATGCCGCTACGGATCGGTGAACTGGAAGGTAACTGGAGCGGATTTGCGCCGATCCTGCTGGCCCATGACGTGATGGTCGGCGACGGCGCCAATGCCTTGCGTCTGGACCGGGTGCGCGCCGTGCCGGATCTCTGGGCCAGCCTGCTGGCGCGCGAAGTACGCATCGCCCATCTGGAATTGAACGGTCTGAAGATCAGCCTCAAGGAAGCGCAGGACGGCACCTGGGCGCTGGAAGGCTTGCCGGTGCAGAACGATCAGCCGCTCAATCCCGAGCAACTGTTCAACCGCTCGCAGATGATTCAGCAACTGTCGGTGCTCGACAGTCAGGTGACCGTGCTGCCGCTGGACCACGCGCCGATGACGTTCACCTACGTCGGCCTCAACCTGAAAACCGGTGCCAGCCGGCAGCGTCTTGATGCGCGATTGACCTTGCCCGACGGGCAACCGGTGGCCATGAGCCTGCGCACACGGATCCGCCCCACGCAGTTGCCCGGCAGCTCGGTGGAGGGTTATGTCAGCCTGCCGCAAAGCGACTGGTCGAAGTGGTTGCCCGAGCGTTTGACCCAGCAGTGGAATTTTTCCCGGATAAAGGCTGGTGGCGAGCTCTGGGTGAACTGGAATGACGGCGCCCTGCAGAGCGCCGCCATTCGTTTGAATGCGCCACAACTGAACGGCGCCTATGCCGAGCGCAAGCCGATCCAGATCAACAATCTGGCGCTCAACGGCTACTACCAGCGCGGCGATGACGGCGCGACCGTTACCCTCGATTCACTGGCGATGAACTTCGGCGAGACCCGCTGGGAATCCCATGTGCAGCTCAAGCAGACGGCAGCCACCGATAAAGTCGAAGAACTCTGGCATTTGCAGGCTGATCGCCTCGATCTGACGCCGATTACTCCGCTGCTGAATGCGCTGGGGCCGTTGCCGGAAGGTTTCGCTACCGTCGTCGACCACCTGAAAGTGACAGGTGGGCTGCGCAATGTGCTGCTGGATTTTCGTCCCAACGCCACCGACGGCTCGAAATTCAGCTTCGCTGCCAATCTGGATCAAGTCGGTTTCGACGCCTATCACGGTGCCCCGGCGGCGCGAAACGTCAGTGGCAGCCTCAGCGGCAACCTCGACGGTGGCGAGTTGCGCATGGACAGCAAGGATTTTGTCCTGCACCTCGATCCGATCTTCGCCAAGCCATGGCAATACATTCAAGCCAACGCCCGGTTGACCTGGAAACTCGACAAGGACGGTTTCACCCTGATCGCGCCGTACCTGAAGGTGCTCGGCGAAGAGGGCAAGATTGCTGGCGACTTCCTGATTCGCCTGCATTTCGACCATACCCAGGAAGACTACATGGACCTGCGCGTCGGCCTGGTCGATGGCGACGGTCGATACACTGCCAAATACCTGCCCGAAGTCCTCAGCCCGGCCCTCGACGAATGGCTGCGTACGGCGATCCTCAAGGGTGCGGTGGACCAGGGCTTCTTCCAGTACCAGGGTTCGCTGAGCAAAAATGCCAAGGACGTTGATCGCAGTATCAGCCTGTTCTTCAAGGTGCATGATGCCGAGCTGGCATTCCAGCCGGGCTGGCCGCACGTGAGCAAGGTCAGCGGCGATGTGTTCATTGAGGACAGCGGTGTGCGCATCGTGGCCGACAAGGGCCAGTTGCTCGACACCCAGGTCAGCGATGTTTTCGTCAACATTCCCCATGTGCCGGCCGGGCAGCCTGTGCATCTGTTCCTCGACGGCGGTTTTGCCGGCGGGTTGGGCGATGGTCTGAAAATTCTGCAGACTGCACCGATCGGCACCGGTGAAACCTTCGCCGGTTGGGAAGGCGAGGGTGATCTGCAGGGTAAGGTCAAACTCGACATCCCGCTGGAAAAGGGCGATCTGCCGAAGATCCTCGTCGACTTCAAGACCGCCAATGCGCGTCTTAAACTGGCCGAGCCGAAGCTTGAGCTGAGCCAGCTCAAGGGGGATTTCCGCTTCGACAGCGCCAGGGGCCTGAGCGGGCAGAACATCGCCGCCAGGGCTTTCGACAAGCCTGTGACCGCGCAGATTTTCGCTGATGGCAGCCCGAACAGGCTCAAGACTCGGGTCGCGGCTTCCGGGCAGGTCGAGGTCAAGAAACTCACCGACTGGCTGGGCGTGACGCAGCCGTTGCCGGTGTCTGGGACCATTCCTTATCAGTTACAGGTCAACCTTGACGGTACCGACAGTCAGCTGACCGTCAGTTCCAGCATGAAAGGCGTGGCGGTGGATCTGCCGGCGCCGTTCGGCATGTCGGCCGAGCAGGGCCGTGACACCGTGTTTCGCATGACCCTGCAAGGCCCGGAGCGGCGTTACTGGGTCAGTTACGATCAACTGGCGAGCTTCACCTTCGCCGCGCCACCGGGCAATATCGCTGATGGCCGGGGCGAGCTGTTCCTCGGTACGGGCGACGCGGTCCTGCCGGATGCCAAGGGCCTGCGTATACGCGGTGTGCTGTCTGAGCTGGATGTGGGGCCGTGGCAGGATCTGGTCAACAAATACGCCGGTAACGATCCGGGTGGCAGCGCCAAGCAACTGCTCAACAGCGCCGATTTCAAAGTGGGCAAGCTCAGCGCATTCGGCACCATGCTCGATCAGGCTGCGGTGCAGGTCAATCGCAAACCGTGGGCGTGGAACCTGTCGCTCGACAGTCAGCAGGCCAAGGGTTCGGCCAGCCTTCCCGATGCCAAAGGCGCACCGATCGCGGTCAATCTGCAATACGTGCGGCTGCCGGCGCCGGACCCGGCGGTGCAGGCCGATGAGAATTCGCCCGATCCGCTGGTTTCCGTCGACCCGACGAAGATTCCCGCGCTGGATATCACCATCAATCAATTGTTTCTGGGCCAGGATCTGGTCGGCGGCTGGTCACTGAAGGTGCGTCCGACAGCCAAAGGCATCGCCCTGAACAACCTCGACATGGGCCTCAAGGGCATCCTGTTGCAGGGCAATGGCGGCTGGGAAGGTGCGCCGGGCTCGACCAACAGCTGGTTCAAGGGCCGGATCAGCGGCAAGAACCTCGCTGACGTGCTCAAGGGCTGGGGCTTTGCGCCGAGCGTGACCAGCGAAGAATTCCACATGGACGTCGATGGCCGCTGGCCAGGCTCGCCGGCATGGCTGGCGACCAAGCGCTTCTCCGGCACCCTGGATGCCTCGCTCAATAAAGGTCAGTTCGTTGAAGTGGAGGGCGGCGCGCAGGCGTTGCGGGTGTTCGGTCTGCTCAACTTCAACTCCATCGGTCGCCGACTGCGTCTGGACTTCTCCGACTTGTTTGGCAAAGGCTTGAGCTACGACCGGGTCAAGGGCCTGCTGGTGGCCAACGCCGGTGTGTATGACACTCGCGAGCCGATCCGCCTGACCGGTCCGTCGAGCAACATTGAACTCAACGGTACGCTGGACCTGGTCCGTGAGCAGGTCGATGCCAAGTTGCTGGTGACGTTGCCGGTGACCAACAACCTGCCGATTGCGGCGCTGATCGTCGGCGCGCCGGCGGTCGGCGGGGCGTTGTTCCTGATCGACAAGCTGATCGGTGATCGCGTGGCGCGCTTCGCCAGCGTCAAATACACCGTCAAAGGGCCGTGGAAAGAGCCGAAAATCACCTTCGACAAGCCTTTTTAACTAGCAGAAACTACCCCTTGGTAGGAGCTGCCGAAGGCTGCGATCTTTTGATTTGGTTTTTTAGAGTCAGATCCAAAGATCGCAGCCTTCGTCAGCTCCTACAAAGTTAGGTGCAGATCCCGAGGAGCGGCCATGTCTTTAGCGGTGATTCAAATGGTCAGCCAGAGCGATGTGCTGGCCAATCTGGCCCAGGCCCGACGCCTGCTCGAGCAGGCCGCGGCCGGCGGTGCGAAGCTGGCAGTGCTGCCGGAAAACTTCGCCGCCATGGGCCGTCGCGACATTGCCGACATCGGCCGCGCCGAAGCGCTCGGCGAAGGCCCGATCCTGCCATGGTTGAAACAGACCGCCCGCGACCTCAAGTTATGGATAGTGGCCGGCACGTTGCCGTTGCCGCCACTTGGGCAGCCGGACGCCAAGTCCCACGCCTGTTCGCTGCTGGTCAACGATCAGGGGGAAACCGTGGCGCGGTATGACAAGTTGCACCTGTTCGACGTCGATGTGGCGGACAATCGCGGGCGGTATCGCGAATCCGATGACTATGCTTATGGCAGTGGTGTCGTGGTGGCGGATACGCCGGTCGGCCGGGTCGGTCTGACCGTGTGCTATGACCTGCGTTTTCCGGAGCTGTACAGCGAGTTGCGCGCCGCCGGTGCTGAGTTGATCACGGCGCCATCGGCGTTTACGGCGGTGACCGGTGCAGCGCATTGGGACGTGCTGATTCGTGCCCGGGCCATCGAGACTCAGTGCTATGTGTTGGCGGCAGCACAGGGCGGGACCCACCCGGGACCGCGGGAAACCTTCGGTCACGCAGCGATCATCGATCCGTGGGGCCGGGTGCTGGCGCATCAGGATCAAGGCGAAGCGGTGTTGTTGGCCGAACGCGACAGTGATGAACAGGCGTCTATCAGGGCGCGAATGCCGGTGACGAATCATCGGCGGTTTTTCTCGCAGGGCGCACAGCGGCCTGCTTCAGAACATGAATTTAAGGCGTAAACCTATGAGCGAGTTGTTGTCCTCAGTCAGTGATCACCTGTTGGCGCCTGGCGGCGTGACCATCGAGAGCCTGCAAGGCGTGCTCGGTGACCTGGCAGGCCCGGGCATCGATGCGGCCGACCTGTATTTTCAGGGCCAGATCTCCGAGTCGTGGTCGCTGGAAGACGGTATCGTCAAGGAAGGCAGCTTCAACCTCGACCAGGGTGTCGGGGTGCGTGCGCAGTCCGGTGAGAAAACCGGTTTTGCCTACAGCAACGCGATCACCCTCGAAGCCCTCGGCGCTGCGGCCCGTGCTGCGCGTTCGATCTCCCGTGCCGGGCAGAACGGCACGGTGCAGGCATTCACCACTCAGGATGTCGCGCAGTTGTATGCGCCGGACAACCCCCTGGAAGTGCTGAGCCGCGCCGAGAAAGTCGAGTTGCTCAAGCGCATCGATGTCGCCACGCGCGCCCTCGATCCACGGATTCAGCAGGTCAGCGTGAGTATGGCCGGGGTCTGGGAGCGTATTCTGGTGGCGTCCACCGACGGTGGTCTGGCCGCCGATGTGCGTCCGCTGGTGCGTTTCAATGTCAGTGTGATCGTCGAGCAGAATGGTCGTCGCGAGCGCGGCGGGCATGGCGGTGGCGGGCGGACCGACTACCGTTATTTCCTCGCTGAAGACCGCGCCATGTCGTATGCCCGTGAAGCGCTGCGTCAGGCCCTGGTGAACCTGGAAGCGATTCCGGCACCGGCCGGTACCTTGCCGGTGGTATTGGGTTCGGGCTGGTCCGGCGTGCTGCTGCACGAAGCGGTCGGCCACGGTCTGGAAGGTGACTTCAACCGCAAGGGCAGCTCCGCCTACAGCGGGCGCATGGGCGAAATGGTTGCTTCCAAGCTGTGCACCATCGTCGATGACGGCACCCTGAGTGGTCGTCGCGGCTCGCTCAGCGTCGACGACGAAGGCACCCCGACCGAGTGCACCACGCTGATCGAAAACGGCGTGCTCAAGGGTTACATGCAGGACAAGCTCAACGCGCGCCTGATGGGCGTGGCCCGTACCGGCAACGGTCGTCGCGAGTCCTACGCGCATCTACCGATGCCGCGCATGACCAACACCTACATGCTCGGCGGCGAAAGTGATCCGGCGGAAATCATTGCTTCGGTGAAGAAAGGTATCTACTGCGCCAACCTTGGCGGCGGTCAGGTCGACATCACCAGCGGCAAGTTCGTGTTCTCCACCAGCGAGGCGTACCTGATCGAAGACGGCAAGATCACCGCGCCGGTCAAGGGCGCGACGTTGATCGGCAACGGCCCCGAGGCGATGAGCCGGGTGTCGATGGTCGGTAACGATCTGGCGCTGGACAGCGGTGTGGGCACGTGTGGCAAGGACGGGCAGTCGGTGCCGGTGGGTGTCGGTCAGCCGACGCTGAAGATCGATGCGATTACCGTGGGTGGCACGGGCGCATAAATAAACTGGCTGTAGGAGCTGCCGCAGGCTGCGATCTTTGCTTTTAAAAGATCAAAAGATCGCAGTTGCGGCAGCTCCTGCAGGGGCGAGATATCAACGCAGACCGCGTTGCGTATCGTCCAGCTCACGGATGTACTTGAAGATCTTGCGGCTGGAAGCAGGAGGTTTGTTGTGTGCAACCTCGTGCTGAGCCTGACGGATCAGGGAACGCAACTGCTGGCGATCGGCGTCCGGGTACTCGACGACGAATTTCTCCAGCACGGCATCGTCACCGGCGATCAGGCGGTCGCGCCAGCGTTCGAGATTATGGAAACGCTCGTTGTACTGACGGGTGGAGGCATCGAGTTGATCGAGCAGGACCAGAATCGCGTCAGTGTCCTGATCGCGCATCAGTTTGCCGATGAACTGCAGGTGCCGTTTACGCGCGATGTTCGCGGTGTGCTTGGGCGCATCGGCCAGAGCCCGGCGCAAAGCGTCGGTCAATGGCAGTTTTGCCTGCAAGTCGGGCTTGAGTGTTGTAAGGCGCTCGCCAAGGTCAACCAGAGCATGCAGCTCGCGTTTGACCTGAGATTTGCTTTTTTCTCCCGTATCGAGGGAGTCGTCGTAAGAATCAACCATGGTGGCAGTCCGCAAAGAAACGCCGCCATGATAACCAGTCGGGGGCCGCTTGTCCGGCCCGGTCGCTCGATGACCCCAGCCGAAAGCAGAATTTGAGTGGAGATGAGCATGAGTGCAGTTCAAAGCGTCGGCCCGCAGGCATTGCCGGCACTGCAGGAACAGGTCGAGCAGATCATCGCCGAAGCCAAGCGTCAGGGCGCCAGTGCCTGCGAAGTCGCGGTATCGCTGGAGCAGGGTTTGTCGACGTCGGTGCGCCAGCGTGAGGTCGAGACGGTCGAGTTCAACCGCGACCAGGGCTTTGGCATCACCCTGTACGTCGGCCAGCGCAAAGGCTCGGCCAGCACGTCCGCCACCGGGCCTGATGCGATTCGCGAAACGGTTGCCGCCGCACTGGCGATCGCCAAACACACCTCTGAAGACGAAGCCTCGGGCTTGGCCGATGCGGCGCTGATGGCCAAGGATCAACAGGATTTCGACCTGTTCCACGAATGGGACATCACCCCGGAGCAGGCCATCGAGAAGGCTTTGCTCTGTGAAGCGGCCGCGTTCGACGCCGATGCGCGGATCAAGAACGCCGACGGCACCACCCTCAGCACCCATCAGGGCTGCCGGGTGTACGGCAACAGTCACGGTTTCATCGGCGGTTACGCGTCGACCCGGCACAGCCTCAGTTGCGTGATGATCGCCGAGGCCGACGGCCAGATGCAGCGCGATTACTGGTATGACGTCAATCGCCAGGGCAGCCTGCTGGCCGATCCTGCGAGCATTGGCCAGCGTGCCGCGCAGCGGGCAGCGAGCCGTCTGGGTGCGCGTCCGGTGCCGACTTGCGAAGTGCCGGTGCTGTTTTCCGCCGAGTTGGCGGGCGGGTTGTTCGGCAGCTTTCTGTCGGCGGTGTCTGGCGGCAGTCTGTATCGCAAATCGTCGTTCCTGGAAGGCACGCTGGGGCAGAAGCTGTTTCCGGAATGGCTGACCATCGACGAGCGTCCGCACCTGATGCGCGCCATGGGCAGTGCGTCGTACGACGGTGATGGTCTGGCCACCTACGCCAAACCGTTCGTCGAGAAAGGCGAGTTGGTGTCGTACATCCTCGGCACGTACTCCGGGCGCAAACTCGGCATGCCGAGCACCGCCAACGCGGGTGGCGTGCACAACCTGTTCGTGACCCACGGCGATGAAGACCAGGCGGCACTGCTGCGGCGGATGGGGCGTGGCCTGTTGGTCACCGAATTGATGGGCCACGGTCTGAACATGGTCACCGGCGACTATTCGCGTGGTGCGGCGGGTTTCTGGGTCGAGAACGGCGAAATCCAGTTCGCGGTGCAGGAAGTGACCATCGCCGGCAACATGCGCGACATGTTCAAGCAGATCGTCGCAGTCGGTAACGATCTGGAGCTGCGCAGCAACATTCGTACAGGCTCGGTGTTGATCGAGCGGATGACGGTGGCGGGCAGCTAAGCCCCCAGTCCGTCACGCCAAAAGGCGCGCCATCCAGTCGGATGGCGCGCCTTTTTTATGTCCGCCCTGTAGGGGCTGCCGCAGGCTGCGATTGATTTTGCTTTTAAAGACAAGATCAAAAGATCGCAGCCTGCGGCAGCTCCTACAAAAGCACTCTTGTTTTGGTTCTCATTATCATCTAATAATAAATCTCATCTCCGCACGAGTCCCGGATCATGAGTTCTGCCTTGCACGAGCAGCCGTACCTCGAAAGCTGGCGCTGGATGAGTCGCCAGATCCGCTGCGCGATGGATCCTGACGAACCGCGCCTGATCGAACATTACCTGGCTGAAGGCCGTTATCTGGCCTGCTGCACGGCCACATCCCCCTGGACCATCGCTGAAACCTCCTTCTGTCTGCTGTTCGACACGGCCAGCGACATCGCCTTGCCGTGGCACTGGCGCAGCCTGTGTCTCGATCAAGCCTGGCGCCCGTTGCGTGACATGGAGCGCCTGTCGCTGTGCAACTGCCGGCTCCAGCGTTGGCAGCGCTACACCTGGCAACTGGCGACCTGCGAGTTGCTTCCCTCGATTCCTCTTATTGAATTAGTCCAAGGATTTACCGATGAGTAGTATCTACCATCAGACACGTATTGAGCGCGACAGCATGGGCGAACTGCAGGTGCCGATGGACGCTCTCTATGGCGCGCAGACCCAGCGTGCAGTGGATAACTTCCCGATCAGCGGCAAGCCGATGCCGACCCAATTCATTCGCGCGCTGATCCTCGCCAAAGCGGCCGCCGCACGGGCCAACGTCGAACTCAATCAGCTCAGTGCGGCGCAAGGCAAAGCCATCTGCGATGCCGCACAAAGTCTGCTCGAAGGCGACTTCATGCAGCATTTTCCGGTGGATATCTTCCAGACCGGCTCCGGCACCAGCTCGAACATGAACGCCAACGAAGTGATCGCGACCCTCGCCAGCCGTCTGCTCGACGAGCCGGTCAATCCGAACGATCACGTCAACTGCGGCCAGAGCAGCAACGACATCATCCCGACCACCATCCACGTCAGCGCCGCCCTGGCGTTGCACGAACAACTGCTGCCGGCGCTGTTGCACCTGGTGCAGGTGATCGAACAGAAAGCCGAGCAAGTGCACCACCACGTCAAAACCGGCCGCACGCACTTGATGGACGCGATGCCGGTGCGCATGAGCCAGGTGCTCAATGGCTGGGCGCAGCAGCTCAAGGCCAACATCGCTCACCTGCAGGATTTGCTGCCGAGCCTGCAATCGCTGGCGCAGGGCGGTACGGCGGTGGGGACCGGGATCAATGCGCACCCGGAATTCGCTGCACGTTTCAGTCGCCAACTGAGTCAGTTGACGAATGTGCAATTCACTCCGGGCAAGGACCTGTTTGCGCTGATCGGCTCGCAGGACACCGCCGTTGCTGTCTCCGGCCAGCTCAAAGCCACGGCCGTGTCGCTGATGAAAATCGCCAACGACCTGCGCTGGATGAACTCCGGCCCGCTCGCCGGTCTGGGTGAAATCGAACTCGAGGGCCTGCAACCGGGCTCGTCGATCATGCCGGGCAAGGTCAACCCGGTGATCCCGGAAGCCACCGCAATGGTAGCCGCCCAAGTGATCGGCAACGACTCGGTGATCACCATCGCCGGCCAGTCGGGCAACTTCGAGCTGAACGTGATGCTGCCGATCATCGCCCAGAACCTGCTGAGCAGCATCGAATTGCTGGCCAATGCCAGCCGTCTGCTCGGCGACAAGGCCATTGCCAGCTTCAAGGTCAACGAGTCGCGGATCAAGGAAGCGCTGGCGCGCAACCCGATTCTGGTCACCGCGCTCAATCCGATCATCGGCTACCAGAAAGCCGCCGACATCGCCAAGCAGGCCTACAAGCAAGGTCGTCCGGTGATCGACGTTGCACTGGAGCACACCGACCTGTCACGCAGCCAGCTGGAAGAGTTGCTCAATCCCGAGAAACTCACCGCCGGCGGCGTGTAACCCCCGCAACCGCTTTGGAGGTTCACCATGGAGCACTGGAAACGCACGATCGAACGGGCCAATCGCTGCTTCATGCTCGGCGAGCTGATCGATGCCCGCGAGGCTTACCTGCAAGCCCTGGCCCTGGCGCAAGTGCTGTTCGAACGCTGGGCCGATGCCGACGAAGCGGTGGCGGCCTGCGTCATCTCCCACCACAACCTGGCGGATCTGCATTTGCGTCTGAACCAGCCGGAGGAGAGCGCCGAGTACCTCTGCGCGATTCATCAGCGGCTGCTGCAGACCATGCAGGATGAGCGCCTGCGCCCGGCCCTGCGGGAAGCGGCGTTGCGCCAGAGCAGCAAGACCTATGTCGAGCTGCTGAATTTCATCAGCGAGCACGGCGAATATCCGCGCACCCAGCGCCTGCTGCACCCGGATACCGGCAATGCGCGCCGCGCGCCAGCCTCACATCACCATGGAGTCCACTGAAATGGCTTTTACCTTGCCTGCCTTGCCGTACGCCTATGACGCCCTGGAACCGCATATCGATGCGCAAACCATGGAAATCCATTACACCAAGCACCACCAGACCTACATCAATAACCTCAACGCGGCAGTCGAAGGCACCGAGTTTGCCGAGTGGCCGGTCGAGAAATTGGTCGCCAGCGTTCAGCAACTGCCGGAAAAACTCCGCGCGGCAGTGATCAACCAAGGCGGCGGACACGCCAACCATTCGCTGTTCTGGGAAGTCATGGTGCCCAACGGCGGCGGCAAGCCAGGCGGTGTGCTGGCCGAGGCGATTGATGAACAACTGGGCGGGCTCGACAGTTTCAAGGAAGCGTTCACCAAAGCCGCGCTGACCCGTTTCGGCAGCGGTTGGGCCTGGCTGAGCGTGACACCCGGCAAGCAGTTGGTGGTGGAGAGCAGCGGCAACCAGGACAGCCCGCTGATGAACGGCAATACGCCGATTCTCGGTCTGGACGTCTGGGAGCACGCCTACTACCTGCGTTATCAGAACCGTCGCCCGGAATACATCAGCGCGTTCTACAACGTGATCAACTGGCCTGAAGTCGCCGCGCGCTATCAGGCCGCACTGGTTTAAGTCATCTATAAAAACAATCCAAGGCTGACTATGGGCACTGAAACACTGGCGATCGGCGGTGGGCGTATGTTTCGTTACGCGGTGGGATCGCTGTTGCTGCTGGCGGGCATGACCCTGTTGGTCGCGCACGGACTGGAATGGCTGGACCTGCCGCCGAAGCTGTCGCGGGCCTTGCAAGGTGGCGCGATCTGCGCCCTCGGTACGGCGCTCGGGGCGGTGCCGGTGCTGGTGATTCGGCGCATGCCGCAAATGCTCAGCGATACCCTGCTGGGGTTCGGTGCCGGGGTGATGCTGGCCGCGACGGCGTTCTCGCTGATCGTGCCCGGCATCGCTGCCGCCGAAAGTCTGGGCCTGACTCCCTGGGCCGCCAGCAGTCTGATCTGTTTCGGCATCATGCTCGGTGCGTTCGGCTTGTACCTGGTGGATCTGCGGCTGTCCGGCGCCTCACCGGAAATGCTCGTTGGCACTCTTGAGCACCCGGTTATTGCGCCACGGATCTGGCTGTTCGTCTTCGCGATCATTGCCCACAACATTCCCGAAGGCATGGCGGTCGGCGTGTCGGCCGGCGGCGGCATGCCCGACGCGGACAGTCTGGCGATGGGCATTGCCTTGCAGGACGTGCCGGAGGGGCTGGTGATTGCACTGGTGCTGGCCGGGGCGGGGATGTCGCGGGTCAAGGCATTCTTGATCGGTGCGGCGTCAGGTCTGGTGGAACCGGTGTTCGCGCTGCTGTGTGCGTGGCTGGTCAGTCTGGCAGAGTTGTTATTGCCGTTGGGACTGGCGCTGGCGGCGGGGGCTATGCTGCTGGTGGTGACACATGAGGTGATCCCCGAGTCGCGACGTAATGGTCATGACAAGCTGGCCAGTCTTGGCTTGCTGATCGGGTTCTGTCTGATGATGGTGATGGATACAGCATTGGGTTGAAGCAGATCAAAAGATCGTCCGAACGCGGGCCGAACCTTCGGCAGCTCCTACAGGGAACGCATTCCAATGTAGGAGCTGCCGAAGGCTGCGATCTTTTGATGTTGACCTGTCAACCGCCTTCATCAAAATAGTTGTTGATCAACGCCACCAGCGCGTTCAGCGCTTCCTGTTCTTGATGGCCTTCGGTACTCAGATAGATCTTCGTGCCCTTGCCGGCGGCGAGCATCATCATCGCCATGATGCTTTTGCCATCGACCGTGGTCTCCGGCGTGCGACCCACTCTGATCGTGCAATCCGGATACTGGCCCGCCACGCCAACGAACTTGGCCGACGCCCGGGCATGCAGACCCAGTTTATTGATGATTTCGATTTCCAGAGCAGGCATCGCGGTGTGAATCCTTTAAGTGAGGTCGCGGTGGCGAACCTGGACGTTCTTCAGGGTTTTCTGCAGGGCCTGACCCAGGCGTTCGGTCAGGTAAACGGAGCGGTGATGCCCGCCGGTGCAGCCAATGGCAATGGTGACATAGGCGCGGTTGCTCGCGGCGAAGCGCGGCAGCCATTTATTCAGATAGCCGAAGATATCCTGATACATCTCTTCGACTTCCGGTTGCGCCGCCAGATACTCGGCGACCGGTGCATCGAGACCTGATTGCGCGCGAAGTTCCGGCTTCCAGTACGGGTTGGGCAGGCAGCGTACGTCGAACACCAGGTCCGCATCCACCGGCATGCCACGCTTGAAGCCGAACGACTCGACCAGAAAGGCAGTGCCTGGCTCTGGCTGGTTCAGCAGGCGCAGCTTGATGGTGTCGCGCAACTGGTACAGGTTCAGATTGGTGGTGTTGACCTTGAGGTCGGCCAGGTCGGCGATCGGGCCGAGCAGGGCTGTCTCGTCCTGAATGGCTTCGGCCAGCGAGCGATTGGCGGTGCTCAAAGGATGGCGCCGACGGGTTTCCGAGAAGCGCTTGAGCAGGGTTTCCTCATCGGCATCCAGATAGACCACATCGCACTGGATGTGGCGGCTACGGACTTCTTCCAGCAGCTCGGGGAAGCGCGACAGGTGACTTGGCAGGTTGCGGGCATCGATCGAGACGGCCACCAGCGGCTGGGCCAGCTCGGTGTGAATCAGGGCGCGTTCGGCCAGTTCCGGCAGCAGGCCGGCCGGCAGATTGTCAATGCAGTAGTAACCGTTGTCCTCAAGGACATTCAATGCGGTGCTTTTACCCGACCCAGAGCGGCCGCTGACGATGATCAAACGCATGATTAGTGACCGTTTTGCTCGCTCAGGACGACCTGATACAAGGCTTCGTTGCTCGGTGCGCTGCGCAGTTTTTCGCGCACGTCCTTGCGATCGAGCATGCTGGCGATCTGGCGCAGTAATTCGAGGTGGGCATCGGTAGCCGCTTCCGGGACCAGCAGGACAAACAGCAGGTCAACCGGTGCGCCGTCGATGGCATCGAAATCGATGGGGGCATCAAGGTGCATCAACGCGCTGATAGGCGCTTCGCAGCCTTTGAGGCGACAGTGGGGAATGGCGATGCCGTTGCCGAAACCGGTGGAGCCGAGTTTCTCACGGGCGATCAGCGCATCGAAGACATCCTGCATGGCCAGATCCGGCACTTCTTTATGGATGAGGTTGGCAATCTGTTCGAGGGCTTTCTTTTTACTGCCGCCCGGCACGTTCACCAGGGAACGGCCGGGGGTCAGGATACTTTCAAGTCGGATCATGGGTTGGGGGTGTTAACGACCGGTTGCGCCCTGGAGGAGGCTCTGGGTCTTTTCCTTATGCTTTTTGAGTTGGCGATCCAGCTTGTCGGTCAATGAGTCGATCGCAGCATACATGTCGGTATCTTCTGCGTTGGCGACCACTTCGCTGCCGGGAATATGCAAGGTGGCTTCGATTTTCTGCTTCAGCTTTTCGACGCACATCGTGACTTGCACGTTGGTGATCTTGTCGAAATGGCGCTCCAATCGTTCGAGTTTCTCGTTGATGTAGGTGCGCAGAGGTTCGGTCACTTCCAGTTGGTGTCCACTGATGTTGACTTGCATACAGCTTCTCCTTCGTTGCCAGTGCATAAAGCGGCAGGCCGGATAGCCTGCCACTGGAACGCTGTAACGTGGCTTACATCAACCGCTTGCGTTCGCTCGAAGGCGCGATCCCGAGGGATTCGCGGTACTTGGCGACGGTGCGGCGAGCCACCTGAATGCCTTGTGCCTCCAGTAAACCAGCGATCTTGCTGTCACTCAACGGCTTTTTCTGATTTTCCGCTGCAACCAGTTTTTTGATGATCGCGCGGATCGCCGTGGACGAGCATTCGCCGCCTTCGGAGGTGCTGACGTGGCTGGAGAAAAAGTATTTCAGTTCATAAATACCGCGTGGGGTATGCATGAATTTCTGGGTCGTGACCCGGGAAATCGTCGATTCATGCATGCCGACCGCTTCGGCGATGTCGTGCAGGACCAACGGTTTCATCGCTTCGTCACCGTACTCCAGGAAGCCGCGTTGGTGCTCGACGATCTGTGTGGCGACTTTCATCAGGGTTTCATTGCGGCTTTGCAGGCTCTTGATGAACCAGCGCGCCTCCTGCAACTGATTGCGCATGAAGGTGTTGTCGGCGCTGGTGTCGGCACGACGCACGAACCCGGCGTACTGGGCGTTGACCCGCAGGCGGGGCACCGATTCCTGGTTCAGCTCGACCAGCCAGCGTTCGTTGTCCTTGCGCACGATGACGTCGGGCACCACGTACTCGGCTTCGCTCGATTCGATCTGCGAACCCGGGCGCGGATTGAGGCTCTGCACCAGTTCGATGACCTGGCGCAGTTCATCTTCCTTGAGCTTCATGCGCCGCATCAGTTGGCTGTAGTCGCGGCTGCCAAGCAGATCGATGTAATCGCTGACCAGACGCTTGGCTTCGTTCAGCCACGGGGTCTTGGCCGGCAGCTGACGCAATTGCAGCAGCAGGCACTCACCGAGGTTGCGCGCGCCGATACCGGCCGGTTCGAACTGCTGGATGCGGTGAAGGACGGCTTCGATCTCGTCCAGCTCGATATCGAGCTCCGGATCAAAGGCGTCGAGAATTTCTTCGAGGGTTTCGTCGAGGTAGCCCTGATTGTTGATGCAGTCGATCAGGGTCACGGCGATCAGGCGATCGGTGTCGGACATCGGCGCCAGGTTCAATTGCCACAACAGATGGCTTTGCAGGCTTTCCCCGGCAGAGGTGCGGGTGGTGAAATCCCACTCGTCGTCATCGCTGCTGGGCAGGCTGCTCGCGCTGGTCTGGTAAACGTCTTCCCAGGCGGTATCGACGGGCAATTCGTTAGGGATGCGCTCGTTCCATTCGCCGTCCTCCAGGTTGTCCACCGTCGGGGCGGTTTCCTGATAGGAGGGTTCCTGAATCTCGGTGTTGGTTTTTTGTTCGGCGTTGTCGGCCAAAGGATCGGAGTTGTCGAAGTCGTCGCCTTCTTCCTGGCGTTCGAGCATCGGGTTGGATTCCAGGGCCTCCTGGATTTCCTGTTGCAGGTCCAGGGTGGACAATTGGAGCAGGCGGATGGCCTGTTGCAGCTGCGGTGTCATCGTCAGCTGCTGGCCCATTCTCAAGACTAGCGATGGTTTCATGGCAGGGGCTAAACACCTTATTCGCCGGCGCGCATGCGCCATCCACTACAGGGCGCCGGAGCGCCAAACTTAAGCAAATTATATGCCTGAAACTGTCGTGTTTGCCTAGAGCGCTGTAACAATAAAAGCGTATAAAACTTTGTTGACGCATCGCATCGAAGCGCGGTGAACATCTTTGAAGCGTCGTATCTGCCCAGAGCGCTGTAACAATAAAAGCGTATAAAAAATCAGCTTCAACGTTACAGCGCCCGGACGGCTGGCCGAATGCGCTCGCGCTTTAGAGGCGGAACTCGTGGCCCAGGTACACTTCCTTGACCAGGTCGTTGGCCAGGATGGTCTCGGCGTCGCCTTCGGCGATCAGTTGACCGTCGTTGACGATGTACGCGGTTTCGCAGATATCCAGGGTCTCGCGGACGTTGTGGTCGGTGATTAGTACGCCGATGCCCTTGGCCTTGAGGTGGTGGATGATCTGCTTGATGTCGCCGACGGAGATCGGGTCGACACCGGCGAACGGTTCGTCGAGCAGGATGAACTTCGGTGCGGTAGCCAGGGCGCGGGCGATTTCCACGCGGCGGCGTTCACCACCGGACAGGCTCATGCCCAGGTTGTCGCGGATGTGGCTGATGTGGAATTCCTGCAGCAGGCTTTCCAGCTCTTTGCGGCGACCGGCCTTGTCGAGTTCCGTGCGGGTCTCGAGGATGGCCATGATGTTGTCGGCCACCGACAGTTTGCGGAAGATCGACGCTTCTTGCGGCAGATAGCCGATACCGGCCTTGGCGCGGCCGTGCATCGGCTGGTGGCTGACGTCCAGATCATCGATCAGCACGCGGCCCTGATCGGCCTGCACCAGGCCGACGATCATGTAGAAGCAGGTGGTCTTGCCGGCACCGTTCGGGCCGAGCAGGCCGACGATCTGGCCGCTGTCGATCGACAGGCTGACGTCACGCACGACCTGGCGGCTTTTATAGGCCTTGGCCAGGTGCTGGGCTTTCAGAGTCGCCATTACTGGGCCTTCTCGTCGGTTTTCTTCTTCGGCTGGATCACCATGTCGATGCGTGGACGCGCCTCGGTGACCTTGTTGCCGGTAGCGCGGCCTGCGCTGGCCAGTTTTCTCACCGTGTCATAGACGATTTTCTCGCCCTGAGTGGTGTTGTTGTCCTTGTCGACAACCTTGGCCTTGTCGATCAGTACGACGCGGTTTTGCGCGGCGTGGTACTGGATCGTCACGCCCCAGCCCTGTACAGGCTTGGTGTCGCCCTGGGTTTGCAGCTGCTCGAAGTAGGCAAGATTGCCCACCGACGTCACGACGTCGATGTCACCGGTCGGGGTGCGGGTGATGGTTACCGTGTTGCCTTTAACGATCATCGAACCCTGAGTGATGATCACATCGCCCTTATAGGTGGCAATGCCGTTCTTGTCGTCCAGTTGGGCGTCGTCGGCTTGAATGCGGATAGGTTGCTGCTGATCGTTCGGCAGAGCCCAGGCGCTCACGCTTCCCAGTGCTGCGCCCAGACTGAGCAAAATAGGGAGGGTTTTAACGAGCCTCATACTGTCCTCTTACGTTCGATTGCAGGTGTATCCTGCTTTCCTTCAAATACGCCTTCATTCCCACGCCAGTCGATACACCGCCAGCGCCGTCAATTCTAACGGGTTGCTCGGTCTGCGCATATTGCTGCTGAGGGAACACCGTCATGCGTGTGCTGGTGATCAGGGTGTCGCGGTTCTTTTCATCGGTGCGCTTGATACGTACCGAGTCGATCAGTTCTACCTGAGTTCCGTCAGGGTTCACTTCGCCGCGCTCGCTGGTCACGTGCCACGGGAATTCGGTGCCGCGGAACATGTTCAGGTCAGGCTTGGTGACCAGGGTCACATCCGTCGCTTTCAGGTGCTCGGCCTTGTCGGAGGTCATTTCGTATTGCAGCTTGCCATCCGGAAGGTATTGCAGGGTATGCGTGTTGGTGGCGTACCAGTCGATGGCAGTGTCTTCGACCTTGACCGGAGGTTTGTCGAGGAAACGCTCAGGGCTGATGTTCCAGTAGCCGACCGCCGCAAACATGGCGGCGATACAGCCGAACAGCAGGAAGTTGCGAAATTTTTTGCTAAACATGATTTGGCTCACAGGTACGCGGCGTTGGCCGCATCGAGGCGGCCCTGGGCGCGCAGGATCAATTCGCAGAATTCGCGGGCGGCGCCTTCGCCGCCGCGAGCCCGAGTGACGCCATGGGCGTGCTCGCGCACGAAGTCGGCGGCATTGGCAACGGCCATGCCGAGGCCTACACGGCGGATCACCGGCAGGTCAGGCAAGTCGTCACCGAGATAGGCGACCTGTTCATAGCTTAGGCCCAGTTGCTGCAGAAGACCGTCCAGAACCACCAATTTGTCTTCGCGCCCCTGAAACAGGTGCGCGATCCCGAGGTTCTTCGCCCGGCGCTCGACCACTGGCGTCTTGCGACCGCTGATGATGGCGGTTTCGACGCCGGCGTTCATCAGCATCTTGATGCCTTGGCCGTCGAGGGTGTTGAACGTCTTGAATTCGCTGCCGTCTTCAAGGAAGTACAGGCGGCCGTCGGTGAGGACGCCGTCGACGTCGAAAACCGCCAGTTTGATCGCTTTGCCGCGCTGCAGCAGGTCGCTTGTCATTACATCACTCCTGCACGCAGCAGATCGGAGAGGTTGAAGGCGCCGATCGGGCGATCTTCTTCGTCCACGACAACCAGTGCGTTGATTCGGTGGTCTTCCATGATTTTCAGCGCTTCGGCGGCGAGCATCTCGGGGCGTGCGGTTTTGCCGTGCGCGGTCATGACCTGGTCGATGGTGGCGCTGCGGATGTCGATGCTGCGATCCAGCGTGCGACGCAAGTCGCCATCGGTGAAGATCCCGGCCAGTTTGCCGTCGGCTTCAAGAATCGCGGTCATGCCCAGGCCCTTGCGGGTCATTTCCATGAGCGCATCCTTGAGCAGGGTGCCGCGCTGTACTTGCGGCAGCTCCTGACCGGCGTGCATGACGTTTTCCACTTTCAGCAGCAGGCGTCGACCCAGTGCACCGCCCGGGTGGGAAAAGGCGAAATCTTCAGCGGTGAAACCCCGGGCTTCCAGCAGCGCTACCGCCAGGGCGTCGCCCATGACCAGCGCGGCGGTGGTCGAGGAGGTCGGTGCCAGGTTCAGCGGGCAGGCTTCATGCTCGACATGCACGTTGAGGTTGACTTCGGCGGCCTTGGCCAGCGGCGACTGAGGATTGCCGGTCAAGCTGATCAACTGGATGCCCAGGCGCTTGATCAATGGCAGCAGGGTGACGATTTCGTTGGTCGAGCCCGAGTTGGACAGGGCGAGGATCACATCGTCGCGGGTGATCATGCCCATGTCGCCATGGCTGGCTTCGGCCGGATGGACGAAAAACGCCGGGGTGCCGGTGCTGGCCAGGGTCGCAGCGATCTTGTTGCCGACGTGCCCGGACTTGCCCATGCCGACCACGACCACACGGCCTTTGCTGGCCAGAATCATCTCGCAAGCGCGTACGAAATCGGCGTCGATATGGGGCAACAAGCCTTGTACGGCTTCCACTTCGAGGCGGATGGTGCGTTGTGCCGATTGAATCAGGTCGCTGGATTGGCTCATGTCAGAAATCGTATAGCCCGATGAAAAGGCGGCGATTATAGCGGTTATGTTGAAAAGCCTCACGCAAGTTCGTCGTGCTTTGTCATTCCTCGTCACCAAAACCCTTAAAAAGTACCGTCGGGCCTGTCATATCGCTGAACTCGGACCAGCGTGGGCCTTGGGCGCTTGGGGTTTGCAGTGATATAGTTCGCCGCCAGTTCGGCCTGCCCGGGAGGTATGTGCTTTCCAAGGAAAGCCAGGCGTCCGAGTGAGAGGCTGCATCGCAAGGAGTTTAGATGAGTGCCGATAACGCCTACGCGGTCGAGCTGAAGGGAGTCTCCTTCAAGCGCGGTGCGCGCAGCATTTTCAATAACGTCGATATTCGCATCCCGCGCGGCAAGGTTACCGGCATCATGGGGCCTTCCGGGTGTGGCAAGACCACGCTGCTGCGTTTGATGGGGGCGCAATTGCGTCCTTCCAGCGGCGAAGTCTGGGTCAACGGTCAGAACCTGCCGACGCTGTCGCGCAGTGATCTGTTCGATGCGCGAAAGCACATGGGCGTGCTGTTTCAGAGTGGCGCGCTGTTCACCGATCTCGATGTCTTCGAGAACGTCGCTTTCCCTCTGCGTGTTCATACCCAATTGCCGGATGAGATGATCCGCGACATCGTCCTGCTCAAATTGCAGGCGGTCGGTCTACGCGGCGCGATCGAGCTGATGCCCGACGAGCTGTCGGGGGGCATGAAGCGTCGTGTCGCCCTGGCCCGTGCGATTGCTCTCGACCCGCAGATCCTCATGTATGACGAACCGTTCGTCGGTCAGGATCCGATCGCCATGGGCGTATTGGTCCGCCTGATCCGTTTGCTCAATGATGCGCTGGGTATCACCAGTATCGTGGTCTCTCACGACTTGGCCGAAACCGCGAGCATCGCTGACTACATCTATGTAGTGGGTGATGGTCAGGTGTTGGGGCAGGGCACGCCGGACGAGTTGATGAATTCGGATGAGCCGCGTATCCGCCAGTTCATGACCGGCAACCCCGATGGCCCGGTGCCGTACCATTTTCCAGCGACGGATTACCGCGCAGATCTTCTGGGGAAGCGCTGATGCGCAGAATTTCATTGATAGAACGCGTGCGCCGCTTCGGCGAGTCCGCGATCGACTCCATCGCGGTTTTCGGTCGTGCGACGTTGTTCCTGTTTCACACCTTGCTCGGACGCGGCGGTATCGGTGGCGGGTTTGGCCTGTTGGTCAAGCAGTTGCATTCGGTTGGCGTGATGTCATTGGTGATCATCGTCGTGTCCGGGATTTTCATCGGCATGGTGCTGGCGCTGCAGGGTTTCAATATTCTGTCGAGCTATGGCTCCGAACAGGCAGTGGGGCAGATGGTCGCCCTGACGTTGCTGCGTGAACTCGGGCCGGTAGTGACAGCGCTGCTGTTTGCCGGGCGTGCCGGTTCCGCGCTGACCGCCGAAATCGGCAACATGAAGTCCACCGAACAGCTTTCCAGCCTGGAAATGATCGGTGTCGACCCGCTCAAATACATTATTGCCCCGCGTCTGTGGGCCGGTTTCATTTCCCTGCCAGTGCTGGCGATGATTTTCAGCGTGGTCGGTATCTGGGGCGGTTCGTGGGTGGCTGTCGACTGGCTTGGAGTGTATGAAGGCTCCTACTGGGCGAACATGCAAAACAGCGTGAACTTCACCAGCGATGTGCTCAACGGCGTCATCAAAAGTATCGTTTTCGCTTTCGTCGTGACCTGGATCGCCGTATTTCAAGGCTATGACTGTGAGCCCACTTCCGAGGGCATCAGTCGCGCCACCACCAAGACCGTGGTATTCGCCTCGCTGGCGGTACTGGGTCTGGACTTTATTCTGACCGCTTTGATGTTTGGAGATTTCTGATGCAAAACCGCACCCTGGAAATCGGTGTCGGCCTGTTCCTGCTGGCAGGGATCCTGGCTTTGTTGCTGCTTGCTCTGCGGGTCAGTGGCCTGTCTCCGACTTCGACTACCGACACGTATAAACTTTATGCCTACTTCGACAATATCGCCGGTTTGACGGTCAGAGCCAAAGTGACCATGGCCGGTGTGACCATCGGCAAGGTCACGGCCATCGATCTGGATCGCGACAGCTTCACCGGTCGGGTAACCCTGCAAGTGGATAAAAAGGTCGACAATCTGCCGACCGACTCCACTGCGTCTATCCTGACCGCTGGCCTGTTGGGCGAGAAGTACATCGGTATCAGTGTGGGCGGCGAAGATACCCGCCTGAAGGATGGGGGAACCATCCACGACACCCAATCGTCTCTGGTACTGGAAGACCTGATCGGTAAATTCCTGCTCAATACCGTTAGCAAAGACGCCAAATGAGGAGCTTTTGAATGATCTCTACCTTGCGACGTGGCCTGTTGGTGTTGCTCGCGGCACTGCCGTTGCTGGCCAACGCTGCGCCCGGACAGTCGGCGCACGATCTGATTCAGGACACCACGAACCGGATGCTGGCCGACTTGTCGGCCAACAAAGAGAAGTACAAACAGGATCCACAGGATTTCTACACGGCGTTGAATACCATCGTCGGTCCGGTGGTGGACGCTGAAGGCATTTCCAAAAGCATCATGACGGTCAAGTATTCGCGCAAGGCCACGCCTGCGCAGATGCAGCGCTTTCAGGAAAACTTCAAGAAAGGCCTGTTCCAGTTCTACGGCAACGCCTTGCTCGAGTACAACAACCAGGGCATCACGGTTGATCCTGCCAAGGACGAGTCGGGCGACCGCACCAGCGTCAACATGACCGTCAAGGGCAGCAACGGCGCGATCTATCCGGTGCAGTACACGCTCGAGAAGATCAGTGGCGAGTGGAAACTGCGTAACGTGATCATCAACGGCATCAACATCGGCAAGCTGTTCCGTGACCAGTTCGCCGACGCGATGCAGCGCAACGGCAACGATCTGGACAAGACCATCAACAATTGGGCGGGTGAGGTGGCCAAGGCCAAGGAATCCACCGAACAGAAGCCAGCGCAATGAATGAGGCGGCAGTTCGTATGAGTGATGTCGACGAGCTATTGCTCAGCGGAGTGCTGGACTATCGCACCGGTCCCGATCTGCGCAAGGAAGGCCAGGCGCTGATCAAGTCCAGCAAGGCGGCATCGCTGGTGATCGATTGCTCGGCAGTTAAGAAGTCCAGCAGCGTCGGCTTGTCCTTGCTGCTGTGCTTCATGCGCGATGCCCAGGCGGCCGGCAAGGCTGTCAGCATCCGCGCGATGCCGGAAGACATGCGCGAAATCGCTCAGGTCAGTGAACTGACCGAGTTGCTGGCGCACCCCTGAACCCGCATCGATAAAGAAGCCCCCCGTCAGAGTCCTGCCAATGCGGGGTTCGCAGGCGCGGGGCTTTTTTGTATGATGTCCGACCCGTGCGCACAGGGCGCCGATTGAGGTTGAGCATGCAGGCCAACGAAGTTAAGAGTTTCCTTGAAGAAAAGCTGTCCGAGACTCTTTCACAAGTGCAGGTAGAAGTTGAGGGCGAAGGCTGCAACTTTCAGCTGAACGTGATTAGCGATGAACTGGCGGCATTGAGCCCGGTCAAGCGTCAGCAGAGCATTTATGCCCATTTGAACCCGTGGATCGCCGATGGCAGCATCCATGCGGTCACTATGAAATTTTTCAGCCGCGCGGCCTGGGCCGAGCGCACCTGAGCCCTAGGGCGTCGAGATTCTTATGGATAAATTGATTATTACCGGTGGCGTTCGTCTTGATGGCGAAATCCGTATCTCCGGGGCGAAGAACTCCGCCCTGCCGATTCTGGCCGCTACTCTGCTGTGCGATGGCCCGGTGACCGTTGGCAACCTGCCGCACCTGCACGACATCACCACCATGATCGAGCTGTTTGGTCGCATGGGCATCGAGCCTGTGATCGACGAGAAACTCAGCGTCGAAATCGATCCGCGCACCATCAAGACCCTGATCGCACCGTACGAACTGGTGAAAACCATGCGCGCGTCGATCCTGGTGCTGGGCCCGATGGTTGCCCGCTTCGGTGAAGCCGAAGTCGCGCTGCCTGGCGGTTGCGCCATCGGTTCGCGTCCGGTCGACCTGCACATCCGTGGCCTCGAAGCCATGGGCGCGGTGATCGACGTCGAAGGCGGCTACATCAAGGCCAAGGCGCCTGAAGGTGGCCTGCGCGGTGCACACTTCTTCTTCGATACCGTCAGCGTGACCGGTACCGAGAACATCATGATGGCGGCTGCCCTGGCCAAAGGTCGCAGCGTGCTGCAAAACGCCGCGCGCGAACCTGAAGTCGTCGACTTGGCGAACTTCCTCAACGCCATGGGCGCCAAGGTCTCCGGCGCCGGCACCGACACCATCACCATCGATGGCGTCGAGCGCCTGGGTTCGTGTTTCTACAAGGTCATGCCTGACCGTATCGAAACCGGCACCTACCTGGTGGCCGCAGCGGTCACCGGTGGCCGTGTGAAGGTCAAGGACACCGATCCGACCATTCTCGAAGCGGTCCTGGAAAAGCTTCGCGAGTCCGGCGCAGAAATCACCTGCGGTGAAGACTGGATCGAGCTGAACATGCACGGCAAGCGTCCGAAAGCGGTCAACGTGCGCACCGCGCCGTACCCGGCGTTCCCGACCGACATGCAGGCCCAGTTCATCTCGCTCAACGCCATTGCCGAAGGCACCGGTGCGGTGATCGAGACGATCTTCGAAAACCGCTTCATGCACGTGTATGAACTGCACCGCATGGGCGCCAAGATCCAGGTCGAAGGCAACACGGCCATCGTTACAGGTACCGAAGTGCTGAAGGGCGCGCCAGTGATGGCGACCGACCTGCGCGCATCGGCCAGCCTGGTGATCTCGGCCCTGGTGGCCGAAGGCGATACCCTGATCGACCGCATCTACCACATAGACCGTGGTTACGAGTGCATCGAAGAAAAACTGCAGATGCTGGGCGCCAAGATCCGTCGCGTTCCGGGCTAGTCGCTGCATCTGGACACAGGGAAGTGTCCGTTGAATTCGTTTTGATCGGGGGTGGTAACGCCCTCGATGTGTGTCCGGCGCCGATTGCGACCGGGCATGAGTACCTTGATAAGGACTGACGTTTCCCATGTTGACCATCGCACTGTCCAAGGGCCGCATCCTTGACGACACCCTGCCGCTTCTCGCTGAAGCGGGCATTGTGCCGACCGAGAATCCGGACAAGAGCCGCAAGCTGATCATCCCCACCACTCAGGATGACGTACGTCTGTTGATCGTGCGTGCCACCGACGTGCCGACTTATGTCGAGCATGGCGCGGCCGACCTTGGCGTCGCCGGTAAAGACGTGTTGATGGAATACTCTGGCCAGGGCCTGTACGAACCGCTGGATCTGCAGATTGCCCAGTGCAAGCTGATGACCGCCGGCAAGATCGGCGCGGCCGAGCCCAAGGGCCGTCTGCGCGTGGCGACCAAATTCGTCAACGTCGCCAAGCGTTATTACGCCGAGCAGGGCCGTCAGGTCGACATCATCAAGCTCTATGGCTCGATGGAACTGGCGCCGCTGATCGGTCTGGCGGACAAGATCATCGACGTGGTCGACACTGGCAACACCCTGCGCGCCAACGGCCTGGAACCTCAGGAACTGATCGCCACGATCAGCTCGCGCCTGGTGGTCAACAAGGCTTCAATGAAGATGCAACACGCCCGAATCCAGGCGTTGATCGATACCCTGCGCAACGCAGTGGAATCGCGACACCGCGGCTGATTCACCTGCGCGACGCTGAGTCGCGCCCGTCTATCCGCCTCATAGCCAGAATCTCAGGTGCCCAAGCGGAAACGACTGCTAAGTTAGGGCGCCTGAGTTTTTGCCATTCCTATGAGGCTCTCGCTATGACCGCACCGACTGCAATTCGCCGACTCAACGCTGCTGACCCGGATTTCGCGCATCATCTGGATCATCTGCTGAGCTGGGAAAGTGTGTCTGACGACTCGGTCAATCAGCGAGTGCTGGACATCATCAAGGCTGTGCGCGAACGCGGTGACGCGGCGCTGGTCGAGTTCACCCAGAAATTCGACGGCCTCGAAGTGGCCTCGATGGCTGACCTGATCCTGCCGCGCGAGCGTCTGGAACTGGCCCTGACCCGCATCACTGTGGCGCAGCGCGAAGCGTTGGAAAAAGCTGCGGCCCGTGTGCGCAGCTACCACGAAAAACAGAAGCAGGATTCCTGGAGCTACACCGAGGCTGACGGCACCGTGCTCGGCCAGAAGGTCACGCCACTGGATCGCGCCGGCCTGTATGTGCCGGGCGGCAAGGCGTCGTACCCGTCGTCGGTGTTGATGAATGCGATTCCGGCCAAGGTCGCCGGCGTGACCGAAGTGGTCATGGTCGTACCAACCCCGCGCGGTGAAATCAATGAGCTGGTGTTGGCGGCGGCGTGCATCGCCGGTGTTGACCGGGTGTTCACCATCGGCGGTGCCCAAGCGGTTGCCGCGCTGGCTTACGGTACCGAAAGCGTGCCGCAAGTGGACAAGGTCGTCGGGCCGGGCAACATCTATGTAGCCACCGCCAAGCGCCACGTGTTCGGCCAAGTTGGCATCGACATGATTGCCGGCCCTTCGGAGATCCTCGTGGTGTGCGACGGCCAGACCGATCCGGACTGGATCGCCATGGACCTGTTCTCCCAGGCCGAACACGACGAAGACGCCCAGGCGATTCTGGTCAGTCCCGACGCCGAGTTCCTCGACAAGGTCGCCGCCAGCATCGACAAGCTACTGCCGACCATGGACCGCGCGACTATCATCGAAACCTCGATCAACGGTCGCGGCGCGCTGATTCACGTGCGCGACATGGCCCAGGCCATCGAAGTCGCCAACCGCATCGCGCCGGAACACCTGGAGCTGTCGGTGGCCGATCCACAGGCGTGGCTGCCACAGATCCGTCACGCTGGCGCGATTTTCATGGGCCGTCACACCTCCGAGGCACTGGGCGATTACTGCGCCGGCCCGAACCACGTGCTGCCGACGTCCGGCACCGCGCGCTTCTCCTCGCCGCTGGGCGTGTACGACTTCCAGAAACGTTCGTCGATCATCTTCTGCTCCGAAGCCGGTGCTTCCGAGCTGGGCAAGACCGCTTCGGTGCTGGCCCGTGGCGAATCCCTGAGCGCGCACGCACGCAGCGCCGAATACCGCATCAAAGACGCAGACTTTCTTCAAGGGCAAGGGGAATGAACATGAGTAAATTCTGGAGCCCGTTCGTCAAGGATCTGGTGCCTTATGTGCCGGGCGAACAGCCGAAGCTGACCAGACTGGTCAAACTCAACACCAACGAAAACCCGTACGGCCCGTCGCCCAAAGCGCTGGCGGCGATGCAGACCGAGCTTAACGATAACCTGCGCCTGTACCCGGACCCGAACGGCGATCTGCTGAAAACCGCGGTCGCCCGCTACTACGGCGTGCAGAGCAATCAAGTATTCCTCGGCAACGGTTCGGACGAAGTGCTGGCGCACATCTTCCACGGTCTGCTGCAACACGAGCGGCCGCTGCTGTTCCCGGATATCAGCTACAGCTTCTACCCGGTTTACTGCGGTTTGTACGGCATTCAATACGATGCAGTGCCGCTGGACGCGCAGTTCCAGATCAACCCGGCGGACTACGCCAAACCGAACGGCGGGATTATTTTCCCGAACCCGAACGCACCGACCGGTTGCCTGTTGGCGCTGGAAGCGGTTGAGCAAATCCTCCGGGCCAACCCGGATTCGGTGGTGGTGGTGGATGAGGCTTACATCGATTTCGGTGGCGAAACCGCGATCAGTCTGGTGGACCGTTACCCGAACCTGCTGGTCACGCAGACCCTGTCCAAGTCCCGTTCGCTGGCTGGCCTGCGGGTGGGGCTGGCAGTGGGGCACCCGGATCTGATCGAAGCGCTGGAGCGGATCAAGAATAGCTTCAACTCTTACCCGCTGGATCGCCTGGCGATTGTCGGCGCGGCGGCGGCGTTCGACGATCGCGAGTACTTCGACAAGACTTGCCGTCTGGTGATCGAGAGTCGTGAATGGGTGATCGCACAGTTGCAGGCCAAGGGCTTTGAAGTGTTGCCATCGGCGGCGAACTTCATTTTCGCCCGTCACCCGCAACATGATGCAGCGGGCCTGGCGGCGAAACTGCGTGAGCAAGGCGTGATCGTGCGTCACTTCAAGCAGGAGCGGATTGCCCAGTTCCTGCGGATTTCGATCGGTACGCCGGAGCAGAACCAGGCGCTGATCGATGGCCTCGGCGATCTCTGAATCACCGCTGCACCCTGTAGGAGTGAGCCTGCTCGCGATGCGTTTCAGCATTCAACATGTGATTTGAATGACACGCCGAAATCGCGAGCAGGCTCACTCCTACAGGGGATTGGTATGGGTTATTCGTGATGCGCTTCGCCAAGGAAGGTCAGTGAGGTGAACAACCCGCGACTGTTCACATCGGCACTGTCCTTCACTGGCACCTCAACCTGCGCCGCAATCACATTCAACCCTTCATTACGCACCAGCACCTGCGCGCGGCCATCCTTGTCAGTCTCGGTGCTCAACGTGTTCGGCGCGCTGCGATAGTCGCCAATCAACTTCACCCCTGCTGCCGGTTTGCCATCGAGCAATACCCGCACCGGCAATGACTTGCCCGGCCCAACCGTCAACGGATCAACCTCCGGCAGGATCAGCAACTTGATCTGATCCAGTTTCGGCAGCTTTGCCCCCGGCTGATAAATCGCCAGACTGTACTTGAAGGTCTCCGTCGCCTCGATGGCGCCCGGCACTTTTCTGCGACCTTCGTTGATCCACTTCTTGTCAGCGGTTTGCGACCACATGCCGTTGTTCAGGGCCACGGCCATCACTGCGGGCGTTTTCAGCGGTTTGAGGCGTGCATGATCTGCCAGGCGCTCGACGCTCACCGGGATCATCTTGCCGTCCGTGTCATACGCCCAGGCACCGCTGATTTTCTGCGCCTTGAACGCATTGTCTTCGGCGCCGTGGCCGTAGATCACTTCTATATGGCCGCGGCGTTGCTCTGTCCACAGGCCATGGGCCGAGACCTGACCGGCGAACAGCGCGGCGATGAACACAAGGGATTTGCCGTATTGCATGGTGACGTCCTTTTACAGGTTGAGTGTCAGGCTGACGGTGAAATTGCGCGGCTCGCCGGGGTTGACCCAATAGTTGCTGTAGGAGCGCTCGTAATACTTTTCGTCGAAGAGGTTGTTCAGGTTGAGGCCGACGGTGACGTTGTCGCTGGCCTTGTAATGGGCCAGCAAGTCGATAGTCTGGTAAGCCGGCAATTCGAAGTCGCTGCCGGCCTCACCGGAGCGGTCGCCGACATAGGTGAACGCCGCGCCGACGTCCGAGCCGCGCAAATAGCCGTCCTGAAACTCGTAAACCCCTAGCAGACTGCCGCTGCGCTTGGCCACGCCGAGGATGCGGCTGCCGGTGGGAATCACCGCGTCGCCCTGAGTCACCTCGGCATCGATGTAGGCAAAGGCGCCGATCACCCGCACGGCGTCGGTCACTTGCCCGGTCACTTGCCAATCGAAACCGCGACTGCGCGCCTTGCCCATCGCGCGGCTGGAATCAGTACTCGGGTCGAGGGTCAGGACGTTTTCCTTGTCGATATGGAAGAAGGCGAGGGTGCTACTCAGGCGCTCGTCGAACAGCTCGTTCTTGATGCCGACTTCGTAACCGACGCCTTCTTCCGGATCGAATGACTTGCCCGCAGCGTCGAGGCCGTTGTTGGGTTTGAACGAGGTCGAGGCGTTGGCAAACAGGCCGGTGTCGGGTGTCAGTTGATAGAGCAGTCCGGCGCGTTGCGTGAGGGCGTCGTGGCGCTGGCTGTTCTTGGCGTTACGGCGGTGATCGTCGATGTGCTGCTCGAAATGTTCGAAACGCGCGCCGACCATTGCGCGTAGTTTGTCGTTGAAGACGATTTGATCCTGCAAGTTCAGTGCGTGACTTTCTACATGTTCGAAGAAGTCTGTGCCGGAGCGTGTGCCACCGGGTTTCGGCTGGCCGTAGATCGGTCGGTAGATGTCGATGGCGTACGGGCCACCGGCGATGGTGGTGACGCGTTCGTTCTTGCGGAAATTCTCATACTCAGTGCCGATCAGCATTTCGTGCTGCCAGGAACCGAGGTCGAACAGGCCGCGCAATTCGAGTTGGGTGATGCTGTCGTGCCAGTTTGTGTCGCGTTCGCGATAGCGGCGGTTGACGGTATGGCCGTCGGCGTTCAGCGGTCGGCTTTCGGACGCATCGCCCCAGAGCTTGCCTTCCTTGTAATGGCTGGCCAGACGCAGCTTCCAGCGATCATTGAGGTGATGTTCGAGGGTGGCCTGAAGCAGGTTGTTGTGGTTGTCGATATTGCCGTCGTTCGGTTCGCCGAGAAAAGTCGAGCGCGAGACGCCGCTCCACTTGTTGTTGGGCGCGACAATGCCGCGGTCGAAGGTGGAGCTGTGGCGGACGATTTCGCTTTCAACCAACAGCGACGTGTCCGGGTTCAGTTGCCAACTGATCGAGGGCGCGACGAACACGCGCTGGCTGTCGACGTGATCGCGAAAGCTGTGGTTGTCCTCGACCGCGAGGTTGACCCGCGACAGCACATCACCCTGTTCATCAAGCGGGGTGTTGATGTCCAGTGCGGTGCGATAGCGGTCCCAGCTGCCGGCGCTGGTTTGCAACGTCGTAAAGGCTTCCGGTTGCGGCTTTTTGGTGACGATGTTCACCGTGCCGCCCGGATCGCCTCGGCCATAAAGGCTGGCAGCCGGGCCTTTGAGTACCTCGATGCGCTCGATATTGGCCGCGTCGGGTGTGCTCGGATAACCGCGATTGGCGCTGAAGCCGTCCTTGTAGAATTCCGAGGTAGTGAAACCGCGCACGCTGTATTCGTAAAGCGTCAGGCCGCCGAAGTTGTTTTGCTTGGATACGCCGCCGGCAAAGTCCAGTGCGCGCTCGACGCGGGTGCTGCCCAGATCCTTGAGCACGCTGGCCGGTACCACGCTGATCGCTTGCGGAATATCGCGGATCGCGGTGTCGGTTTTTGTCGCGCTCGAAGACCGTGTGGCGCGGTAGCCCTGGACCGGACCGGTGGCGGATTCGTAGTCGGAGGTGACGCTGATGGCGTCGAGTTCGAGCGGTTGCGGTTCTTCGGCGAAGACCGGATCGCCCAGCAAGCCAAGGGGCAAACCCAGGGTCAGGCGGAGCAGGGAAGCCCTTTTTCGAGACGACATGTTATGTTGTTCCAATGTTTAAATTGAAACAATATAACATGCCTTTTGAGAGTGTATTCTATTCGCGCCATTGGCGCGAATATCGTCTTACTCTTCTTTTTCCTGCACCGGTGCCGGAGGCGGACGCAGGCCGATTTCAGCGGTCAGCTTCAGCTCTTTGCCGTTGCGCATCACCTGAATGGTCACCTTGTCGGTCGGTTTGATCCGCGCGACCTGGTTCATCGAGCGCCGACCATCACCGGCCGGTTCGCCATCGATGCTCAGAATCACGTCACCCAGTTGCAGGCCGGCCTTCTGCGCCGGACCGTCGCGGAAGATCCCCGCCACTACAATCCCCGGCCGCCCGGACAGGCCAAACGACTCAGCCAGTTCCTGGGTCAACGGTTGTACTTCAATGCCGAGCCAGCCACGAATCACCTGGCCGTGCTCGATGATCGACTTCATCACTTCCATCGCCAGTTTCACCGGGATCGCGAAACCGATGCCCTGCGAGCCGCCGGACTTGGAGAAGATCGCGGTGTTGATGCCGGTGAGGTTGCCGTTGGCATCGACCAGCGCGCCGCCGGAGTTGCCCGGGTTGATGGCCGCGTCGGTCTGGATGAAGTCTTCGTAGTTGTTCAGGCCCAACTGGTTACGCCCGGTGGCGCTGATGATGCCCATGGTCACGGTCTGGCCGACGCCGAACGGGTTGCCGATGGCCAGTGCGACGTCGCCGATGCGGATGTTGTCGGAGCGGCCGACAGTGATCGCCGGGAGGTTTTTCAGGTCGATCTTCAGCACCGCGAGATCGGTTTCCGGATCGCTGCCGATCACCCGGGCGAGGGTTTCGCGACCGTCCTTGAGGGCGACAACGATCTGATCGGCGCCGGTGGTCACGTGGTTGTTGGTGAGGATGTAGCCTTCCGGGCTCATGATTACGCCGGAACCGAGGCTCGACTCCATGCGTTTCTGCTTCGGCGAGTTGTCACCGAAGAAGCGTCGGAACTGCGGGTCTTCAAACAGCGGGTGCGCCGGTTTGTTGATGACCTTGGTGGTGTAGAGGTTGACCACCGATGGCGCGGCGGTGGTCACCGCGTCGGCATAGGACACCGGCCCCTGCTGCACGCTGGTGGTCTGCGGAGCCTGTTGCAGGTTGACGTCGAGACTCGGGAGCCCGACCCACTGCGGGTAACGCTGAATAATCAACAGAGCGATAAGCACACCGGCCAACAGCGGCCAGCCGAAAAAACGCAGCGCCTTGAGCATTAAGCACGTCCTGGAAAAGTTGCAGGCGGGGTCAGACCGCCCATAATGTCGCGCATTATACGAGGCCGCGCGCGCCTCTGAACGGGATATTTAGGAGTCTTTCATGGCCGTCGCCCTCAGCACCCTCGTCGAAGAAGCCGACCGTTACCTTGGCAGTGCAAAAATTGCCGATTATTGCCCCAACGGCCTGCAGGTCGAAGGCCGTCCGCAGGTGATGCGCATTGTCAGCGGCGTCACCGCCAGTCAGGCCTTGCTCGACGCCGCAGTGGAGGCCGAAGCCGATCTGGTGCTGGTGCATCACGGCTATTTCTGGAAAGGCGAGAACCCGTGCATCACCGGCATGAAGCAGCGCCGGCTCAAGACCTTGCTCAAGCACGACATCAGTCTGCTCGCCTACCACTTGCCGCTGGACCTGCACCCGGAGGTCGGCAACAACGTGCAACTGGCGCGTCAACTGGACATTACCGTCGAAGGGCCGCTGGATCCGGACAACCTGAAGATTGTCGGGCTGGTCGGTTCGTTGAGCGAACCCATGACCCCGCGTGATTTCGCCCGCAAGGTGCAAGACGTCATGGGCCGCGAGCCGCTGCTGGTCGAAGGCAGCGCGATGATCCGCCGGGTCGGCTGGTGCACCGGTGGCGGTCAGGGTTATATCGATCAGGGCGTGGCGGCGGGCGTTGATCTGTTCCTCAGCGGTGAAGCCTCCGAGCAGACTTTCCACAGCGCTCGGGAAAACGACATCAGCTTCATCGCCGCCGGGCACCACGCCACCGAGCGTTACGGCGTGCAGGCGTTGGGCGATTATCTGGCGAAGCGCTTCGCACTCGAACACATCTTCATCGATTGCCCCAACCCGATCTGACGAGCACCACTCCCCTGTGCAGGAGCTGCCGAAGGCTGCGATCTTTTGATCTTGTTTTTTAAAAGACCAGATCAAAAGATCGCAGCCTTCGGCAGCTCCTACAGGGGGCATCGCCCAAACGGGTGGGCATATTCATATGCTCTTTCGTTCTAGCTTGCGCCCTGATTAGAAGAAGGACGCTGTGCTAGGATTCCCCGCTCGAACACGGCCCGCTGGCCGTTCATAAGAAAGCTTTCGTGAGTAGCCATGGTCGACAAACTGACGCATCTGAAACAGCTGGAGGCGGAAAGCATCCACATCATCCGCGAGGTGGCCGCCGAGTTCGACAACCCGGTGATGCTGTACTCCATCGGTAAAGACTCCGCCGTGATGCTGCACCTGGCACGCAAGGCGTTCTTCCCGGGCAAACTGCCGTTTCCGGTGATGCACGTCGACACTCGCTGGAAATTCCAGGAGATGTACAAGTTCCGCGACAAGATGGTCGAGGAACTGGGTCTGGATCTGATCACCCACATCAACCCCGATGGCGTGGCGCAGAACATCAACCCGTTCACCCACGGCAGCGCCAAGCACACCGATATCATGAAGACCGAGGGCCTGAAGCAGGCACTCGACAAGCATGGTTTCGACGCAGCTTTTGGCGGCGCCCGTCGCGATGAAGAGAAGTCCCGCGCCAAAGAGCGCGTGTACTCGTTCCGCGACAGCAAGCACCGCTGGGACCCGAAAAACCAGCGTCCGGAGCTGTGGAACGTCTACAACGGCAAGGTCAACAAGGGCGAATCCATTCGTGTGTTCCCGCTGTCGAACTGGACCGAGCTGGACATCTGGCAGTACATCTACCTCGAAGGCATCCCGATTGTGCCGCTGTACTTCGCGGCCGAGCGCGACGTGATCGAGAAGAACGGCACGCTGATCATGATCGACGACGACCGTATCCTCGAACACCTGTCCGATGAGGACAAGGCGCGCATCGTCAAAAAGAAAGTGCGTTTCCGTACCCTTGGCTGCTACCCGTTGACGGGCGCGGTGGAGTCCGAGGCTGAAACCCTCACGGACATCATTCAGGAAATGCTCCTGACGCGAACTTCCGAGCGCCAGGGCCGGGTCATCGACCACGATGGCGCAGGCTCGATGGAAGACAAGAAACGTCAGGGTTATTTCTAAGGGGTTGTCATGTCGCACGTATCTGATTTGATCAGCGAGGACATCCTCGCCTACCTGGGCCAGCACGAACGTAAAGAGCTGCTGCGCTTTTTGACCTGCGGTAACGTCGATGACGGCAAGAGCACCCTGATCGGGCGCCTGCTGCACGACTCCAAGATGATCTACGAAGATCACCTGGAAGCCATCACCCGCGATTCGAAGAAAGTCGGCACCACCGGTGACGACATTGACCTGGCGTTGCTGGTCGACGGCCTGCAGGCCGAGCGTGAGCAGGGCATCACCATCGATGTCGCCTACCGCTATTTCTCCACCGCCAAGCGCAAGTTCATCATCGCCGACACCCCCGGCCATGAACAGTACACCCGCAACATGGCCACCGGTGCGTCCACCTGTGACCTGGCGATCATCCTGGTTGACGCCCGTTACGGCGTGCAGACCCAGACCCGTCGCCACAGCTTCATTGCCTCGCTGCTGGGCATCAAGCACATCGTCGTCGCCATCAACAAGATGGACTTGAAAGACTTCGATCAGGGCGTGTTCGAGTCGATCAAGGCCGACTACCTGAAGTTCGCCGAAGGCTTGAAAATGAAGCCGACCAGCATGCACTTCGTGCCGATGTCCGCTCTCAAGGGCGACAACGTGGTGAACAAGTCCGAGCGCTCGCCGTGGTACACCGGCCAGTCGCTGATGGAAATCCTCGAGACCGTGGAAGTGGCGGGCGACCGCAACTTCACCGATCTTCGGTTCCCGGTGCAGTACGTCAACCGTCCGAACCTGAACTTCCGCGGTTTCGCCGGCACCCTGGCCAGCGGCATCGTGCACAAGGGTGACGAAGTGGTTGTTCTGCCGTCGGGCAAGAGCAGCCGCGTGAAGTCCATCGTCACCTTCGAAGGTGAGCTGGAGCACGCAGGTCCCGGTCAGGCTGTCACGCTGACCATGGAAGACGAAATCGACATCTCCCGTGGCGACCTGTTGGTGCATGCCGACAACGTGCCGCCGGTCACCGACAGCTTCGAAGCGATGCTGGTGTGGATGGCTGAAGAGCCGATGCTGCCAGGCAAGAAATACGACATCAAACGCGCCACCAGTTACGTGCCGGGCTCGATTGCCAGCATCGTCAACAAGGTCGACGTGAACACCCTCGAAGAAGGCCCGGCGAGCGCGTTGCAGCTCAACGAAATCGGCAAGGTGAAGATCGCGCTCGACGCGCCGATCGCCCTCGACGGTTACGACAGCAACCGCACCACCGGCGCATTCATCGTCATTGATCGTTTGACCAACGGCACCGTCGGCGCCGGCATGATCGTCGCTCAGCCAGTGGCTCATGGGACGGCTTCGCACCACGGCAAACTGGCGCATGTTGCCACTGAAGAGCGTGCCCAACGCTTCGGCCAGCAACCGGCGACCGTACTGTTCAGCGGCCTGTCGGGCGCCGGCAAGAGCACGCTGGCCTATGCGGTCGAGCGCAAGTTGTTCGACATGGGCCGTGCGGTGTTCGTGCTCGATGGACAGAACCTGCGTCAGGACCTGAACAAAGGCCTGCCACAGGATCGCTCCGGCCGTACCGAGAACTGGCGTCGTGCCGCGCACGTGGCGCGTCAGTTCAACGAGGCAGGCTTGCTGACACTGGCAGCGTTCGTTGCACCGAGTGCCGAAGGGCGTGAGCAGGTCAAGGAGCTGATCGGCAAGGATCGTCTGCTGACCGTTTACGTGCAGGCCTCGCCGGCCGTGTGCGCCGAGCGTGATCCGCAAGGTCTGTATGCCGCCGGTGGCGACAACATCCCGGGCGAGTCCTTCCCGTACGACGTGCCGCTGAACGCCGATCTGGTGATCGACACCCAGTCGCTGTCGCTGGAAGAAAGCGTCAAGCAAGTGCTGGATCTGCTGCGCAAGCGTGGCGCGATCTAAGACAGAAGCAGCTGCAAGCTTCTAGCTTCGAGCTGCAATAAAAAGCCCGCCGATGAGCAATCATCGGCGGGCTTTTTATTTCAGGCTAATTCGGTCAACTGTAGGAGTGAGCCTGCTCGCGATAGCGGTGTGTCATTCAACATTTGCGGTGGCGGATCCACCGCTATCGCGAGCAGGTTCACTCCTACAGGGGGTTAGCGTTTGGCTGGATACTCGCGGTGCATCTGTTCCAGCAACGCATCCTTGTCCTGCCACAGCTGATTGATCCAGCCCTGAAACTGCAGGCGGTATTCGCCGTCCTGATCGTAGTTCTTGCCGATGAACGCCGGCGGAATCCGCAGCTCTTCAAAGTGCACCACCACGTCGCGCACATTGCCGCACAACAAATCCCAGAAGCCCGGACGCCCGCCTGGGTAGTGGATGGTCACGTTGACGATCGACTCCAGTTGCTCGCCCATCGCGTCCAGTACAAACGCAATGCCACCAGCCTTGGGCTTGAGCAGGTATTTGAACGGTGATTGCTGCTGCGCATGCTTGCCTTCGGTGAAGCGCGTGCCCTCGACGAAGTTGAAAATCCCCACCGGGTTGTTGCGGAATTTCGCGCAGGTCTTGCGCGTGGTTTCCAGGTCCTTGCCTTTCTTTTCCGGGTGCTTTTCCAGATAGGCCTTGGAGTAGCGCTTCATGAACGGAAAGCCCAGTGCCCACCACGCCAGACCGATCACCGGGACCCAGATCAGCTCCTGCTTGAGGAAGAACTTCAACGGCTGAATACGCCGGTTGAGCACGTATTGCAGCACCAGAATGTCGACCCAGCTCTGGTGGTTGCTGGTGATCAGGTACGAGTGTTGGTAGTCCAGGCCTTGCAGGCCGCTGACGTGCCAGCGCGTGCGGCGCACCAGGTTCATCCAGGCCTTGTTGTAGCTGATCCACGCTTCGTGGGTGTGGCTCATCAGCCACAGCGAGGCGCGTCGGGCGAGGTCGAACGGCAGCACTTTGATCAGCGCCACGCAGAACAGAAACGAGCACAGCAGAATCGTATTGAGCGCCAGCAACAACGAGGCGATCACGCCGCGCAGCGGTGCAGGGAGAAAGTCCAGCATTTACACATCCATAGGTCGGTTGGCGGCTTGAATCGCGGTCAGGGCGATGGTGTAGACAATGTCGTCGACCTGCGCGCCGCGCGGCAGATCGTTCACCGGTTTGCGCAGGCCTTGCAGCATCGGGCCGAGGCTGACGCAGTCGGCGCTGCGTTGCACGGCTTTGTGGGTGGTGTTGCCGGTGTTCAGGTCAGGGAACACGAACACCGTGGCGCGACCGGCCACCTGGCTGTTCGGCGCCAGTTGCCGGGCGACTTCTGCGTTGGCAGCCGCATCGTATTGCAGCGGGCCGTCGATCAGCAGCGAATGCTGTTGCTCATGGGCGAGCAGGGTGGCTTCGCGGACTTTCTCGACTTCTTCACCGCTGGCGGATTCGCCGCTGGAGTAGCTGATCATCGCCACCCGTGGGGTGATGCCGAAAGCCGCCGCCGAGTCGGCGCTTTGCAGAGCGATCTCGGCCAGTTCTGTTGCGCTCGGGTGCGGGTTCATCACGCAGTCACCGTAAACCAGCACTTCTTCGGGAAACAGCATGAAGAATACCGAGGACACCAGCGTGCAGCCCGGCGCGGTCTTGATCAGTTGCAGGGCCGGGCGGATGGTGTTGGCGGTGGTGTTGATCACACCCGACACCAGCCCGTCGACTTCATCCAGCGCGAGCATCATCGTGCCGATCACCACGGTGTCTTCCAGTTGCTGTTCGGCCATCGGCGCGTTGAGGCTTTTGCTCTTGCGCAGGGCGACCATCGGCTCGATGTAACGTTCGCGGATCAGGTCCGGATCAAGGATTTCCAGCCCCGGCGGCAACTCGATGCCCTGAGCGCGGGCCACGGCTTCGACGTCCTCGGGTTTGGCCAGCAACACGCAACGGGCGATCCCGCGCTCCTGACAGATCGCCGCCGCTTGCACGGTGAGCGGCTCGCTGCCTTCGGGCAGGACGATGCGCTTGTTCGCCGACTGCGCCCGTTGAATCAATTGATAACGGAACACGGCGGGCGACAGGCGCATTTCTCGCGGCGTACCGCAGCGTTGATGCAGCCACTTGGCGTCGAGATGGCTGGCGACGAAATCGGTGATGATCTCCGCGCGTTCGCGGTCATCGATGGGGATTTCCTTGTTCAGACCGTTGAGCAGGTTGGCGGTGTCGTAGGAGCCGGTGCTCACCGACAGCACCGGCAAACCGGCCTGCAACGCGCCACGACACAAGTCCATGATGCGCGGATCGGGCAGGGTGTCGCTGGTCAGCAACAGGCCGGCCAGCGGTACGCCATTGAGCGCCGCGAGGCTGACCGCGAGGATGATGTCGTCGCGGTCACCCGGGGTCACCACCAGCACGCCGGGCTTGAGCAGCTCCACGGTGTTGCGCATGGTGCGCGCGCAAATAATGATTTTGGTCATGCGCCGGGTTTCGTAGTCGCCGGCGTTGAGCACCTGCGCGCCCATCAGGTCGGCGACGTCACGGGTGCGCGGTGCGTTGAGTTCCGGCTGAAACGGAATGCAGCCGAGCAGGCGGAAATCACCGCTGCGCAACAACGGCGAATGTTCCTTCAGACGCGCGGCGAAGGCGTCCATGCTCTCGTCGGTCTTGACCTTGTTGAGGATCACCCCGAGGACTTTCGGGTCTTTCGGGCCACCGAACAATTGCGCCTGCAATTCCACGCGGCCGGAGAGTTCGGCGAGGACTTCGTTTTCCGGCGCCGAGACCAGAATCACCTCGGCATCCAGGCTTTTCGCCAGATGCAGGTTGACGCGCGCGGCGTAGCTGGCGCTGCGGGTCGGCACCATGCCTTCGACCACCAGCACGTCTTTGCCGATGGCGGCTTGCTGATAAAGGGCGATGATTTCTTCGAGCAGTTCGTCGAGCTGGCCGTCACCAAGCATCCGCTCGACATGGGCCAGGCCCAGTGGTTGCGGCGGTTTCAGGCCGTGGGTGCGCGCCACCAGTTCGGTGGAACGCTCGGGGCCGGTGTCGCCCGGATGTGGCTGGGCAATCGGTTTGAAGAAGCCGACTTTCAGTCCGGCCCGCTCCAGGGTACGCACCAGCCCGAGGCTGATGGAGGTCAGGCCCACGCCAAAATCGGTGGGTGCGATAAAAAAAGTTTGCATGCGGATTCTCTAAGGGTGCATGGCAATGGTGGCGATCTATACGTGACTGCCTACCGAAATTCAGTCGCCAAGGTTATCGCTAACCGAGCCTTGTGCGCACCAACCGCAGGCAAAGGGTTGGCCTATTTTTTCAATACGTTGCGCCGGGTCGAGGACCCAGGCGCGCGATTGCCATGGCGGCTGGTGGCGCAGGTGCTGGGTGTGGCCACAGGAAAGCTCGGCCACCCAGTGACCGTCCTCGTCCTGATGGAAACCGGTGATCGTCGAATCCCGTTTGTCCGGGTTGTGTTCGCTTTCGCGCGATTGCTTCGCTAAACTTGGCCTTTCTATATTCTTATGCAAAAGGTCTCGCCCCATGCTGATCGCCGCCAATAAGGCTGTCTCCATCGACTATACCCTGACCAACGACGCTGGTGAGGTCATCGACAGCTCCGCCGGCGGCGCTCCGCTGGTCTACCTGCAAGGCGCAGGCAACATCATCCCGGGCCTGGAAAAAGCCCTGGAAGGCAAAGCTGTTGGTGACGAGCTGGAAGTTTCCGTTGAACCGGAAGACGCTTATGGCGAATACGCTGCCGAACTGGTCAGCACCCTGAGCCGCAGCATGTTCGAAGGCGTTGACGAGCTGGAAGTCGGCATGCAGTTCCACGCGTCGGCGCCGGACGGCCAGATGCAGATCGTGACCATCCGTGACCTGGACGGCGACGACGTTACCGTCGACGGTAACCACCCACTGGCCGGTCAGCGCCTGAACTTCAAAGTGAAGGTCGTTGATATCCGTGATGCCAGCCAGGAAGAAGTCGCTCATGGCCACGTCCATGGCGAAGGTGGCCATCACCACTGATTTTCTGCGCTAAGCTTCGAGTACTGGAGAGGCGCCTGCGGGCGCCTTTTTAGTCCGCGGCTGTCCTTGGTGGTCTCGCCAAGTGGCTGTTTCGAGTAGAACACGGGAATCCTGGAGTACGTCATGAGTGCTTTTCACGACCTTAAGTTGACAGCCCTGGATGGTCAGGAGCTACCGCTGGCGCCTTTCAAGGGCCAAGTCGTGCTGGTGGTCAACGTCGCCTCCAAATGCGGCTTGACCCCACAGTACGCGGCACTGGAAAACCTCTACCAGCAATTCAAAGGCAAAGGCTTCAGTGTGCTGGGCCTGCCGTGCAATCAGTTTGCCGGTCAGGAACCTGGTAGCGAACAGGAAATTCAAGAGTTCTGCAGCCTCAACTACGGTGTCACCTTTCCGTTGTCGAGCAAACTCGAAGTCAACGGTCACGACCGTCATCAGCTCTACCGCCTGCTGGCGGGCGAGGGCGCGGAGTTTCCCGGTGACATCACCTGGAACTTCGAGAAATTCCTGCTCGGCAAGGACGGCCGGGTGCTGGCGCGATTCTCGCCGCGCACTGCGCCGGATGATCCGACCATTGTTCACGCGATTGAAAAAGCGCTGAGCTGAACAGCAAGATCAAAAGATCGCAGCCTTCGGCAGCTCCTACAGTGATTCGGTAATTCGATTACAGGTAGGAGCTGCCGAAGGCTGCGATCTTTTGCTTTGTGTCTTTTGATCCTTGATCACCCAAATCAATAATGCTGTTCAAGGCTTGCGACTCTCCATATTATCGCCGTCATAAAGTCATTCCCTGCGGAGCCTTCCAATGCCGGTCCAAGCCCTGTTCAAACCGTTCCACCTCGGTACCCTCGAACTGCCGACCCGTGTGGTCATGGCGCCGATGACCCGCTCGTTTTCCCCGGGCGGCGTACCCAACTCCAAAGTCATCGAGTACTACCGTCGCCGTGCCGCCGCCGGCGTCGGCCTGATCATCACCGAAGGCACCACCGTCGGCCACGTTGCCTCCAACGGTTACCCGAACGTGCCGCAGTTCTTTGGTGACGCGCCATTGGCCGGCTGGAAAAAAGTCGTCGACGCGGTGCATGCCGAGGGCGGCAAGATTGTTCCGCAGCTGTGGCACGTGGGCAGCGTGCGCCGCATCGGCACCGAGCCGGACGCCAGCGTGCCGGGTTACGGCCCGTCGGAAAAACTCAAGGACGGTCAGGTCGTGGTGCACGGCATGAGCAAGCAGGACATTCAGGACGTCATCGCCGCATTCGCCCAGGCGGCCAAGGATGCGCAAAGCATCGGCATGGACGGCGTGGAGATCCACGGCGCCCACGGTTACCTGATCGACCAGTTCTTCTGGGAAGGCAGCAACCAGCGCACCGACGAGTACGGCGGCAACCTGGCCAACCGTTCGCGTTTCGCCATCGAATTGATTCAAGCGGTACGCGCTGCGGTCGGCGAGGGTTTCCCGATCATTTTCCGCTTCTCGCAGTGGAAACAGCAGGACTACACCGCATGTCTGGTGCAGACCCCGGAGGCCCTGGGTGAATTCCTCAAGCCGCTGGCCGATGCCGGTGTGGACATTTTCCACTGCTCGACGCGGCGTTTCTGGGAGCCTGAGTTCGACGGTTCCGAGCTGAACCTGGCCGGCTGGACGCGCAAGCTGACCGGCAAGCCGACCATCACGGTTGGCAGCGTCGGCCTGGATGGCGAGTTCCTGCAGTTCATGGTCAATACTGACAAGGTCGCGCAACCGGCCAGTCTGGAGAACCTGCTGGAGCGTCTGAACAAAGAGGAGTTCGATCTGGTGGCGGTGGGCCGTGCGTTGCTGGTCGATCCGGACTGGGCGCAGAAAGTCCGTGAAGGGCGTGAGCAGGACATTCTGCCGTTCAGCCGTGAGGCGCTGATGACGCTGGTTTAAGCGCTGTCAGTACCGACGCCATCGCGAGCAGGCTCACTCCTACACTGGAATGCGTTCCAAATTGTAGGAGTGAGCCTGCTCGCGATGGCTGTTTCAAAATCTGCAGAAACCTAAGGCAATGTCTGCGCATTCGGCAACACCTGCTCCCGTACACATGCGCCACGCAAATGCTTTTCAAACTGCTCGATGATCGCCGCCCACCCCTGGCGGCTGGCATGCTGGCGCGCATTCAGGCGCACGCAACGCAACGTCTCATCCTCTTCCAGCAGCCATGCCGCCGCATCGCAGAACGCCTCTTCATCACCGGGCATCGCCAACACACCGTTGTAGCCATGGCGAATGTGCTGCGCCGCTGCGGCCTGATCGTACGCCACCACTCCCAGGCCGGAAGCCAACGCTTCGAGCACCACGTTGCCGAAGGTTTCGGTCATGCTCGGGAACAGGAAAATATCCCCCGAGGCATAGTGCGCCGCCAGCGCTTCGCCGCGCTGTGAACCACAGAAGATCGCCTCCGGCAGCTCCTTTTCCAGCGCAAGCCGTTGCGGGCCGTCGCCGACCACGATCAGCTTCAGGTTGCGCTGTGGATAAGTGCTACGCAGTGTGTCGAAGCAACGCTTGAGCAGGCCGAGGTTCTTCTCCGGGGCCAGGCGGCCGACGTGAATCACCGCGATGTCCTGCTCGCTCAGGCCCCATTGCTCACGCAAACCGTTCAGTCGCTTGGCTGGGTGAAACAACTGGCTGTCCACACCTCGTGAAAGCAAAGCGAGGCGGTCGAAATGGCGGCGCTCCAGTTCCAGTCGTTGACTGACACTGGGTACCAGGGTCATCGCCGAGCGGTTGTGGAACCAGCGCAGGTAATGGGTCAGCAAGCGCGTCAGCAAGCCCAGCCCGTACTGGTTGGTGTACTGCTGGAAATTGGTGTGAAAACCGCTGACCACCGAAATCCCCAGACGCCGCGCCGCCCGTAACGCCGACAAGCCGAGCGGGCCTTCGGTGGCGATGTACAGCACGTCCGGGCGATGGCGCTTCCAGCGCCGCAGCAGTTTGTGCATCGACGACTGGCCCCATTGCAGCCCCGGGTACCCGGGCAACGGCCAGCCCCGACACAGCAGCAGCGCGTCATCCTCGCTGCGCTGCGGATCACTGGCCTGGCGCGGCCGCACCAGCTCCACTTGATGCCCGCGCGCGCGTAATCCATCGCACAAACGGCCAAGGGTATTGGCCACCCCGTTGATTTCCGGTGGGAAGGTTTCGCTGATCAGAGTGATATGTAGAGCTGTCGTCATGACCTCAGTGTCGGCTGAGGCCATGTCGTGTCTGTGACGATCGGATGATGGATTTGTGACTGGGCGTTGGTGACCGGCTTAGCGTTGTGTGACGAGGTTCTCCGCACCGCGTTCGCGCACCCAGAACAGCGTCGCTCCGGCGACAGCGGCCGGCATCATCAGGATGTTGACCACTGGAATCAGCAGCACGAGATAGACGATCCCGCCAAAACTCATGCTCTGCCAGCGCTTTTCGCGCAGCCAGGCGAGCATCTCGTTCCAGCCCAGTTTGTGGTTGTCCGCCGGGTAGTCGATGTACTGGATCGCCATCATCCACACGCCGAACAGCAGCCACAGCGGCGCGGCGACGATGTTCACCACCGGGATGAACGAGAGGATGAACAGGCCGATCGCTCGCGGCAGGAAGTAGCCGAGCTTGCGCATTTCCCGGGCGAGGGTGCGCGGGATCATCGCGATCAGTTCGCCCCAGCTGAACGCCGGGAAGTCATCGGTGCCGCGCACCACCACTTCCACTTTCTCGGCAAGGAAGCCGTTGAACGGCGCGGCGATGACGTTGGCGAGCATGGTGAAGGTGAAGAACACCATCAGCGCCACCAGCACCACGAACAATGGCCAGAGGATGTAGCTGAGGAAACTCAGCCAGTCGGGCAGCGACGGCATCAGGCTGTCGACCCACAGGCTGAACTGATGGCCTGCCAGATAGATCAATCCGACGAACAGCACCAGATTGATCGCCAGCGGCAACAACACGAACAGGCGCAGGCCTGGGCTGAGAACCAGTTTGAGGCCTTCGCGCAGGTATTGCGGGCCGGACAGAACAGGGGCGGGCATAAGGTGCTCCGAGCAAGGGAAAACGCGCCGACCTTACCGGCTTTGCACTAGTGGTGAAAGCGCGGCAGAGTGATCGACATGCACTGTAACAAAGACGTCCATCTCGTCAGTGTGTGCGCATAGAGACCACCTATGAGCTGGATTGTTAAACCGTATTTCCTTAATCTTGCCCCCCTCGATACGCTGCACCCAACTTTTTACAGGACTGTCGAGCTCAAGCCTTCCCCAAGGTTTCCACGGTCCTTTTTTATTCCCGCCGGCAGTCCGGCGATCCGCGCCCGTTTTTCGGCCCGGTCAACAGGAGCAGGTCATGTCTGAAGTCCGTCATTCGCGAGTGATTATTCTCGGTTCCGGCCCTGCCGGTTACAGCGCTGCGGTCTACGCCGCCCGTGCCAACCTCAAGCCACTGCTGATCACTGGCATGCAGGCCGGCGGTCAACTGACCACCACCACCGAAGTCGACAACTGGCCGGGCGACGTGCACGGCCTGACCGGCCCGGCACTGATGGAGCGGATGCGTGAGCACGCCGAGCGTTTTGAAACCGAGATCGTTTTCGATCACATCAACGCCGTGGACTTCGCTGCCAAGCCGTACACCCTGACCGGCGACAGCGCGACCTACACCTGCGACGCCCTGATCATCGCCACCGGCGCCAGCGCTCGTTACCTGGGCCTGCCGTCGGAAGAAGCGTTCATGGGCAAAGGCGTTTCTGCCTGCGCGACCTGCGACGGTTTCTTCTACCGCAACAAGCCAGTGGCTGTGGTGGGCGGCGGCAACACCGCTGTTGAAGAAGCGCTGTACCTGGCCAACATCGCCAGCACCGTGACCCTGATCCACCGTCGCGAAACCTTCCGCGCCGAGAAGATCCTGATCGACAAGCTCAACGCCCGCGTGGCCGAAGGCAAGATCATCCTCAAGTTGAACGCCAACCTCGACGAAGTGCTGGGCGACAACATGGGCGTGACCGGTGCGCGCCTGAAGAACAACGACGGCAGCTTCGACGAAATCAAAGTCGACGGCGTGTTCATCGCCATCGGCCACACCCCGAACACCTCGCTGTTCGAAGGCCAACTGACCCTGAAAGACGGTTACCTGGTGGTGCAGGGCGGCCGTGACGGCAACGCCACTGCAACCAGCGTCGAAGGCATCTTCGCTGCCGGTGATGTGGCTGACCACGTTTATCGTCAGGCCATCACCTCGGCCGGCGCCGGCTGCATGGCGGCACTGGACACCGAGCGTTACCTGGACGGTCTGCAGAACGCTTCGTTCTAAATCGCAGACACAAAAAAACCGGCTTCGGCCGGTTTTTTTATGAGAATCAAAAGATCGCAGCCTCCGGCAGCTCCTACGGAGATCGGTGTAGGAGCTGCCGGAGGCTGCGATCTTTTGATCTTGAATCAGCGGCGGGTCAGCGGCTGGGCGGTGAACTTCACACCGGCCAGACCGTGCTTGATCAGCGCCCGGATATTGCCGTGATCGCTGCCCTCAGGCGTCGCCACCACCGAACGGTAATGTTCGCCGAACGCCAGCAGCGCTTCTTCATCGCTCAAGCCTTCCAGCAGCGCCAGCCCCAGGGTCTTGCACGAACCTTCGTTCTGCCCGGCCGCGTTTTCCACGCCGCCGTTGTTGAACGCTTGCGGCTGATAGTCGTAACCAGCGGCGATGAACGCCAGGGTGTCGGCGAAAAGGTGCTCGCCGCTCTTGAGGCTGGCGCGCAGGGTGTTCAGATCACTCATTGGGTTTTCCTTTGGCGAACGCCGTCTGTTGTTCGGCGCTGGCTTCTTGCTGGTATTGGGCTTTCCACTCGGCGTAAGGCATGCCGTAAACCACTTCACGGGCGTCGTCGAGGCTGACCTCGATCTGACGGTCATCGGCGGCGGCCTTGTACCACTTGGACAGGCAGTTGCGGCAGAACCCGGCAAGGTTCATCAGGTCGATGTTCTGCACGTCCTTGCGGCTGTCCAGATGGGCGACCAGCCGGCGGAAGGCGGCGGCTTCGAGTTCGAGGCGTTGTTGCTCGGTCATGGGGGTCTCTGCGAGACAGCTTCGAGCGGCGAGCTGCGAGCTGCAAGATGGGTGGCGGTGATACGAAGTTTACAGCTTGCCGCTTGAAGCTTGAAGCTAGCGGCTCGCTGCAAGCGTTATTGACACCGACTCGGCAAAACGCAGCGCATGCGGCTTGTCGACTTCGACTTCGGCGTACAGCACGGCGGTATTGCTCATCACCAGATCCAGCAGTTCCTGGGTCAGGCGTTCGAGCAGCGCAAAACGATTGCCCTCGACGTGGGCGATGATCGCCTTGGTGATGGTGCGGTAGTTCAGTGCGTGATCAATGTCATTGTCGCGCACCGCTTCCTGCGCGGCGTAGAGGATGGTCAGGTTGATCAGTACATCCTGCTTGTTGAGGATCTCGTCCTCGTTGATTCCGATAAAGGTGCGCAAGCGCAGATCCTTGACCCGGATGCGCGCCATTCCCGGTTGAAGTTGTGACATTTACTTGCTCCGTCCAATCAATTGCAGGAACTCCTGGCGGGTGTTGCTCGAGTCGCGAAAGGCGCCGAGCATGACCGAGGTGTTCATGGTCGAATTCTGTTTCTCGACACCGCGCATCATCATGCACATGTGCCGGGCCTCGATGACCACCGCGACGCCGGCGGCATCGGTGACTTGCTGCACCGCATCGGCAATCTGCCGGGTGAGGTTTTCCTGAATCTGCAGGCGCCGGGCGAACATGTCCACCAGCCGCGCGATCTTCGACAGCCCCAGCACCTTGCCCGTCGGAATATAAGCCACATGGGCCTTGCCGATGAAGGGCAGCAGGTGATGTTCGCACAATGAGTACAACTCGATGTCGGCGACGATGATCATTTCGTCGCTGTCGGAGGCGAACAGCGCGCCGTTGACGATCTCATCCACACTCTGTTCGTAGCCGTGACACAGGTACTGCATGGCCTTGGCCGCGCGCACCGGGGTGTCGAGCAGGCCTTCGCGGTCGGGGTTTTCACCGAGGCCGATGAGGATCTCGCGGTAATTCTCGGGCAGGGAGCGGGTCATGGACATCCTCGCAGCAAGGCGTTATTTGATGTGCCTTCCGCCGTTGACGGTCAGGGTCGTACCGGTGACATAAGGGTTGTCGAGCAGATAGCGCAGGCTCTGATAGATCACTTCGCTGCCGGGCTCGATGCCCAGCGCGGATTTGGCCAGGGCCTTGGCACGGTACGCCGCGTCGTCGTCGGGATTGAACAATAGCAGGGCTGGCGCGATGCCGTTGACCTTGATCGCCGGCGCATAACGCGCGGCGAACGACAGGGTCAGGTTGTCGAGCCCGGCCTTGCTGGCGCAATAACCGATGTGCTTGCTGCTGCCCTTGCGGGTGACGTCGTCGCTGATGTGGATGATGTCCGCAGGCGTCGATCTCTGAAGCAGGTCGGCGCAGTGCAGGTTGATCAGATACGGCGCAAGCATGTGCACGTTGACCATGCGCATAAAGGCTTCGGCTTCGTTGTTCGGTGTTTCCGCCAGCCATTCGGAGGCGTTGTGGATGATCGCGCGCAGGCGCTCCGTGTGGGTTTTCAGTTCAGCGATAAAGGCGAGAATCCCTGCCTCGCTGGAAAAGTCCGCGAATACCCCGACAGCACCCAGATCACGTAGTGTCTGCACGCCCGGACGTTCAGTACGGTAGGTGAAGATGACGCTGTGGCCGTCTTCGAGCAAACGCCGCGCGCAGTGCAGACCGACACGCTGGCCGGCACCGGTGATGAGGATCGGGGCGGAGGAAGTGGTCATGAATGGCTCGCGTCGCGGTTGGAGCAAAAACTATAACAGCGACGCTGCCGAAAAGATCGCAGCCTTCGGCAGCTCCTACAGAGGCGCATTCACCCTATAGAAGCTGTCGAGTGCGACGAGGCTGCGATCTTTTAGCGATTTTGTGCAGAAGGTGTCACCGGTAAAGGACGCGTCGGCGTGCTGTTCAACCAACCCGCCAGCAACCGCGTCGACAACGGAATGAAGAAGTACACCATCAACGGTGTCAGGCACGCCGTGCTGATCAATACCCGCGGCAACAGGCTCATCTCGGCGAGCAACGGCCCGAGGACAAAGTTGAACAGCAGCGACACCGGGAAGAACGCCAGCCAGATCGCCACGGCCTGTTTCCAGCGTGGGGGGCGCTGGCCTGCCGCGCCGAACCAGCCTTCGATGCCACTGACCCGATGTTCTTTGGGATGCGCGAACAGATCGCTGCCCCGCGACAGCCATGCGGTGCGTGAGGCCGAGTGCTCCCAGGCGTGCAGGGTCTGCTCGTCGACGAAGCGGAAAATGATCTGGAATTCGTTGTCACCGGGCGGCGGTGCGAGTACGCCGGAACCCAGGTAACCGGGGAAGTCAGTGGCCAGTTGTTCGCCTTCGCGCAGCCAGGCAATCAGCTCCTGATAGCGGCCATCGGCGACACGACGTGCCACCATCAGCGTGACGGGGGAAGTAGACATTTTGTATCTCCGTATTTCCAAGTGCGTCGCTCCGGGTAGGAGTTTCGCCATACGCAGGCTGGGGGTAGGGGCCTGCGCTTTTCAACAAGCAAGGATTATTCCTGATTTTGATGACAGTTTCAGAGACTTTCGTTCCTGTTCATGGGTTGAACCGATAGAGGACATCGGATGTAGAATGGGATCCAAATCTGATGAGCGGACACACCTGCATAATGGTTGTTATCACGGACGTTAGCCCTGCTTCGCAGGCATCTGCCGCGCTCGAACGCGAAGAGCTGTTCCCCATTCGTGAAGTGTCACGGCTGACCGGGGTGAACCCGGTCACGCTGCGAGCATGGGAGCGCCGCTACGGTTTGATTGAGCCGGTACGCACCGAAAGTGGGCATCGACTGTACTCGATGACCGATATTGAGCGTGTGCGCAGCATTGTCGAGTGGATCGACCGTGGGGTAGCGGTCAGCAAGGTTGGCAAGATTCTCGCCAAGACCGAACCGCTGAAGGCGCTGTCGCAGATCATTTCCGATGACCAGGTGAAGGCGGACTATCAACAGTGGCAGGACCAGGTGCAGCGTGCGGTCAGCGCTTTCGACGATCTGGAACTGGATCGGGTCTACTCGCAGATCTTTGCATCCTACCCATTGCCGGTGGTGTTCCAGGACATTCTGTTGCCGCTGTGGCGACGCCTGCTTCAGCATCGCGAAGCGTTCGGGCAAACCAGTGAATGGCTGTTTCTCGATGGCTTTTTGCGCACCCGGGTGTTGGGGCGGATCCTCGTGTTACGCAAGCCGCAGCCGCGCAAAATCATCGTCAGCGCCCTGGCAGGGCATTGCCGTGAACTGGAATTGCTGGTGGCGGCGCTGTTTCTCAGCGGTGGAGAAACCGGGGTGCGGGTGTTGACGACGGAGCAGCCGTTCGACGAGTTGACCCTGGTCTGCGAAAAGATCAAACCTCAGGCATTGGTGCTGTTTTCCAATCATGCGCCGACAGCGGAGTTGCCGCGACGCCTGAATCGGCTGGCGCTGAGTCTCGATTGTCCGTTGTTGTTGGCCGGGGATGCGGCGGATCTGGCGCAAGACGCCCTGGCCGGTTCGCCGATCGGCTGCCTGGGCAACGAAGGCGCCACGATGCTGCAGCGCCTGACGCAATTTCTCGCGGGTAAACTCGATACCTGAAACTCAGGTGTGCAGGGCGGGGTGAGTCAGGCGATGTTGTTGCAGGATGAACTGGCGCAGACGCTCGGTTTCATCGGCATCGGTCTGGCTCAGCGCGTAGGCGAAGAAACCGTGCTCGGTTTCCCGCTCGAAATTGCCACGCAGGGAAATCCGCTCATAACCTGAAGGGCTGAACCACAGGGCGAAATGCTTGGGTGGCTTGGTCTTGTTGCGCATTTCCAGCAGCACGCCTTTGTGCGACACCTCGTGCACCCACATCATGCCCGGTTGGCCCTTGGCATTTTCCAGCGCCACTGGCTCTTCGAGGGTCAGTCGCCAAGGGCGAACCATCGGCCCGTCTTCGTAAATGCTCGGCACGCCCAGACGCAGGTGCAAGGCGTGGAATTCGTCTTCCACCAGATGCAGCGGGAAGGTCATTTGCTGATTTTCGAAGTTGGCCTGAATGGTCACTTGTTCATGAGCGGCCAGGCGCGTGAGCAGGTCACGGATCTGCGAACCGCCATTGACCAGCAGGCTCGACGTTGCATCCCGCACATTGAGCTGCGGGTTGTGCTGCATGGTCTGGATGAAATCCAGCTCATCCTGGGTCAAGAGGGCGTCGCGTTGCATGGCCTGGCTCGAAAGTAATAGTTACAAAGTCATTGGTGATTGTAGTTACTGACAGTTAGTTCGCAGTTTTGTTTTCGCCGTTCGTCGCTTTCAAGGCGGAGAGTTCGGCTTGCAGCGCAGCCACCTGCGCTTCCAGTTGCGCGACGCGTTGTTGCGCCTTGACCTGAACCGTGACGTCTTTCTGCACACCGACGAAATAGGTCTGGCCGTCGTCGGCATTTTTCACCGTCGACAGCGACAGTTCGTTCCAGAACGGCGTGCCGTCCTTGCGGTAGTTGCGCAGGATTTCCCGGCACGAGCCGCCATCGCGCAAGGTGTCGCGGATCAGCGTCAGGCTGGCCTGATCACGGTCTCCGGACTGCAGAAAGCGGCAGTCCTGATAAAGAATCTCTTCGCTGGTGTAACCGGTCAGGCGCTCGAAGGCCGGGTTTACGTAAATCAGGATGTTGTCCTGTTCACCTTCCTTCTCGGCTACCACGATTCCGTCATTCGACGCGTTGATCACCATTTGCAGCAGGCTGGCATTGATCATCAATGAATCCGTTCAGTGTTGATGTTGGCTGGCATTCTAGAAGTTCCAACGCCGCTGTCTACCGGCCACCACCGCTAATTGAGCGCGGATCGCGGCTTTTGTGTCGGGCTGCTACTATCCCGGCTCATTTTTTTCAGCTTCAGGATCAGATTGATGAAAGTCGCCATCCTCTCCGGCTCGGTTTATGGCACGGCCGAAGAAGTCGCCCGTCATGCGCAAGACCTGCTGAAAGACGCCGGTTTTGAAACCTTCTACAACCCACGCGCCAGCCTGGCGGACATCCAGGCGTTCGGCCCTGAAGCGTTGCTCGCCGTGACTTCGACCACCGGCATGGGCGAGCTGCCGGACAACTTGCAGCCGTTGTACTCAAGCATTCGCGATCAACTGCCCATGGCCTGGCGTGGCCTGCCGGGTGCGGTGATCGGTCTGGGCGATGCCAGTTATGGCGATACGTTCTGCGGTGGCGGCGAGCTGATGCGTGAGTTGTTCGCCGAGCTCGGCGTGCGTGAGGTGCAGGAGATGCTGCGTCTGGACGCCAGCGAAAGCGTGACGCCGGAAACCGACGCCGAGCCTTGGCTGGCGCAATTGATCAGCGACCTCAAGGGCTGATCGCGCGCTCGCGCAGCAATGCCAGCCAGGCCTGGGCGGCTTTCGACAGATAGGCGCCCTGACGCCAGATGAAGGCGATGTCCCAGCGCAAGTAGTCTGGCGCGCGCAAGGTCAGGCGCACCACGCCCGGGCGCTCCAGTGCCCGGGCGACCACGCTGGGCAGCAACACCACGCCTTGCCCGGCGGCCACCAGGGCGACGAGAAAATCCGCCTGCCCGCTGCGCCCGCCTTCCTTGGGGGTGAAACCCATCTGCTGGCAGGCCTGCAGCAGGCGATCATTGAGCACGAAGCTGCGCTGATACAGCAGGAATGGCGTCTCGGCCAATTCCTCCAGGCCAATCTCGCCGCGTGCCGCCAGCGGATGATCCACCGGCAGCAGCACATCGAGTTTCTCATCGCAGAACGGCTGAAAGTCGAACTGCGGGTCTTTCGGCAGCAAGCTGCCGCCCAACTCCAGTTCGCCACTCAGCACCGCTTGCTCGACGTTGCGACTGCCGCCTTCAAGCAGTTGAATGCTGATGTTCGGATAGCGCCGCCGGTACTCGGCAAACAGCCCGGCGAACAGCGCGTCGCTGCCCAGCAACGGCAAGCCGAGGCGCAACTCCCCGCGCGCCAGATGACTCAGATCGTCCAGCTCCCTGAGCAGCTCATTGCGCAGGCGCAACATGCCTTCGGCCCGTTGCAGCACCACGCTGCCGGCAGCGGTCAGGCGCAGTTGTGAACCCAGCCGTTCAAGCAGCGGCGTGCCCAGGCTCTGTTCGAGTTGCGCGACTTGTTTGCTCACCGCCGACTGGCTGATGTGCAGGGTTTTCGCCGCTTGGGTAAAGCCGCCCTGATGCATGACTTCGACAAAACTGCGCAGCTGTTTGAATTCCATCTACCTGATTCCATTTTGGAATGGCTTCGAGTCTAACAATTCGCTTCGGGGATGACAGTCGGCTTCGTAAAATAAGCCCCTGTCAGGAGCAAAAATCATGAAACCCGCCCCACTCAAGCATCTTTCCCGTCTGTTGGCCGAACTGGCCGTGTTACTCGGCCTCTACCTGCTCGGCTGCCGGATCGCCGCATGGCTGGCCTGGCCGATTCCCGGTGGCGTAATCGGCATGGCCCTGTTGCTGCTGGCGTTCGCCTTCGGCTGGGTCAAACCGGCCGCGCTGCAGTTGGGCGCTGGGCTGTTGATGGCCGAGATGCTGCTGTTCTTTATTCCGGCGTTGATGAGCCTGCTCGATTACGGCGCGCTGCTGCGCAATGACGGCTGGCGGATCCTGCTGGTGATCGGCGTCAGCACCCTGATGGTGATGCTGGTGACCGCGTTCACCGTGGAGTTGGCTGTGCGAATGAGGCGTTCCCATGAAGTTTGAACTGATGCCGATGTTCTGGCTTGCCTTCACCTTGCTGGCGTACCTGTTCAGCCGCTGGATCTATCGGCGCACCGGGCGTTATTTGCTGTCGCCACTGATTCTGGTGCCGGCGCTGTTGCTGGCCCTCGCGGTGCCACTGCACACGGCGTATGCCGAATACGCCAGCAACACCCACTGGTTGATGCTGGTGCTCGGCCCGGTCACGGTCGCTTTCGCCGTGCCGATCTGGCAGCAGCGGCGTCTGTTGATGCAGCATTGGTCGGCGCTGCTGCTGGGCATGCTGGCCGGCAGCACCGCTTCCATCGCCACCTCGTTCGGATTGGCAAAGGCGTTGGCGCTGGACAGTTCGGTGACGATGTCGTTGGTGCCGCGTTCGATCACCACGCCGTTCGCCATGCCGCTGGCGCAGGATCTTGGCGGCGTGCCGGAATTGACCGCGGTGTTCGTGATGTTTACCGGGGTCTTTGGCGCGATGCTCGGCGGGGTATTGCTCAAGTGGTTACCGCTGCGCAGTGCCTTGGCGCGCGGTGCGTTGTTCGGGGTCGGCGCGCACGGTGCCGGCGTCAGTCGGGCCCATGAAGTGGGCGGTGAGGAAGGCTCGGTGGCGGGGCTGGTGATGGTCCTGACCGGGCTGCTCAATCTGTTCGCCGCGCCTTTGTTGGCGTCGTTGCTTTGACATGGATCCAAGGAGATTGCATTGCTGACCCGCTCAGTCATCAAGCTGGCTGCCAATGCAACTACGTGAGTTCCGGGGGCTGACTAGACTGCTCACACGTGCCAGACAACAAGAACAGAGGTGCATACAGTGAGCGTAGCCCCGGTCCAGTCGTCCCTTAATGTCAAAGATCAGGTCAGTGCTGCGGAGTGGCAGACCCGGGTCGATCTCGCCGCCTGTTATCGTCTGGTCGCGCTGCATGGCTGGGACGACCTGATCTTCACCCACATTTCCGCCAAGGTTCCGGGCACCGAAGACTTCCTGATCAACCCGTTCGGCTTGATGTTCCATGAGATCACCGCGTCGAGCCTGGTCAAAGTCGATCAGGCCGGCAACAAGCTCATGGACAGCCCCTACGAGATCAATCCCGCCGGTTACACCATCCACAGCGCCGTGCACGAAGTGCGGCACGATGTGGTCTGTGTGCTGCACACCCACACCGCCTCCGGTGTCGCGGTGTCGGCGCAAAAACAAGGGGTGTTGCCGATCAGTCAGCAATCGCTGTTCGTGCTGTCGAGTCTGGCCTATCACGCCTATGAAGGCGTGGCGCTGAACCACGAAGAAAAGGCCCGCTTGCAGGCCGATCTGGGCGACAACAATTTCCTGATGCTGCACAACCACGGGTTACTGACCTGTGGCGGCACCATCGCCGACACGTTTCTGATGATGTTCACCTTCCAGCGCGCCTGCGACATTCAGGTCATGGCGCAAACCGGCGGCGCGGAACTGATCGCCATCGAACCGCAGATTCTGGCGGGCGCCAAAGCGATGATCGCCGGCGTGACCAAAAGCGCTCAAGGCATGGGCGGCGCGCTGGCCTGGCCGGCGTTGCTGCGCAAACTCGATAAACAAGACCCCGGATATAAACTCTAATGCCTCTTGCCGAGATTCCTCTGTGTGTCTGGCGCAAGCGCAGCCGGACGTTTGTCTTTCGCGGCCAGTCGATCCGTTACTGGACGGCGGGGCAGGGTGAGCCGCTGCTGCTGATCCACGGTTTTCCGACCGCCAGTTGGGACTGGCACTACCTGTGGCAGCCATTGACCCAACGTTATCGGGTGATCGCCTGCGACATGCTCGGTTTCGGTGATTCGGCCAAACCGTTGAATCACAGTTACAGCCTGCTGGAGCAGGCCGACCTGCAACAGGCGCTGTTGGCGCATCTTCAGGTCGAGCAACCGCTGCATATTCTGGCCCACGATTACGGCGACAGCGTTGCCCAGGAACTGCTCGCCCGGCATTACGAAAACCGGATCGCGGTCGCCAGTTGCGTATTCCTCAATGGCGGGCTGTTCCCGGAAACCCATCGCCCGGTGCTGATGCAAAAACTGCTGCTCAGCCCGCTGGGCTGGATGATTGGCCGGGCCTTCACCCGTGATGGCCTGGTGAAAAGTTTCCGGCAGATCTTCGGCCCGCAGACCGGCCCTACTGAAAGCGAACTGGATGATTTCTGGAGCCTGATCGAGACCCATCGCGGTCCACGTATCATGCACAAACTGATCGGCTATATCCCCGAGCGCCGGGTGCAGCGCGACCGCTGGGTGGCGGCCATGCAGCGCGATGAGATCCCGCTGCGGGTGATCGATGGCGAAGTCGATCCGATCTCCGGGGCGCACATGGTCGAGCGTTACCGGCAGTTGATTGCCGACGCCGACACCGTGTTGTTGCCGGGCATTGGCCACTATCCACAGATCGAAGCGCCGGTGCAGGTGCTCAAGCATTACCTGGCGTTTCGAGATCACCTGGCGTTGCCGCCGCGCAAAGTGGCGTGCTCCTGAAAGATCAGAAGATCGCAGCCTGCGGCAGCTCCTGCAGAAGATCGGTGTAGGAGCTGCCGCAGGCTGCGATCTTTTGATTTTTTGGTTCATCATCCCCCAGCCTTATCGCGCACTATTCAGCCTCAGCCGTATTCGTTGTGACCGAAAGCCCCGTGCCTGACACTCGGGGTCACTGTCCCTCGGCCTGCTGGAGTTCCTGCGATGAATGAGTCCGTACGTTTCGAAGATAAAGTCGTGATCGTCACCGGTGCCGGCGGTGGCCTGGGCCGTGCGCACGCTTTGCTGTTCGCCCGGCACGGCGCCAAAGTGCTGGTCAACGACCTCGGCGGCTCGACCCAGGGCGAAGGCGCCAACGCCTCCGCCGCCGATCGCGTGGTGGCGGAAATTCGCGAAGCCGGTGGCATTGCCGAGGCCAACCACGACTCGGTCACCGACGGCGACAAACTGGTGCAGAACGCCCTCGATGCCTTTGGCCGTATCGACGTGGTGGTGAACAACGCCGGGATCCTGCGCGACAAGACGTTTCACAAAATGGACGACGCCGACTGGGATCTGGTCTATCGCGTCCATGTCGAAGGCGCCTACAAAGTCACCCGCGCCGCGTGGCCGCACCTGCGCGAGCAAAACTACGGCCGGGTGATCTTCACCGCCTCGACCTCGGGCATCTATGGCAACTTCGGCCAGTCCAACTACGGCATGGCCAAACTCGGCCTCTATGGCCTGACCCGCACCTTGGCTATTGAAGGGCGCAAGAACAACATCCTGGTCAACGCCATCGCGCCTACCGGTGGCACGCGCATGACCGAGGGCCTGATTCCACCGCAAGTGTTCGAACAGCTCAAACCGGAACTGGTCAGCCCGCTGGTGGTGTACCTGGCCAGTGAACAATGCGAGGAAACATCCGGTTTGTTCGAGGTCGGCGGCGGCTGGATGGGCAAGGTGCGCTGGGAGCGCAGCCTCGGCGCCGGGTTCGATCCGCGCAGCGGGTTCTCCCCGGAAGACGTGGCGGCGCACTGGCAGCAGATTTGCAATTTCGAAGGCGCGGCGCATCCGAAGGACAATATCGAGGCGCTGAAAGAGATGATGGCAAATTTGCAGAAGTATTCGCTTTAACTACTTAAGCCACCCGATCAATGGAAGTGATGGTCGGGTGTTTTTTTCTGTTTTAGTCGTAACGTTTTTCTGTCATGAATGCCGGCGGTGTCCAATTAGGACCCTTGATTGTTTTTCCATTTTCATCGTAAGACAAGACGCCGTCTCTGAATAACGAGTTGTATGTGTCTACAAAGACACCATGGGAAATAGTGTCCTTGCGATAGCGTACATACATTTGATCGATGCGCATGGGGTGAAAACATAGCGCGAAGAGTGAAATGACTTCCGCAATCGGTTCGTTTTTTATGATTTTCTCGACAGTGCTCATTGGCCGAAACTCCTCATTGAGTGTTCATTGCGTTGATTGCCTCTTCGTTGTAGAGCAGAGTCAATTCGCTGCCGAGTTTGTAGTCCTCTAGTGTCGCGGTGTGCGCATTGTTCCATATCGGAGACTCATCAGAGGGGGATGTAGTATCGCTATAGCCAAAATTTCTGTATCGCTCAAGCTCTCTCAATTCGTGAGTGTAGTAGCGCAGATCAGTGTCAGTATGATTCAAATCCCCGTTCCAAATTCTCTCTAATCTTTGAATCATGACGTCGTTAGCATCTGATTGGTTGAACCTCGCTACGTGTAGTTTCACCGAAATGACTCCAGCGTTTGTGATGACCGCTGTGCGCCAGTCCAGATCAAGTATTGGTCCACCAGACTGCTCTGGATTGTAAATCCGACCGCTGTATTTCCCTTTGACGTAACCTCCCGCGTACGGACTGCTGAACACCATTGTCATTCGAAGTACGCGGGCCTGGCCGCATATGGTCAGGTGCAACGCCTTTTATTTCCAGCGCAGTATCGATTTGAAGATAACCAGGCCTGTCGGGCAGCCTCGGTGGATTTTGCATATTCATATCCTTTTGAATGTGCGTGATGACGTTATTGGTTTGTGCAAGAGCTCACTGCTGCAGGCGATGCGATCCTTGTCGCCGGGCAATGCTTGAGTCGTTTCAAGTTGCAACAAGCCTGAGTTCAAAAGTCTGAGAACTCCGTGAGTTATTGCTTGTAGTGTTGAGTGAACTTTCGAGGGTTTGTAAAAGGACGGGGTTGCGTACTGCTATGCAATAAGAAGTTTCCGATGGATTTTTCGGAGGTTTCTTGTAGGACTGGATGCCTGTTTTTCATCAGGCATAAAAAAGGCCGCTGCAAACGCAGCGGCCAAGGTAAGACGTTGGATCAAGGAGCTACAAATCAACGTCAGTGAACACCGGGGCGATCAATCGAAGAATCGATTGATCTGAAATCGGTCAGCCTGGGTGCGAGTTGCTCACCGGCCAAGGCTTCGTGCTGTACGGCGTGTGCCGTGAAAGCCCGCTCAGAATAAGGTCTCGAGCCCAAAGGAAAAATAGCAATTCCGGATATGCACTGTTACGGGGCATGTAACAGTCTGATCGCACCACGGCACCCTGCACGGCCTGGGCAGCGTATTCGCAGCCAAAAACATGTCGCTTCGCTCTATATTTCGGATAATTGAATTTGTTGCTCTCGGTAATGATAGAGCACGTATTTTTATTTTTGAAGTTGTCATCATAGATGTGTGGTTTTGTGTTTTTGTTAATGGCTTGTAATCTATATTTATTGAAATGAACTGGTTCTTCTTGTTTTCGGAAAATGAATCTATCTTTCGCTTTCCCGGTGACGCGGTATGTCGCAATCACTGAATATGAAAGATAGGATCTCAAGATGGATAAGTTGTACAAAAGTTTGATGCGCGGCTCTGAAGGTGAGGAAGTTACCTGGAGAGCGGAGTGGGAGAAGGCTAACGCCGTGCAGAGTCGAGTGTTCGCAATTGTGGATGCGATCCCGACAGTTCGGCAAATCGCTCGACAGGCACTGCGGCAAGAGTTGCAACGTCGAAATAAGGCCATTGATATCGATAATGTTTACATCAATATCACGGACCGGTCGTATGAGCTTGAAACGCGTCCCTCGGGCAAGCTTTCTGATGTCTTGCTCCATTGTCTTGATAACAATGTATTGCCGAACTATCTGAGTGGCGGCGGAGATGGAGTGTTTTACCTGCCCGATACCGTTAGCGATCAGATGAGAGTCGAAGGGTTCAGTATTATTGACGCCGAGGGATCCATTACCTATGCGTTACGGAACCTGGAAAGCAGCCTGCGTTCGGAAATACGTAAATATTGGGCAGCCCCTGAAAAATCCGCGGTCGCTGAAGAATCACTGCAGACGAATAAAGAGGCATTTCAGCAAGCCTATCTTGATGTACTTGCCGCAGAGCTTTCTTTAAAAGCCATGGCCGGTGTAATGGACCATGGCATGGCGGCACGCTTTAGCTACTTGTTGGGTCTGGAGAGTGGAGCGGGTGCTTACAAAATAGAGTTCAGCCCTGAACCCGACTATCGATCTTCGCTGGGGCCGGGGTTTGTGCTTGATAATGTGATGCGAACGGATTCGGAAATGAAGTTGATCAACGAGTCCACGGGCTATGTCATGCATGCGCCAGGCCATGGCTTCGAGTATTTCAACAGCAATTTTGAATTGCGCGATAAGTTGCTGGCGCGTGTGTCAGCGTCTGGTAGCGAATTTGCTTTTCCGAAAACAACGCAGAATGTTGCGGCCTATTGTGTTGAGACTTATCTGAAAGGACAACTCGACACAGTTACAAACCTTATGCGTGATCGGCAGGAACAGACTCAAGCGTTCAGCCTGATATTGCAGGACAATCAAGTGTTGACGGTGATGCGTGATGACATCGGTCGTCGCTTTAATCAGTTACAGGCAGAACTCAAACGTACGGAATGGCCACTCTGGTTGAAGAGTGGCGGTGAAAGTATTCAGCAGCGTTACGTCGAACTTGAGTATTCGATGGAGAAATACCACGCCAGCTACCAAGTGGTTTTCGACAAGAGTTTCTCGTTCAAAGACTATGTCTTGCGGTGTTTTTCCGAGTGGGCAATGAGTGCATTCGGTGAGCAACTGAATGCCGAGACGATAGAGGTACGAAGCCTCCATAAAATGCAACTGGGTGGGCGCACCATCGAGCAGATCGATAGCCGGACCCTGATGGAGTTCCTCATTTTTGGCCTGCATGAGGAGAGCTACAAAGCCGAACTCAGTATCGAGGGGTTGCCGCTCGGTAGCGGATTTTCCGCAGCAGCACTTGAGAGATGGTTGAGCAACATCAACTTGCGCTCGCAGTTTGTATCCAGTCTCCCCACTGATCCATCGCCGGAGTTTGCACAGGCCTACCGCGACCATATGCGTAGCAAGATGGCGTTCGCGCTTTTCATTGCCCGTCATTCTGGGGTCTACAGTGATGCCGATGCAAAAGTGATTGAAGCGGCGTTGGCTGGTGACCTGTCGGTGTCTATACGTGGAATAAAACTGAGCCTGAAGTTTCCAGGGCCACCGTTGAAAGATGTGATGGTGTTTCTTGCACGGGAAAGTACGACGTATCTGGTTTACCTGAGAACGCCTGAAGGTAAATTTGCTTTCATGAAGTTTGCGGATTTATTCGTGCTGAACGACTGGTTTGAGTCGGCCATGACCGCTGACCGTGAATACGCGGCGTCATTGATTCATCCGGACTATTTGAACGATGCCGGAACGTTGCAAGGTGTCAGCCGTGACTCAACCTATTACCTGTACAGGCTGGATACCCAATACCCTGAACTTTTCCCAAATGGCGCAGTACCGTTGCTCAATGACGTCAATATCGCTTATCAGAGTGAACTTGCGTTACACAAGGCTATCGCGCCTGCGCCTTACCGGTACTTGGGGATCGAGGCACGCAAACGCTATGCTCGATTGAACACCGAGCTCAAGGCGCTCTCCACCATTGAGGCGCGGGACAATGCTTTCCCTTCTTACGAACGCTTTACTTACGATGCGGTAAAACAGAACCTTGAAAGCCTGCTGTATACACGAGGACAAAGTGTCGAAGTCAATCCCGATCAGATTATTGTCCAGACTGACGACTTTCAGAAAAGTGTCACGGATCTGCTCATCGAAGGCCTTTCGTTTGAAGCTGCCAATCCTGCATATCCGAGCAAATATGACCCCAGGTATTTTTTGACGGGTGGCCATCCCGCGATCGATCAACTGGATATTCGCGATCTTTCCTCGTTATCGAAAACATTCCGCCCTGGCGACAGATATAGGGCAATGCTCGGAAATGACTATCTGGACAGGGAGCATCCCGACTACGCATTCAAACGCGCCGTCCACGCCAAGAAAGTTCGCTGTCAGATGCACTACGATATCCTCGCCAACTATGTCGATGGCAGGTTTGGGTCTGAGGTATTTTCTGCTCTACAACGTGTTGTCGGAAGCTTGAAAGAAGATGTCTATCACTACCCGGTCATTAATTCCATCGAGGAAGGTGATGAAGGATTATACGAATTCAATATCTATAAACTGGGTCTCACAAAAGACCACGACCGCACTGTTGCAGGTGTCTATATCCTTCGGTTGGACATCGCCAGCCAGTTCCAAAACTGGTTATATACGCCGGATGCGCCGGATGGTGTAGCTTATCGACCAATCAGCGATTTCATTCCCTCCATTCGTTACCGATTTGGCCCTATGCGGGATTATTACTTTGATCGGGTTGCGCTGATCGATCGAGAAGTGATCAATAATTATTTTGATGACCTTGTCGCGACCGTGGATACCCGGCCTCCGATCAAGACGCAGCAACGCGCCAGGCTGCACAATCTCTTCAAGTTCCACGATCGGAGAGTCGAACGTGTGCAGAGTGATATCGCAGAGCGAACCACCAGTTTGAAGGAGATTATTGCGGGGCTGATTTACGATGGCTTGATCAAGGTAGCGAGTGTCATCAGTCTCGTTGTGCCACCCATTGGCACCGTGGTCGTCGCGGTTCAGATGATGAAAAGTATTTACGACGGAGCACAGGCGCAAAGACGAGGTGACTACTCGGCGGCCCTGGGACATGGCGCGCAAGCGTTGATTGGTCTGTTTACGCTCGGCCAGGCAGCCAAAGCCGGCGAGAGTGTAGAGGTGATCAAGAAGTTGACTAACGTTCAGCGAACGTTTCTCAGCTTGGTCGATGACGCTCGGTCAGCGGCGCAATTCGTCGCTGAGGCGGCGGGTCACAAAACGGCAGATCAGCAGTTGATCGATTTCTTCACTGAGTTGCTGAAGGATCAAGCGTCAAGCATCAGCAAAACGATAGTGCGCTGAACCCAGGCTGGCGCGTGGAGATCGCAGGAATCAATGGGCTTTCTCGTACCCCATGCGCCAACTCACGGCCTGCGCGGCTGCCAGCAATCGCTGCGCCGCCGGGCCGTTCTCGTCGGCGTGGAACAGCGAGGTCGGACCGACGATGGTCAGCACGGCGACGATCTGCCCGACCGCGTTGAACACCGGCGCCGACAGCGCGTCCACGCCCGGCATCAACAGACCGTGCACATGATGCAGGCCGCGCTCGCGGATTTGTTCACACAGGCTGGCATAGGTTTTTTCATCGGCCAGCGGATGATCGGCGACGGCGATTTCCAGCTCGCGCAGTTCATCGGTTTCCCGATGCGGCAGATAGGCGCTGAACACCAACCCGGTCGACGAGCTGAGCAGCGGCAATACCGACCCCAGTTGCGTGACCACCGTCACCGCACGCACCGCCGGCTCGATGTGCACCACGGTCGCACCCTGATTGCCCCACACCGCCAGAAAGCAGGTTTCATTCAATTCGTCGCGCAACTCGGCCAAGGGCAGGGCGGCGACTTTGAGCACGTCCATACTGTTGAGGGCGGCAAGGCCTACGCGCAGTGCTTCACGTCCGAGGCCGTAATGGTTGGTGGCGGCGTTCTGTTCGGCGAACCCGCTGGCGATCAGTGCCTGAAGGTAACGGTGCACCTTGCTCGCCGGCATTTGTACATGTTCGGCCAGACGCGACAGGGACGTGGAGGGCGACAATTCGGCCAAGGCCTTGAGGATGTCGGTGCCGACCTCGGCGGAGCGGACTTTCTGTTTGCCGTTGCTGTCGCTGGTTTTTTCCATGGTGCGGTCGGGATCCGAAAACGAATGGGCGTCTTTATAGCTTGACGCTGGATAGTGAGCAAATTACGTTATGCGTAATCGAATTACGATAATAACAACCCCGGCGTGCCGAAACCTCTGAGCCAGAGCGATGGGCCACTGCCGACTCCCTGTTCAGGAGGCTCCATGAACCTCGATTCAAACGCGTCGGAGCTGGCGTACCAGTCCGGTTTCGGCAACGAGTTCAGCAGTGAAGCGTTGCCCGGCGCATTGCCCATCGGCCAGAACTCCCCGCAAAAAGCCCCGTACGGCCTCTATACCGAATTGCTCTCCGGCACCGCATTCACCATGACCCGCAGTGAAGCGCGGCGCACCTGGATGTACCGGATTCAGCCGTCAGCCAATCACCCGGCGTTCGTCAAACTGGAGCGGCAACTGGCCGGCGGCCCGTTGGGTGAAGTGACCCCCAATCGCCTGCGCTGGAATCCGTTGGAGATCCCCGTCGAGCCGACCGATTTCATCGACGGCCTGATCGGCATGGTGGCCAACTCGGCGGCGGAAAAGCCTGCCGGGATCAGCATCTACAACTATTGCGCGAATCGCTCGATGGAGCGGGTGTTCTACAACGCCGACGGCGAACTGCTGCTGGTGCCGCAACTGGGGCGGCTGCGCATTGCCACCGAACTCGGTGTGCTGGAGGTGGCGCCGCTGGAGATCGCCGTGCTGCCGCGCGGACTGAAATTCCGTGTCGAACTGCTTGATCCGCAGGCTCGCGGTTACGTTGCCGAGAACCATGGCGCGCCGCTGCGCCTGCCGGATCTGGGGCCGATCGGCAGCAATGGTCTGGCCAATCCGCGGGATTTCCTGGCCCCGGTCGCCGCCTACGAAAACCTGCAGCGGCCGACGACGCTGGTGCAGAAATTCCTCGGCCAGTTGTGGGGCACTGAGCTCGATCATTCGCCGCTGAACGTAGTCGCCTGGCACGGCAACAACGTGCCGTACAAATACGACCTGCGCCGCTTCAACACCATCGGCACGGTGAGTTTCGATCATCCCGATCCATCGATCTTCACCGTACTGACCTCGCCGACCAGCGTGCATGGGCTGGCCAACCTCGACTTCGTGATCTTCCCGCCACGCTGGATGGTCGCCGAGAACACCTTCCGTCCGCCGTGGTTCCACCGCAACCTGATGAACGAGTTCATGGGCCTGATCCAGGGCGAGTACGACGCCAAGGCTGAAGGCTTCGTGCCCGGCGGTGCCTCGTTGCACAGCTGCATGAGCGCCCACGGCCCGGACGGCGAGACCTGCACCAAAGCGATCAACGCTGACCTTGCGCCGGCGAAGATCGACAACACCATGGCCTTCATGTTCGAGACCAGTCAGGTGCTGCGCCCAAGCCGCTTCGCTCTCGACTGCCCGCAACTGCAATCCCATTACGACGCCTGCTGGGCCACGCTGCCCGCCACGTTCGACCCGACCCGGAGATAACCCATGACTCAGACTTCCATTACCCGCAGTTGGGTTGCTTCGGCCAACGGCCACGCGGATTTCCCGTTGCAGAACCTGCCGCTGGGCGTGTTCAGCCTCAACGGCTCGGCGCCGCGTGCCGGCGTTGCGATCGGTGAACACATTTTCGATCTGCAGGTGGCGCTCGAAGCCGGGCTGTTCGACGGTGTCGCTCGCAGTGCAGTCGAGGCCATGCACGGTGGGCTGTTGAACGCCTTCTTCGACCTCGGGCGTGAGGCTCGCGTCGCGTTGCGCACTCGCCTGCTGGAGTTGTTCAGCGAGGGCAGCAGCCATCGTGGAGCCATCGAAGCTCAAGGCGCAAAACTGCTGCCATTGGCCGCCGATTGCCAGATGCACCTGCCGGCGCGCATCAGCGATTACACCGATTTCTATGTGGGCATCGAGCACGCACAGAACGTCGGCAAACTGTTCCGTCCGGACAATCCACTGCTGCCGAACTACAAGCACGTGCCGATCGGTTACCACGGTCGCGCCTCCACGGTGCGCGCCTCCGGCACCGATGTGCGCCGCCCGAAAGGCCAGACCCTGCCGGCCGGTGCGAGCGAGCCGACGTTCGGCCCGTGCGCACGTCTGGACTACGAGCTGGAGCTGGGTATCTGGATCGGTCCGGGCAACGAAATGGGCGAGCCGATCGCCATCGGCGACGCCGCCGAGCACATCGCCGGTTTCTGCCTGCTCAACGACTGGTCGGCCCGGGATATCCAGGCCTGGGAATACCAGCCGCTGGGCCCGTTCCTGTCCAAGAGTTTTATCACCAGTGTTTCGCCATGGGTGGTGACCGCCGAAGCGCTGGAGCCGTTCCGCACCGCGCAACCGGCGCGTCCGCAAGGTGATCCGCAACCGCTGCCATACCTGTTCGACAAACGCGATCAGGACGGTGGTGCTTTCGACATCGAGCTGGAAGTGCTGCTGCTCACCGAAACCATGCGCGAGCAGAAGCTGCCGGCCCATCGCCTGACCCTGAGCAATACCCGCTACATGTACTGGACTGTCGCGCAAATGGTCGCGCATCACAGCGTCAACGGTTGCCAGTTGCAGGCCGGTGATCTGTTCGGTTCGGGCACCTTGTCCGGCCCGCAAAGCGGTCAGTTCGGCAGCCTGCTGGAAATCACTGAGGGCGGCAAAAAGCCGATCGAACTGGCCTCCGGCGAAGTGCGCAAATTCCTAGAGGACGGCGACGAAGTCATCCTGCGCGCGCGTTGCGCTCGTGACGGTTTTGCCTCGATCGGTTTCGGCGAGTGCCGCGGCAAAGTGCTGGCGGCGCGCTGACAGGAGCGGATCATGGATCTCTACACCTACTACCGCTCCACTTCGTCGTACCGGGTGCGTATCGCGCTGGCGCTGAAGGGCCTCGACTATCAGGCGCTGCCGGTCAACCTGATCGCGCCGTCCGGTGGCGAGCATCGGCAAGCGGCGTATCTGGCGATCAACCCGCAAGGTCGGGTGCCGGCCTTGCGTACCGATGAGGGCGAGTTGCTGATTCAGTCGCCGGCGATCATCGAGTACCTGGAAGAACGTTATCCACAGCAGCCCCTGCTGCCGGAAGACCTCGCTGCCCGCGCTCATGTGCGCGGTGTGGCGGCGGTGATCGGCTGCGATGTGCATCCGCTGCATAACGTCAGCGTGCTCAATCGACTGCGCCAGTTGGGGCACGAAGAGCCGCAGGTGGTGGAGTGGATTGCGCACTGGATCGGTCAAGGGCTGGCGACCGTCGAGCAGTTGATCGGCGACAGCGGTTTCTGTTTCGGCGAGTGGCCGTGCGTAGCGGACGTGTACCTGATCCCGCAGTTGTACGCGGCCGAGCGTTTTAATGTGTCGCTAGAGGCTTATCCACGGATTCGTCGGGTGGCGGCGCTGGCGGATGAACATCCGGCGTTCATCAAGGCGCATCCGGCTAATCAACCTGATACCCCGTAAAGCTTCACACTGTCCCAATGCAGGAGTGAGCCTGCTCGCGATAGCGGTTTAACCGTCGCATCCAGGTTGGATGTGAGGACGCCATCGCGAGCAGGCTCACTCCTGCAAGGGATCAGCGCCGTACACAAAAATCATAAAAACAAAAACAGGTACCTTGCGATGCACAACCAGATTGCCAGCTTCCGTGCGGCACTCGACGCCCGTCCCGTGTCCCGCTATCAGTGGTTGCTCTTGATCCTGCTTGCCTTGTTGCTGGTCACCGACGGTTATGACGCCCAGGTGCTGGGTTATGTGGTGCCGGCCCTGGCGCAGGACTGGGGGCTGGAGAAAGCCGCGTTCGGGCCTGTTTTCAGCGCCAATCTGTTGGGCCTCACGCTCGGTTCGCTCGCGGTGACGCCACTGGCCGACCGCTTCGGCGTGCGGCGGATTCTGCTCGCCTGCGTGCTGATCTACGCCAGCCTCACCGTGCTGATGGTGTTTGCCAATTCGCTGAACACTCTGATGATCGCGCGCTTTATCTGCGGGATCGGCATGGGCGGGGCGATGCCCAGTGCCATGGCCTTGATGTCGGAATACTCGCCCCCGCGTCTGCGCACCTTGATGGTGACGCTGGCGGCCTGTGGTTTTTCCTTCGGTGGTGCGGCGGGCGGTTTTGTCGCCGCGGGGTTCATCGATCGCTTCGGCTGGCAAGCGGTGTTTCTCGCCGGTGGCGTCACACCGCTGCTGCTGTTTCCGTTCCTCTGGTGGAGGCTGCCGGAATCGTTGCCGCGTCTGCTGCGCGACGCACCGCCCTATGCGCGCCTGCGCAAAGTCACCGCGCGAATGCTGCCGGACTGGCAACCGCCGACCGCCTCGGTCGAGCAGAACGAGCGTGAGCAGGGCAGCAAACTGACGGTGGTCGAGTTATTCCGCAACGGCTATGCGCGACCAACCCTGCTGATCTGGGCAACGTTTTTTGTCAGCCTGATTCTGTTGTATTTCATGATCAGCTGGCTGCCGACGCTGTTGCTCGAAAGCGGCCTGACACTCAATGAAGCGAACCTGGTGACCTCGATGTTCCTGTTCGCCGGCACCTTGGGCGCTGTGTGCATGGCGTGGTTCGCCGACCGCTTGAAACGCAAGGTACGCCTGCTCTGCGCGGTATTGGCCGGGGCTGCGCTGTGTACGATTCTGCTGGGTTTGAATCACGACAATCCGCGTTATCTGGTGGCCTGCGTGTTTGCGGCCGGCTTCTGCATCATCGGTGGACAACTGACGCTGAACGCCTTCGCCAGTAACTTCTACCCGGCCCATGTGCGCGCCACGGGTACTGGCTGGGCACTGGGGGTAGGGCGATTCGGTTCGATACTCGGGCCGCTGTTGGGCAGCATGCTGCTGGCGATGCACATTCCGGTGGCGCAGATTTTCTTCTTCTGTGCGATTCCGGCGGTCATCGCGGCGCTGTTGATCATCCAGGTGCGCGCACCTTCCGATTTTGTCCCGGTAGTTGGAAGTGGTGGGGCTGTCAAAACCTGAAGAGCAAAAGATTGCAGCCTTCGGCAGCGCCTACATTGAAATACATTCCCCTGTAGGCGCTGCCGAAGGCTGCGATCTTTTGCTTTTTAATGAACAACGGAATTCGGAGGGAGGTGCCCGAGGCGTTCGGTCAGGCGCAACCGCTGAATCGGATCGTCACTGAGCAGCAAGGCATGTTCCAGATCGAAGCGCTCGGCGTTCGGGCAGTCCAGGCGTTGGTACAGGCTGGCGCGGGCCAGATAGTCGGCGGCGCTGGCGCTGCCCAGTTCCAGCACGCGTTCGGCATCGATCAGCGCGGCGATGTAATCCTCGTGCGCCAGATGCAGCTGTCGCATGTTGCGTGACAGGCGCTGAAGCATCTGCAGCGGGGTGGCGGTGGCCAGATGATCGGCGTTGAGCTTTAGGTGCGCACCGTACTGGCGCTGCAACAACTCACGGCAATCGTTTGGGTACAGACGGCGCCCGCCACAGGGATCGAGCAAATGGTCGGCGCCGGGTACTCGCAGCAAAAAGTGCCCGGGGAAGTTCACCCCGACCAAGGGGATCTCCAGGCCGCGCGCCAATTCCAGCGCAATCAGTGCCAGAGCCAATGGCTGGCCGCGCCGGGTCTGCAGCACTTTATGCACCAGAGCGGCCTGTGGGCGCAGTGGCAGAAAGTCGTCTTGAGCGAATCCCAGATCATTCATCCGCCGCAACAACGGCTGCGCCAGTTCGCTGACCGGCAGCATGGGCAAGCCGTAGCTGACGCGCTGTTGCAGGTCTTTGAACTCCTCCTGCAAGGCCTGAGGGTCCAAAGTCTTTTCGTGCTCGGCGGCCATCCACAGCGCAGCTTCGAACAGCGCGGGCGGTGAACGGTGCAGACACTCGAAAAAACGTTGGCGCGGGCTCATCTGAATCTCCGGGGAATGCCTCGTTTTAGCCCCGTCCGTGTCATTCGTCCAGTGCTGACCCTGGCCGGTTTCTGGTTATGCCGCAAAGTCACCGTCGACGTGGGCGCTTATTCCGGTGCGCTTCAGCAATTTTTGGGCGCAAGCCTATACTGGCGTCTACCAGAAGTGATTCGGGAGCCTGCCGATGTTCGCTCTCATGCAAAGCACTCGCCTGGAATCGCTGCACCTCAGCGTTGACCCGATCACCGGGTTGAAGGCGGTCATTGCCATTCATAACAGTCGCCTCGGGCCTGCCCTGGGCGGGTGTCGTTATCTTGCCTATCCCAACGATGAATCTGCGGTCGAGGATGCCATTCGCCTGGCACAGGGCATGAGCTACAAGGCAGCGCTGGCCGGACTTGCCCAGGGCGGCGGGGTTGCGGTGATCGTGCGCCCGGCGCATGTGGAAAATCGCGCGGCGTTGTTCGAAGCGTTTGGTCGCTGCATCGAGCAACTCGACGGCCGCTACATCACCGCCATCGACAGCGGCACCTCGGTGGCGGACATGGATTGCATCGCCCAGCAGACCCAACACGTCACCAGCACCACCTCGGCCGGCGACCCGGCACCGCATGCGGCGATGGGCGTGTTCACCGGGATTCGTGCCACGGCCATGGCGCGGTTGGGCAGTGACAATCTCGAAGGTCTGCGTGTGGCGATTCAGGGCTTGGGCAACGTGGGTTACGCCCTGGCCGAGCAACTGCATGCGGCGGGGGCTGAACTGCTGGTCAGCGACATCGATCACGGCAAGGTGCAACTGGCGATGGAGCAGCTCAACGCGCATCCGATCGCCAACGATGCGTTGCTCAGCACGCCTTGCGACATTCTTGCCCCGTGCGGCCTCGGCGGGGTTCTCAATAGTCATACGGTGACGCAACTGCGCTGCTCGGCGGTGGCAGGTTCGGCGAATAATCAACTGACGCATCTGGACGTGGCCGATCAACTGGAGCGGCGCGGCATCCTCTATGCGCCGGATTACGTGATCAATGCCGGTGGCCTGATCTACGTTTCACTCAAACATCGCGGCGAAGAGCTGGGGACGATCACCGCGCACCTGTCGAAGATTTCTTCGCGACTGACCGAAGTGTTCGCCCATGCGCAGGCCGAAAAACGCTCGCCGGCGCGGGTGGCAGATGAGTTGGCGGAGAAGGTTTTGTATCGCTGAAAAGCAAAAGATCGCAGCCTTCGGCAGCTCCTACATTTGGAATGCGTATTCCCTGTAGGAGCTGCCGAAGGCTGCGATCTTTTGATCAGGCGATGATTACTTGGCAGCTTTCGCCGCTTTTGCCGGTTTGGCCGGTGCTTCAGCCGTCTCTGCGGCATCAGCCACTTCAGCCACTGGCTCGGCCGGTGCGTTGATCAGCTCCGACAGCGCATCAGGCTGGCTCTTGAAGGCTTTGGCGAATACATCGCGATTCTTCGCCATGTAGATCCCGACCTCTTCAACCTGCTGCTCGTTCAGCGACGGAACGGCTTTTTGCAACACTTCGGACAGCATCTCGGCCAGTTCGAGCATTTTGTCATGACGGTCAGCTTCGGCTTTATCCATGAACAAGCGCTCCAGATCTCGGCTGCTGCGGTATACCACTTCGACGGCCATTCACCACCTCACATGCCTTCACATTTTAGTTGTCTTAGCGACTACTGTATTTATATACAGCGAAAGGATAAGCGAATCCCTGCGCTTTGGGTAGTGGCTTTTTAATGTAGACCGGATTCAGGGTTTGTCAGGGGATGACCGCGTGGCGGCCATTCGCGAGCAAGCTCGCGCCCACAGGGTTCGGTGCAGGCCGGCATGTGCGACCAAACGCCACGGCGCGGGTTTTGCCCCGGCTCGCCATGATGGCGTGGCCTCTTTTCTGCATGAAACGTCAAGACGTGCAGAAAACCGTCACGTCCAACACGCATCATCCGCCCGAGTCGGGCTAAGGAACATCATCGTGAAAATAAACTGGGCCGAGAAACTGCGGCAAAACGTGCATCAACTGGCCGAGTCCCTGGGCAACCTGTTCGTCGAGACCTTCCACTATCTGGCGCTGTTCGCCATTGGTGCGGTGACCGCGTGGGCAGCGGTGATGGAATTTCTCGGCATGCTCGAAGAGGGCCACATCAAGATCGATGACATTCTGTTGCTGTTCATCTATCTGGAACTGGGGGCGATGGTCGGGATTTATTTCAAGACCAACCACATGCCGGTGCGCTTCCTGATCTACGTGGCGATCACTGCGCTGACGCGCCTGTTGATCTCCAACGTCTCGCACCACAACCCGCCGGACATGGGCATCATCTACCTGTGCGGCGGGATTCTGCTGCTGGCATTCTCGATCCTGGTGGTGCGTTACGCCTCGTCGCAGTTTCCCTCAGTGAAGATCGAGAAGCCGCAACGCAAACTCGGCGCCGGTTCCGGTGAACACCCCGAGATCGAGAAAGGCGAACTCTAAAGGCCAGCCGACGGTCGAGACCGGCCGTCGATTTGCTGCGGTGGCGGGGGCAGTCCGCTGCCGCTGGTCATCGCTTCAAGGATCGCCATGGCGCTGTGGCCCTGTTCGATGGCGATGCCGAATTGAATGCTTTGCACCAGCCGCCTCAAGCGTTGTGGATCATTGCGTTGTTCGCTGCTGATCATGCGTTTGGCCACGATGCGGCCGCTGTTGGACAGGGTCAGCATGATGCTGCCGTCCAGCCCCTGAATGCTCAGGTTGATCTGATAGTCCGGCGCGAAGGCATCGGTAATGATCTGAAAAGGATTGTCCATGATGCGTCACCGCCTGATTGAACGTGCAGTTGTTGACCGGCCGTGATCGGGTTGGTTCGCCATACCGGATCATCGGCCATTCCGTGGCCTGTGTTGCTTATGTAGGAGCTGCCGCAGGCTGCGATCTTTTGATCTTCAGCGTCTTGATGTGCGTCATGCAGATCAAAAGATCGCAGCCTTCGGCAGCTCCTACAGGGGTATAGCAAGGGGCATGCCGGGAAAATTGTTGGACAATGGATACGGCATAAAAAAGGCGAGCACCTGGCTCGCCTTGGTCATTTGTGGCCCGTTTCAGGGCAGAACCGAATAGATGATCGCCGACAGTGCAATCAGGCCGATCAGCACCACGAACACGTTGGACACCTGTCCCGAATACTGGCGCAAGGCCGGCACGCGGCGGATGGCGTACATCGGCATCAGGAACAACAGGCAGGCAATCACCGGGCCGCCGAGGGTTTCGATCATGCCCAGAATGCTCGGGTTGAATGTGGCGACGGCCCAGCAGCTGAGGATCATGAACAGCGCGGTCGCACGGTTCAGCCAGCTCGCCGACATCACCTTGCCACGGCCGCGCAGGCTCTTGACGATCATGCCCTGAAAGCCTTCGCTGGCGCCGATGTAGTGGCCGAGGAAGGATTTGGTGATCGCCACCAGCGCAATCAGTGGCGCGGCGTAGGCGATGACCGGGGTCTGGAAGTGGTTGGCGAGGTACGACAGGATCGAAATGTTCTGCGCCTTCGCTGCTGCCAGATCCGCCGGCGACAGCGCCAATACGCAACTGAAGCAGAAGAACATCACCGTCACCACCATCATGCCGTGGGCCATGGCGAGGATGCCGCTGCTCTTGCGTTCGGCCTGGGCGCCGTAGCGCTGTTTCTGGTCAACAGCGAAGGCGGAGATGATCGGCGAATGGTTGAACGAGAACACCATCACCGGGATCGCCAGCCACATCGTCTTGAGGAACGTCGACAGCGGCATCGCCTCTTGGGCGCTGGCGAAGAACGCACCGTTCCAGTTGGGGATCAGGCTCAGACCGAGCAGCAACAGGGCGGCGACGAACGGATAGACCAGCACGCTCATGGCTTTGACGATCACGTTTTGCCCGCAACGCACGATCGCCATCAGGCCGAGGATCAGCACCAGCGACAGAATCGCCCGGGGCGGCGGGGCGATGTGCAATTGGTGTTCGAGAAAACTGCTCAGGGTGTTGGTCAGTGCGACGCTGTACACCAGCAGGATCGGGAAGATCGCGAAGAAATACAGGAGAGTGATCAGCTTGCCGGCGCCGATGCCGAAGTGTTCTTCAACGACTTCAGTGATGTCGCCCGAACGCCCGGACAGCACGAAGCGGGTCAGGCCACGGTGGGCGAAGAAGGTCATCGGGAACGCCAGCAGCGCCAGAATCAACAGCGGCCAGAAACCACCGACACCGGCGTTGATCGGCAGGAACAAGGTGCCGGCACCAATGGCCGTGCCGTACAGGCCGAGCATCCAGGTGGTGTCGAATTTGCTCCAGCCCTTGTGGGCCGTTTCGGTGTTGCGTGTGAGATCTACAGCGGGATTTTCGGCAGCAGGTGTACGTACATCGGTCATCGTTTTTGCCTCGTTATTATTTTTGCTCGGGCTCACGGTTGGCAGACCGCTGATTGCGGCCTGCCGGGGCGGTCAGGGAATGCGCGTCAGCACTCCACCCAGCTCACGGCCAGGCCACCCCGTGAAGTCTCTTTGTATTTGTCGTGCATGTCGGCACCGGTATCGCGCATGGTGCGGATCACCCGGTCGAGGGAAATGAAGTGTTTGCCGTCGCCGCGCAGGGCCATTTGCGTGGCGTTGATCGCCTTCACCGCGGCGATGGCATTGCGCTCGATGCACGGCACTTGCACCAGACCGCCGACCGGGTCGCAGGTCAGGCCGAGGTTGTGTTCCAGGCCGATTTCGGCGGCGTTTTCCAGTTGCTCCGGGGTCGCGCCGAGCACTTCGGCCAGGCCCGCAGCGGCCATGGCGCAGGCCGAACCGACTTCGCCCTGGCAGCCGACTTCGGCCCCGGAGATCGAGGCATTTTTCTTACACAGAATGCCGACGGCGGCGGCGCCCATGAAGAAAGCGACCACGTCATCGTCGGACGCGTCCGGATTGAATTTCATGTAGTAATGCAGCACCGCTGGAATGATCCCGGCCGCGCCGTTGGTCGGCGCCGTCACCATGCGCCCGCCTGCAGCGTTCTCTTCGTTGACGGCGAGGGCGAACAGGTTGACCCATTCCATCGCCGACAGCGTTGAACTGATCACATTCGGCTTGCCGATTTCCAACAGGCTGCGGTGCAGTTTCGCGGCGCGGCGCGGCACATTCAGACCACCGGGCAGGATGCCTTCGTGGCGCAGACCCTGTTCGACGCACTCGCGCATCACTGACCAGATGTGCAACAGGCCGTTGCGGATGTCATCGTCACTGCGCCAGGCTCGTTCGTTGGCCATCATCAGCTCCGACACGCGCAGGTTGTGCTGCTTGCACAGGCTCAGCAGTTCGGCGGCGCTGGAAAACTCATACGGCAGCACCACATCACCGGCAGGCGCCACACCGGACTCGGCTTCCGCCGCTTCGATGATGAAACCGCCGCCAATCGAGTAGTACGTCTGCGTGAACAGCTCGGCGCTTTCGCCAAAGGCTGTCAGCGACATGGCGTTGGGGTGGTAGGGCAGGCTTTGGTCCAGCAGCAGGAGATCGTGCTGCCAGTTGAAGGCAATTTCTTTCTGACCGGCCAGGAGCAGCAGGCCGCTTTCGCGCAGTTGCTGGATGCGTGGGTCGATGGTCGCCGGATCGATACTGTCCGGCCATTCGCCCATCAGGCCCATGACCGTGGCGCGGTCGGTGGCGTGGCCGACGCCGGTGGCCGACAGCGAGCCGTACAAACGGATTTCCACCCGACGTACATCGTTCAGCAAGCGTTGGTCGATCAGCGCCTGGGCGAAGGTCGCGGCGGCACGCATCGGGCCAACGGTGTGGGAACTGGACGGACCGATGCCGACCTTGAATAAATCGAAAACACTGATAGCCATGCTAAAGCCTTACAAGCAATGGAGTAGGAATCGCTGCCATTTTTTGTAGGCCAAGCGCAATGTCGGCGATACTGCCCACCTCGGTACTACGTGACCAACGAAACTTCCTAAGAAAGCCTTTAGCAGGACTAAACGATGAGTCGTCAATTGCATGCCCAGACCTACGTCTGGCTGCAGGTGTTTTCCTGTGCCGCGCGGCACCTGTCGTTCACCCGCTGTGCAGAAGAACTGCACATCACCCCGGGGGCGGTCAGCCAGCAGATTCGTCAGTTGGAAGAGCGCCTGGGTTTTCGCCTGTTTCATCGTCGGGCGCGGGGTGTGGAGCTGAGTGCGGAAGGGCAGCGGCTGGCGATCACGGTCAATGAGGCCTACGGCAGCATCGATGCCGAATTGCGCCGACTGGATGCCGGAATGATCAGCGGGATTCTGCGGGTGCGTTCGATTCCGTCATTTCTGAGCAAATGGCTGACCCCGCGCCTGCCGCGCTTGCAACAGCGCTATCCCGACATCCAATTGCGCCTGGTGGCCGAGGACAGCAGCGTACCGTTGTACGAGGGCGACTTTGATCTGGCGATTGACCTGAACGACGGCAGCTACCCGGGACTGTTATCCACAGCCTTGCTCGATGAGCAGATTTTTCCGGTGTGTGCGCCGAGCCTGCTGCGTGGACGCCCGCCGCTGCACGGGCCGGCGGATCTGGTGCATTTCCCGCTGCTGCACGACATCACGGCCTGGCGCGGCAGTTACGAATATGCGGAATGGGAGTTTTATCTCAATGCGATCGGCTTCGAAGGCGCCGACGTACGGCGTGGACACACCTTCAATCGCAATCACCTGACCATCGAAGCGGCGATCGCCGGCATGGGCGTGGCAATTGCCCGGCGGACGTTACTCAACGATGAGCTGGAGCGCGGCACGTTGATCGTGCCGTTCGGGCTGTCGGTGCCCAATCACAAACGTTACGTGTTGCTGTATGCGCCAGGGGCGCTGAGCCACCCGGGCGTGCGCGCCGTGCATGACTGGCTGGTGGAGGAGGCGGGGATTTTCCGCAGTTTGCACCCGTTGAACGACGGGCAATTGTGAGCAGATTTTGCAGGGTTGCGAGGCGACCCAACTCCCGACCTTACCAGTGACTTGCTCGGTTGTCCGGCTTTTTTTGCGAATGAATATTTATCTTTTTTCAGGGGTTGAAATGTTCGTCAGTCGGGCCGATTGTTGTAATCAAGGGGTCACGAAATCCTGTTCAAGGCCTCTTGCGAGCTAGCTGAAATAAGGGATGAACTATGCAAATCCAAGTCAACAGCGATAACCATATTCAAAGCAGTAAACGACTGGAGGAGTGGGTACGTACAACCATTGAGAGCACGCTCGACCGTTATGAAGAAGACCTGACCCGTGTCGAAGTCCATCTGAGCGACGAGAACGGTGACAAACCAGGTCCCCATGACTTGCGCTGCCAACTGGAAGCGCGGCCAAAAGGCCATCAACCGATTTCCGTCACCCATAAGGCCGATTCGCTGGAACAGGCGATCGATGGTGCAGCCGAAAAACTGGAACACGCGCTGGAGCACCTGTTTGGCAAACTGCGGGGCAAACCCCGCGCCGCCATCGTGCCATTCAGCAAGGCGAATGACGCACTGCTGGAAGAAGAGTTTCTGGAGAACGAACAGGCAGCGATCAACAGTTGATGCGCTGATTTTCCAAGCCACCCAATGAGAACGGGCCTGCGAATGCAGGCCCGTTTTTTTTTACTTTTGGTGACAGTGTGGCGAGGCAGCTTGCTCCCGCTGAGCTGCGAAGCGGCCCCAAAACCTGCAACGGCGTTAACAGCCAAGGATTTACGGCTGCGTCGCAGCCGAGCGGGAGCAAGCTCCCTCGCCACAGTGGGTGACGTATTTCTTAGAAAGCTACAGACGTTTGTACATACACCGTGCGCGGCTCACCCACGTACTTGCCCTTGTTGTTGTCATCGAACGAACGGGTGAAGTACTGGGTGTTGAAGATGTTCTTCACCCCCACCGCCACATTCAGATCCGACAATTGCGGCCCGAAGTCGTACCCCGCGCGGCTGCTGAACAGCATGTAGCCCGGGATCTTGCCGGTGCTGCCGTCGGCACTTTCTGTCGAGGTGTTGGCGTTGTCGGCGAACTGGTCGCTCTGCAAGCTGCTGTCGACGTTGAGCTTCCACGGCCCTTCGGTATAACCGACGCCAATCGTGCCTTTGTGTTTCGAGGAGAACGGCACGCGATTGCCCTTGTTCGGCCCGTCTTCACGAATGCTCGCGTCGACGTAGGCGTAAGTGGCGTACACATCGAAACCGGCCAGTGCCGGGCTCAAGTCGTCCAGCGCGTAATTGACGCTGGTCTCGATGCCTTGATGGCGGGTCTCGCCACGGGCAATCACCGAATCGTTGGTCTGGTTGCTTTCGTACTGGTTGTCGAAGTTGATCAGGAACGCGCCGATTTCCGCGCGCAGTGCGCCGTTGTCATAACGGGTGCCGAGTTCCCAGGTGCGGGCCTTCTCCGGTTTCACTTCGCCGCTGCTCACGCGATTGGGCATCTGACTGTATTGCACGCTGCCGAACGAGCCTTCGGTATTGGCGTACAGATTCCAGCTGTCGCTCAGGTGATACAGCACGTTCAATGCGGGCAGCGCAGTGTTGTAGTCGCCCTTGTATTTGACGTTGGTCAGATTGTTGGTCTGCTGCGACTCGATCATCTCGTAGCGCACGCCCGGGGTGATGGTCCATTTGCCGATGTCGATGCGGTCGTCGACGAAGAATGCGTTGGCCTCGGTGCCGCCCCGGGTATCGCGATCATTGCGGCTGTTGGTGGTCGGGTATTCGTTGCTGCTGATCGGCGTGCGATAGCGCAACTCGTGGCCGGCCTCGTTGATGTAGCGGTAGCCGACGCCGACTTCGTGGCTGCTCGGGCCGAGGTCGAAGCCCTGGGCGAAACGGGTTTCGAAACCGCGCACCCAATACTCGCGCGGCGACAGCGAGAGGAAGCTGCCCTGATCCAGATAACCGCTGCGCAGGGTCTTGGTGAAGAAGGTGTTGGCAGTGAATTCGCGGCGATCTTCCTGATAGCGATAGCCGAAGTTGAACATCGTCCGACGCCCCCAGAACTGGTCTTTCAGGCGCGTCGACTGGTACGGATCGGCGTCGTAATCGGCGACGTTGAGGCCGCCGGGCATGTCGGCCTTGCCTTCGTAATACTGGGCCATGGCATTGAAGCTGTTGGCCTCGTCGAGCTGGTATTTGCCCTTGAGGATCAGGTCGTCGATCTCGGTGTCGCTATGCTCACGCCAATCACCGCCACGGGTGCCGGAGTACAGCAGCGCGCCGCCGAGGCCATTTTCATTGGTGCCGCCGGCGAGCAGGTTGGCGCTGGTCTTGAAGCCGTCATGGCTCGACGACGGACTGGTTTCCGTCTGGAAACCACCCTTGACCGTCGGCTCATCCGGGATGGCGCGGGTCACGAAGTTGACCACGCCACCGACGTTCTGCGGGCCGTACCGCACCGCGCCGCCGCCACGCACCACGTCCACCGCGTCCATGTTGCCCATGCTGATCGGCGCAAACGACAACTGTGGCTGACCGTAAGGGGCGAATGGCACGGGAATGCCGTCCATCAGCACCGTGGAGCGCGCCGCCAGCCGTGGGTTGAGGCCACGGATGCCGAAGTTCAGCGCCATGTCGTGGCTGCCGGTGCCGTTGTTTTCCGGGGCGTTGACCCCGGGGATGCGGTTGAGCACGTCCCGCGCCTGAGTCGCGCCCTGGCGTTCGAAGTCTTCGCGACGAATCACGTCGCGGGCGCCCGGATGCTCGAACACGTTGACCTGCGCCGCATCGCCGAGCCAGTCGCCAACGACTTTCGAGGTGTCCAGCTCCAGCGCCGTGTCGGCCACAGGTTGCAGGCTGAAGGCATTGTTGCCCTCGGCACGGGCTTGCAGGCCGGTGCCTTCGAGCAGTGCGTCGAGACCTTGCGCGGCGGTGTAGCTGCCCTCCAGGCCTCGGCTTTGCACGCCGCGGGTGATCTGCGAGCCGAAGGAAATCAGCACGCCGGCCTCACGACCAAACTGATTAAGGGCGTTTTCCAGCGGCGCCGGGGCGATGTGGTAGGCCTTGGCTTCGGCGGCCAGGACGGGCAGGGCGCTGAAGCTCAGGCTGGCGCCGAGAACGAGATGGCGCAGGCTGCGGGCCAGGGGTGTGAGGCGGGTCGGGTGCATGAAGGGTGATCCTGAGAAGGTTGAATCAAGGGGGGCTTTCCTTCTCTGTCACGCCAGATCTGAAAAACGGCTCATTTATTTTTCGAGAGCAAAAGATCGCAGCCTCTTTCTAAACCCGTGCTTCGACGCTCACCCAATAGCGGGTAAAGCGCCGCACTTTCACCGGCAAACTGATTTGCAGCAGATCAAGAATCCGCTCGCTGTCGTCCAGTGGATAAGTCCCGGAGATCAGCAGGTCAGCCACTTTCGCGTCGCAATGCAGCTGCCCGCGACGATACCGACCGAGCTCATCGAGGAAGTCACCCAGGCGCATGTGCGCGGCGATCAGCATGCCCTCGGCCCAGGCGCCACTGTTGGCATCCAGCGGCCTGGCTTCGCTGATCGATGTCGAGCTGAAACTCAGTTGACGGGGGACGGGCAACAACATCGGTGCGCGCCCGTGGGCGTTCAGTTCGACCTGGCCTTCGAACACTGCCACCTGCGTACGATCGGCAAATTGCCGGACGTTGAGGCGTGCCGCCCGGGTTTTCAAAATGCCCTGTGCCGTGCGCACTTCGAACGCTTGCGTGGTGCTCAAGAGGATCTCGCCTTCCAGCAGACGGATCAGTCGTTGCGTGCTGTCCACGTCCGCCGCACTCGCGGTGTTGAGTTGCAACTGGCTGCTGGCGTCCAGCGCGACCTTGCGTCGTTCACCTACCGGGCTGCGGTAATCGGCGAGCAGCGACGGCAGCGGATTGTGCTCGCGCAGGCCCCAGGTGACGGCTGAACCGGCGCCAAGAATCAGCAGCAGTTTCAACGCCTGCCGACGGCTGGCGGATTTCGCTCCGTTCAACGCTGCGTGTGCCAGCGGCGAAGACACACCGCGCAAGCGCTGGTTGACCCGCTGAATGTGTTCCCACGCCCGACGATGCTCGCTGTGCGCATCCAGCCACTGCTGCCAGGCCTGTTGCTGGCGTGGGGAGAGCGTGCCCTGCTGCATTTCCATCAGCCAGTACACGGCCTGCTCGGCCACTGGCGCAGAGAAGTCCGGGACGCGGTTCATAGCGCGAAGTAGCAGCGCATCGCTGCCTTGTTCAAATGACGTTTCACCGTGGCCACCGAGATGTTCAATTCAGTGGCGATCTGCGGATAGGTCAGGCCATCGACCTGCGCCAGCAAAAAGGCGCGTTTGACCACATGCGGCAAGCCGTCGAGCAACTGGTCCAGCTCGATCAGGGTTTGCAGGATGATGGCTTTGTCTTCTTCCGAAGGCGCGAGCATTTCCGGCATTTGCGCCAGGGTTTCGAGGTAGGCGCGTTCCAGGTCCTGACGGCGGTAATGATTGAACAGCACGCGTTTGGCAAGGGTGGTGAGGAAGGCGCGCGGTTCGATGATCACCGCTGGTTCGCGGGCGCTCAGCACCCGGATGAAGGTGTCCTGGGCAAGATCCGCCGCGCTCTCCGGGCAGCCGAGTCTGCGCCGCAACCAGCCGGTGAGCCAACGGTGGTGGTCGTGGTAGAGCGATTCGACGGGATGGGCGGACGGCAACGGTATTACTCCAGGCGCATGCGGCATGCGTTAGAGAACAAGAACTGTTCGCATTGTAGGGGTGAGGAAGGTCGTCCGGCAATCAGATGCTTTTGCGTATGAGAATATTTATCATTAATATTGTTCGCCTGTGGGTTCGGCTTGTCGGTCGGACGTTTTTTCGTTTCAGGGTCGAAACATGAAAGGCAAACTCGCCTCACTTCCCATGTCCTATCGTCTGGCCGTCACTTCGCGGGTGCTGGCGGCGGTGTTTGGCGGCTATCTGGTCGCGGCGCTGGCCAGTGTCGCCCTGACGCTGTGGCTGCCGTTGAGCCGTGCCGAAGCGGTGGTGACCGGCATGACCATTTCCTTTCTGGTCTATCTGGTCGCGGTGCTCTGGTGTTTCGCCTGTCGCACCGCGTGGTCGGCGTGGGTTGGGTTGCTGGTACCGAGCGTGATCCTGGCGACGGCTTCCGGTGCCGCGCGTGGCCTGGGGTACGCATGAAAGAGGGTTTGCGCCAAAGCATGAGTGCAATGCTGAGATGCTGATCGGTCATCCTCCGGAATCCCGCGACGACGAGCCGCACGGGGCGCGTGCGCATTTTCTCCAGGTGTTCCTCTCGCAGCGTTCGCAGATGGAAGCGCTGGTGAACCGGCGCGTCGGTTGCCGGGCCACGGCGGCGGATCTGGTGCAGGATCTGTTCTTGCGCTTCTGGCGTCGGCCGCTGGTGCAGGTCGAAGAACTCAGCACGTACCTGTTGCGTTGCGCCGGCAACATCGCCATCGATCATTTGCGCAGCGAAGGCACGCGGGTGCGGGTCAACGAGGGCTGGCAACCGGACGAGCCGGACAGCCACGGCAGCGAACCGCAGGCCGCGCTCGAAGCGGGCAATGATTTGCGCCATGTCGAAGCGGCGTTGCGCGCCTTGCCCGAGCGCACCCGGCAGATCTTTTTGCTCAATCGCATCCACGGACGCAAATACGCGGACATCGCCAAGGCCATGGGCCTGTCCCAAAGCGCTGTGGAAAAACATATGATGCGCGCCCTCGAGGCCTGCAAGGCCAGCCTGCGCGAACCCGCGCCACGCCTGCCAGGGAAAGCACCGTGAAGCCCACCGACCGCGTCGCTCCGACGCCCGCTCAGGAACAGGCCGCGCTCGCCTGGCTGAGCCTGTTGCACGACCGCCCAAGCACGGGCGATCAACTGACGTTCAGCCAATGGCTGCGCGCCGATCCGGCCCACGCCGAGGCCTATGCCCAGGCGCAGGTGATGTGGGAATTGAGCGAAAGCCCGGCGCGCGCCCTGGCCGTTGAAGACGCGTTGGCGTTGCAGGGCTACCTCAATGCGATGGATCGTCCGCGTCGTTCAGCGCTGCTGCGCTGGTCGGGTGCGTTGGCGATGGCCGCGTGCCTGTTGCTGATGATCAGCCTCGGCACGGGTTGGCAGCCGCAGCGCTGGATCGACGATCTGGGCGCCGATTACGTTTCGGCACCGGGGGAAATCCGCACGGTGACCCTGGCCGATCAATCGCAAGTCACGCTGGACGCCGACAGCGCCATCGCCGTGGATTTCAGCCATGGCGAGCGGCATGTGCAGTTGCGTCGTGGCGCCGGTTTTTTCAGCGTGACGCATACCGGCGATCCCTTTGTGGTCGAGGCCGAGAAAGGCCTGGCGCGGGTGCTCGGCACACAGTTTGAAGTGCGTCTGCAACCGCAGGGCGCGCAGGTCACGGTGCTGTCCGGGCGCGTTGGCGTGACGGCGGATCGCAACGCGCAGCAACAGATTCTGACGGCTGGCCAGCAAGTGGCTTATGGGCAGGGCCGCGCCGAAAAGCTGCATGCAGTGGACAGCGAAGCGCAACTGGCCTGGCGTCAGGGCTGGCTGAGTTACTACAAATCGACGCTGGGCGATGTGGTGCAGGATTTGCGGCGCTATTACCCGGGGCGGATTGTGTTGCTCAATGATGAGCTGGCGGCGCGCAAGGTCAGCGGGAGTTTTCCGAGCAAGGATCCGCAGGCTGTGTTGAGTTCGCTGCAAGGGGTGATGGGGTTTGAGCAGCATCAGGTTCTCGGGCATCTGATTATTTTGCGCTGATCAACGTCAAGAGATCGCAGCCTTCGGCAGTTCCTACATGGGAATGCGATCCCCTGTAGGAGCGGCCGAAGGCTGCGATCATTTGCTTCTGAAAAACTTTTTCAAAATTGTGGTGAGGTAAACCCCAGCCCCATCCGTGTAGTGACTGAAACTGCGAGTCATTCGCATCCGTTGCGGTTCTACACAGGTCATTGAGCAATGAAGTCCAGGGCAAAATCGGGTTCGGTCAAACAATGGTTGGGCGTTTCGGCGTTGAGTTTTTCCGCATTGGCGCTGTTGCCGATGAGCGTGGCGCTCGCCGCTGAAACCGTCAGCAGCCCGGCGCAACAGCAGTTCAGTTTTTCCCTGAGTGCCAAACCGCTGCCGCAAGCCCTGAGCGACTTCAGCCGCGTCACCGGGCAAAGCGTGGTCTACACCGATGAAGCGCCGTACGGCCTCAACGCCCCGGCCGTCAGCGGTCAGATGAGTGCCGAACAAGCGCTGCAACGCCTGCTCAGCGGCTCCGGCATGACCTTCCGTCGCACCGACAGCCATACCCTGGCGCTGGAACCGCAACCCACCGATGGCGCGCTCAATCTCGGCGCCACCACCATCACCTCGACCCGCGACGAGTCGATGACGTATCAACCGCCGCAAACCAGTTCGGTCATGCGCTCTTCTGCGTCGCTGCAGGAAATCCCGCAGACCGTCAACGTGATCCCGGCCCAGGTGATCCGCGATCAGACCCCGCGCAATCTCGACGATGCGCTGGCCAACGTCAGCGGCATCACCCAGGGCAACACCTTGGGCAGCACTCAGGATTCGGTGATGACCCGCGGCTTCGGTGATAACCGCAACGGCTCGATCATGCGTGACGGCATGCCGATCGTGCAGGGCCGCGGCATGAATGCGACAGTCGATCGTGTCGAAGTGCTCAAGGGGCCGGCGTCGTTGTTGTACGGCATTCAGGACCCGGGCGGCGTGGTCAACCTGGTCAGCAAGAAACCGGAACTGACCCAGTACAACGCCCTGACCCTGCGCGGCTCGACCTACGGCGACGGCAAGAATGGCAGCGGCGGCGCCTTCGACAGCACCGGTGCGCTGGGTGAATCCGGGCTGGCCTATCGGCTGGTGCTCGATCACGAAGACGAAGATTACTGGCGCAACTACGGCACCCACCGCGAGACGCTGATCGCGCCGTCGCTGGCCTGGTTCGGCGAGCGCACCCAGCTGTCGTTCGGCTACGAGCACCGCGAGTTTCTCACGCCGTTCGACCGTGGCACGGTGATCGATCCACGCACCAACCACCCGCTGGATATCTCGCGCAACGAGCGTCTGGACGAGCCGTTCAACGACATGGAAGGCCGTTCCGACCTGTACCATTTCGAGGCCGACCACGAACTCAACGACAACTGGAAAGCCCACTTCGGCTACAGCTGGAACCGCGAAACCTACGACGCCAGCCAGGTCCGCGTGACCGCCATCGACACCAGGAAAGGCACGCTGACCCGCAGCATGGACGGCACGCAAGGGGCGATCAGCACTGACCGTTTCACTACCGCCAGCCTCGAAGGCAAGGTCAACCTGCTGGGCATGCAACATGACCTGGTGTTCGGCGTCGACGACGAGTACCGCAAGATCTACCGCGCCGACCTGATCCGCCAGAAAAGCCTGAGCACCTTCAGCTACGTCAATCCGGTGTATGGCCGCGAAGTCGAAGGCACCACGGTCAGCCCGGCCGACAGCGCGCAAACCGATCTGCTGCGCAGCGATTCGGTGTTCCTGCAGGACTCCATTCACCTCAACGACCAGTGGATTCTGGTCGCCGGCGGGCGCTTCCAGGAGTACGACCAGTACGCCGGCAAAGGCGTACCGTTCAAGGCCAACACCGACAGCAACGGGCAGAAGTTCGTGCCGCGTGCCGGCCTGGTGTATCGCTACACCGATGAGTTGTCGTTCTACGGCAGCTACACCGAATCGTTCAAACCCAACTCGACCATCGCCCCGCTCGGCGGCAGCAGCACCGTGCTCGACGGCAGTATCGCGCCGGAAGAAGCCAAGTCGTGGGAGCTGGGCGCGCGCCTGGATATGCCGGGGCGTCTCACCGGTAATATCGCGCTGTTCGACATCAAAAAACGCAACGTGCTGGTGGCCAACTCCGAAGGTCCGACCACGATCTACAGCGCCGCCGGCGAAGTGCGTTCCCGGGGTCTGGAACTGGACCTGACCGGTCAACTCAGTGATCGTTGGAGCCTGATCGGCGCCTATGCCTACACCGATGCCGAGGTCACCAAAGACCCGGAGTACCAAGGCAATCGCCTGCAAAACGTGGCGAAGAACAGCGGCTCATTGTCGGCGGTGTATGACTTCGGCAGCGTGATCGGTGGCGATCAATTGCGGGTCGGCGCCGGGGCGCGGTATGTCGGCGAGCGCGCGGGCAACGCGGTGAATGATTTCGACCTGCCGAGCTACACCGTGGCCGATGCGTTCGCCACTTACGACACCAAGCTTGAGGGGCAGAAGGTCAAGTTCCAGCTCAACGTGAAGAACCTGTTCGACCGCACGTATTACACCTCGGCGGCGAGCCGGTTCTTTGTGTCGATGGGTGATTCGCGGCAGATTTCGTTGTCGAGCACGTTGGAGTTCTGACCCGGAACCGTAAAAGATCGCAGCCTTCGGCAGCTCCTACAGAGGAACGCATTCCAACTGTTGGAGCTGCCGAAGGCTGCGATCTTTTGATCTGGCGCTAACGCAAAAACGCCTGTCGATATTCCCCCGGCGTCCCGCCCAGCACCTGCCGAAACCGGTTGGTGAAATGACTGGCACTGGCAAAGCCGCACGCCAGCGCAATCTCTCCCAGCGGCAACGCCGTCCCGCGCAACAACTCCCGCGCCCGGCTCAAGCGGCGCGCCAGCACGTACTGATGCGGCGGCAAGCCGAAACTGGCGCGGAACATCCGCGCAAAGTGGTATTCCGACAGCGCGCACAGCCCGGCCAGTTGCCCGAGGCTGATCGGTTCGGCCAGATGACTGTCAATGAACCCTACCAATTGCCGACGCTGGTGGGGCGCCAGCCCGCCCTTGAGGCGCAAACCCTGACGGGCACCGACCTGGCTGAGCAGGGTATGACTGAGCAATTCGTGTGCAAGGCTGCTGGTCAGCAAGCGCTCGGCCGGTTCGTCCCAGTTCAGCGTGAGCAACTGCCGAAAGCGCCGCGCCTGTTGCGGGTCTTCGAGAAAGGTCTGCTCGCGCAACTGCATTTCTCGCGGCTCGCGATCGAGCAAAGTGACGCACCCCAAGGCAAATTGCTCGGCGCTGAAATACAGATGCGCGAGGCGGATATCGCCATTGATCACCCAGCCCGATTGGTGGTCGGCCGGCAGGATGCACAACTTGTCCGGCCCACCCTTGTGGCCAGGCTGGTCACGGCGAAAGGTCCCGGTGCCGCCGGCGATGTAGCACGACAGGGTGTGATGGCTCGGCGCTTCGTATTCCTGGGCGTCGTGGTGGTTGGTCCACAGGGCCGCAGACAAGCCGTCACCGAGTTCGGCGCTGTGCACAAGGCGTGCGTTCGGCGAGCGGTTGAGGGCTTGAAAGACTTGCAGGGTATCGATAGCGGCCATGTTCGGTTCTCTCCAACGCCTTGCATCCTACTCCGTAGCCTGTGCGCTGCCAGCCTGCCGGGCGACAAAAGCGCAAGATTTTGCAAGCGCCCCGATCCCTGCTGCCGCACCCTGATCTTCAATTCAGCGCAAAACCTTGTGGCGAGGGAGCTCGCTCCCGCTGGGCTGCGAAGCGGCCCCAAAATTCTGGGTTGCTAATGCAGATTTGCGAGTGCTGCGCACTCAAGCGGGAGCAAGCTCCCTCGCCACAGAAGCGCTCAGCGTTGCCGCATCAAGGAGTGTCTACCATGAATCTGTCGTTGTATCTGCTGACCGTGCTGATCTGGGGCACCACCTGGATTGCCCTGAAATGGCAACTGGGTGTGGTGGCGATTCCAGTGTCGATCGTCTATCGCTTCGGTCTCGCCGCGCTGGTGCTGTTCGTGCTGTTGCTGCTCAGTCGCCGGCTGCAGCCGATGAATCGCCGAGGGCATCTGATCTGCGTGGCGCAGGGCTTGTGCCTGTTCTGCGTCAACTTCATGTGCTTTCTGACCGCCAGCCAGTGGATTCCCAGCGGTCTGGTGGCGGTGGTGTTTTCCACGGCAACGCTGTGGAACGCGCTCAATGCACGGGTGTTCTTCGGCCAGCGCATTGCGCGCAACGTGCTGATGGGCGGGGCGCTCGGCTTGTTCGGGCTGGGGATGTTGTTCTGGCCGGAACTGGCCGGTCATCACGCCAGCCCGCAGACCTTGCTCGGTCTGGCGCTGGCGCTGTGTGGCACGTTGTGTTTCTCGGCGGGCAACATGTTGTCGAGCCTGCAGCAGAAGGCCGGCCTGAAACCGTTGACCACCAATGCCTGGGGCATGGCCTATGGCGCGGCAATGTTGTCGGTGTGGTGCTTGTTCAAAGGCATTCCGTTCGAGATGGATTGGTCGCCGCGCTACGTCGGCGCTCTGCTGTATTTGGTGATCCCGGGTTCGGTGATCGGCTTCACCGCGTACCTGACGCTGGTCGGGCGCATGGGGCCGGAACGTGCGGCGTATTGCACCGTGCTGTTCCCGGTGGTGGCGCTGAACGTGTCGGCGTTTGCCGAAGGGTATCAGTGGACGGTGCCGGCGCTGCTTGGGCTGGTATTGGTGATGTTTGGCAATGTATTGGTGTTTCGTAAATCCAAGGGGGCGGTGTTGCCTCCTCAAGGAAAGTTGGCGTGAAATCCGCGAGCGCTGAACATTCAGCGCTCGACTTTCAATGTGATGTAAAGCAATACCGGTAAGATGAAGTCAACAATGTGCCGCGCCCAGTCCTTGGCGTTCCAGACTTGCGATGTGTCCATGTCGAACCATTCGACGCCGATGACTTGCAGGCAGATGTAATAAACAAAGATCGCGATCAATAAACCAATAATCGAAAACTTCTTGGCATCGTGAAAGGCTTTGTCTGAAGCTTTTATCTTGCGTAGAAGCTGGTAGGTGCCGACCAGGCAGCACGTGGTCCAGATCACTTCCGTGGTGATGATGAACCAGTAGATCCGGTGGTGCAGTATCGGTGACTCGATTGCACGGTAACGGATGTTGGGGTTGGTCTGGGTGGTGTCCATGCTGAGGATGTGACCGACATATGTATAGTTTGACGCGTAGTCGGTGAAGTTGCTGTACATCACCAGCAAGCCGAAAAAACTTATGTAAGCCATCAGGGTAACTTTGCTGTAGCGAATGAGTTTTTGGATGTTCAGGTTGTTCAAGGGTTTCTCCAGAATGTTTATCGTGCTGTCGATAAGTCTGGAGAGTTTAATGTTCTGTGTTGTGTTTTTAGTTGAGGCTTGAGTTGCAAGGTATGTAACGGTTGGCCAAGGGGTTAATTTAAGCGGGCAAGTGCCGATGAGGCGCTTGCCCGTTTTTTCAGCCACGCCAGACTTGCGGATTGACCAGGTCCTGCGGGCGTTCGCCGAGCAGTGCGCTGCGCAGGTTGGCGAGGGCACGGTTGGCCATGGCTTCGCGGGTTTCGTGGGTGGCGGAGCCGATGTGCGGCAATGTCACCGCATTTTTCAGCTGGAACAGGGGCGATTCGGCCAGCGGTTCTTTTTCGTAGACATCCAGGCCGGCGCCACGGATGCGGTTGTTTTGCAGCGCTTCGATCAGCGCCGGTTCATCGACCACCGGGCCACGGGAGATGTTGACCAGGATCGCGCCGGGCTTCATCAGGGCCAGTTCGCGGTGGCTGATCAGGTGGCGAGTCTTGTCGCTGAGCGGCACCACCAGGCAGACGAAGTCGGCTTCGGCCAGCAGTTGATCGAGGCTGCGAAATTGTGCGCCGAGTTGTTGTTCCAGCTCGGTCTTGCGGCTGTTGCCGCTGTAGAGGATCGGCATGTTGAAGCCGAAATGGCCACGACGGGCGACGGCGGCGCCGATGTTGCCCATGCCGACAATACCGAGGGTTTTGCCGTGGACGTCACAGCCGAACAGTGGCGCGCCGACGCTGGCTTGCCATTGGCCGGCCTTGGTCCAGGCGTCGAGTTCGGCGACGCGGCGGGCGCTGCTCATGATCAGGGCGAAGGCGAGGTCGGCGGTGCTTTCGGTGAGCACGTTGGGGGTGTTGGTGAGCATGATGCCGCGTTGGTTGAAGTAGTCGAGGTCGTAATTGTCGTAGCCGACGGAGACGCTGGAGACCACTTCAAGTTTTGTGGCGGTTTCGAGTTGGGCTTTGCCGAGTTTGCGGCCGACGCCGATGAGGCCGTGGGCGTGGGGCAGGGCCTCGTTGAATTGGGCGTTGATGTCGCCGTTTTTGGGGTTGGGAACGATGACGTCGAACTCCTGTTGCAGGCGTTCGATCATTGGGGGGGTGATGCGGCTGAAGGCCAGGACTGTTTTTTTCATTGGGCTGGGGCTCGGGCTTCGGGGCTTTATTGCCAAGCAAGCTAACATTTCTTTGTGGGGTTTGGCTTGTCTTGGCGGCCTCTGGGCCGACCAGGTTCTTGGGGTTTTGGGTGTATATCCGTTTCTGCGGGTGTGGCGGCTGGCGGTTTCGCTCTTACAGCGAGTCACTTTTGCAGACGCCCAAAAGTAACCAAAACGCTGGGCCCCGGCGTTCGGCCCTCGCCGTGGCTCGGGTTCCTTCGTTACGGGGTTCATCCGGGGGCATCGCCTACGGTTTGCTTCGCTGCACCTCCTCTCGATGTGTTTGGCTTCGCCAAACGGTCGCTGCGCTCCCACCCCCGGATGAACCCCTCCACTCAGCCTGCCGAAGGGGCCGGTACGGCAAGATCAAGAGCTGCAGCCGAGCTTGCGCTCATCCTGTTGAGTGGTGAGAAGCGGATGCACCAACTGCCTGCACCCAATCCAGCTGTAGGAGTGAGCCTGCTCGCGATGGCGGCCTGTCAGCCGACCAATCACCAACTGCCTGCACCCAATCTAACTGTGCGAGCTTGCTCGCGAATGCGGTGTGTCATTCAACGCAGGTATTTGCTGACCCACCGCTCCCTCAGGGGTTTAGCTGTGTGCTGCAGACTGGCTGATTTCCACATTATCCAGCACCCGATTCACCGCCAGCTCCGCCAGCATGATGATCTGCTGAATCGCCAGAAGGGTGTGCCGCTGCGGCGGATCGACGTAGGCCGCAATGTCGCTGGTCATGATGCTCGCCGAGGCCAGTGATTCGCAGGCATGAACCAGCAGGCTCTCGTTATCCATATCAGGGGCAACCTGAAACATCGTGCTCGGTTTGTGGAATTTGAGGGTAGTGGCGGAAGGTTTGAGGTAGTGGTCGAGCGCGCGCTCGGCGGCGTCGTGGAGCTTTTTTGAGTCGAGGGATTCGTAGGGGGAAGTGCAGTCCGCTTCGGGCGGATTGGGTGTGGGTTTGATCATGGTGAAGCTCCATTCGGGATGTGGAGTTCGCCACGTACTGCGACCAAGCAATAGGGTGGCGAACCGTACGCAGGTTGGTCGACCAGGGAATGGAAACCCGGCAGGGCCAAGGCCCTCCCACGCACAGCTCGCCATTAAGCAAGCTTGAAAAGTGCGCCATTCTAAACCCGGACGACCAAGTCCGGTCGCTGATTCGTCAACGACCCCCTGAGCCTATCCACCCCACTTCCAACCCACAACCGTCAAAACCTGTCGGAAAACTCCCCTCAAATCACCGCTTCTGTAGGAGCTGCCGTAGGCTGCGATCTTTTGATTTTTAAACATCAAGGGCAAAAGATCGCAGCCTGCGGCAGCTCCTGCAGGTTTCGTAGTGTGTTTAAGGTCAGTTGGCGACTCGGGCTCCAGCGAGGCTGCCGCTTAATTCGTAAGCAGCCAGTTCGGCTTGATGGGCGGCGAGAATTTCCGGCAACGAGCCGCGCAAATACTCAACCCAGGTCTTGATCTTCGCATCCAGGTATTGCCGCGACGGGTAGATCGCGTACAGGTTGAGTTCCTGCGAGCGGTAGTTCGGCATCATCCGCACCAGCGTGCCGTTGCGCAGGCCTTCGATGGCGGCGTAGACCGGCAGCACGCCGACGCCCATGCCGCTGATGATTGCGGTTTTCATCGCGTCGGCGGAGTTCACCAGGAAGGGCGAGCTGTTGATGGTGACCATTTCCTGGCCGTCGGGGCCGTTGAAGGCCCATTTTTCCAGGGGGATCACCGGGCTGACGAGGCGCAGGCAGGCGTGGTTCAGCAGGTCGCTGGGCTTTTGCGCGCAGCCGTTGGCTTTCACGTAGGCCGGGGAGGCGCAGACGATGCTGTAGGTGATGCCCAGGCGTTGCGAGACGAAGCCTGAGTCCGGCAGTTCGGTGGCCAGCACGATGGACACGTCGTAGCCCTCGTCGAGCAGGTCCGGCACGCGGTTGGCCATGGTCAGGTCGAAGGTCACGTCCGGGTGGGTCTTGCGGTAGCGGGCGATGGCGTCGATCACGAAGTGCTGGCCGATGCCGGTCATGGTGTGCACTTTCAGCTGGCCGGCGGGGCGGGCGTGGGCTTCGCTGGCCTCGGCTTCGGCTTCTTCGACATAGGCCAGGATCTGTTCGCAGCGCAGCAGGTAGCGCTTGCCGGCCTCGGTCAGGGCGATGCGCCGGGTCGTGCGATTGAGCAGGCGGGTTTGCAGGTGGGCTTCCAGGTTGGAGACCGCGCGCGAGATGTTGGCCGTGGTGGTGTCGAGTTGCACGGCGGCGGCGGTGAAGCTGCCGGCTTCGGCCACACAACTGAAGGCGCGCATGTTTTGCAATGTGTCCATGGGGTGCTCTCAAGGGAGATGGCAAATTGTGACACGAAGTTTCAGGGGCTGAGAGCCCCGACCAAGGGATTATCTCGCTAACGGTAACAAAGATTCACAGGAATCCCAGCTTATCGCCACAAAGGCACCCACCTAGAATTGCGCCGTTCCCTGTAGGAGCTGCCGCAGGCTGCGATCTTTTGATCTTGATTGTGAACAGCAAAATCAAAAGATCGCAGCCTTCGGCAGCTCCTACACCAGTCCCCCGGTTTATCCCTTTCAGGAATTTGCAGCTGTGCCGCGTCGCATCAACAGAGCGCTTTTGCCGCTCAGTGTTCTGGCTATCACCCTGGGTCTCAGCGGCTGCATCGGTACCGGAGGAATTGCCCCGCAGGGCAAAGCGTTGGAGGCCAATACGCTGGCTACCGATGACGCGATTGCCCACGCCGCCAAAGACGCCAACTGGCCCACCGCGCAATGGTGGCAAGCCTACGGTGACCCGCAACTCAATCACTGGATCGACCTCGCCGTGCAGGGCAGCCCGACCATGGCCATGGCCGCTGCGCGGGTGCGTCAGGCCAAGGCGATGGCCGGTGTCGCCGAAGCGGCCGAGTCGTTGCAGATCAATGGTGAATCGACGCTCAAGCGCCACAATTGGCCGACCGACCAGTTCTACGGCCCCGGCAAGCTGGCCAACAGCACCACCTGGGACAACAACGCCGCGCTGGGTTTCAGCTACGCCCTCGACCTTTGGGGCCGCGAAAGCAATGCCACCGAACGGGCAGTGGATCTGGCGCACATGAGCGCTGCAGAAGCGCGGCTGGCGCAGCTGGAATTGCAGAACAACATCGTGCGCGCCTACATCGAGCTGTCGCTGCATTACGCCCAGCGCGACATCGTCGCCGCGACGCTCAAGCAGCAACAGCAGATTCTTGATCTCGCGCAGAAGCGTCTGGACGGCGGCATCGGCACGCACTTCGAAGTCAGCCAGGCAGAAACACCATTGCCGGAAACCCATCGGCAACTGGATGCGCTGGACGAAGAAATTGCCCTCAGCCGCAATCAGATCGCTGCGCTCGCGGGCAAAGGCCCGGGCGACGGCGCGCAGTTGCAGCGGCCGACCCTGGCACTGGGGGCTGCGTTGAAACTGCCGTCGGCATTGCCTGCGGAGTTGCTCGGTCAGCGGCCGGACGTGGTCGCCAGTCGCTGGCAGGTGGCGGCGCAGGCGCGCGGCATCGATGTGGCGCACGCCGGGTTTTATCCCAACGTCGATCTGGTCGGCAGCCTCGGCTACATGGCCACCGGCGGCGGAGCGCTGGAGTTTTTGACCGGCAAGAAGCTCAACTACAGCGTCGGCCCGGCGATCTCCTTGCCGATTTTCGACGGTGGGCGCCTGCGCAGCGAACTGGGTGAAGCGTCCGCCGGGTATGACATTGCCGTGGCGCATTACAACCAGACGCTGGTCAATGCGCTGAAGAACATCTCCGACCAGTTGATCCGCCGCGAGTCGATGGACAAGCAGCAAGCCTTCGCCGCCGAGTCGGTGGCCACCGCGCAGAAGACCTACGACATCGCGATGATCGCCTATCAGCGTGGCCTCACCGATTACCTCAACGTGCTCAATGCGCAGACCTTGCTGTTCAAGCAGCAGCAAGTGCAGCAGCAGGTGCAGGCGGCGCGGTTGAGTGCGCATGCCGAGCTGGTGACGGCGCTGGGTGGCGGCCTCGGGGCTGGCAACGATGTGCCCGCTGCCGAGAAAACCCAGGCCCCGAAAACCCCGGTTCTCCTGCGGTGAACCCCATCTACCAGGCAACTGTTTCTCTGTGGCGAGGGGGCTTGCCCCCGCTTGAGTACGCAGCGCTCACAAGATTTTTGGGCCGCTTCGCAGCCCAACGGGGGCAAGCCCCCTCACCACAGGTTTTTGCATCCGCTGCGCAATTATTCCGTGCCAATTCATTGAGCAAGACCAAATGACTCCCTTGCCCGCACCAATACGCTGGCTCTACTCCCTGGAATGGCGTCGGGGTTTGTTTGACTGGGCGCGCAGCGATGGCGTGACCTGGGTGTATATCTTCAAGGTATTGCTCGCCGCGTTTCTCACGCTGTGGCTGGCGATGCGTCTGGAGTTGCCGCAGCCGCGCACGGCGATGATCACCGTGTTCATCGTCATGCAGCCGCAGAGCGGCCATGTGTTCGCGAAGAGTTTCTATCGCTTCCTCGGCACCCTGGCCGGGTCGGCGATGATGGTCACGCTGATCGCGCTGTTCGCGCAGAACACCGAACTGTTCCTTGGCTCGCTGGCGATCTGGGTCGGTATCTGCTCGGCCGGTGCCGCGCGCTGCCGTAACTTTCGCGCCTACGGTTTTGTCCTCGCCGGCTACACCGCGGCGATGGTCGGGCTGCCGGCGCTGGCGCATCCGGACGGGGCGTTCATGGCCGCTGTGTGGCGGGTGCTGGAGATCTCGCTGGGGATTCTCTGCTCGACCGTGGTCAGTGCCGCGATCCTGCCGCAAACCGCCAGTGCGGCGATGCGCAACGCCTTGTATCAGCGCTTCGGTGTGTTTGCCCTGTTCGTCACCGATGGCCTGCGTGGGCGCAGCAAGGCCGACGCCTTCGAGACCAACAACGTGCGCTTCATCGCCGAAGCGGTGGGCCTGGAAGGGCTGCGCAGCGTGACGGTGTTCGAAGACCCGCACATGCGTCGGCGCAACGGTCGCCTCAGTCGTTTGAACAGCGAGTTCATGGGCATTACCACGCGCTTCAATGCCTTGCATCAGTTGCTGGAGCGCCTGCGCGGCAACGGTGAAGAACACGTGGTGGCCGCGATCAAACCGGGCCTGCAGGATCTGGCCGAAGTGCTCGACGGCTTCAGTGGCCGCGCCTTGACCAGCCCGGACGCTGCGCGTCTGGCGACGGCGCTGGCGACCTACAAGGAAGGTTTGCCGACTCGCGTGCGAACCCTGCGCGCAACCTTCCAGCAAACCGGTCCGAGTGAAGCCGAGCAACTGGATTTTCACACCGCCTACGAACTGCTCTATCGCTTCGTCGACGACCTGCACAGTTATGCCCAGACCCACGCCTCGCTGGCCGATCACAGCCACGAACGCGAGCGCTGGGACGAGCCGTTCACCCCGCAAACCAACTGGTGGGCCGCCGCCGCTTCGGGGATTCGCGCCTCGTTCATCCTGATTGTGCTGGGCAGTTACTGGGTTGCCACCGCGTGGCCAAGTGGCGCGACCATGACCTTGATTGCTGCGGCGACCGTGGGCCTGTCCGCCGCCACACCGAACCCGAAACGCATGGCGTTCCAGATGGCCTGCGGTACTTTCCTTGGGGCACTGATCGGTTTCGTCGAGATGTTTTTCATCTTCCCGTGGATCGATGGTTTCCCGCTGCTGTGCGTGATGCTTGCGCCGGTGATCGTACTCGGTTCGTTTCTCGCTTCGCGGCCGCAATACGCCGGGGTCGGTCTCGGTCTGCTGATCTTCTTCAGCACCGGTTCGGTGCCGGACAACCTGACCGTCTACAACCCCTACACCTTCATCAACGACTACATCGCCATGGTCATGGGCATGCTGGTCTGCGCGGCGGCGGGGGCAATCATTCTGCCGCCGAACAGTCGCTGGTTGTGGAAGCGGCTGGAGCAGGATCTGCGCGGCCAGGTGGTCTACGCGATCAGTGGCAAGCTCAAGGGCCTGGCGTCGAGTTTCGAGAGCCGCACCCGCGACCTGTTGCATCAGGCTTATGGCCTCGCCGCCGGGCAGCCTGCCGTGCAAAAGAAGCTGCTGCGCTGGATGTTCGTGGTGCTGGAAGTCGGCCACGCGATTATCGAGCTGCGCAAGGAACAGGCGATTCTCCCGGTGCACCCGGCGTATGCCGAATCGCAGCCGTGGCGTCAGGCGATCCGCGTGATGGGCCGGGCGCTGGTGCGACTGTTTCTGCAACCGAACCAGAGCAATCTGGAGCGCGCACTGGTGGCGGTCGATCACGCGATCAGCCGGGTTGCCGCGACCGACGAGCCGTTCGCGCCGCACTTCGACACCTCGGCCCTGCGCCGGGTGAAGAGCTACCTGCACTTCATTCGCACCTCGTTGCTCGATCCGCAATCACCGCTCGCCGCCTATGCCGTCGCCAAGCCCGAAGGACTTGCCCATGCCTCGTGAAATCGCCTTCCACGGCGTGTACATGCCGACCATGACCCTGATGTTTTTTGTCGCTGCGGCCCTGGCCTGGGCGCTGGACCGGTTCCTCTCGGGGTTTGATCTGTACCGCTTCTTCTGGCACCCGGCGCTGCTGCGCCTGAGCCTGTTTACCTGTTTGTTCGGCGCCATGGCGCTGACTGTTTACCGTTGACTCTCTATCTCTGAAGAAGGCCCTGATGAAAAAGTTTTTCAGCCTGCTCGCGACCCTGCTGGTGCTGGCCCTGGCGCTGTGGATCGGCCGCACGTTGTGGGAGCACTACATGAACACCCCGTGGACCCGCGACGGGCGCGTTCGCGCCGACATCATCAACGTCGCGGCCGACGTCACCGGTGAAGTCATCGACGTGCCGGTGCGCGACAACCAGCTGGTGAAGAAGGGTGACTTGCTGATGCAGATCGACCCCGAGCACTACCGTATCGCGGTCAAACAGGCGCAGTCGCTGGTCGCTTCGCGCAAGTCGACGTGGGAGATGCGCAAGGTCAACGCGCATCGCCGCGCCGATATGGACAACCTGGTGATCTCCAAGGAAAACCGTGACGACGCCAGCAACATCGCCGACGCTGCGCTGGCCGATTACCAACACGCGCAAGCGCAACTGGAAGCCGCCGAACTCAACCTCAAACGCACCGAAGTACGTGCAGCGGTGGACGGCTACGTGACCAACCTCAACGTGCATCGCGGTGATTACGCGCGCATCGGCGAGGCGAAAATGGCCGTGGTCGACATGAACTCGTTCTGGGTCTACGGCTTCTTCGAAGAGACCAAATTGCCGCACGTGCGCGAGGGTGACAAGGCCGACATGCAACTGATGAGCGGCGAAGTGCTCAAGGGCCATGTAGAAAGCATTTCCCGCGGCATCTACGACCGCGACAACCCGGAAAGCCGCGAGCTGATCGCCGATGTGAACCCGACCTTCAACTGGGTGCGCCTGGCGCAGCGGGTGCCGGTGCGGATTCACATCGATGAAGTGCCGGAAGGTGTGTTGTTGGCGGCGGGGATTACCTGCACCGTGGTGGTGAATCAGGACACGGGAGAGTAAACCTGTGGCGAGGGAGCTTGCTCCCGCTCGGCTGCGTAGCAGTCGTAAAATCTGACTGCGCGGTTTGCCTGACAGGGTTGGGGGCAGGTATTGGGGCTGCTGCGCAGCCCAGCGGGAGCGAGCTCCCTCGCCACAAAGGGATCGCGTCAGCCTTGGCAAAACGTCTCCTGCAAATGCCGCCACAGCACCTGCCCGGCCTCGTTTTTTTCAAACACCACCGTCGAGCGCCGATCCGTGTGCAACCCGCTCGCATCGGTCTGCTGCTCGCGGTAACTCAACGTTGCGCCGCGCTCATGCAGCGCAATTACGCGTAGCTCACTGAGCTCAATCCTGAAGCCTGACTTCTTCCCGCCCGCCGCCTGAAACAGTGCGCGCAAGGCTGCGACATCCAGCGCCCGGCCCAGCGGTGTGACCATGGAAAAGTCCGCCGAGAAGCGGCTCAGCAAGCGCTTCAGTTCGGCCGAATCCTGCTCCACGGCAAACCACTGTTCGATGGCCTCATGTGCCTGGATCACTTCGTCAAAATATTCTTGGTAGTCAGTCATGTGGATTTTTCCTGAAGGGGAGGTGAGCTCAGCAGGGCGAGCACGTGGGTGGCATCGAAACGCAGCACGGCGACCATCGGCAACAGCGTCAGCAGTGCGGCGGCGAGAAAGCAGTAGTGAAAACCGTTGCCGCCGAGTGCGCCCAGCAGTGAGCTGAGCAGCGCCGCACCCAGGCAGAAACCGAGTTGGCGATTGATGTTCCACAGGGCGCTGGAGTGGCCCATTTTTTCCGGCGCGATGCCGACAAACGCCAGGGTTTGCGCGGTGACGCTGCACAGACTGCCGCCCAGCCCCATCAGCGCGTAGGCGATGATCAGCGGCGCAGCGGCGGGGTGTTCGATGCGCATCAGCAGGACAATGCCCAGGCATTGCAGGAGCATGCCGGCGATCAGCAACGGCTTGGGGCCGATGCGATTGAAGCTGCGTTTGCCGAGCATGATCGCCACGCCCGAGGCCGCGGCCCAGGCCAACATCAGTGCGCCGGTTTGCGCCGCGCCGACACCGAGGTCGTGCAGGTACAGCACGGCAATCATGTTGGTCCCGGTAAAGACCCCGGGCACGAACAGGTAGATCAGCATCGCCAGGCGTAGCGACGGGCTTTTGATCAGTTGCAGGTCGAGGACGGCGTCGGGTTTGTGCCAGCCATCGCGCAGGTACAGCCATAAGGTCAAGGCACCGAGCAGCAAGATGCCGCCCGCGAGGTGACGGGTCGCGGAGGCGCTCGCCAGGCTCACGGCAATCAGCAACAGACTCAGGGCTGAGACCGCCAGCAGCAGGCCGCGAATGTCCAGCGTCGGGCGTTCCGTGGTGGGTTGATCGGCTTTCAACCACAGCAAGCCCAGGGCGAAAGCCAACAGCGCCATTGGCATGTTCAGGTAGAAAATCCAGCGCCACGACAAGGCCTCTACGATCAGGCCGCCCGCCGCCGGTGACAGGGCCGGTACCATCAGCGCCACCAACAGCACCACGCCAGTGAGGTGCGCACGCTGCGCCGCCGGGAATTGCCGATACGCCAAGGCCTGACCGACCGGCAGCAACAAGCCGCCACCGAGCCCTTGCAGCAGGCGCCAGCCAATCAGGCTTTCAATCGAGCCAGACTGGGCCACCAGACCCGAAGCGATCCCGAACAGCAGCAGCGAACCGAGGATCAGCCGGCGCTCGCCCAGGCGTGCGGCCAGCCACACGCTCATCGGAATGATCAGCGTCAGCCCGAGCATGTAGGCGTTGGTGATCCACGCCAATTGCGTCACCGATGCCTGTAGTTCTCGGGCGATGTCCGGGTAGGCAATGCTGGCGGCGAACATGTTCAGCAAGTCGAGGGCGAACCCGAACAAATACACCAGCGCGACTTTCGAGCGATAGGCCATGGCAGCTTCCCTGTGATGAGGCGTGCAGGTTAGGGCGCTTGTGGCGTTAGGAAAACGCTGGTTTGCCTGCTAGTTTGTCAAAATTATTTTGACAGAGAGTGCCGTGACGATGGTCAGCCTGGACCGTTTTGACACGTTCAAAGCCGTGGTGGAGGCCGGGTCACTGACGGCCGCCGCCGATACGTTGGGCCAGACCCGGGCAGTGGTGAGTTTCAACCTCAAACGGCTGGAAGAGGAACTGGGCGTCACGTTGCTCACGCGCAACACCCGACAACTGGCCCTGACCGATGCCGGCGAACGCTTTTATCGACGCTGTTTGCGCACCCTCGACGAAGCGCGACTGGCGATCGAGGAAGCGCGTTCCGAGCATTCGCAACTCAAGGGCACGTTGCGCATCACCACCACCGTGGAATTTGCCCTGGCCCAAGTGGTGCCGGCGCTGGAGGTGTTTCGTCAGCAACAGCCGCAATTGAACATCCACCTGTCGACGTCCTCGACCCATGCCGATCTGATCTCCGAGCGCTTTGACATGGCGATCCGCCTGGGCCGCATGCACGACTCCAATCTGCGGGCGGTGCAGTTGTCGACGTTCGAAGTGTTTGCAGTGGCGGCGCCAGGTTTGGTCGAGCGCTTCACGCCGGTGGCCACGCTGGCGACGCTGGAGTCGATGCCGACGCTGGGGCATGGGCGAGTGCCGGAAATGACGGTCACTGACCCGGCCGGCAGCGAGCACGTCTACCAGCCCAAACCGGGGACCACCGCCATCGTCGCCGACAACTCGGCGACGTTGCGTGCGTTTGCGTTGACCGGGCAAGGCGTGGCGATTTTGCCGCAATGGTTGATTCAGGATGATCTGGAGGCCGGGCGTTTGGTGCGCTTGCTGGCCGATTACCGTTTTGCCCAACAGGGGGTGTATGCGCTGTACCCGGATACCCGGCATTTGCCGCTGAAGGTGCGGGCGTTTATTGATTTCATGAAGGGGTGGGGCTGAGGATCTCGAGTGATTGTTCCGGCCTCTTCGCGGGCAAGCCACGCTCCCACAGGTTTTTGTGTCGTTCTGGATATCTGTGTACGCCGCAAAACCTTGTGGGAGCGTGGCTTGCCCGCGATGGGGGCGCCTCGGTCTCAGAGCTTCCCACGCAACCCGAACCGCTTCATCAACGTCGACTCCAGCAACCCTTTGGGCAGCAGTGTCGCCAGCAACGGCAACGCCCGGCTGCCATTCCCGATGCGAATCAACCGCGGCGGCTTGTCCTGTTGCACAGCCTTGAGCAGTTGCGCGGCAAACTCACTGGTCGGCGTCGGTTTGTCCTGCGAGGCCTTGGCCCGCGCGCGGATCCCCTCACGCAACGGAAACCACGGCGATTGCTCGTTGATCAACTGCTCCGCCTCATGCCCGGCATTCTTGGCGAAGCTCGACTGAATCGCCCCGGGCTGCACTTCCATCAGGCGAATGCCGAACGGCGCCAGTTCCATGCGCAACGCATCGCTCAGGGCATGCACGGCGGCTTTCGAGGCGCAGTAGGCGCCGGCGAATGGCGTGACCAAAACCCCAGACACACTGCCGATGTTCACCACCAGGCCCTTGGCCCGGCGCAGCACCGGGAACAGTGCGCGAGTCACGCCGACAATCGAGAACACGTTGGTTTCGAACTGGCGCTGCATGGCCGGTACGCCGCCGTCGAGCAGCGGCCCCATGGCGCCATAACCGGCGTTGTTGATCAGCACATCAAGGCCACCGTGTTGCTGGTTGATCCGCTCACCAAGCTGTTCCAGCGCCACGCTGTCATTGACGTCCAGCTGGATCGCCGTGAACCCGGCAGCGGCGAGGGCCGAGACGTCTTCGGCCCTGCGCGCACTGGCCCAGACCTCGTAGCCGGCGGCTTTGAACGCATCAGCGAGGGCGCGGCCTATGCCGCTGGAGCAACCGGTGATCAACGCAACGGGCATGGCGCATTCCTTGTGCAAGAAAGTTAAGGGAGGGGATCAGTCGGAGAAACTGCCCTGCAAACGCTCGGCGCGGAACTCCAGGGTTTGCGGACGATAACCGGGACGCAGTGGTGGCATTGGCAAGCAATCTTCCCAGTTGCCGCCGGCCTGCAATTCACCGGGGCCGCGATAGCGCGGCGCGGTGTATTGGTTGTCGGCCAGGTTGACAGTGTCACCGGGCGCGTAAGCGGCGATGCGCCAGCGCAGTTCGGTCAGCGGGACGTCGTTGCCGTTTTTCATTTTCAGTTGCAGCGGACGATCTGCCGGGCACTGTTCAGGGGCGTAGGCAATGCGCATCTCCAGACGCGCCAGTTGCTTGAGCTCGCGGTTGTCCAGCCACACCACCCAGACCGCCACCAGCCCCAAGCCAACGGCGGCAGCCACCGACACCGGTACAGCCTTGGCCGGATAGCGCAGCAACAGGACCAGCCAGGTGATGACCAGCAAAACGCCGATGAACATGTCGCACAACCTCGCGGGGATAGAGGGGCATCCTACCTAAGCGTAGGTGAGGTTGGCGATGGGCAGGGCAAAGTCAAAAGATCGCAGCTTGCGGCAACTCCTACAGTTGGAATGCGTTTTCCCTGTAGGAGCTGCCGCAGGCTGCGATCTTTTGCTTCAAAAAAAGCCCCCGCCCAACCCGCTGCGGATAGGGGACGCAGTGGGCTGGACGGGGGCTTCTTGTTACGCGGTGATCACTGCGCGATGGTTTTCACCGACACGCCGCGTTCGATCGGGGTGGAGCGACCGTAGATATCTTCGAAGCGTTCGATATCGTCCTCGCCCAGGTACGAACCCGATTGCACTTCGATGATTTCCAGCGGGATCTTGCCCGGGTTGCGCAGGCGGTGCACCGAGGCGATCGGGATGTAGGTCGACTGGTTTTCGCAGAGCAGGAACACGTTTTCATCGCAGGTCACTTCGGCGGTGCCGCTGACCACGATCCAGTGTTCGGCGCGGTGGTGGTGCATCTGCAGCGACAGGCACGCACCCGGCTTCACCGAGATGTGCTTGACCTGGAAACGCCCGCCCATGTCCACGGAATCATACGAGCCCCACGGACGGTAGACCTCGCAGTGGTTCTGGGTTTCGCTGCGGCCCTGCTCGTTGAGGGTGGCGACCATCTGCTTGACACCCTGGACCTTGTCCTTGTGGGCGATCATCATCGCGTCTTTGGTTTCGACCACGACGATGTTCTCCAGGCCGATCACCGACACCAGTTTGCCGTTGCCGTGGATCATGCAGTTCTTGCTGTCCTGGATCACCACGTCGCCTTTGCTGACGTTGCCGTTGGCGTCCTTCTCGTTGACTTCCCACAGCGACGACCAGCAACCGACATCGCTCCAGCCAGCAGTCAGCGGCACCACGCAGGCGCGCTGGGTTTTTTCCATCACGGAGTAGTCGATGGAATTGTCCGGGCAGCAGGCGAAGGTGGCCTCGTCCAGCGTGACGGTGTCGGCGTCCTGCTGGCTGCGCTCAAGGGTCAGCAGGCAGGTGTCGTAGATGTCCGGATCGTGCTTTTTCAGCTCTTCGAGGAAGCGGCTGGCGCGGAACAGGAACATACCGCTGTTCCAGTAGTAGCCGCCGGATTCGACGTACTCGGTGGCGCGTTTGACGTCGGGTTTTTCGACGAAGTGCGAAACGCGGCTGACGCCTTCGGGCAGCAGCGAATCAGCGGTGGACTTGATGTAGCCGTAACCGGTTTCCGGTTTGGTCGCCGGCACGCCGAACAGCACCATTTCGCCGTTTTCAGCGGCCACAGTCGCCAGGGCGAGGGCGCGTTGCAGGGCTTTCTGGTCTTCCAGCACGTGGTCGGCCGGCAGCACCAGCATCAACTCGTCACGACCTTCATTGACCAGCATCATCGCGGTCAGCGCCACCGCCGGCGCGGTGTTGCGGCCGAACGGTTCCATCAGGATGCGCTGGCATTCGAGGTTACGGTTGGCCAACTGCTCGTTGACGATGAAGCGGTGATCCTTGTTGCAGACCACGATCGGCGTGTCCATGCCTTCGAACACCAGGCGCTCCAGGGTTTGCTGGAACAGCGTGTGCTCACCGGTCAGGGCGAGGAATTGCTTAGGGAATTGTTTGCGCGAAAGTGGCCACAGACGCGAACCGCTACCACCTGACAAGATCACCGGAATCATGTTGTTTACTCCATAAAAATCAATTGGGTTAGAGGCACGAACGTTGTGTCGTTTCACTCTTGTTTTTGTCTCGTACCGAGAGGCCACCGCATTCCCCTGTAGGAGCTGCCGAAGGCTGCGATCTGTTGATCTTGATCTTTAAAAGCAAAGTCAAAAGATCGCAGCGTGCCGCAGCTCCTACAGGGATCAGCGTCTCATCGGAAAAATGATTAACGCGTCGACACCGGGCGTTTCACCCAGACTGGCGACAGGCTGCTGCCGGAACCCGTGACGTACAGCACGGCTGCTTCACCGCGCTCCAGGGCAACCGGTTTCACGTCGCCGACTTTCTTGTCGCCTTCGTACAGCGCCAGGCTGACTTTCACCGGGTTGATTTCACGTTCGCCACGGCCCTTGGCGGCCACGTTCGGCACCACGTCGGTCTTGCCATCGGCGGTCTTCAGGGTCAGCGGCTTGTCGCTGAGGTTCTGCACGCGCACCAGGGATTTCTGCTTGTTCTTGAACGGCGGCTCTTCGATCAGTTGCGGCGCGCCGGACGCGTTGTTGACCAGGGTGTAGTAGTGGTCACCGGTGAGTTTGACCGGCAGGGTCTGGCTGCCGATCTTGGCGCTGTAGTCGCCGCCCGGCATGAAGCTGAAATCGCTGCTGGCCAATGGCGCAACATCGCTCAGGTTGGTGCTGCCGACGGTGGCGCTGACTTCGGCGTTGCTGGCGTTGTAGACCCGCACGAAGGTCGAGCCTTTCGGTGCGGTCGGGCCGTACAGTGCGGCGTCACCACCGGCAAAAGCCTGTACCGACAGCACGCTGAGGCCAGCGACCAGTGCGAAGCGTTTTGCGAGACGACGAGGAGTAGTTGTGAAAGTCATGGTGTTACCTCTCTTTCAGTTTTGCGCCCGATCGGGCGTCTCGGATTTAGTGTTGATGGCTACGTTTTGTTGGCGAGCACCGGCTTGTTTGAGCTCTGCGACCCACTGCGGGTCGGCGTCGCCGATTTCGTTGTTCACAGGCAGATATCGTTCAGGAAACTCCCAGATCAGCACCTGTGGCGGGCTGTTCTTGAAGTCATCGCTTTTCAGGTAGCTGAGCATCGGCAGGATCGGGCCATGGCCGTCTTCGGCGTAGTTCACGACGTCGCTGTGCAGCGCTTGTTTCAGCGCACCGACGAAGTTCCAGTTGGGGTTGGCGCTGTAGCTGGTGCCGATCAGCGCGACCGGCACTTCGCTGTTGGCGAACAGCGCGTCGTCACCGGCAGGCTGCTCGGCGGCGGCCACGGTGTTGCGCTTTTGCAGCGGCTCTTGCGCCGGCATCAGGTTTTCGAACAGCGGATCAAGCGGCAGAAACAGACGCAGGTCGCCCTTGTGCGTGACCTTCTCTGCCGGCGTGGTGACGAAACGCTGCGGCTCGCCGCTGAGCGGGAACTTGTCGGCGATGGTTTTCGCCAGGGTGTTGGCCGCGATCTCGGCGCCTTCAGGCGTCCAGTGGGTGTCGGTGCGCAGGAACACTTGCTGACCGTTCTGCTTGGCCTGTTGCAGCGGGCCGAGCAGGTCCGGGGCGAGGATCTTGTCCGCCGCGACACGGGCGTGGAAGTCCTGATACAGGTTTTCGTGGATGCTCGCCGGTTTCACTTCACCCAGGTGTTCCGGGTACAGGCGAACCTTGGCCGGGACGATCGCCATCACCAGTTTCACGCCTTTGGCCTTGAGGGTCTGGCGCACGCCTTCGACCAGCGCGTAGTTACCTTGCAGGTTCAGCTCTTCGTTGACGATCGGGTTGAATTCCTCGTCGCTGTACAGCCACTGATCGCGACCGAGCACCACGCCCGGACGACCTTCGTTGAACAGTTTGAAATCCAGCGCAGCCCAAAGGTTGGTGCCCAGACGCTTGATCGGAAACTGGTCGTCGTAGTGGGTTTCCACGGCTTTGGTCCAGCGACCGTTGAGCACCGTCGCGTCGGCGTTGGTGCTGAAGCCGAAGAAGCTGCGCACCGACCACAGACCGAGCACCAGCAGGGTCACCAGAAACAGCGCGATGTAGAAGATGCGTAATGAGCGGGTCATGTCAGATCCCTCAGAACTGGAAGTAAAGGAACGGCGAGAAGCTTTGCGCCGAGAGCTTGAGAATCGAGGCGATGAACAGCAGCAGGATCAAGCCGCGCATCACATAGCGCGACCAGTCCGCGGTCCAGTAGGCCGGTTGCACCTGGGCTTCGACGCCGACGGTGTAGCCAGGCTCATGGATGTTCGCCGGGTTTTCGCCGGGGGCGGCTTTGATCATTCCCGGGGTCGAAGTGGCAGGGCCGTCGGCCTCGACGTTGACTTCAGGTTTGGTCTTGACCGGCGGCTGATTGGTGTACAGGTCACGCAGGCCGAAGAACGCCAGCGTTGCGTACGCCACCACCAGCGTTGCCACTTGCAGACCGGTGAGGCTGGCGCGGTTGAGTTCCGACAGCGACCAGTCGCCGAAGCTGAACATCGCGCCGTACATGCGCCCGGCAACGTGCAGGTTTTCGGCGCGGAAGATCACCCAGCCCATCACCACCAGCAGGAAGGTCAGTGCCCAGCGGATCGGATTGAGGCTGCGCGGCGAGGTGTTGATGCCGAGCATTTTCTCGATCGCCAGCCACATGCCGTGCCAGGCACCCCAGACGATGTAGGTGATGTTCGCGCCGTGCCACAGACCACCCAGGAGCATGGTCAGGAACAGGTTGCGATAGGTCATCAGTGTGCCTTTGCGGTTACCGCCGAGGGTGATGTACAGGTAGTCACGCAGCCAGGTCGACAGGCTGATGTGCCAGCGGCGCCAGAACTCGGTGATCGACTGGCTGATGTACGGCTGCTTGAAGTTTTCCATGAAGCGGAAACCCATCATCAAGCCCAGGCCGATGGCCATGTCGCTGTAACCGGAGAAGTCGAAATACAGTTGCGCGGTGTACGCCAGCGCACCCAGCCAGGCATCACCGGTGGTCGGGTTTTGCAGGGCGAAGCAGTGGTCGGCAACTACCGCCAGGGTGTCGGCGATGAACACCTTCTTGATGAAACCCTGCATGAACCGCGTGCAGCCTTCGGAGAACTTGTCGAGGGTGTGGGTGCGGTTGTTGAACTGGTCGGCGAGGTCGCGGAAACGCAGGACCGGGCCGGCAATCAGGTGCGGGAAGATCGCCACGAACGCCGCGAAGTCGATCAGGTTGCGCGTGGCCGGGGTGTCGCCGCGGTACACGTCGATGATGTAGCTGATCGACTCGAAGATGTAGAACGAGATGCCGATCGGCAACAGCACGTGGGTCAGGATGAACGGCTCCAGACCGAACGAGGTCATGATCGCGTTGATGCTGTCCACGCCGAAGTTGGCGTACTTGAAGTAGCCGAGGATGCACAGGTCGACCGCCACGCCGAGCAGCAGCCAGCGCTGCGCCGGTTTGGTCCTGACGCCAGCGGCACCGACTTTGAGGCCGATCCAGTAGTTCCACAGCGTCACCGCTGCGAACAGCGCGAGGAAGTCCACTCGCCACCACGCGTAGAACACGTAGCTGGCGATCAGCAGCAACAGGTTGCGATAGCGTTGCCCGCTCAGGTAGTACAAGCCGAGAAAGATCGGCAAGAACAGAAACAGGAACACGTTGGATGAAAATACCATCCCGATCTCTCCATGTTTGAACCAACAGTCAAGGGCCAAAGCCCCCCCAAACCCCCCACGTAGAACCGGAGGGCCAACTCACAAATCTAAAACCTGACACCGGCCCCCTGTAGGAGCTGCCGAAGGCTGCGATCTTTTGATCTTGATCTTTGAAGGCAAGATCAAAAGATCGCAGCCTTCGGCAGCTCCTACATTGGGATGTGTGCGGCCTACGAACCCTTGTTGCCCTTTTCATGGGACGGGTCGTAGACCTTGGTCAGGTCGCCACCGAGGCGGAAGGTCTTGAACGGTTGCATACCGTGCTTCTTCTCGATCACATCCGGCGGGCAGGTGTAGAGGGTGCAGAACGGTTCGAGCCAGGCGAATTTCATGTCCTCTTTCAGGTCGGTCATGTCCTGCTCTTTGCCGTTCTTCTTCTCGAATGCATCCGGGTCTTTCACCCCGGCCAGTACCCGATCACCCAGGCGCTTGAGCGCGCTGTTGTTTTCCTGACGCAGATCGACACCGTTGACCTGGGCGAAACTGGCGATCATCGCCAGCGGCGGCAGGGCGTAGTTGTGATAGGCGAGGGCGCGTTGCTGGCGCTTGAGTTCGTTGGGCAGGAAGCCGTCGGCGTCGACTTGATTGACCCCGACCTTGTATTCCTTCACCGCCCAGTCGAACAGGTCGCGACGGTTGGTGGCGACGGCGGTTGCCATCACCGACCAGGCAGCCCAGTACGAGTGGTTGTTGGTTTTTTCCAGCGGCAGGTTGTCCCAGTCGCTGACCACCTGATCGGCCATCTTGCTGAACCACGCCTCGATCTGCTGCGCCTCTTGCTGATGCGCGGCCAGCGGATGCGAGTCGGAGAACTTCAGGCGAATGTACGAAGAGGCCATGCTGCCCAGCGCCCATTTGCGCATCGATTTGCCGGTGTGGTTGAAGTCTTTCGACATCAACGCGTCGGCCTTGGCCCAAGCGGTCAACCAGTTGAGCGTGCAATCGAGCTGCTCCGGGCGACCGTCACGCATGAACTGCATCACCCGTTTGGCGGTGCCGCGCTCCAGCGTGGTGATGTCTTTGGTGGTGTCACGGAAGGCTTTTTCCGACTGCACGTTCAGTGTCGCGCGGGCCTTGTCCGAGCCTTCGTATTTGCTGCGAAATTGCAGCGGACCGGTGTACGGCGCGGGCATCGCGTCGCAGCCTTCGCTCTTGTCGCCGGTCTTGAATTTATCCACCGGCGCGAAGTAGCCCTGCGGCGGGCGCAGTGGCGCGGCGGCCTGAGTGGCGCCGGCGAACATCGCCAGGCTCAACAGGGTGGGAGCCAGTAAAGATTTCAATTTCGGATTTCGCATAGCAGACCTCATTGCCCGACCTGAGCGGTTTGTTGCCCAGCGCCCGGGAATACGTTGCGTTTGCAGATTTTCGCTTCGACTTTTTGTGGCGCGGTGCCCGCTTCCGGACCCTGGACTTCGACCGCCAGCAGGTTTTGCGAGGCCCAGTCTTCGTCGGTGCGCAACTCGAAGGCGAAACGACCGTCGGTGTCGGAGGTTTCCGGTTTCTCGATCTTGATGTCCTCGTGGCGACCGTTCATGTACCAGAGGGTGGCGTGCAGGGTTTTCACCGAGGTGTCGGCGAAGCGGATGTCGACCTGGTGGCTGCTGTTCTGCAGGTTCAGGTTCTTGCTGTTGACCAGCAGTTCTTGTTTGCTGCCCGGCTTCAGCGTGGCGCTGCCGGTCATCTGTGCATCTTTGCCTTCGCAACCGTTGTCGAGCAGGGCCATCATCTGGCGATAGATGGTTTCCTGGTCGAGACGGTACAGCGGCGAGAATTCCCAGATGAGAATCTTCGGCGGAGTCTTCTGGAATTCGTCGCTGCCCAGGTACTGCAGCATCGAACCTTCCAGACCACCGCCGGGGAAGGCGACGTTGAGAATGTCGGCGCCGATCGCCTCTTCGAGGAAGCCGGCGAAGTTGTAGTTCTTGCCGCTGTGCGAGGTACCCACGAGAGTGATTTGCGGGTTGCCGGAATCACCGAACAGGTCGCCATCACCGGCTTCGCCTTTCGGCTCGGTGGTGAACTGGTCCATGTACTGGATCGCGTAACTGGTGCCACACAGTTGCCCGGCCATGTTGTGCAGGGTGCCGGTCTTGCCCATGCGCCCGGTGCGCTTGGTCTCGAATTCACGCTTGGGAATGTCGGCGAAGGCCGGGATCTGCTTGACCTTCTCGGCGACGATTTTCGCCGTGCGCTGTGCGCCGTACGGGGTCCAGTGCTGGTCGCCACGGAAGTAGAAATCGTGGGCGGGCAGGGTGTCTGGCAGCGATTCGTTGGTCAGCGGCGACAGGTCTGGCACCACGTAACCCATCTGCGCGAAACGGCCGAGCATGGTCTTGTAGTTGCCCAGCGCTTTCTCGTAATCGAACGCGGCTTTTTCCTGCGGGTTGAGCTTGTTGCGGTTCACCAGGCCACGGGTCGGCTGGTAAACGATCACCAGCTCGACGCCTTTGGCCTTGAACGCATCGTGCAGCTGTTGCAGGCGCTTGTAGCCGGCCGGGGTGGTGTTGAACTCGGTGCGCAAATCTTCCTGCGTGCGGAACAGCCAGTCGCCCTGCGCCTGCACCAGGGTGGTGAAGTTCTGCTGATAACGCGTGGTGTAGTTCTTCGCGTCATGGGCGGCCGGGCACAGGTTGCAGCACGGTTCGGCGTTGAACTTCGGCGGGGTGGCGCCCGCCGCTTCATCGGCGCGGGCGCCATTGCTCGCCGCCAGAATGCCCACGGTCAGGGCCGACAGGCTGAGTAATTTGATCAAGTGTGAGTGCATGGAATTATCCTCAGTCCCGCATTTCGGTCTGGCGTTCGACAGGGTCGATCAGCACGGCTTTCTGCTGGCGCACCAGCAGGTCGAGAATTTCATCCTGGCGCTCGCCAAGGATGCCGTTGAAGCTGATGCCGCTGGATTTGGTCGGCGCCAGCATCGATACCCGGTACAGCTCGACGCTCAACGGCGAGTCGATGGCCATCGGGCCGCTGCCGTTGGCCGCCAGTTCACCGCCGACCACGATCAGCGACACCTGGGCGTCGAACGGGTCGAGCTTGATGTCACGGTCGGTGTCGGTCAGGTCCTTGATGTGGCCGTAGACGCCGGTCAAACCGTTGGCCATGGCCACGTTTTCGTACAGACGGATGTTCACGCTGTTACGAATGCGGATGCCGTGGCGCTTGTTGCTGATGACCTTGTTGCCCCACAGCAGGTTGTCGGCAGACTCGTAGAGGGTGATGCCGTCGGTGTGGTTCTTGTAGATCTCGTTGTAGGCAATGAGGTTGTTGACGCTGTTCCGGTCGATCACCAGGCCCGAGAGATGGTTGTCGAAGCTCTTGTTGTTGAAGATGAAGCTGTCGTTGACCTCACGGGAAATAATGATCCCGTGCTTCTTCTTCGTACCGTACACAGTGTTCTCGGCGATGATCAGACCGTGGGAACGGTCGTGCGGGTCGATGCCGTAGACGATGTTGTCTTTGTAGGTGTTGCCCTTGACCACGAAGTCACGGGTCTCATAGCAGTAGAAGCCGTACCACATGTCAGAGAACTCGGAGCCGACGATCCAGCCGGTCGGTTCAGGACGCTTGAGGACCTTGGCCATGTTCGGCGTGTACTGGGAAATACTCACCCCGTACGACTTACTGTTGGCGTAGCCGAAGCTGGCCATCTTGCTGTTGACGATGTAGGTCTCGGTGCCGCCCCAGGCGAGCAGAAACGGACGGAATTCCTTCGGCGTACGGAAGGTGGCCGGGCCGTTGTCCTTCTCGCGCCAGCCGGTGACCTTGGTGTCACGCACGAACAGCTGACCGTCGTTGACCAGGAACGAACCCGCCTCCTGCGACAGGCGCAACTCCTGGGTCTGGCCATCGATTTCGAGGATGCCTTTGCGCCCGACCACGATCGGCAACTTCGCCAGATACACGCCCGGCGAGGTCTCGCTGAAGTACTGCTTGGGCAGTTTCTTCGCCAGATCCTTGAGGTTCAGGTAGCCGTCGTCGACGAAGATCGCCTGCGGGATGCCGTGCTGACGCACCACCCATTCGGCCATCTTGTTGTCGCCGCCGATAAAGTCCTTCAGGGCGTCTTCCTGCATCATCCGGCGCACGCTGATCTTGCCCGGTTTGCTGCGCACGATTTTCGCGGCAGCGGCCTCGGCGGTGAAGCCGGACAGGTCGGGCAGTGTCGGCTTGGCCAGTTCCAGCGCCTCGGTCGGCGCGCTGCTGACGGTGTAGGTCTTGGCTTGTTGCAGCTCTTTGGCGGTGGTCACCGGTTTGCCTTGTTGAGGCACAACCGGTTCCACGGTGGCGAAGGCGCCAGCGGAGGCCAGCAGCATGGCGCCGGCCAACAGGCTGATCGAGCCTTTCCTTGCATGGTGCATGTCGGGCACTCCCTTGGCGGTTTGCATCAGAAGCGCCAGATCACGTCGATGAACGCGCGGTGCATGTACGAATCGACCTGGCTGCCATAGGCATCCCCGGGCTTGAACACGCCGCCACGGAATCGCACCAGCGCCGACGGTTCATCGATCGACTGGCTCAGCGCGGCCGGCAACAGGCCTTGCTTGAAGTACTTGGTGACCACCAGGTCCATCTCCTGACCCAGGTCCTTGTTGCCATCCTGCAGCGGCAGCGAGGTGCTGGAGAGGATCGCGCCGGTCACGTCGTCGGTGTTGTTTTCCACGGCGTTGATGCCGTTGCTGCCCACCGGCTTGTTGCCGTCCACGCGCCAGAACTTGTGGTAGATCAGGCTGGCGTCGTATTGGTCGTTGAGCATCCACGAACCGAACAGGGTGGCGGTCTGCATGTTGCTCATTTCGCCACGGAACGCTTCGCCGAAACGGTGTACCCGCGAGCGCGTACCGGTGTAGTTGGAGCGGTTGCTCTCCAGACCGTTCTGCTGGTAATCGGCGCTGGCGCGGGCATACGCCGCACCGACCTGCCACTGCGGATCGAGGCGCAGGCGCACGCCGAGGTCGGTGGCCCAGCCGTTGATGTCATCGCTGCGTTTGGCTTGCGCCGGGGCGGTGCCGTCGGCGTTCAGCGGGTTGACCGAGTCACGGTCGCCGCTCATGCCGGTGATGCTGCCCCAGTAGTTGACGGTGTTGGTGTTGCGCCAGTTGTAGGCGTCGCTGTCGGCGGTCAGGCCGAGCCAGCTGATGTCACCGTTCTGGGTCTTGTCGAGCGAGTCGCGGGGCACACCCGGTTCGGCGTAATCGAGTTTGCCGTCATCGTGGGTGTGGTGGCCGCGAATGCCGACCCAGTTACCCGGTGTCCACTGGTAAGCGGCATCGGCGTAGGCGTGCAGGCGATCCTTGTCTTTGGGCGCCAGCTCTTTCAAGTCGGTGCGGTATTCGCTGAAGCGTTCGGCGACGCCGACGTTGGCGCGCAACAGGGTGGTGTCGAAGGTCCAGTTCAGCGCTTCGATGTTGGTGTCGCGCCACTGGCCGTCATCATTGCGCAGACGCTGGCGACCGAACTTGAGTATTTCGCCAGGGTAGGGGGTGAGGCCGCTGTAGCCGACCCAGAACTCGCGCATCGCCAAGTAGTTTTTCTTGGTCTTGCGATCACCGTTGTCGGTGGTCTGGCTGCTTTCGCTGTCGGACTGCTGCAGGGTGTCGGTTTCGATGATATCGGTCGAGGTGACAGCCTGGCCCATGGCGTAGGCGCTCCACGCGCCGCTTTCGCCGTAGACCCACGGACGCAGGTCCAGGCCCACACCGTTGACGTCGCCACCGGGTGCGGTACCGAGGTCGCGGTCGTCTTCGGACTGGCCGGTGATTTTCACTTCCAGGCCGAAGTTCTTGCTTTCAGTCATCGCAGCCAGTGTCGGGCAAGACCAGATCAGTGCGAAGGTGAGGCCAATACCGGCCTTCACGAATGGATTCAACTTCATAATTTTTCCTCGCCGTCTTCTTCTTGCAGGGCGTGCAGTTGCAATGCGTTCAGGTTCTGGGCGCCACGACTGGCCTGTTCCTGTTGCAGCAGGCGCTGGGCTTCGGCCAGACGCTCGGGCGGCAATTGCGCGGCGAGGGTGGTCGCCAGTTCATCGGCTTGCGGGGTGTTCTGCGCCTTGGCCAACTGGCTGAACACGTAGGCGTTGAGCGGGTCGGGCCTGGTGCCCTTGCCTTGGGAAAACAGTTGGGCGATGGCGAAGTCGGCGCTGTTCTGGCCGTTGCGCGCAGCGGTCAGCAGATGGTCGAGGGCCTTCTGCGGATAGACCTTGCCCAGGTAACCACGGCGATAGATCTGGCCGAGGTAGTAATCAGCGGCGACTTCGCGACCGACGGCTTTCTGAAAGTGTTCTTCGGCGACTTTCGCGTCGACCGGCACCAGTTTGCCTTCGTAGTAGAGCTTGCCCAGCAACAGCTCGGCGCGCGGCTGGTCGGCGGCGCGGCCGTTGTCCAGGTACTTCATCATCTGATCGACGTCGCCCAGTTCCGGGAAGTCGTAGAGCAGTTGCGCGAGGGTCACCCACGACGCCGGATAGCCCGGAGCGATCGGCTCGAGCAGCGACTGCGCGGTCTTCTCGTCGGTCTTGCCCAGGGTCGAATCGGCCAGTACACGAGCCACGGAATCGACACGCTGCGCGCTGACCGTGCCACGGCTGTAACCGGCCTGCATCTGCTTGATCAGCTCGGCCTGTTGCTCCGGCTGGGCACGTTTCTGATAGACCGTGGCCAGTTCGACGTAGCAGATGTCGGTGGTGTTGAGCGCGACTTTGCAGATCTTTTCCACGTCATCCAGGTGCTGGTCGTAAGTGCCCTGGGTGCGATACAGCAGCACTTGGGCCAGACCCGCTTCCGGGTAGCCGGATTTGCGCCATTGATCGATCTGCTGCTGGGCGTTGATGTTCGGGAAGCTGTGCGGGTATTGCAGGTACAGCATCGCCAGCGGGATCAACGTATTGCCTTCGCCATTGGCGGCGGCTTTTTTCAGCAGGCTTTCGGCTTCGTGATGCTCGGCCTCGGTCGAGCCCGGCTTGGCCACCAACAGGCGACCGAGACGGGCCTGGGCCCGTGGCGAAACATCGGCGGCAGCGCGGTAGGTCGCCTCGGCCTGTTTGATCTGCTCGGGGTCGCGGCTGTCGACCTGGATATCGGCGAGGCCGACTTGCGCTTCGCTGTAACCCAGATCGGCCAGCGCGCGGTAGTTCTGCGCGGCGGTGGCGGTGTCGCCACGCTTGAGCGCTTCGTTGGCCAGACGCTGGTCGGGCAGGCCGGCGCAACCGGCCAGACTGACTGCCAATGCCAAGGCACACACCGTCCCCATGTAGGAGTGAGCCTGCTCGCGATGCAAGCCACTCGGTGCATCAGACATACCGCGGCGATCCAATCGCGAGCAGGCTCGCTCCCACAGGGTCGGCGGTGTGTTCAAGATATGAGTAGTCACAGGCATGTCCTCGACTTAAAGACCGGCAGCCATGGCTTTGTCGATCAGCCAGTTCAGGTTCGGGCCACGGTCGCTGTTCACTTCCACCGGGCGGCCGGCGAAGGTGCTGTCCAGCGGCTCGTCCGGCTGGATCTGCACGCGGATGTCGGAAGACAGGTCGGCGCTCTTCAGGCTGGTGCTGCTGACGATCTTGCCGGTGCGGGTCTTGTCTTCGCCGGCGATCTGGAAGCTCACTGGCGTACCCGGACGCACGTCGCCGAACTGGCGATAGGAGAAGCGCGCATCGACGGTGGCCTGGGTGTTGCGCGGTACCAGGGTGAAGATCACGTCGCCCTTGCTCGCGTACTGACCGTCAGCCACCAGTTGCTGGGCCACGGTGCAATCGCAAGGGGAGGTCAGGGTGCCGGTCATTTGCTTGCCGAACAGTTCTTCAACCTTGGCCGGTTGCAGCTGGTCTTCGTCCAGATGGCCCTTGAGCACGTCGAGCATGCTGGTGCTGAAGGTCGCCAGCGGTGCGCCTTTGGCCGCAACGCCGTCGGACTTGACCAGGCTCTGCACGGTGCCGTCGCGCGGCATGGTGATGTTCATCCCCGGCACGCTGACCAGGCCCGCCTGCGCATGGCTGACGAAGTACATGCCGTACACCGACTTGAACACGAAACCGAACGCGACCAGGCCGATGGCGAAGACCCCGGCGCTGAAGGTCACCGCTTTCAGACGCCCGAACGGGGTCATGCCGTGGCCGCCGTCCTTGACCTTGCGCGCCTTGGTGAAGTTGTCGCGCTGCAGGGTCGCCAGCACTTCACCCATGCTGACGATGTCGCCGGCCAGGTGCGAAGTGATCAGGTGACGCAGGGTCGAGATGTCCTGTGGTTCCAGGTTCTGGAACTGGCAACCGGCGCGGCCGGTCTGGCGGTCGTAGGAGCGCACTTGCAGTTCGACGTCCATGGCCAGGCCGAGGTTGTCGATCACGAATTGCAGACGCGCCTTGTACACGTCGCCGGCCTTGAGCGGCAGTTGCCCGGCGTTGAACGCCAGACCACCGGCCGAGAGGTCGATGACCCGTGCCTCGACTGGCGTCCGGTCTGGGCCGAAGAAACGCAGTTTGGCCGGGATTTTCACTCGGGCGTGCTGACGCTGGGCTTCGGATTCATGCACTACGTTGGCGTTGACGGCGGTATTCATAGGGGCGATTTCCTTGTTAATTCAATAGGGGCGGGTCAGACCATCATCAGCAGCACGGCGACGAAAATGCTGCCGGCGGAGAAGGTCATGGTCCGAGACGACCAGGTGTTGAACCAACGTTGAAAGCTGGCGAGATCACGGGTCAGGGAAGTGGGTTGGCGAGTCCAGGATTGTTGGTCGAGGCGGAAGAACACGTAGATCTTCACCAGCGCACCGACGATCTGGTTGTAATAGAGAATCGCCGGGTAAGCCGGGCCGATCCGGTGACCGGAGCAGGACAGCAACAGCGTCAGAATCAGACGGGTGATGCCGATCCACAGCAGGTAAACCAGGATGAACGCGGTGCCGTATTTGAAGCTGGCGATGATCGCCACGGTCAGGCCCAGCAGCGACGTCCACATCGACACGCGCTGGTCGAACAGCACCACCGAGGTGAAGGCGCCGAGGCGTTTCACACCCAGGCCCAAAGCTCGCGAGTTCTGGCGCAGGTTGTTGCCGTACCAGCGGAACATCAATTTGCGGCTGGCCTTGATGAAGCTCTTTTCCGGCGGGTGCTCAACGGTGTTGATCGCCGCATCCGGCACGTAAAAGGTGTCGTAACCCAGGCGCATCAGGCTGAACCAGCTCGACTTGTCGTCGCCGGTGAGGAACTTGAAGCGGCCCAGGCGCCAGTGTTGCAGCGAGTCGCTTTCAACGTCGGCGATGAATTCCGGGTTGGTGACCACGGTGGCGCGGAACACCGACATGCGTCCGGTCATGGTCAGCACGCGCTTGGACAGGGCCATCGAGCACATGTTGATGTGACGCTGGGCGAAACGCAGCTTGTGCCATTCGCTCATGATGTAGCCGCCGCGCACTTCGCAGAACTCGTTGGTGGTCAGGCCGCCGACATTGCCGAACAGCTGGAACCACGGCACGGTCTTGCGCACGGTGCCTTCGCCGAGCACGGTGTCGCCATCGATCACGGCCACCACGGCGCGGTCGTCCGGCAGGTGACGGGAGATCGCGCGGAAACCATAGGCCAGGCCATCACGTTTGCCGGTGCCGGGAATGCGCACGAAGTCGAGTTTGACCCGTGCCGGCGGATTCATCCGTGCCCACAGTGCCTTGACCAGCAGCTCATCGGACATTTCCACGATCGAGCAGACCACGGTGGTCGGCAGTTCGCAGTCGATGGCTTCGCGGATCACCGAGCTGTAGACCTGCGCCGTGGTGAGCGCGTCGATACGGAAACTGGTGACCATCAGAAACACATGCGACGGGTCCGCCGCTTTACCCAGCTTGCGCAATTTGCGGCGCAGGTGCGGGTAGACGATGTAGAGAAAAATCATGCCGCGCACAAAGTGCGTTGCACCCATCGAGTAGCGCCAGATACCCACGGCGCCAATCAGGAAAATGAAGTCCTTCGACTCGGAGTCGAACGTGGACGTGGGCAGCATCAAGGCCAGGCCCATCAACAAACTGAGGTAAAACAGCCAACCGGCGGCCTGAAGTAGGCCGTGCTTTAGCCTGTGCATAATCTGCATCCGTCTCTATCTCGGGCGAGCCCGATGGGGTTAAGGCAGGCTTACAAAGAACTGCGATGTCACGCGCAATTCGGGCGAACCCTGTAGGAGCTGCCGAAGGCTGCGATCTGTTGATCTTTGCCGGTCCACTCGGGACTCAAGTGTTTGGGGCAAAGATCGCAGCCTTCGGCAGCTCCTACATTCGGGTTCACACATTGGTTGCGCGCCGCCTATGGGTTACGCGGCGGCGCGCAACGTCTGCTTTACCAGCAGATACCTTCGGTGCGAGTACCGGCATTGGTGGCTTTGGCCATGAAGCCCACCAGGTCGATGACCTGTTTGCCTTGCGGTGCTTGCTGGGCCAGCGAGCGGAACTTCTCGTCGCGGTTGCCGAGGATGATCACGTCGGAGTTGTCGATCACCGAATCGAAGTCCGAGTTGAGCAGGGACGACACGTGCGGGATCTTCGACTCGATGTAGTCCTTGTTCGCGCCGTGAACACGGGCGTACTCGACGTTGCTGTCGTAGATGCTCAGGTCGTAGCCCTTGCCGATCAGCATTTCGGCCAGTTCCACCAGCGGACTTTCGCGCAGGTCGTCGGTACCGGCCTTGAAGCTCAGGCCGAGCAGGGCGACTTTGCGTTTGTCGTGGCTTTCAACGATGTCGAAGGCGTTCTGCACTTGCGATTCGTTGCTGCGCATCAGCGAGTTGAGCAGCGGCGCTTCGACGTCCAGCGAACCGGCGCGATAGGTCAGGGCGCGCACGTCTTTGGGCAGGCACGAACCGCCGAAGGCGAAGCCCGGGCGCATGTAGTACTGGGACAGGTTGAGGGTCTTGTCCTGGCAGACCACGTCCATCACTTCACGGCCATCGACGCCGACTGCTTTGGCGATGTTGCCGATCTCGTTGGCGAAGGTCACTTTGGTCGCGTGCCAGACGTTGCAGGTGTACTTGATCATCTCGGCGACGGCGATGTCCTTGCGGATGATCGGCGCGTCGAGTTCTTCGTACAGCGATTGCAGAACGTCGCCCGAGGCCTTGTCGAACTCGCCGATGACGGTCATCGGTGGCAGGTCGTAGTCCTTGATCGCGGTGGATTCGCGCAGGAATTCCGGGTTGACCGCGACGCCGAAATCGACGCCGGCCTTCTTGCCGGAGCAGTCTTCGAGGATCGGGATCACCACGTTGGCGACAGTACCCGGCAGCACGGTGCTGCGGACTACGATGGTGTGGCGGGTAGATTTTTCACGCAGGACGAAACCGATCTCGCGGCACACCGCTTCGATGTAGTTCAGTTCCAGGTCGCCGTTCTTCTTGCTTGGTGTACCGACGCAGATCATCGACAGGTCGGTGTCACGAATCGCCTCGGCGAAGTTGGTAGTACCGCGCAGACGACCGGTCTCGATACCCTGAGCCAGAAGTTCGCCCAGACCCGGTTCAACAATCGGCGACTTGCCGGCGTTGATCATGTCGATCTTGTCTTTGGCAACATCGACGCCAACCACGTCGTGGCCCCGTGCAGACAGGCAACCGGCACACACTGCGCCAACGTAACCCAAACCAAATATGCTGATGCGCATCGCAATTACCTCTGTGTTTTATCAAGCCATTAGATGGCCGGAGTTAATGGTGTTCAGCGGTCATAGTGCACTCGAAAGTGCGGCATACAGACGCCACAATGCCGTGTGCAGGCATACTAAGTTCCGAGTGTCTAAATAAGTGCACTCAAGATGTGCGCAACTAGGCCTAGTTGTTATGACTTGCCCTGTTATGCAGCCGATCTTCTTGGTGGAAGACTCTTGTGCATGTGTCCAGTCCACCTGATGTCGGGCGTAAGGCCCGTAGATCAAGCGGTTGGGTGCTCAGGCGAGCACGGTTACAGGGGCGCAGCCTTTGGCCTTGTAGAGGATGTTTATGGTGCGTATCACCTATCCATCGTTAGTTGTTCAGATGAGTGAACCATCTAGGCAAGTTGCTGTGACAACTTGGTTACATGGTTCTCCGCTCTGCGTAAGTTATCTCGTACAAACTCGGCGAGAATCGTTACCGGTGGTATGAGCTATGCATTTGGACATAGTTCCTACCCACTCATCGGCAAATCTGAAATTTTTTGAAATATTGCCAAAGATGGCACTGGTCTCAATCTGATAGCACTTTCGATTTGAGCCTTTATTAATAGGCCCTTAATCGAGCCAGATAGTTTTGTGCCACTACCGTAAAAAAATTTACGTGCCACTACTGAAAAAAAAGTGCGGCTGTCGAGTGAAACTAAAATTAGAATTCGAGGGGACAATTTTATGGCGCCAATAAAGCGGCGAAATGTGGCGGGGGATTTTTGACGTCGTGCGAGCTGCACGACTCTTTATAGAAAGAGTCGTGCAATGGGCATGCTTTATTCTGGGGCGTGGTCGCGCAAAAACACCAGATTGTCGGGTTTCGACTGTTCGACGCTGTAGCGGTAGCCCTGCACATCGAACTGTTTGAGGGCGGCCGGATCGTTGATTCGCTCCTGAATCACGAAACGGCTCATCAGGCCACGGGCTTTTTTGGCGTAGAAACTGATGATCTTGTACTGACCGTTCTTCAGGTCCTTGAACTCGGTGTTGATGATTCGTGCGTTCAGGGCGCTGCGTTTGACCGCCGAGAAGTACTCGTTCGAGGCCAGGTTCAGCAGCACGTCATCACCTTGCTCGGCGAGCGCTTCGTTGAGCCATTCGCTGATGCGCGTGCCCCAGAAGGCGTACAGATCCTTGCCACGGGCATTGGCCAGTTTGGTGCCCATTTCCAGACGATACGCTTGCATCAGGTCCAGTGGACGCAGCAGGCCATAGAGGCCGGAGAGCATGCGCAGGTGCTTTTGCGCGTAATCGAACTCGGCTTCGCTGAACGATTGCGCGTCGAGACCGGTGTACACATCACCCTTGAACGCGAGCAGGGCCTGCTTGGCGTTTTCCGGGGTGAAGGCGGGTGTCCAGCTGCCGAAACGTGCGGCGTTGAGGCCGCCGATCTTGTCGGACACGTGCATCAGTTCGCTGATTTGCGCCGGGCTCAGTTCGCGCAGTTGCTGGATCAGCTCCTGGGAGTGGTCGAGGTATTGCGGCTGGGTGAAGCGCTGGGTCGCCGGCGGTGTTTCGTAATCGAGGGTCTTGGCGGGGGAAATCACCATCAGCATGAAGTCGTCTCCTTTAATCGTGGGGGCGATTCTAGGGGGTTGTCCGAGTTGACTCCAGCTATGAGCGTGATAGGTGATCGATGGCCCGCCACGATCCCTGTAGGAGTGAGCCTGCTCGCGATAGCGGTCTGACATTCAGCATTAATGTCGACTGATACACCACTATCGCGAGCAGGCTCACTCCTACAGGGGATCGGTGTGGCTGCGGGAATGGGTGGCTTATCAGCTATAGTGCCGCGCGGGTTTGGTTATGGAGACACCCCTTTGCGCATTGTTCTTTTATTCACCGCGTGGCTGTTGAGCTTCGGTGCCATGGCGGCGCCGGGTGATGTGGCGACGCTGGATCGCAGCACCTGGCCGGAGCAGCTCGGCAGCCCGACCCTGTTCGACGTCGCGTCCCGCGCGGAAATCCTTATGTTCGCCCGTGGCCTGCTCGGTACCGAAGCGCTGGATGAAGCCGCGCTGGCCCAGCGACTGGGGCTGCGCACGGTCAATGTCGACGCGATCAACAGCCTGCGTCAGCGGCTGTGGGCACGCCTGTTGGCCAACTACAACTTCGCCCAGCAGAGCTGCGACCAGGACGCCTCGTTCTGCTTCCTCGTCGAAGACTTGCCAACGTTGCGCGAGCAGGCCGCCAAATTTGCGGTCAGTGACGACAGCTATTACACCAAGTGGGCCGAGCCGAGCCGGCTGTTTCATTTGCAATACCTGGACGAGCTGATGCGCAAGGCCGCGCTGTCGCCGCAGACCAGCAGCGAAGTCGATCGTTTTGGCGACTACGAGCGTAACGGCGACGAGATGCACGATCGGCTGTTTCTGCTGAGTTTCGACAGCGCCGCCAATCTGCAGCCGGACAACACCGACTGGATCGCCGACTACCTGCGTAAATCCCGTTTGAGCGGCACCTTCTTCTTGTTGGGCAAGGATGTGCAGGCGCGATTGGCGGATCGTTCGGTGAACAACCTGCAATCGGAGTTCTCGAATCTCTGTGTTGGCGTGCAGGGCTGGGAGTTCCGCTCTCACAGCCACTGGCAGGACTGGCAGGACTCGGTGCGCCGCAGCAGTGATCTGGTGAGGAACAAGTTGCCGGAAAACTACGTGCCGCTGTTCCGTCCGCCGGAAGGGCAACGGCGCAGTGATGCCGGCAGCTTCTTCCGCAATCAGGGCCTGCAAGTGGCGCTGTGGGACATCGATGCCCAGGACGGTGCGGGCAAGCTCAAAGGGGCGCCGAGTGCGCAGCGAGTGCTGACCCTGATGCTCTTGTGGCGCCACGGGGTGATCAATTTCAACATGAAACAGGATGCGGTGAAGACCGCGTTGCCGTGGCTGATCACGCAAACCGCGCAAAGCGGAATCGGCTGGGAGGATTGTCAGGACGGGTTTCGCTGATAAACGAAAAAAGCCCGGAAACATTGGGCTTGGGGCGATTTTTGATGAGAATTCGATGCAGGCGGACTTCCGACTTTAGCGGGGTCTGGGCGGTCCGCCAAGGGCTTTTCGTCACTCTGCAAAATAAACTTAAAAAAACCGTCAAAGTGCTTTTTTATGTCATGGGTTTTGGAGTATTACGAGGACAGACCGCCGAAACCTGCAACACAGGTGGCGTCTTCCAAGACTCCTTTTGTGTGCAGTTCATCCAAACCCTCAGGGATGAATTCGGCAGTCACTTCGAGGCGCAGCACCGCCCAGGTATTGCGTCGAATGGCTCCCACAAAGGTGACCGAGTATGGATGATCACGGACGTAGCCCTTCTTCCAACCAGCCAATCCTTTATGTACTCGATACCAACGTATTGATTCACGATCCAAATGCCCTGCTGAATTTCGAAGAACACCACGTCGCGATCCCGATGACCGTGCTCGAAGAGCTGGACAAGCTCAAGAGCGGGCATCACAGCGTTGCTGCCGAATGCCGCCAGGCTATCCGGCTGATCGACAAGACCCTGGGCGATGCCTCCCCCGAGGACGTCGAGCTGGGTGTGCCGATCCAGCGCGGCAAGGGCGGGCCGAAGGGCTTGCTGTCAATTCTGATGAGCAAGCAGGCCGAGTCGAACCTGATTCTGCCCGAGCATCTGAACGACAACAAAATCATCAACCAACTGATCGACCTGCACACCCGTGATCCGAAGAAGGCCGTGGTGCTGGTCACCAAAGACATCAACATGCGCCTCAAGGCGCGCGCCTGCGGGATCGATGCCGAGGACTACAGCACCGACCAACTGGTCGATGACGTGTCCCTGCTGCCCAACGGCTACCACAACATGACCGGCTCTTTCTGGGACCGCGTCAGCAAGGTCGACACCCGTCAGGATCACGGCCGCACCTGGCATCAGGTGCAACTGATCGACAACCTGCCGGCGGTGCACATCAACGAGTTCATCATTGACGAACAAGGCTTTGTCGGCTGGATCAAGGAAATCCAGGAAGACAAGTTGCTGATCCTCGATCTGCACCAGGAACCGCTGCTGCACCAGGAAGCCTGGGGGCTCAAGCCACGGGATATCTATCAGAGCCTGGCGCTGTATGCGTTGCTGGATCCGGACATTCACCTGGTCAACCTATCGGGGGCGGCGGGTTCGGGTAAAACCATTCTGGCGCTGGCCGCTGCGATCGAGCAGACCATGGTCAGCAAACGCTATCGGCGGATCATCGCCACCCGCAGCGTGCAGGGCCTGGACCAGGAAATCGGCTTCCTGCCCGGCACCGAAGCGGAAAAAATGGAGCCTTGGCTGGGCGCCATCACCGACAACCTCGAAGCCTTGCACATGGATGACGAAAACACCCATGGCAGCGTCGACTACATCCTCAGCAAAGTGCCGTTGCAGTTCAAATCGCTCAACTACATTCGCGGTCGCAGCTTCCAGCAGAGCCTGATCCTGATCGACGAATGCCAGAACCTCACGCCGCACCAGATGAAGACCATCATCACCCGGGCCGGCGCCGGTTCCAAAGTGGTGTGCCTGGGCAACCTGGCACAGATCGATACCCCTTACCTGTCCGCGACCAGTTCCGGGCTGACCTACCTGACCGAACGCTTCAAGGATTTCCCCAACGGTGTGCACATCACCCTGCAGGGTGTGCCGCGCTCGATTCTGGCCGAATACGCCGAATCGCATCTGTAACCCTTCGATCAGAACCGGGCGGCCCACAAGCTGCCCGGTTTTTTATGGATAAATACACAACCCCCGTAGGAGTGAGCCTGCTCGCGATAGCGGTGTATCAGTCGACATTAATGCTGAATGTCAGACCGCTATCGCGAGCAGGCTCACTCCTACAGGGATTTGCGGTGTGGCTGTAATCGCGCTCGCGGAAATTTGACCCGCAGGTTTACAATCCCAGCTCCTGATCAGGAGTAATCCCGTGCTGACTCATCTCGATTCCCAAGGTCGCGCCAACATGGTCGACGTCACCGAAAAAGCCGTGACGTTCCGCGAGGCGACCGCCCAGGCGCTGGTGCGCATGCTGCCCGAAACCCTGCAGATGATCGTCAGTGGCGGCCATCCCAAGGGTGATGTGTTTGCCGTGGCGCGTATCGCCGGCATTCAGGCGGCGAAGAAAACCAGTGATCTGATCCCGCTGTGCCATCCGCTGATGCTCACCGGCGTCAAAGTCGAACTCAGTGCTGAAGGTGACGACAGCGTGCGCATCGTCGCGCGCTGCAAGCTGTCCGGGCAGACCGGCGTGGAGATGGAAGCATTGACCGCCGCCAGCGTTGCCGCACTGACTATCTACGACATGTGCAAGGCCGTGGACCGCGGCATGACCATCGAAAGCGTGCGTCTGCTGGAGAAGGTCGGCGGCAAGAGCGGGCACTTCCAGGCGGAGCAGCCATGAACCTGACCGTGAAGTTTTTCGCCCGTTACCGTGAAGCGCTGGGCGTGGACTCGGTGGCGGTCGAAGGTGATTTCGCCACTGTCGATGACGTGCGTGCACTGCTCGCGCAACGTGACGGCGCCGAGGTGTTGAGCGAGCAGAACCTGATGTGTGCGCGCAACGAAGACCTGTGCCAGCTCGACGAGCCGGTGAGCGACGGTGACGAAGTGGCGTTTTTCCCCACCGTGACCGGAGGCTGAGGCATGGCGATTCGTGTGCAGTCCATGGCGTTCGATCCCGGTGCTGAAGTCAACGCGATGCACGCGGCCAACGTTGGCGTCGGTGCAGTGGTGAGCTTTGTCGGCTATGTGCGCGACTTCAATGACGGGCTGGATGTGGCCGGGATGTTCCTCGAACACTACCCGGGCATGACTGAAAAAGCCCTCGGCAAGATCGCCGTCGAGGCCGAGCAGCGCTGGCCGTTGCTCAAGCTGGAAGTGTTGCACCGCATCGGCGCACTGGAGCCGGGCGAGCCGATCGTGTTTGTCGGCGCGGCCAGTGCCCATCGTCAGGCGGCGTTCGATGCCTGCGCCTTTGTCATGGACTACCTGAAAACCCGTGCGCCGTTCTGGAAGAAAGAAACCACCAGCGACGGCCCGCGTTGGGTCGAGGGGCGTGACAGTGATCATGCCGCCGCCGATCGCTGGAAGAAGTAAAACCCGCGTCGCCCTCAAGTCAGCCATCGCGAGCAGGCTCACTCCTACAGTTGGAATGCGTTCCCCTGAAGGAGTGAGCCTGCTCGCGATAGCGCCATCCGCCATACAAAAAAATCCTGCCTCTTTGCCCGATTGACGGGTTATACATAAAAGTCCAGTATGGATTTACAAGTACAAAAAACATTTCCCCCGTTCCAGCTCTTTCTTCTGTCTTGCCAAACCAACAACAACCCGCGAGAGAACGAACATGAAGAAACTCCCCCTCATCACCGGTCTGGCCCTGAGCCTGTTGGCGTGCACCAGCTCGTTTGCCGCCGAGAAAACCCTGCGCATCGGCATCGAGGCGGCTTACCCGCCGTTCGCTTCGAAAACCGACAAGGGTGAAATCGTCGGTTTCGACTACGACATCGGTAATGCCCTGTGCGCGCAAATGAAGGTCAAGTGCGTATGGGTGGAGGGTGAGTTCGATGGCCTGATTCCTTCGCTGAAAGTGAAAAAAATCGACATGGCGCTGTCGTCGATGACCATTAATGAAGATCGCAAGAAGTCAGTGGATTTCACCCACAAGTACTACTTCACCTCGTCGCGACTGGTGATGAAGGAAGGCGCCACGGTCGATGATCAATACGCCAGCCTCAAGGGCAAGAACGTTGGCGTGCAGCGCGCGACCACCACCGACCGTTATGCCACCGAGGTATTCGAGCCGAAGGGCATCAACGTCAAGCGTTACAGCAACAACGAAGAGATCTACATGGACCTGGCGGCCGGGCGCCTCGATGCGATTTTTGCCGACACCATTCCGCTGACGGACTTCCTGTCGATGCCCCGTGGCAAGGGCTTTGCGTTTGTCGGGCCGGAACTGAAAGACCCGAAATACGTGGGTGAGGGCGCGGGGATTGCGGTGCGCAAGGGTAATGGCGAGCTGGTCAGCGAGTTGAACACGGCCATCGACGGGATTCGTGCGAGTGGCGAGTATCAGAAGATTTCCGAGAAATATTTCAAGTCTGACATTTACGGCGATTGATAGAAAAGATCGCAGCCTTCGGCAGCTCCTACATAGGAATGCATTCTCCTGTAGGAGCTGCCGCAGGCTGCGATCTTTTGATTTTCAGCCCTTCAATTCCTTCAAATGCTTGTACACCGTCGCCCGTCCCATGTTCAGCACATTGGCCACATAGTTCGAGGCGCTCTTGCCCTTGAACGCGCCCTCGGCGTGCAGTGCCAGCACCAGTTCGCGCTTGTGATCGCGGGTCAGCAGATTCAGGCTCAGTTGGCGTTCGCGCAGCCAGGCGTGGAGGAAGGTGTTGATGCGTTCCTGCCAGTCATCTCGAAACAGGGAGTCCGGTTGCGGGATCAGTTTGCTCGGCGACAGGAACAGGTCCAGCGCGGCCTTGGCATTCTCGAACAGCGAAATATTCAGATTGATGCACAGTACCGCCAGCGGCCGGCCTTCGCTGTCGCGCAGCACCGTGCTCAGGCTGCGAATCTTCTGGCCGTCCCAATTCAGTTTTTCATACGGGCCGATGTTGCGGTCGCTGACGTCCTCGCTGAGCATGTCTTCGAGCGATGAGTCGTCGCCGATCTCGCGTTTGGACAGGTTGTTGGCGATGTAGTCGACCTTTTGCGTGCGCAGGTCGTGCAGCACCACTTCGGCGTGGGGAAAGAACAGCGTGGCGATGGCGTCGGCGACGGCACGGAAGTTATCCAGTGCCGGATCGAATTCGGGGGCGGTCATGGTTGTGGAACTCCAGGCGGCGTCAACGCCCCCGTGAACAGGGGGCGCTGCGAGTGTGCCGCAATCCGTTGGGCGCGTCATCCGCGAGGGTGCTCAGCCCAGCCGTGCGGGGGAGAGCATGGCGCTGCTCAGGCCGACCTGCTGCAGAGCCTCGGGCAGCGACTGACCCCGCACCAATGCCGCGCTGGCCTGGCCCATGGCCGGCGAAGTCTGAATGCCGTAACCGCCCTGGGCCGCGACCCAGAACAGCCCTGGCACTTGCGGATCGAAACCGCTGAGCAGATCACCGTCCGCGACAAAACTGCGCAAACCGGCCCAGGTGCGGGTCGGGCGGCGGATGGTCAAGGTCGTGGCTTCTTCGATCTGATAGATGCCCATGGCGATGTCCAGCTCTTCCGGCTGCACGTCATGCGGTTCGACCGGGTCGGCATTGGCCGGCGAGCCGAGGAACATCCCGGCGTCGGGTTTCATGTAGAACGACTCGTCGAGGCTGACCAGCATCGGCCAGTGATGACTGTCGACGCCTTCGGGGCCGGCGAAGATGAACGCGGCGCGGCGCTTGGGTTGCAGGCCCAGCGATTTTGCGCCAGCCAATGCGCCGATCTTGTCAGCCCAGGCGCCGGCGGCGTTGATCACCACTGGGGCGCTGAATGTCTGGCTATTGGTTTGCACTTGCCACTGGCCGTCAGCGTCGCGACTCAGGCCCAGTACCTCGCAATCGGTGTGCACCTCGCCGTTGTTGCGGCGGATACCGCGCAGGTAACCCTGATGCAGGGCGTCGGTGTCGATGTCGCTGGCGGTCGGGTCGTAGATCGCGCCGTGGACCTTTTCCCGACGCAGGATCGGCAGGCGTGCGCAGGCTTCGTCGGCGCTGAGCAACTGCATCTCCGGCACTGTGGCTTTGGCGCTGAGGTACTGGTGGTTCAGTTCGGCGTCATCGCCGGTGAAATCGACGGTCATTTCGCCGCGCGGTGTGAGCAATGGATGCTCGCAGAAGCCGCTGGGCGGGTGATCGAAAAAAGCCCGGCTGGCCAGCGTCAGCGCCCGCACCTGTGGCGTTCCGTATGCGGCGGTGTAGAGCGCCGCCGAGCGTCCGGTGGAGTGGTAGGCCGGGTGCGATTCGCGCTCCAGCACAATCACTTTGGCGTGCGGCGACAGCCAGAAACCGGTGGAAGCGCCGGCAATCCCGCCGCCGATGATGATGAAATCTGCCTGGCTCATGAACGTCTCCTGAGTCATTGAGGTTCTCTGTAGGAGCTGACGAGTGAAACGAGGCTGCGATCTTTTGATCTTGCCTTTTAAAAATCAAAAGATCGCAGCCTTCGACGGCTCCTACAAGGGATCGAGGGGTCAGTGCTTGAGGTGATAAACCGCATTGGCCAGCGCGATGTCTTCCAGGCCCAAGCCGATTGAACGGAAAAACACGTGACGGTCGTAACCGGGGCGCGAAACTTTCTCGCTGAGCAGGTCGGCAAGGTCACCGACAATCGCAGACTTGTCCCAGCCATGCTGCTCCGTCGCGATCAGCATCTCACCCGCCGAGCCCGGCGTGGTCAGTCGATAGTCGCAGAACACCTGCATGGCGTGGAGGCATTGCGGCGGCACTTCATGGGCGCGCGGGGCGTTGGTGCTGATCGAGGTGATCAGCGCCGGTTTGCTCAAGGTGACCGGGTCGATCACCGGCCCGGCGGACGAGGTGCAGAGCATGATCACGTCGGCCTCGGCGAGGGCGTCGTCGCGGCTGTCGGCAATCTGCAATCGAGGGGAAACCTGTTTCATGAGCGTCTGGGTTTCAGCGTCTTCAGCCAGGCTTGGCGAATACACGCTGATGCTCTGCCAGTCACGCAGGCCTTTCACGTAGTGCAGATGCGCCTGAGCGACCTTGCCACTGCCGATGATCGCCAGACGCGAGGCATTGAGCGGGGCGAGGGCATCGACTGCCACCGCCGTGGTCGCGGCGGTACGCGCGGTGGTCAGTTCGCCGGCATCGCACAGCAGCAGCGGCTGGCCGGTGTGCATCGACATCAACAGGGTCCACGCCGTCACCAGCGGGCCTTGTTCACGGACGACGTACGGCGAAGTCTTGACCCCGTACACGCCGTCTTCGGCCAGCACACCCAGATAATTGATGAAGTCGCCGGCGCCCTGCGGGAATTCCACCCATTGCTGCGGCGGTTGCACGGCGTGACCGGCGGCGAGGTCGCGAAACAGTTTGCGCAGGATCTGCGGCACGTCGATGCGCGCCAGCAGCTCGCGGGCCTGGCGTTGGTCGATCACGTAGGGCGTACTGGACATGTCAGGCTCCGGAGATTAAATCTAAACTAATTTGTCCATTATGGACTTTTAGTTGTCTCTCGCAAGCGCCTGATGAAACGCTGGACGAAAAAAAAGCGCAGTCGTTGCCGACTGCGCTTTTTGTTTTTTGGGGCGCTTATTGCGGACGCTTGCGCTCAACCGCACGCAGCAGATGCGTCGGCGGGGTTTCGCAGCTGATTTTGCGGCCCAGCTTCTCTTCGATGGACGGCAACTGGTAGGAATCGTCCTCGCCGGCGAAGCTGATCGACACGCCGTCAGCGCCAGCGCGACCGGTACGACCAATGCGGTGCACGTAGTCGTCCGGGACTTCCGGCAGGGTGAAGTTGATCACGTGGCTGATGCCGTCGATGTGAATACCGCGACCGGCGACATCGGTGGCCACCAGTACGCGGATCTTGCCTTCACGGAAGCCTTCCAGAGTCTTGATGCGCTTGTGCTGCGGCACGTCGCCGGACAGTTGCGCGGCGTTGATGCCGTCACGCACCAGGCGCTCTTCGATGCGCCGTACTTCGTCCTTGCGGTTGGCAAACACGATCACCCGCTCCCAACCGTTGTCGTTGACCAGGTTGTAGAGCAGTTTGTATTTGTCGGCAGCGGCCACCGCGTAGATGTGCTGCTCGACGTTTTCGTTGGCCACGTTGGTGACTTCGATTTCGACGATGGCAGGATCGGTGGTCCACTGCTTGGCCAGGTTCATCACGTCTTCGGTGAAGGTCGCGGAGAACAGCAGGGTCTGGCGCTCGGCCTTCGGCGGGGTCTGACGAATGATCTGCCGCACCTGCGGGATGAAGCCCATGTCGAGCATGCGGTCGGCTTCGTCCAGCACCATCACTTCGACCATGTCCAGGTGCACGTCGCCGCGCTGGTTGAAGTCGAGCAGACGGCCTGGGGTGGCGACGAGGATGTCGCAGTGACGCGCTTCGAGGTGCTTGAGCTGCTTGTCGAAGTCCATGCCGCCGACGAACGTCATGACGTTGAGGCCGGTGTACTTGGTCAGGTCAGCGGCGTCCTTGGCGATCTGCACCACCAGCTCGCGGGTCGGCGCGATGATCAGCGCACGGGGCTCGCCCATGTAGCGTTCTTTCGGCGGCGGGGTCTGCAACAACTGGGTAATGATCGAGATCAGGAACGCGGCCGTCTTGCCGGTACCGGTCTGTGCGCGGCCGATGGCATCTTTGCCGGCGAGGGTGAAACCCAGCACCTGCGCCTGGATCGGTGTGCAGTACGGGAAGCCCAGGTCCTGGATGGCATGCATCAGTTCCGGAGCGAGTTTGAAATCGTGGAAGCGGGTTTTGCCTTCCTGGGGTTCGACGACGAAATCTTCGAGTTTCCAGGGAATGACCGGTGCCTTGGGCTTCGGTTCGCGGCGCGGCCTGGCCGGTTTCGGTGCTTCGGCGCGGACAGGTTCGGCGGCAGTAACGGGTTGCGGCTCGGGCTTGGGTGTCGCTACCGGAGCCGGACGTTCAGCCTTGGGCGCATCGCTGCGAGGGCCGGGGGCGTGCGACGGCGCACTGGGGACTGGCGCGAGTTGCTCAGCCTCGCTTTTACCGAACATTTTCTTGAGTGCTTTGAGCACGGTCATCTCATCAATTGGTTAAGGAATGTACGCCGGCCAGTGTAATGCAAGAAGCGGGCTCGGCGTAGTGGGATGATCAAAGGGGTCCGCTGAGCGGCCGAATCAGCGTAGACGCTCGCCCAGCCAGACGCCGATGTCGCGAATTTCTTCGGGTAACACTTCGTGCTCCATTGGGTATTCCTGCCATGTCACGGTGACACCATGCTTCACCAAATGCTCATAGGCACTGCGGCCCATGGAGTTCTGCACCACGCCATCGAACTGGCCGTGCAGGCACAACGCCGGAATGCGCTGCTGACTGGCGCAAAGCTCCATTTCATCGGTGAAGGTCGGGGCATAGGTGGACAGGGCAAGTACGCCACCCAACGGACCTTGCCACTTCAGATAGGCGGTGTGCAGGACGACGGCGCCACCCTGGGAAAACCCGGCGAGGAAAATTCGCGAGGCGTCTATTCCGGCCTCGCGCTGCACTTCGATCAATTTGACGATGCGCTCTGACGATTCTTCCAGCTGCGCACGGTCAATTGCCCGCGCCGGGCTCATGGCCTTTATGTCGTACCAGCTCGGCATCTCGTAACCGCCATTGATGGTGACGGGCAGGGTCGGTGCCTGAGGCAATACGAAGCGCGTGCTCAACAGGCTTTCCTGCAGGGCTTCAGCCACCGGCAGGAAGTCATAGCGGTCAGCGCCGAGGCCGTGCAGCCAGATCACGCAGGCGTCTGCGGGCTTTACGGGTTCAAGAATCAGGGGCTCGGTCATGGCTGCTCCAAAAATGTGCGGGCGCTCTCAATAAGTGCGTGATTTGCGTGCGCGCCCGTTCGATCCGTTAACAAGATGTCGCAAGGCTACAAGTTTTGCTATTGACCTGTCGCGCAATCGCTTCAGCAAGCGGTGTGGTACGGGCTTTGCTATGGCTCTCAGCGTGCAACCGATCTCGCGTGTGGCGGTAACACTATCAGTGTACGACTTGCGACGGGATTGCAAAGAATCCGGTGATGGATGTTCGCCAATGGCCGCTACGGGCAACGCGAACGTGAAAGGGCTACAGCCCGTTCGGCCGACTGGTGAGAAGTGAGTTGTCCATGATGTGGATTTTCTCCTACTAGACTCATAGCGAAGGTCTTACGTCGGTTGACCCCAAAAAAAGCCAACACGGGTCAACAACGCCTCAAAAGGGTGCGACTGGACTCAAGCTCCGACACAACAAGAGCAAAACTGGAGGTTTGAATGAAGATGTTGAAATCCACTCTGGCGGTCGTGACTGCTGCAGCAGTACTCGGCGTCAGCGGGTTCGCTCAGGCGGGTGCAACCCTGGATGCCGTGCAGAAGAAAGGTTTCGTGCAGTGTGGCGTGAGCGACGGTCTGCCGGGCTTCTCGGTACCGGACGCAACCGGCAAGATCCTCGGGATCGACGCTGACGTCTGCCGCGCCGTGGCCGCTGCCGTATTCGGCGACGCGACCAAGGTCAAGTTCAGCCAGTTGAACGCCAAGGAGCGCTTCACCGCGCTGCAATCGGGCGAGATCGACATCCTGTCGCGTAACACCACCATGACCAGTTCGCGTGACGCGGGCATGGGCCTGAAATTCCCGGGCTTCATTACCTACTACGACGGCATCGGTTTCCTGGTTAACAACAAGCTGGGCGTGAAAAGTGCCAAAGAGCTGGACGGTGCAACCATCTGCATCCAGGCCGGTACCACCACCGAGCTGAACGTTTCCGACTACTTCCGTGGCAACGGTCTGAAATACACCCCGATCACCTTCGACACCTCCGATGAAAGCGCCAAGTCGCTGGAATCCGGTCGTTGCGACGTGCTGACCTCCGACAAGTCCCAACTGTTCGCCCAGCGCTCCAAGCTGGCATCGCCGAAGGACTACGTGGTTCTGCCGGAAACCATTTCCAAAGAACCGCTGGGCCCGGTCGTACGTAACGGTGATGACGAGTGGCTGGCAATCGTCCGTTGGGTTGGCTACGCGCTGCTCAACACCGAAGAAGCCGGCATCACTTCGAAGAACGTTGAAGCTGAAGCCAAGTCGACCAAGAACCCGGACGTTGCCCGTATGCTCGGTGCTGACGGCGAGTACGGCAAAGACCTGAAACTGCCGAAAGACTGGGTTGTGCAGATCGTCAAACAAGTCGGCAACTACGGCGAAATCTTCGAGAAAAACCTCGGCAAGAGCACTCCGCTGGAAATCGACCGCGGCTTGAACGCCCTGTGGAACAACGGCGGCATTCAGTACGCACCACCAGTGCGCTAATGGTTCTATCGCCCGGCGGGCCAACCGCCGGGTGATGTTCTTGTTCCATTTCTTGCGGGGCACTTCATGCAAAATTCAATCGGCGCACCAAAGCAGAGGCTCAGCCTCAGCGATCCACGAGTGCGTGCGTGGCTATTCCAGATCATTACCGTTGTGGCGGTGGTCTCGCTGGGCTGGTACTTGTTCGACAACACGCAAACCAACCTTCAGCACCGGGGCATTACTTCCGGTTTCGGCTTTCTGGAGCGCAGTGCCGGATTCGGCATCGCTCAACACCTGATCGACTACACCGAAGCGGACAGCTATGCCCGCGTCTTTGTGATCGGTCTGCTCAACACCCTGTTGGTGACCGTGATCGGCGTGGTTCTAGCGACGATCCTCGGTTTCATCATAGGTGTGGCACGGCTGTCGCAGAACTGGATCATCAGCAAACTGGCGACGGTGTATGTGGAAGTGTTCCGCAACATTCCGCCGCTGCTGCAAATCCTGTTCTGGTACTTCGCGGTATTCCTGACCATGCCGGGGCCGCGTAACAGCCACAACTTCGGTGACACCTTCTTCGTCAGCAGCCGGGGCCTGAACATGCCGGCCGCTCTGGCCGCCGACGGTTTCTGGGCGTTTGTGATCAGCGTGGTGCTGGCCATCGTCGCCATCGTGCTGATGTGCCGCTGGGCCAACAAGCGCTTTGAAGAAACCGGCGTGCCGTTCCACAAGTTCTGGGTCGGTCTGGCGATTCTGCTGGTGATCCCGACCTTGTGCGCACTGATCTTCGGCGCCCCGCTGCACTGGGAAATGCCTGAGCTCAAAGGCTTTAACTTCGTCGGCGGCTGGGTGCTGATCCCGGAACTGCTGGCCTTGACCCTGGCCCTGACCGTGTACACCGCGGCGTTTATCGCCGAGATCGTGCGTTCGGGCATCAAGTCGGTCAGCCATGGCCAGACAGAAGCGGCGCGCTCGCTCGGCCTGCGCAACGGCCCGACCCTGCGCAAGGTGATCATTCCGCAAGCCCTGCGCGTGATCATTCCACCCCTGACCAGCCAATACCTCAATCTGGCGAAGAACTCCTCGCTGGCGGCCGGTATCGGTTACCCGGAAATGGTGTCGCTGTTCGCTGGCACCGTGCTTAACCAGACCGGTCAAGCCATCGAAGTGATTGCCATCACGATGAGCGTGTACCTGGCGATCAGTATCAGCATCTCCCTGCTGATGAACTGGTACAACAAGCGCATTGCGCTGATCGAGCGGTAAGGAAAAGCGCATGAGTACTCATACTTTCAAACCCGACATGCCCCCACCGAACAGCAGCATCGGCGTGGTGGCGTGGATGCGCGCGAACATGTTCTCCAGCTGGCTCAACACCCTGCTGACGCTGTTTGCGTTCTACCTGATCTACCTCGTGGTCCCGCCGATTCTCAGCTGGGCGATCCTCGATGCCAACTGGGTTGGCACCACCCGCGCCGACTGCACCAAGGACGGGGCTTGCTGGGTGTTCATCCAGCAGCGTTTCGGCCAGTTCATGTACGGCTACTACCCGACGGAACTGCGCTGGCGCGTGGACCTGACCGTGTGGCTGGCGGTGATCGGCGTGGCGCCACTGTTCATCTCGCGCTTCCCGCGTAAAGCGGTGTACGGTCTGAGCTTCCTGGTGCTGTACCCGATCATTGCCTACATCCTGCTGCACGGCGGTTTCGGCCTGAGCAATGTGGCGACCAGCCAGTGGGGCGGTCTGATGCTGACTCTGGTCATCGCTACCGTCGGTATCGCCGGTGCCTTGCCACTGGGGATCATCCTGGCGCTGGGCCGTCGCTCGAACATGCCGGCGATTCGCGTGGTGTGTGTGACGTTCATCGAGTTCTGGCGCGGCGTGCCGTTGATCACCGTGCTGTTCATGTCCTCGGTGATGCTGCCGCTGTTCCTGCCTGAAGGCATGAACTTCGACAAGCTGCTGCGGGCGCTGATCGGGGTGATCCTGTTCCAGTCGGCCTACGTCGCCGAAGTGGTGCGCGGTGGTCTGCAAGCGATTCCCAAAGGTCAGTACGAAGCCGCTGCGGCGATGGGCCTCGGCTACTGGCGTGCCATGGGCCTGGTGATTCTGCCGCAAGCCCTGAAGCTGGTGATTCCGGGCATCGTCAACACCTTCATTGCGCTGTTCAAGGACACCAGCCTGGTGATCATCATCGGCCTGTTTGACCTGCTCAACAGCGTCAAGCAAGCCGCTGCCGACCCGAAATGGCTGGGCATGGCCACCGAAGGCTACGTGTTCGCCGCCCTGGTGTTCTGGATTTTCTGTTTTGGTATGTCGCGCTATTCCATGCATCTGGAACGCAAGCTCGACACTGGCCACAAGCGTTAGGAGTTCTCTGTAAATGAGCGAAGCAATCAAAAAGCCTGTGGGCCCTGAAGGCATTATCCAGATGCAGGGCGTGAACAAGTGGTACGGCCAGTTCCACGTGCTCAAAGACATCAACCTCAACGTCAAACAGGGCGAGCGCATCGTGCTGTGCGGCCCGTCGGGTTCCGGCAAGTCGACCACCATTCGTTGCCTCAATCGTCTGGAAGAACACCAGCAGGGCCGCATCGTCGTCGACGGCGTGGAACTGACCAACGACCTCAAGCAGATCGAAGCGATCCGCCGCGAAGTCGGCATGGTGTTCCAGCACTTCAACCTGTTCCCGCATCTGACCATCCTGCAGAACTGCACGCTGGCGCCGATGTGGGTACGCAAGATGCCCAAGCGCAAGGCCGAGGAAATCGCCATGCATTATCTGGAGCGCGTACGCATTCCGGAGCAGGCGCATAAATTCCCGGGGCAACTGTCCGGCGGCCAGCAGCAACGTGTGGCGATCGCCCGCGCGTTGTGCATGAAACCGAAAATCATGCTGTTCGACGAACCGACCTCGGCACTCGACCCGGAGATGGTGAAAGAAGTGCTGGACACCATGATCGGTCTCGCCGAAGACGGCATGACCATGTTGTGCGTGACCCACGAAATGGGCTTCGCCCGCACCGTGGCCAATCGCGTGATCTTCATGGACAAGGGCGAAATCGTTGAGCAGGCGGCGCCGAATGACTTCTTCGACAATCCGCAGAATGACCGGACGAAGCTGTTCCTGAGCCAGATCCTGCATTGATGGCTTGAGAGGCCCGTTTAACCACAAAGCCCTGCCGGATGCCCGGCGGGGCTTTTTTCATGGGCGGTGAATCAACCCGCGGTTGCTTTGAGCGCAAGTGCCCGTTGCACGGCCCGCATCGCGTTGAGGCGTCCGTGTCCGTAGTAATGACTGTGTCCGTTTTCATCGTATTGACCGAGCGGCCCGTCGTCGGCATGGCCGATCTTGTCGCAGCAGTCGGCGAGTATCTGCCGCACGGCCAGACGATCAAGGCCGGGATTGACTCCGAGCACCAGCGCTGCGACGCCCGCAGCGCCGGGGCAGGCGCTGGAGGTGCCGCTGAATGAATCGGTGTAGGCCGGCAATGTTTGGGCGACGAAGCGCGTGCTCAAGTCCGTGGTGCGGATGCCACGGGTCTGTGGAGTCGAGGTGGCAGGTTTGAACTTCGGATCAGGGTGCTGCTGATCGCCGCTGGGAAAACAGCACCAGAGCACTTTGCCAAAATCGCTGTAGGCACTGCGCCGGTTCTGGTCGTTGCAGGCACCTACGGCAATCACATGGGGGTGGCTGGAGTAGCCATCATTGTCGGCGCATTCGTTACCGTTTCCTGCGCCAAAAAAGATCACACACCCTTTGCCATTGCGGCCCTTGGTGGCTGCATACTCGATTGCCAGCCGAGTGCTCGCCGCCAGGGGAAACACTTGGCTGTGACGCGGGTCGGCGGGGTCGGCCCAATGACCTTCGGCCGGCCCCCAACTGCAGGAAATGATGTCGGCCCCCTGATCGGCGGCCCAGTAGAAGGCGTCGGCCTCGGCGCGAGCCCCCAAGGGCTTGGTGAGTTTCAACGGCATCAGACTGGCCCGCGGAGCGACGCCACTGGCGCCGACCTTGCCATTGGCGCAAGCCACTCCGGCGGCGGCTGTGCCATGGCGTTCCAGGGCGTTTTTCGGACGTGGGCCCTGTTTGGCGTTACGTCGGTCAAAGTTCTGCGCGCCGACGATTTTGCCTTCTCCGGCGAACTCGGGATGGTCGATATCAAAGGCATCGTCGATGACCGCTATCACCACGCCCTCGCCCTGCGCGAGTTCATGCGCGGCTTCGACATTGGCGCTGGCATCGATGTCGACCTGATAGGTCACGGTGGTTTTCTTCAGGTGCCACTGATTGGCATGGATCGCTCGACGTTGCCCCTGGCGCAGCAATTCGGGGTGACAGTACTCAATCTCGTCGCGCTTCAGCCATTCAGCGGCGAGTGTGAAAATGTCGGTTCCCTGGACGGCGGGGTGATGAACGAAAAAGGCGTTTGATGCGTAAGGCGCCTGTTGTTTGATCATCACGCCCAGCTCTTCGAGAATCGCCATGCACTGGGTGGCGCGCAGTGAATCGATGAACTTTAGAAACACATTCTCGGTATAGAGCACCGGATCCTGAGTGATGGGGTCCATCAACACGCTGCCGGCGAAGCGTACGTCGGGCAACTCACGCAACAGAGCCTTGCGTTGCGATGGATCCGAATGCTGCGGCAGTTTATAGACCTGCACATCAGCGTCCTCGATATGCAGCACCAGCTCGCAGCCTTGCAGTGCGGTGTCGGCGGACTCGCAGCAAAGCGCGTGCGTCAGCGGCTTTCCCGCGCAGCCGCGGATCGCCAGCAATTGTCGGTTTTTCTCCAGAGCAAAAGGGCGGCTGTGCTGCTTGCCGAAGTTGATTTCCACCATGATTTTTTCATCTTCCGTTGACTAAATGACGGACGAAAACGTCCGAGGATAATTTCCAGAGTCTGAAGTCCGGTGGCGGTGAGTGATGTCGGCAAACATTCCTCTGCAATGTGGGAAATCACTTTTCGGATCGCTGATTCTTCGACTCATTGAGTAGGAACGAGTCTTCTGCAATCCGCAGAGTGGTCGGAGTTGATGGTTGCGCGGCCTTCTTCTGAACACAGGAGGTTGCCGTCCTGCGCGTAGCTGACTACCCTGTCAGGAAATTCATCCTATGATTGGATGATGGGGCGAATCCTATGTCAGACATTTCTCCACTCGTTAAACGATCCCTGGTCGATCAGGCTCTGGATCAATTGCGTCAACGCATCACCGATGGCGTGTGGCAGGTCGGCGAACGTCTGCCGACCGAGCCGGAGCTGAGCACCGAGCTGGGCATCAGCCGCAATACCGTGCGTGAAGCCATGCGTGTGCTGGCGTTCTCCGGGCTGATCGAGATCCGCCAGGGCGACGGCAGTTATTTGCGCGCGGTGGTCGATCCGATGGACACGCTCAAGGCGCTGTCTCGCTGTTCACTGGCGCAAGCGCGCGAGACCCGGCACATCCTCGAAGTCGAAGCGATCGGCCTGGCCGCGTTGCGCCGCACCGATGAAGACCTCGTCGTCTTGCGTGAAGCGCTGGGCACCAGCGGCAGCCATTACCACGGCGATCTCGACACTTACATTGCCTGCGATCTGGTGTTCCACCGCCGTCTGGTGGATGCCGCGCATAACCCGACCCTCAGCGAGTTGTATCGCTATTTCTCCAGCATCGTCGGCGCCCAATTGCGTCAGACCCTGAACATCGTCCCGCGCCGTCAGGAAGTGTTCGACCTGCACATCGCGTTGCTCGATGCCGTCGAACAACGCGACCCGGAGCGGGCCAAAGCCATATCGAGGCAGTTGATCAATGAACCTTGAAACCGAGAAAAACGTCTCAACCCTCAAGCGCACGGCAGAGCTCGAAGAGCTGCTGATCGACGCCGAGGCCGATGACGAGCAAGTGCAGCAAAGTCATCCGCTGGTGCGCCGGCCGTGGCTGTTGCTGCTGGGGTTGATTCTAGTGGCGCTGAACCTGCGTCCGGCGCTGTCGAGCATGGCGCCGCTGCTCAGCGAAGTGTCGAAAAGCCTTGGGCTGTCTGCGGCTCAGGCCGGTCTGCTGACCACTTTGCCGGTGCTGTGCCTCGGTTTGTTCGCACCGCTGGCGCCGATTCTTGCGCGGCGTTTCGGCGCCGAACGCGTGGTGCTCGGCATCCTGCTGACCCTGGCCGGCGGGATCATCCTGCGCAGCAATTTCGGTGAGATCGGCTTGTTCGCCGGCAGCGTGCTGGGCGGGGCGAGCATCGGCATTATCGGCGTACTGCTGCCGGGCATTGTCAAACGCGACTTCGCCAGACACGCCGGAACCATGACCGGCGTCTACACCATGGCGCTGTGTCTGGGCGCGGCGATGGCGGCGGGTTCGACCGTGCCGTTGAGCGAGCACTTCGACAACAGCTGGGCGCTGGGCCTGGGCTTCTGGGTGATCCCGGCGCTGGTGGCGGCGGTGTTCTGGCTGCCGCAAGTCGGTCAAAAACACGGCGCGCACAATGTGGCCTATCGGGTACGCGGCTTGCTGCGCGATCCGCTGGCCTGGCAGGTGACCTTGTACATGGGCCTGCAATCGTCGCTGGCGTACATCGTGTTCGGCTGGTTGCCGTCGATCCTGATCGGTCGCGGACTAACCCCGACCCAGGCCGGTCTGGTGCTGTCCGGTTCGGTGATCATCCAGCTGGCCAGTTCTCTCGCGGCGCCGTGGCTGGCGACCCGTGGCAAGGATCAGCGTCTGGCGATCGTGGTGGTGATGGCGCTGACCCTCGCGGGTTTGTTCGGTTGCCTGTATGCACCGCTCGACGGCCTGTGGGGCTGGGCGATTCTGCTGGGTCTGGGGCAGGGCGGTACTTTTAGCCTGGCATTGACCCTGATCGTGCTGCGTTCGCGGGATTCGCACGTCGCGGCGAATCTGTCGAGCATGTCGCAGGGCTTCGGCTACACCCTGGCCTCGATGGGCCCGTTCGCGGTCGGCGTGGTGCATGACTGGACCGGCGGCTGGAATGCGGTGGGCTGGATCTTCGGCATCATCGGCACCGGTGCGATCATCGCCGGGCTGGGTGCCGGGCGTGCGTTGTACGTGCAGGTGCAAAGCGAAAAAATCTGATAGCTGTAGGCGCTGCGGCACGCTGCGATCCTTTGATGTTGATCTTGAAAATCTTAAAGATCAAAAGATCGCAGCGTGCCGCAGCTCCTACAGGTTTTGTGTACTGCGGGTATTCGGTGCGCGAATGCCGATAGTGTTTCTTCGCTTTGCAGCTTATCGTGCTGGCAATCTGTCCATTCCCTGGAGTTTGCCCATGAGCGAAGCCCACGCCGCCCTGATCACCCGCTTCTACCAGGCCTTCCAGCGCCTCGACGCCGAAGGCATGGCTGCCTGTTATACCGACGACGTAGTGTTCAGCGATCCGGCCTTCGGTGAACTGCGTGGACGCGATGCCGGCGACATGTGGCGCATGCTCACCACCCGCGCCAAGGACTTTTCCCTGACCTTCGACAATGTTCGCGCTGACGAGCGCAGCGGCGGTGCGCACTGGGTGGCGACGTATCTGTTCAGCCAGACCGGCAACGTGGTGATCAACGATATCCAGGCGCGTTTCGTGTTCCGTGACGGCAAGATCTGCGAGCACCACGATCACTTCGACCTGTGGCGCTGGTCGCGTCAGGCCCTGGGTTTCAAGGGCTTGCTGCTGGGCTGGACGCCGCTGGTGCGCAACGCGGTACGCGCGCAGGCGCTGAAGGGACTGAAGGCATTTCAGGCCGGTCGCTGATAAGATCGCGGCCTGTTTCCTACACACCTTGATCCCGAAGTGACCAGCCTTAGCGAAAAATCGGTTGATGTTGTCGAGCCAGTGAGCAAGTCCTGGTTCGTCTACCTCGTGCGCGCAGCCAACGGTTCGCTGTATTGCGGGATCAGCGACGACCCGGTGCGCCGTTTCGCCAAGCATCAGAGCGGCAAGGGCGCGCGGTTCTTTCTGTCCAGCCCGGCCATGGCGCTGGTCTACACCGAGCGCTGCCGCGACAAGAGCGATGCGCTGCGCCAGGAACGCCTGATCAAGAAACTGCGCAAAAGCGCCAAGGAATGCCTGGTCGCGTCTTATCAATCTGATTGATCGGTTCCCATCAGCCGGATCTGTAGGCTGCTAATCAAATGCGCGCTAAGCTGCCAACTCACTATTTGAGCGGCGGAGCCGAGCATGTCCGAGTTGATTCTGCATCATTACCCGACTTCTCCATTTGCTGAGAAGGCCCGCCTGCTCCTGGGGTTCAAAGGCTTGTCCTGGCGCTCGGTGCACATTTCGCCGGTGATGCCGAAACCTGATCTGACTGCCCTGACCGGCGGCTATCGCAAGACCCCGGTGTTGCAGGTCGGTGCCGACATCTATTGCGACACGTCGTTGATCGCTCGCCGTCTGGAGCAGGAAAAAGCCCTGCCGGCGTTTTTTCCTGAAGGTCAGGAAATGACCACCGCCAGTTTCGCGGCGTGGGCCGACTCGGTGGTGTTCCAGCATGCCGTCAGCCTGGTGTTCCAGCCGGAGTCGGTGGCGGTGCGCTTCGGCAAGTTGCCGCCGGAAGCGATCAAGGCGTTCCTCGCGGACCGTGCCGGTTTGTTCAGTGGTGGTAGCGCCACCCGGCCGTCGGCCGAACAGGCCAAGCATCAATGGCCAACGATCATGGCGCGCCTGGAGTTGCAGTTGCAGCGCGAGCAGGGCGACTTCCTGTTCGGTGAGCCGTCGATTGCCGACTTCGCCCTGGCGCATTCGCTGTGGTTCCTCAAGGCGACGCACGTCACCGCACCATTGGTCGATGAGTATCCGGCCGTGACCGCATGGCTGGGGCGTGTGCTGGGTTTTGGTCATGGCGCCGCGAGCGCGATGACCGCCGAGGAGGCGCTGGACGTGGCGCGCAACTCGACGCCGGCCGCGTTGCCCGATGAGCAGTTTGTTGATCCGAACGGGTTCAAGGCCGGGCAGCAGGTGGCGATTGCGGCCATCGATTACGGTGTGGATCCGGTGGAGGGCGAGTTGCTGTTTGCCGGCCGTGAAGAGCTGATCCTGCGTCGCGAAGACCCGCGTGGCGGCGTGGTGCATGTGCATTTCCCGCGCTTCGGCTTCCGCATCGAAGCGCGCTGAAGGCAAAAGATCGCAGCCTTCGGCAGCGCCTACATGAGACATGTGTAGGAGCTGCCGCAGGCTGCGATCTTTTGATCTTGGTGTTACTTCAGGGCGGCGAGGATCTCATCCGGGTCAAACCCGCGAATCAACGTGCCGTTTACATCGATCAACGGAATCCCGCGCCCGCCCAGTGCCTCATACACCTTGCGTGCCTCGGCATCCTTCTCGATGTCGAACTCTTTGAACGCAATGCCCTTGCTGTCGAGAAAGCGTTTGGTCTGCTTGCAGTAGCCGCACCAGTCGGTGGCATACAGCACAACATTGGCCTGCGCCCTTGTCTGCTCCGAGACCATCTGCGACGGGTTGAACACCCGCTCGATCTTGCCCCAGTTCTGATAGACCACCACCACCAGTAGCACCAGCGCGACTTTCTTCAGCACATTGCCCAACATCAGTTGCGGCGCTTGAGCTGATCGGTGAGCGAGGTCGGCAGGCCCTTGATGATCAGGGTGCCGGCTTCTTCGTCGTACTCGATCTTGGAGCCCAGCAGGTGCGCTTCAAAGCTGATCGACAGACCTTCGGCGCGCCCGGTGAAGCGGCGGAACTGGTTGAGGGTGCGTTTGTCCGCCGGAATCTCTGGCGACAGGCCGTAATCCTTGTTGCGGATGTGGTCGTAGAAGGCCTTCGGGCGCTCCTCGTCGATCAGCTCCGACAGCTCTTCCAGACCCATCGGCTCGCCGAGTTTGGCCTGGCTGCTGGCGTAATCGACCAGGGTCTTGGTTTTCTCGCGGGCGGAGTCTTCCGGCAGGTCTTCGCTTTCGACGAAGTCGCTGAAGGCCTTGAGCAGGGTGCGGGTTTCGCCCGGGCCGTCGACGCCTTCCTGGCAGCCAATGAAGTCGCGGAAGTATTCCGAGACCTTCTTGCCGTTCTTGCCCTTGATGAACGAAATGTACTGCTTGGACTGCTTGTTGTTCTGCCACTCGGACACGTTGATCCGCGCCGCCAGGTGCAGTTGGCCGAGGTCGAGGTGGCGCGACGGGGTCACGTCCAGCTCGTCGGTCACCGCCACGCCTTCGCTGTGGTGCAGCAGGGCGATCGCCAGGTAATCGGTCATGCCTTGCTGGTAGTGGGCGAACAGCACGTGGCCGCCGACTGACAGGTTCGACTCTTCCATCAGCTTCTGCAGGTGCTCGACCGCGACTTTGCTGAACGCCGCGAAGTCCTTGCCGCCGTCCATGTATTCCTTCAGCCAGCCGCTGAACGGGAACGCACCGGATTCCGGATGGAACAGGCCCCAGGCTTTGCCCTGTTTGGCGTTATAGCTCTCGTTGAGGTCGGCGAGCATGTTCTCGATGGCCGCGGACTCAGCCAGTTCAGAGTCACGGGCGTGCAGAACTGCGGGCGTGCCGTCGGGTTTTTTGTCGATCAGGTGGACGATGCAATGACGGATCGGCATGGGCTTCTCGGCTGTTGGAAGGGAGGAGGGCAGACTCCCCCGAAAAAGCGCCCAGTGTACCCGATTCTCCACCTGGGACGATGCAACCGTCCCCCTGTCGCGCTGCCGAAGGCTGCGATCTTTTGATCTGGCTTTTAAAAAATCAACGTCAAAAGATCGCAGCCTTCGGCAGCTCCTGCATGATTAGGATGCAGCAGAAAATTGTGGCCGGCGGCCGCGTAAACAGGGGGTGGAAGGGCAAATCCGGGGCAAACGCCCGGCCTTGTGCAGTTTTTTACCGATTTAGAGCAATAAAGCTGACCAAATGGGTAGCTAGAGGCGGATATTTCCCCGTCTCTGTGCTAGTTTTGCCCGGTCTTACGCGAAGTCACAGCGTTAAGCGTGCATTCAGCATTTGTCAGGTCGAACCAAACCCTGATTTCGGTATCTATAACCCCGACTCGTCGTGGTTATCGCCGAGGGTGCCAGATCCAGAAGATCGGGCTCGATGGCTGACACTGCACTCTGCAATCCATATGAATTTGATAGGGAAGGAACACTACATGGCTCTTACTAAAGACCAACTGATCGCCGACATCGCTGAAGCTATCGACGCGCCGAAAACCACCGCGCGTAACGCTCTGGACCAACTGGGCCAAATCGTTGCCGATCAGCTGGAAAACGGCGGCGAAATCACCTTGCCAGGTATCGGCAAGCTGAAAGTGACCGAGCGTCCTGCCCGCACTGGCCGTAACCCTTCGACTGGCGCTGCCATCGAAATCCCTGCCAAGAAAGTGATCAAGCTGGTTGTGGCCAAAGGCCTGACCGACGCTGTGAACAAGTAAGACGCAGCGATAAAAAAACCGTGCACCGGAGCGATCCGGGCACGGTTTTTTTGTGCCTGTGATTTGGCGAGGAGTTACGCCGCCTTGTAGGAGCTGTCGAGTGAAACGAGGCTGCGATCTTTTGATCTTGTTCTTCAGGATCAAGATCAAAAGATCGCAGCGTACCGCAGCTCCTACAGGTTCGCCGGCGCAGGCGTTAGCGCGTCCAGCGCTCGCGACGCCAGATCTGCTGTTCGGACTTGGTCTGGAAGGTCCAGGCCACGAAGCGGCTCTGTTTCTGCCCTTGCGACATCTCCACCACCTGGCTTTCCAGCACGCCGGCCTTCTTCAGCGCGGTTTCGATGGCGGGCAGGTTCGAGGCTTTCGACACCAGCGTGCTGAACCACAGCACCTTGTGCTGGAAGTTCGCGCTCTCGGCGATCAGTTGCGTCACGAAACGCGCTTCGCCACCCTCACACCACAGCTCCGCCGACTGGCCACCGAAATTCAGCACCGGCAGCTTGCGCTTCGGGTCGGCTTTGCCCAGTGCGCGCCATTTGCGCTCGCTGCCCTTGGTCGCTTCGTCCATCGAAGCGTGGAATGGCGGGTTGCACATGGTCAGGTCAAAGCGCTCACCCGGCTCCAGCAAACCGATCAGGATGTGCTTGCGGTTTTCCTGCTGGCGCAGCTTGATGACCTTGTTCAGGTCGTTGGACTGGACGATGGCTCTGGCGGCAGCCACGGCGGTCGGATCAATCTCCGAGCCGAGGAAGTGCCAGCGGTATTCGCTGTTACCGATCAGCGGATACACGCAGTTGGCGCCCATGCCGATATCCAGCACGTTGACGATCGCGCCGCGCGGGACTTTGCCGTCGTTCATGCTCGCCAGCAGGTCCGCGAGGAAGTGCACGTAATCGGCGCGGCCCGGAACCGGTGGGCAGAGGTAGTCCGCCGGGATGTCCCAATGCTGGATGCCATAGAACGACTTGAGCAGCGCCCGGTTGAACACGCGCACCGCATCGGGGCTGGCGAAGTCGATGCTTTCCTTGCCGTACGGGTTGGTGATCACGAACTTCGCCAGTTCCGGCGTGGTCTTGATCAGCGCCGGGAAGTCGTAGCGACCCTGGTGGCGATTGCGCGGGTGCAGGCTGGCCTTTTCACGCGGCTCGACGGCTTTGGCCGGGGTCGCGACATCAGGCTTCTTGCGCGCAGGTTTGGGTGTGCGGGGGGCGTTCATGGGTGTGATCGATTCGGGTATGGCTGAAAGTGGCGGGTATTGTCCCACATTGGTGAGTCATGCGCCGAACCTGTGACCCATGACCTTGGACTTGGGGATTTTGATTTATGTAGGGGAAGGTGGCGGGAACCATAAAAAAGGGAGGCCACCAGGGCCTCCCTCTTTCATTGCGGCTTGCCCTTACAGGCTCGAAATCCGCGCGTGCTGCTCGGCCAGCTTGCCCAGGGCCTGTTCAGCCTCGGCCAGTTTGGCGCGTTCCTTCTCGATGACTTCGGCCGGGGCCTTGTCAACGAAACCGGCGTTCGACAGCTTGCCGCCCACCCGCTGGACTTCGCCCTGCAGACGCAGGATCTCCTTGTCCAGACGCGCCAGCTCAGCGCCCTTGTCGATCAGGCCGGCCATTGGCACCAGCACTTCCATCTCGCCAACCAGCGCGGTCGCGGACAGCGGTGCTTCTTCGCCGGCCGCCAGCACGGTGATCGATTCCAGACGCGCCAGCTTCTTCAGCAGCGCTTCGTTCTCGGTCAGGCGACGCTGGTCTTCAGCGCTGACGTTCTTCAGGTAGATCGGCAGCGGTTTGCCCGGGCCGATGTTCATTTCGCCACGGATGTTACGCGTGCCGAGCATCAGGCCCTTGAGCCATTCGATGTCGTCTTCGGCCGCCGGATCGATGCGCTCTTCGTTGGCCACCGGCCAGGGTTGCAGCATGATCGTCTTGCCCTGAATGCCGGCCAGCGGCGCGATGCGCTGCCAGATTTCTTCAGTGATGAACGGCATGAACGGGTGCGCCAGTCGCAACGCCACTTCCAGAACGCGAACCAGTGTGCGACGGGTGCCGCGCTGACGCTCGACCGGCGCGTTCTCGTCCCACAGCACTGGCTTGGACAGTTCCAGGTACCAGTCGCAGTACTGGTTCCAGATGAACTCGTACAGCGCTTGCGCGGCGAGGTCGAAACGGAACTGATCCAGTTGACGGGTCACTTCGGCTTCGGTGCGTTGCAGCTGCGAGATGATCCAGCGATCCGCCAGCGACAGCTCGTAGGCTTCGCCGTTCTGGCCGCAGTCTTCGCCCTTGTCCAGAACATAACGCGCGGCGTTCCAGATCTTGTTGCAGAAGTTGCGATAGCCTTCAACGCGGCCCATGTCGAACTTGATGTCACGACCGGTGGAGGCCAGCGAGCAGAACGTGAAGCGCAGGGCGTCGGTGCCATAGCTGGCGATGCCGTCAGCGAACTCGTCGCGGGTCTGCTTCTCGATCTTCTTCGCCAGTTTCGGCTGCATCAGGCCGGAGGTGCGCTTGCGCACCAGTTCTTCCAGCTCGATACCGTCGATGATGTCCAGCGGGTCAAGGACGTTGCCCTTGGACTTGGACATCTTCTGGCCCTGGCCATCACGCACCAGACCGTGCACGTAAACGGTCTTGAATGGAACCTGCGGCGTGCCGTCCTCGTTCTTGATCAGGTGCATCGTCAGCATGATCATCCGGGCAACCCAGAAGAAAATGATGTCGAAACCGGTGACCAGCACGTCGGTGGAGTGGAATTTCTTCAGGAACTCGGTCTTTTCCGGCCAGCCCAGGGTGGAGAACGTCCACAGGCCCGAACTGAACCAGGTGTCGAGCACGTCGTTGTCTTGTTGCAATGCAACGTCCGGGCCGAGGTTGTGCTTGGCGCGCACTTCGGCTTCGTCGCGACCGACGTAGACCTTGCCCGACTCGTCGTACCAGGCCGGAATCCGGTGGCCCCACCACAGCTGACGGCTGATGCACCAGTCCTGGATGTCGCGCATCCACGAGAAGTACATGTTTTCGTACTGCTTCGGCACGAACTGGATACGGCCGTCTTCAACGGCAGCAATCGCCGGCTCAGCCAAAGGCTTGGTCGACACGTACCACTGGTCGGTCAGCCACGGTTCGATAATGGTGCCGGAGCGGTCGCCTTTCGGCACTTTCAGGTTGTGATCGTCGACGCTGACCAGCAGGCCGGCGGCGTCGAACGCAGCCACGATCTGCTTGCGCGCTTCGAAACGCTCAAGGCCGGCGTATTCAGCCGGGATCTTGCCGTCGATGCTGTCGTTCAGCGTGCCGTCGAGGTTGAACACCTGGGCGGCTGGCAGCACATTGGCGTTCTTGTCGAAGATGTTCAGCAGCGGCAGGTTGTGGCGTTTGCCGACTTCGTAGTCGTTGAAATCGTGGGCCGGGGTGATTTTCACGCAGCCGGTGCCGAATTCAGGATCGCAGTAATCGTCGGCGATGATCGGGATGCGGCGGCCAACCAGTGGCAGCTCGACAAACTTGCCGATCAAGGCTTTGTAGCGCTCATCGTTCGGGTTAACGGCCACGGCGGAATCGCCGAGCATGGTTTCCGGACGTGTGGTCGCGACGATCAGGAAATCGTTGCCTTCAGCGGTTTTCGCGCCGTCGGCCAGCGGGTATTTGAGGTTCCACAGGAACCCTTTCTCGTCGTGGTTTTCCACTTCGAGGTCGGAAATCGCCGTGTGCAACTTGGTGTCCCAGTTGACCAGACGCTTGCCGCGGTAGATCAGGCCGTCTTCGTGCAGGCGTACGAACGCTTCCTTGACCGCTTCCGAGAGGCCGTCGTCCATGGTGAAGCGCTCGCGGCTCCAGTCCACGGACGAGCCGAGGCGGCGGATCTGACGGCTGATGTTGCCGCCGGACTGATCCTTCCACTCCCAGACTTTTTCGAGGAATTTCTCGCGACCCAGGTCATGACGGTTCTGGCCGGTGGCTTCCAATTGACGCTCCACCAGCATCTGCGTGGCGATACCGGCGTGGTCGGTGCCTGGCTGCCACAGGGTGTTGCGACCCTGCATGCGGCGGAAACGGATCAGGGCGTCCATGATCGCGTTGTTGAAACCGTGACCCATGTGCAGGCTGCCGGTGACGTTCGGCGGCGGGATCATGATGGTGTAGGAATCGCCCGCGCCTTGCGGTGCGAAATAGTTCTCGGACTCCCAGGTGTTGTACCAGGAAGTTTCAATGGCGTGCGGCTGGTAGGTCTTATCCATGCGCGGCGGGACCCTATTGGCATTTGTTCAGGAAAAGCCGGGAAGTATAGCGGGGCATGGGGCCGAGGGCGAGCGGGGCGGGCCGGATGGAGAAAGCTTTCTGTAGGAGCTGCCGAAGGCTGCGATCTTTTGATGTTGCTTTTTAAAAAACAAGATCAAAAGATCGCAGCCTTCGGCAGCTCCTACAGGGGACATTATTCGTATTGGCTGAGCAACCGCTCCATTCGCGCCTCGAGGCGGCGTTTGATTTCGGTTTCGATGTGCGGCGCGAAGTCGTCGATCACGTCCTGCATGATCAATTGCGCGGCGGCGCGCAGTTCGCTGTCCAGGTGCAGCAGGGCGTCCGGGCCTTTATCCACAGGCGCTGCAGCAGGTTGCGCCGCAGGTATAGGGGGCGACGCGGGTGGCGGTTCGATGGCGGGCGGCGTGGCGTCGACGGCCTCGAACAACATCGGAATCTGTTCCTGTTCGCCTTCATCGACCGTGTCGGTCAGCAGTGGCGGTTGCAGGTTGTCATCGCCGAGCAACTGACGGATCGATTCGAGATCGTCCAGCAGGTGCGCAGGCTTTTGCAGCGGTTTTGGAGTGTCCATCGGCGTACTCAGAGTCGCTGTAAACGGTGATCTTGCAGAGGATAGCCCTGTTCGCGGTAGAAACGGAAACTCTCCCGTGCCGCCGCGCGAATCGTCGGATCTTCCACCACCACTTCCGCCACGCGGGCGAATTTGTTGGCAAAGGCCGGGACTTTCAGGTCGAGGTTGACCAGCAGATCCTGGTGCGCGCCACAATCAGCGCCCACCCCCAGCACGATCAAGCCGTCCGGTTCGCTGTCGGCAGGGCCGTGAGGCACGAAGGTTTCGCCCTTGAACGCCCACAGACGCGCATCAAGATCGTCACGCTGGGCTACATCGCTGCAATGCAGGTAGATGCGGTGGCCCATGCGCCAGGCTTTCTCGGTGAGCTTGCAGGCAAAGTCCAGGCGAGCCGAAGGATCGGCGCTGGGCAGGATATAAAAGTCGACTTTGGTCATTGCGGTTCCTGAGCCTTGAACGGCGCCGCCGGATAGCAGCGCCGTTCAGGTTCATCGGTTTCAGGCTTTGGCGCGGTCCAGCAGGTATTGGGTCAGCAGCGGAACCGGACGGCCGGTGGCGCCCTTGTCCTTGCCGCCACTGGTCCAGGCAGTGCCCGCGATGTCCAAGTGCGCCCAGTTCAGGTTCTTGGTGAAGCGCGACAGGAAGCACGCGGCGGTGATGGTGCCGGCCTTCGGCCCGCCGATGTTGGCGATGTCGGCGAACGGACTGTCCAGTTGCTCCTGGTATTCGTCGAACAGCGGCAGTTGCCAGGCGCGGTCGTCAGCCGCCTTGCCGGCGCTGAGCAGTTGCTCGATCAGTTCGTCGTTGTTGCCCAGCAGGCCGGAAGTGTGTGCACCCAGTGCCACGACGCAGGCGCCGGTCAGGGTGGCGATGTCGATCACCGCTTGCGGCTTGAAGCGCTCGGAGTAGGTCAGGGCGTCGCACAGCACCAGGCGGCCTTCGGCGTCGGTGTTGAGGATTTCCACGGTCTGGCCGCTCATGGTAGTGACGATGTCGCCCGGGCGCGAAGCGGTGCCGCTCGGCATGTTTTCGGCGCAGGCGAGGATGCACACCAGGTTGATCGGCAGTTTCAGCTCAAGCACGGCACGCAGGGTACCGAACACGGAGGCCGCGCCGCCCATGTCGTATTTCATTTCGTCCATGCCGGCGCCTGGCTTCAGACTGATGCCGCCGGTGTCGAAGGTGATGCCTTTGCCGACCAGCGCGTAAGGCTTCTCGGACTTCTTGCCACCGTTGTACTGCATGACGATCAGGCGCGGCGGCTGGGCGCTGCCCTGGCCGACGGCGTAGAACGAGCCCATGCCCAGGGATTTGATCTTCTTCTCGTCGAGCACTTCGACTTTCAGATCCTTGAACTCTTTGCCGAGGTTCTTGGCTTGCTCGCCGAGGAAGGTCGGGTGGCAGATATTCGGCGGCAGGTTGCCCAGCGTGCGGGTGAAGGCCATGCCGTTGGCGATTGCCGTGGCGTGGTTCACCGCGCGCTGCACTTCGGCCTGAGCGGCCTTGATGGTCAGCAGGGTGACTTTCTTCAGGGCGCGCGGTTCGGCTTTCTGGCTCTTGAACTGGTCGAAGGTGTATTCGCCGTCTACCAGGGTTTCGGCCAGCAGACGGGTTTTGCCGTAGCTGTCGCGATTCTTGACGATGATTTCATCCAGGGCCAGCACGGCATCGCTGCCACCCAGGCCTTTGAGCGTGTTGAGGATGCCGGCAACGATTTTGCGGAACGGACGGTCGCCCAGTTCTTCATCCTTGCCCACGCCGACCAGCAGCACGCGTTCGGCTTTCAGGTTCGGCAGGCTGTGCAGCAGCAGGCTCTGACCGACCTTGCCGGCCAGGTCGCCACGCTTGAGTACGGCGCTGATCGCGCCGCCGCTCAATTCGTCGACCTGTTTGGCGGCAACGCCGAGTTTGCGGCCTTCGCCGACGGCAACCACCAGGGTGGCGGTTTTCAACGTTTCTGGGCTAACGCTTTTTACAACCAGTTCCATGTCCGGATCCCTGAATGAATGGTCAACACGCAGGCGTTCGACGGTGTCCGCAGTCGCCTGCTTATAGATAGAAGAGACGCAGGCCAGTGCCTGCGACAAAGGCGGCAGTTTGAACCTCGCTCCCTGCGCCTGACAACCCTCGGCGGCACGATCTTCAACCGATTGCACGCTTGGGTGAGTGTGCGCAGTGACAGGCGCCCTCAATCACAGGATAATGCCGCATCTTTTTTCGACGGCTCTGCCTTGCGGGCCGGTCGAGACGTTTGCTTGTTTGGCCGCCTTAGCCTGACAACCCTGGAGTGTCTGGTTTGATCGTCTTCCGTTATCTGTCCCGTGAAGTGATGTTGACCCTGAGCGCCGTCAGCGCCGTGCTATTGGTCATCATCATGAGCGGTCGCTTCATCAAATACCTTGCCCAGGCTGCTGCGGGCCAACTCGATCCGGGATCGCTGTTCCTGATCATGGGTTACCGTCTGCCGGGGTTCATGCAACTGATCCTGCCGCTGGGTCTGTTTCTCGGGATCCTGCTGGCTTACGGCCGGTTGTACCTCGAAAGCGAAATGACCGTGCTTTCGGCCACCGGCATGAGTCAGCAGCGTCTGCTGCGCATGACCCTGTTTCCGGCGACGCTGGTCGCGCTGGTGGTGGCGTGGTTGAGCCTGAGCCTGGCCCCGCAGGGCGCCAATCAGTTCCAGCTGCTGCTGAACAAGCAGGACGCCCTGACCGAGTTCGATACCCTCGAACCCGGCCGCTTCCAGGCCCTGCGTGACGGTACCCGGGTGACCTACACCGAAACCCTGACCGATGATCGTGTCAACCTCAGCGGCGTGTTCATCTCGCAGAAGAACCTGGGGGCCAATCAGAAAGACCGCGGGATTTCCGTGCTGGTGGCCGAGAATGGTCGTCAGGAGATTCACTCGGACGGCAATCGCTACCTGATCCTGCACAATGGCTATCGTTATGACGGTAGCCCAGGCCAGGCCGATTACCGTGCGATCAAATACGACACCTATGGCGTATTGCTGCCCAAGCCCGATGCCAGCGACGAAGTCACCGACCGTGACGCGATGCCGACATCGACCTTGCTGAGCAACGACGACGAGCGTTCCAAGGCTGAACTGCAATGGCGTATTTCGTTGCCGTTGCTGGTATTCATCGTGACTCTGATGGCGGTGCCGCTGTCGCGGGTCAACCCGCGTCAGGGGCGTTTCCTGAAGCTGCTGCCGGCGATTCTTCTTTATATGGCTTATCTGACCATCCTGATTGCCGCCCGCGGCGCCCTCGAAAAAGGCAAGATCCCGCCGGCCCTTGGCCTGTGGTGGGTGCACGGGATCTTCCTGGTCATTGGTCTGGGGCTGCTGTACTGGGAGCCGTTGCGCCTGAAGCTGGCCAGCCGTCGCAGCGCTGCGCTGGAGGTGGCCCGTGGTTAAACTCGACCGCTACATCGGCAGCAGCGTATTCGTGGCGATCATCGCCGTGCTGGCGATCATTCTGGGTCTGGCGACCCTGTTTGCCTTTATCGACGAGATGAGTGACGTCAGCGATACCTACACGCTGACAGACGTTCTGAGCTTCGTCGTCCTCACCGCGCCACGTCGCCTCTATGAAATGCTGCCGATGGCCGCGCTGATCGGCTGTCTGATCGGCCTCGGCAGTCTGGCCAGCAGCAGCGAGCTGACCGTCATGCGGGCCGCTGGCGTGTCCATCGGACGTATCGTCTGGGCGGTCATGAAACCGATGCTGGTACTGATGCTGGCCGGCGTGCTGATCGGCGAGTACGTGGCCCCGGCCACCGAAAGCATGGCCCAGGCCAATCGCTCGCTGGCACAAGGCAGCGGTGACGCGCAGAGCGCCAAGCATGGCATGTGGCACCGTCAGGGCGAGGAGTTCATCCATATCAACGCCGTGCAACCCGACGGCCTGTTGTATGGCGTGACCCGCTATCACTTCGACAAGGAACGCCACCTGCTGAGCTCCAGTTTCGCCAAGCGTGCGGAGTTCGACGGCAACCGCTGGCTGCTTTCCGACGTGACTACCACGGTGTTCCATGAACGCAGCACCGAAGTATTGAACGCGCCGAGCGAGCAGTGGGACGTGTCGCTGAGCCCGCAACTGCTCAACACGGTAGTGATGGCCCCCGAGGCGCTGTCGATTTCCGGTCTGTGGGGCTACATCCACTATCTGGCGGACCAGGGCCTGAGCAACGGCCGCTACTGGCTGGCATTTTGGGTCAAGGTGTTGCAGCCGCTGGTCACCGCCGCGCTGGTGCTGATGGCGATCTCCTTCATCTTCGGTCCTTTGCGCTCGGTGACCCTCGGTCAGCGGGTGTTCACCGGTGTGCTGGTGGGCTTCACCTTCCGCATCGTCCAGGATTTGCTCGGCCCATCGAGCCTGGTATTCGGCTTCTCGCCGCTGTTCGCGGTGCTGGTGCCGGCCGGTGTCTGTGCGCTGGGCGGGGTCTGGTTGCTGCGACGGGCCGGTTGATGGCCGCGTGGTTGCTAGCGCTTTAACCTCGAAAACGCCTCGGTCGACAGATCGGGGCGTTTTCGTATGCAATCCGGGTGACAGGCGAACGTGACGCTTGCGCCGTGTATCAGGTACAATTCCCGGCTATTTTTCGGCGGGCCAAGCCTGCAGCCTTTTTGAGTGTTGATCCGTGAGTGATTTGAGTCATATCCGCAATTTCTCCATCATCGCCCACATTGACCATGGCAAGTCGACGCTGGCTGACCGTTTCATCCAAATGTGCGGTGGCCTGGCCGAGCGTGAAATGGAAGCCCAGGTACTGGATTCCATGGATCTGGAGCGCGAACGCGGGATCACCATCAAGGCCCACAGCGTTACCCTCTATTACAAAGCCAAAGACGGCGTCACCTACCAACTGAACTTCATTGACACCCCGGGCCACGTTGACTTCACCTACGAAGTCAGCCGTTCCCTGGCCGCGTGTGAAGGTGCCTTGCTGGTAGTCGATGCCGGTCAGGGTGTTGAAGCCCAGTCCGTGGCCAACTGCTACACCGCAATCGAGCAGGGCCTCGAGGTCATGCCGGTGCTGAACAAGATCGACCTGCCACAGGCCGAACCGGACCGCGTCAAGGACGAGATCGAGAAGATCATCGGCATCGACGCCACCGACGCCGTCACCTGCAGTGCCAAGACTGGCCTGGGCGTCGACGAAGTGCTCGAGCGCCTGGTCGCGACCATTCCTGCGCCAACCGGCAACATCGAGGATCCGCTGCAAGCGTTGATCATCGACTCCTGGTTCGACAACTACCTGGGCGTTGTCTCCCTGGTACGCGTGCGTCATGGCCGCGTGAAGAAGGGCGACAAGATCCTGGTCAAGTCCACCGGCAAGATCCACCTGGTCGACAGCGTCGGTGTGTTCAACCCGAAACATACCGCCACCGCAGACCTGAAGGCCGGCGAAGTGGGCTTCATCATCGCCAGCATCAAGGACATTCACGGTGCACCGGTCGGTGACACCCTGACCCTGAGCTCGACCCCGGACGTTGAAGTGCTGCCTGGCTTCAAACGCATCCAGCCACAGGTTTACGCCGGTCTGTTCCCGGTCAGCTCCGACGACTTCGAGGACTTCCGCGAAGCGCTGCAGAAACTGACCCTGAACGACTCGTCGCTGCAGTACACCCCGGAAAGCTCCGACGCACTGGGCTTCGGCTTCCGTTGCGGGTTCCTCGGCATGCTGCACATGGAGATCATCCAGGAGCGCCTGGAGCGCGAATACGACCTGGACCTGATCACCACCGCGCCAACGGTGATTTTCGAACTGGTGCTGAAAACCGGTGAAACGATTTACGTCGACAACCCATCCAAGCTTCCGGATGTGTCGGCCATCGAAGACATGCGCGAGCCCATCGTGCGTGCCAACATCCTGGTTCCGCAGGAACACCTGGGCAACGTCATCACCCTGTGCATCGAGAAACGCGGTGTGCAGGTCGACATGCTGTTCCTCGGCAATCAGGTGCAGGTCACTTACGACCTGCCGATGAACGAAGTGGTCCTGGACTTCTTCGACCGCCTCAAATCCACCAGCCGCGGCTATGCTTCGCTGGATTACCATTTCGATCGTTACCAATCGGCTAATCTGGTGAAACTGGACGTGCTGATCAACGGTGACAAGGTCGACGCCCTGGCGTTGATCGTGCACCGCGACAATTCGCACTTCAAAGGTCGCCAGTTGACCGAGAAGATGAAAGAACTGATTCCTCGTCAGATGTTCGACGTGGCGATCCAGGCTGCCATTGGCGGTCAGATCGTTGCCCGGACAACCGTCAAGGCACTCAGAAAGAACGTATTGGCCAAATGCTACGGCGGTGACGTAAGCCGTAAGAAAAAACTGTTGGAAAAGCAGAAGGCCGGTAAGAAACGCATGAAGCAGGTCGGCAACGTGGAAATTCCACAAGAAGCCTTCCTTGCCGTGCTCAGGTTGGAATAGTCAGGTCCTATGTCACTAAATTTCCCGCTGTTGCTGGTCATCGCCGTGTTCGTCTGCGGCCTGTTGGCGTTGCTCGATCTGCTGTTCCTGGCGCCGCGTCGGCGTGCTGCCATTGCCTCTTATCAAGGCAGTGTCAGCCAGCCCGAAGCCGTGGTGGTCGAGAAACTGAACAAAGAGCCGTTGCTGGTTGAGTACGGCAAGTCGTTCTTTCCGGTGCTGTTCATCGTGCTGGTGCTGCGTTCGTTCCTGGTGGAACCGTTCCAGATTCCGTCCGGCTCGATGAAGCCGACCCTGGATGTCGGCGACTTCATTCTGGTGAACAAGTTTTCTTACGGGATCCGCCTGCCGGTGATCGACAAGAAAATCATCGAAGTCGGTGATCCGCAGCGTGGCGATGTGATGGTGTTCCGCTACCCGAGCGACCCGAACGTCAACTACATCAAGCGTGTAGTCGGCCTGCCGGGCGACACGGTGCGTTACACCGCCGACAAGCGTCTGTTGGTCAATGGCGAATCGATTGCCGAGCAACTGGTCGGTTCCGAGCCGGGCACGCTGGGCAGTGCTGAGCTCTACAAGGAAAAACTCGGCGCTGCCGAGCACCTGATCCGCAAGGAAATGAGCCGCTACCGCGCCACCCCGGACCATACCTGGACCGTGCCGGCCGGCCATTACTTCATGATGGGCGACAACCGCGACAACTCCAACGACAGTCGCTATTGGGATGACCCGAACATTCCCAAGGATCTGCTGGGCATGGTTCCCGATCAGAACATCGTCGGTAAAGCCTTCGCTGTCTGGATGAGCTGGCCGGAACCGAAACTCAGCCACCTGCCGAATTTCTCGCGGGTTGGCCTGATCAAGTAAACAATCACGGCGCTGTTGACCACAGCGCCGAATGCATTTCTGGAGTCGACACAAATCGGCGCCAGGGCATGAAGCCACGATACTCAGGACGTCATTTTTGAACACAGCGTTAATTGTCCCAGGCCTGCGCCGTATCCCGGCGATGGCGGTGGAATCCAGCCACGAACTCAGCGTGGGTAAACCGTGAGCGTTTCTCTAAGCCGTCTCGAGCGCCAGCTCGGTTACACCTTCAAGGATCAGGAGCTGATGCTGCTGGCCCTCACGCACCGCAGCTTTGCCGGGCGTAACAACGAACGCCTGGAATTCCTCGGCGATGCCATCCTCAACTTTGTTGCCGGCGAGGCGTTGTTCGATCGCTTCCCGCTGGCCCGCGAAGGCCAGTTGTCGCGTTTGCGCGCACGCCTGGTCAAGGGTGAGACACTGGCCGTGCTGGCCCGTGGTTTCGACCTGGGTGATTACCTGCGTCTGGGGTCGGGCGAACTGAAAAGCGGCGGCTTCCGTCGCGAGTCGATTCTGGCTGATGCCCTCGAAGCGTTGATCGGTGCGATCTACCTCGATGCCGGCATGGACGTCGCCCGCGAACGCGTACTGGCCTGGCTGGCCGGCGAGTTCGAAGGCCTGACGCTGGTCGACACCAACAAGGATCCCAAAACCCGTTTGCAGGAACACCTGCAATCGCGCGGTTGCGAACTGCCACGCTACGAAGTGGTGGATATCCAGGGCGAACCGCACTGCCGTACCTTCTTCGTCGAGTGCGAAGTGGTTTTACTGAATGAAAAAAGCCGAGGTCAGGGTGTAAGCCGTCGTATTGCCGAACAGGTAGCGGCCGCCGCAGCACTGATTGCCCTGGGCGTGGAGAATGGCAATGACTGATACAAACGCAACTCGCTGTGGCTACGTTGCCATCGTCGGCCGTCCCAACGTGGGCAAGTCCACGCTGCTGAACCACATTCTGGGGCAGAAGCTGGCGATTACCTCGCGCAAGCCGCAGACCACCCGCCACAACATGCTCGGGATCAAGACCGAGGGTGACGTGCAGGCGATCTACGTCGACACCCCCGGCATGCACAAGGGTGGCGAAAAGGCCCTGAACCGCTACATGAACAAGACCGCTTCGGCGGCGTTGAAAGATGTCGACGTGGTGATCTTCGTGGTCGACCGCACCAAGTGGACCGAAGAAGACCAGATGGTCCTGGAGCGCGTGCAGTACGTGACCGGCCCGCTGATCGTCGCGCTGAACAAGACCGACCGCATCGAAGACAAGGCCGAGCTGATGCCGCACCTGTCGTGGTTGCAGGAACAGCTGCCGAACGCGCAGATCATCCCGATTTCGGCGCAGCACGGGCACAACCTCGAAGCACTGGAAAAGGTCATCGCTGATCATTTGCCGGAGAATGATCACTTCTTCCCGGAAGACCAGATCACCGACCGCAGCAGCCGTTTCCTCGCGGCTGAACTGGTACGCGAGAAAATCATGCGCCAGATGGGCGCCGAGCTGCCGTACCAGATCACCGTCGAGATCGAAGAGTTCAAGCAGCAGGGCAAGACCTTGCATATTCACGCGCTGATCCTCGTCGAGCGTGACGGTCAGAAGAAGATCATCATTGGCGACAAGGGCGAGCGCATCAAGCGCATCGGCACCGAAGCGCGCAAGGACATGGAGCTGCTGTTCGACTCCAAGATCATGCTCAACCTGTGGGTCAAGGTGAAGGGCGGCTGGTCCGACGACGAGCGTGCGCTGCGTTCGCTGGGTTACGGCGACCTGTAAGCGATTCGAAGATCAAAAGATCGCAGCCTTCGGCAGCTCCTACAATGTCTTGTTTACACCTGTAGGAGCTGCCGAAGGCTGCGATCTTTTTTTGCAATCCCGACTGGGAAAAACGTTCATGTCGCAAACCCCACCTCCGGCCCAACTCGCCTACGTCCTGCATTCGCGTGCCTACCGCGAAACCAGCGCGCTGGTCGACTTCCTCACGCCGCAAGGTCGGCTGCGGGCGGTGTTGCGCAGTGCGCGGGGCAAGGCCGGGACGCTGGCGCGACCGTTCGTGCCGCTGGAAGTGGAGTTTCGTGGCAAGGGTGAGCTGAAGAATGTCGGGCGCATGGAAAGTGCCGGTAACGCGACCTGGATGGTCGGTGAGGCGCTGTTCAGCGGCCTCTATCTCAATGAACTGCTGATCCGCCTGCTGCCCGCCGAAGATCCGCACCCGGCGGTGTTCGATCATTACGCCGCGACGCTGCTGGCCCTGGCCGAAGGTCGGCCATTGGAACCGCTGCTGCGTTCCTTCGAATGGCGCTTGCTGGACGATCTCGGCTATGGCTTCTCCCTGAACACCGACATCCACAGCGAACCCGTCGCCCCGGACGGTCTCTATCGCCTGCAAGTGGATGCCGGACTTGAGCGCGTCTACCTGCTGCAACCGGGCTTGTTCAACGGCGTTGAATTACTGGCCATGGCCGAAGCCGATTGGACAGCTCCCGGCGCGCTGTCGGCGGCCAAGCGTCTGATGCGTCAGGCACTGGCCGTTCATCTGGGTGGTCGCCCCCTCGTCAGCCGCGAGCTATTTCGCAAGCCCTGATATGCTGTGCGCCGAATCTTTCCCTTCAGGAGCGCATCCGTGACCACCAGCAATCGCATTCTTCTTGGCGTGAACATCGACCACGTCGCCACCCTGCGTCAGGCCCGTGGCACGCGCTATCCGGATCCGGTCAAGGCGGCGCTGGACGCGGAAGAGGCGGGTGCCGACGGCATTACCGTGCACCTGCGCGAAGACCGTCGGCACATTCAGGAGCGCGACGTGCTGCTGCTCAAGGACGTGCTGCAGACCCGCATGAACTTCGAAATGGGCGTCACCGAAGAAATGATGGCGTTCGCCGAGCGTATCCGCCCGGCGCACATCTGCCTGGTGCCGGAAACCCGTCAGGAACTGACCACTGAAGGCGGTCTGGATGTAGCGGGGCAGGAAGAGCGCATCAAGGCGGCGGTCGAGCGCCTGTCGAAGATCGGCAGCGAAGTGTCGCTGTTCATCGATGCCGACGAGCGGCAGATCGCCGCGTCCAAGCGCGTCGGCGCACCGTCCATCGAGCTGCACACCGGGCGTTACGCTGATGCCGAGACTCCGACCGAAGTCGCCGAAGAGCTCAAGCGTGTGGCGGACGGCGTGGCGTTCGGTCTGGCCCAAGGCCTGATCGTCAACGCCGGGCATGGCCTGCACTACCACAACGTCGAAGCCGTGGCGGCGATCAAGGGCATCAACGAACTGAACATCGGCCATGCGTTGGTGGCGCATGCGTTGTTCGTGGGCTTCAAGTCGGCAGTGTCCGAGATGAAAGCGCTGATTCTGGCTGCCGCCAAGCACTAAGCAACAACACAAACCCCTGTAGGAATGAGCCTGCTCGCGATAGCGGTGTGTCAGACAACATCAGGTTGGCTGACACACCGCTATCGCGAGCAGGCTCACTCCTACAATTGATTTGGGGTGTTGGTTAAAGCGGGGCAGGCTCTTGCGCCGGTTTGGATTTGTCGATCCCTGGCACGTGCAGATTGCCTTCAGCCACCTGATCGCCTTCAAGCTGCGGCTGGGTCACCCAGGTCAGGATGTCGTAGTAGCGACGGATGTTCGCCACGAAATGCACCGGCTCGCCGCCCCTGGCGTAGCCGTAGCGGGTTTTGCTGTACCACTGCTTTTGCGACAGGCGTGGCAGCATCTTCTTCACGTCCAGCCATTTGTCCGGGTTCAGACCTTCGCGGGACGCCAGTTTGCGCGCGTCATCGAGGTGGCCGCTGCCGACGTTGTAAGCCGCCAGCGCGAACCAGGTGCGGTCCGGCTCCTGAATCGAATCGTCGAGCTGATCCTTCATGTAGGCCAGGTACTTGGCGCCGCCCATGATGCTTTGCTTGGGATCGAGACGGTTTGACACACCCATGGCCTGGGCGGTGTTCTGGGTCAGCATCATCAAGCCGCGCACGCCGGTTTTCGAGGTGACGGCCGGTTGCCACAGCGATTCCTGATAGCCGATGGCCGCGAGCAGGCGCCAGTCGACTTTCTCTTTCTTGGCGTAGGTCTTGAAGTGCTGTTCGTATTTGGGCAGGCGCTGCTGCAAATGCTGGGCGAAGGTGGTCGCGCCCATGTAGCCGAGGACATCGACGTGGCCGTAGTAACGGTCCTTCAGGCGTTGCAGGGTGCCGTTCTTCTGTACTTTGTCCAGATACGCGTTGATCTCGTTGAGCAGGCTGTTGTCTTCGCCGGCGGCCACCGCCCAGCTCTGGCTGCGTGCATCGCCGAGGTCGAAGGCTACGCGGATATTGGTGAAATACACCTGGTTCATCGCCACTTCGTTGGAGTCGACCAAGGTCAGGTCGATCTGGCCTTCATCGACCATGCGCAACAGGTCGACCACTTCAACGGCGTCGGATTCTTCGTACTCGATGCCGGGAAATTTCTTTTTCAGCTCGGCCAGTTGTTCGGCGTGAGTGCTGCCCTTGAGCACCATGATCTTCTTGCCGACCAGATCGCCGGGATCGGTCGGGCGAGACTGGCCGTTGCGGTAGATGATCTGCGGGGTGACTTCGAGGTAGGAGTGGGAGAACCGCACCTGCTTCTTGCGATCTTCACTGCTGACCAGGCCGGCCGCCGCCAGCACCGGGCCGTTCGGCTTGCCGATCTGGTTGAACAGGTCGTCGAGGTTGTCGGCGGTCTCGATCTTCAACTCGACCCCCAAATCGTCGGCGAAGCGCTTCACCAGCTCGTATTCGAAGCCGGTTTCACCGCTGCGATCCTGAAAGTAGGTGGCGGGGCTGTTACGGGTAATCACCCGCAGCACACCATCCTCCTTTACGCGCTCGAGTGTGTTGGGTTTATCAACACAGCCACCGAGCATCAGGAAGAGTCCGGTTGCGATCAGCCATTTGGCGTACCGCGGACGCAAAGCCGTTGGGAAAAACATCTGCGCAGTATACGCAAACGGCCACGGGCGCCATATCTCGACAGTGAAGGGCTTGTCTGCTAGAGATCACAAAACTGGCCGAAACCCCGCAGGAATGGGGCTCGACGGCATTTTGTTACAGTAAAAATAAGCCTGCGTCAGACCCCCGTTAAATCTGACTTCAAAGGCAGAAACACAGATTGATATCCGAGTGCAACCGTGCGTAGCGTTTCGGGTGATGTTGAGGGCGGTTTAGGCTAGAATGCACGGCCTCAAAGCACACCCCTTCCCGAGGCTGTCCCGAAGATGTTGATCCTGCGCGGCGCTCCTGCCCTTTCTGCCTTTCGCCACAGCAAACTCCTTGAGCAACTGAGCCAGAAGGTTCCAGCTGTCAGTGGCCTGTATGCTGAATTCGCTCACTTCGCCGAAGTCACCGGCGTCCTGACCGGCGACGAACAGCAGGTGCTTGCGCGCCTTCTGAAGTACGGCCCAAGCGTTCCGGTACAAGAGCCGACCGGCCGTCTGTTTCTGGTGTTGCCGCGTTTCGGCACCATCTCGCCATGGTCGAGCAAGGCCAGCGACATCGCCCGCAACTGCGGCCTGAGCAAGATCCAGCGCCTGGAGCGCGGTATCGCGTTCTACGTGGCCGGTCAGTTCAGCGACACCGAAGCCCAGCAAATCGCCGACGTGCTGCATGACCGCATGACCCAGATCGTGCTGGGCAATCTGGAGCAGGCCGCCGGTCTGTTCAGCCACGCCGAGCCGAAGCCGCTGACCGCGATCGACATCCTCGGTGGCGGCCGCGCCGCGCTGGAAAAGGCCAACACCGAGCTGGGCCTGGCCCTGGCCGAAGACGAGATCGACTACCTGGTCAACGCCTTCAACGGCCTCAAGCGCAACCCGCACGACATCGAACTGATGATGTTCGCCCAGGCCAACTCCGAGCACTGCCGCCACAAGATCTTCAACGCCAGTTGGGATATTGACGGCCAGAGCCAGGAAAAAAGCCTGTTCGGCATGATCAAGAACACCTATCAGATGCACAGCGAAGGCGTGCTGTCCGCTTATAAGGACAACGCTTCGGTGATCGTCGGCAACGTCGCCGGCCGCTTCTTCCCGGATCCGGAAACCCGCCAGTACGGCGCGGTGCAAGAGCCGGTGCACATTCTGATGAAGGTCGAGACCCACAACCACCCGACGGCGATTGCCCCGTTCCCGGGCGCCTCCACAGGTTCCGGTGGCGAGATCCGCGACGAAGGTGCAACCGGTCGTGGCGCCAAGCCAAAGGCCGGCCTGACCGGTTTCACCGTGTCCAACCTGCAGATCCCGGGCTTCGAACAGCCGTGGGAAGTGCCGTACGGCAAGCCTGAGCGCATCGTCACCGCGCTGGACATCATGATCGAGGGCCCGCTCGGCGGCGCCGCGTTCAACAACGAATTCGGCCGTCCGGCCCTGACCGGCTACTTCCGTACCTTCGAACAGTCGATCACCACCCCGCACGGCGACGAAGTTCGTGGTTACCACAAGCCGATCATGCTGGCTGGCGGCATGGGCAACATCCGCGAAGAACACGTCAAGAAAGGCGAGATCGTGGTCGGCTCCAAGCTGATCGTCCTCGGCGGCCCGGCGATGCTGATCGGTCTGGGCGGCGGCGCCGCTTCCTCCATGGCCACCGGCACGAGCTCGGCGGATCTGGACTTCGCTTCCGTTCAGCGTGAAAACCCTGAGATGGAGCGTCGTTGCCAGGAAGTCATCGACCGTTGCTGGCAGCTGGGCGACAAGAACCCGATCAGCTTCATCCACGACGTGGGTGCGGGCGGTCTGTCCAACGCCTTCCCGGAACTGGTCAACGACGGCGACCGCGGTGGCCGTTTCGAACTGCGCAACATTCCCAACGACGAGCCGGGCATGGCCCCGCACGAAATCTGGTCCAACGAATCCCAGGAACGTTACGTTCTGGCGGTCGGCCCGGCCGACTTCGAGCGCTTCAAGGCGATCTGCGAACGTGAGCGCTGCCCGTTCGCCGTGGTCGGCGAAGCCACTGCCGAGCCGCAACTGACCGTGACCGACAGCCACTTCGGCAACAACCCGGTGGACATGCCGCTGGAAGTGTTGCTGGGCAAGGCCCCGCGCATGCACCGTTCGGTGGTTCGTGAAGCAGAACTGGGCGATGACTTCGATCCGTCGAACCTCGACATCACCGAGTCCATCGAACGCGTTCTGCATCACCCGGCCGTGGCGAGCAAGAGCTTCCTGATCACCATTGGCGACCGCACCATCACCGGCCTCGTGGCCCGTGACCAGATGGTTGGCCCATGGCAGGTTCCGGTGGCCGACGTGGCCGTCACCGCTACCAGCTTCGACGTTTACACCGGTGAAGCGATGGCAATGGGCGAGCGTACGCCGCTGGCACTGCTGGACGCCCCGGCGTCGGGCCGCATGGCCATTGGCGAAACCCTGACCAACATCGCCGCTTCGCGCATCAACAAGATCTCCGACATCAAACTGTCGGCGAACTGGATGTCCGCCGCCGGTCACCCGGGTGAAGACGCACGTCTGTACGACACCGTGAAAGCGGTCGGTATGGAACTGTGCCCTGAGCTGGGCATCACCATCCCGGTGGGCAAGGACTCGATGTCCATGGCCACCCGCTGGAACGACAACGGCGAAGAAAAAACCGTGACCTCGCCGATGTCGCTGATCGTGACCGGTTTCGCCCCAGTGGCTGACGTGCGTCAGACCCTGACGCCGGAACTGCGCATGGACAAGGGCACCACCGACCTGATCCTGATCGACCTCGGTCGCGGCCAGAACCGCATGGGTGCCTCGATCCTTGCTCAGGTACACGGCAAGCTCGGCAAGCAGGCGCCGGACGTCGATGACGCCGAAGACCTGAAAGCCTTCTTCGCTGTCATTCAGGGCCTCAACGCCGACGGTCACCTGCTGGCTTACCACGACCGTTCCGACGGTGGTCTGCTGACCTCCGTGGTGGAAATGGCCTTCGCCGGTCACTGCGGTCTGAGCCTGAACCTGGACAGCGTTGCCGAAAACTCGGCAGAAATCGCTGCGATCCTGTTCAACGAAGAGCTGGGTGCGGTCATCCAGGTTCGTCAGGACGCCACCCCGGACATCCTCGCGCAGTTCAGCGCGGCCGGTCTGGGCGACTGCGTGTCGGTGATCGGTCAGCCGATCAACAACGGCCAGATCAACATCACCTTCAACGGTGACACCGTGTTCGAAGGCCAGCGTCGTCTGCTGCAACGTCAGTGGGCCGAGACCAGCTACCAGATCCAGCGTCTGCGCGACAACGCCGACTGCGCCGAGCAAGAGTTCGACGCGCTGCTGGAAGAAGACAACCCGGGCCTGAGCGTCAAGCTAAGCTACGACGTCAACCAGGACATCGCCGCGCCTTACATCAAGAAAGGCATCCGCCCACAGGTGGCCGTGCTGCGTGAGCAGGGCGTCAACGGTCAGGTGGAAATGGCGGCCGCATTCGACCGCGCCGGTTTCAACGCGATCGACGTGCACATGAGCGACATTCTGGCCGGCCGCGTCGACCTGAACGAGTTCAAAGGTCTGGTGGCGTGCGGTGGTTTCTCCTACGGCGACGTGCTCGGCGCCGGTGAGGGCTGGGCCAAGTCCGCGCTGTTCAACAGCCGCGCTCGCGATGCCTTCCAGGGCTTCTTCGAACGTAATGACAGCTTCACCCTCGGCGTGTGCAACGGTTGCCAGATGATGTCCAACCTGCACGAGCTGATCCCGGGCAGTGAGTTCTGGCCGCACTTCGTGCGCAACCGCTCCGAGCAGTTCGAAGCGCGTGTGGCGATGGTGCAGATCCAGGAATCGAACTCGATCTTCCTGCAGGGTATGGCCGGTTCGCGCATGCCGATCGCCATTGCTCACGGTGAAGGTCATGCCGAATTCTCCAGCGAAGAAGCACTGCTGGAAGCCGATCTGTCCGGTTGCGTGGCGATGCGTTTCGTCGACAACCACGGCAAGGTCACCGAAGCCTACCCGGCCAACCCGAACGGTTCGCCGCGCGGGATCACCGGTCTCACCAGCCGTGATGGCCGTGTGACGATCATGATGCCGCACCCGGAGCGTGTGTTCCGCGCCGTGCAGAACTCGTGGCGTTCGGAAGACTGGACCGAGGACGCTCCTTGGATGCGCATGTTCCGTAATGCGCGCGTCTGGGTGAACTAAGGCCTGTGTACAAGCTGGCGTTTTTTGTTCCTGACAGTCATGTCGAGGTGGTCAAAGGGGCTGTGTTCGCTGCGGGTGGTGGGCGGATCGGTGACTATGACCACTGTGCGTGGCAGGTGCTCGGTCTGGGCCAGTTTCGTCCGTTGGACGGCAGTCAGCCGTTTATTGGGCAAGCAGGGCAGGTCGAGCAAGTTGAGGAATGGAAGGTTGAGCTTGTCGTTTGTGACGAGTTGATTCGTGATGTGGTGGCGGCTTTGAAGTTGAGCCACCCTTACGAGACGCCGGCTTATGAGGTGTGGCGGTTGGAAGATTTCTGATAACCGCTTATTACAAGAAACCCGCAGATGAGTGATTGTCTGCGGGTTTTTTGTTGCCTGCGATTTGCTTTTCTGTAGGAGTGAGCCTGCTCGCGATGGCGCCCTGACAGACGACCATGCTCTGTCTGATTGAGTGAATATCCGTTTCTTCGGGTGCTGCGGCTGGCGGTTTCGCCCTTACGGCGACTCACTTTTTTTCAAACGCCAAAAAAAGTAAGCAAAAAACGCTTGCTCCTACGTACGGCCCGCTCGCTGGGGCTCGGGGTTTCTTCGCTCCGGGATCCATCCGGGCGCAGCGTCTACGGTTTGCTTCGCTGCACCTCCTCTCGCTGTGTTTGGCTGCGCCAAACGGTCGCTGCGCTCCCACGCCCGGATCAATCCCTCCACTCAGCCTTCCGACGTCGCCCGTGGATCAAGATCAAGAGCTGCAGCCGAGCTAACGCTCATCCTGTTGAGTGGTGAGAGGCGGATGCGGTCTGCTGTTGATTTCTGTGGGAGCTGGTTTGCCAGCGATGGCGGCCTGACAGCCGACCAATCTCTAGCTGATGCAGTACTCACCTGTAGGAGCTGCCGAAGGCTGCGATCTTTTGATCTTGCCTTTGATTGTGGAAAGCCAAAGTCAAAAGATCGCAGCCTTCGGCAGCTCCTACAGGGAGATGTTTGTGTTTAAGGGTGTGTGGAATTGCCAGAACCTTCCCACAAGGTTTTCAGGTTGTCCGTCGGACGCTCGCTCTCTAGGCTTTGTCTGTCGCTGCCAATTCAGCGACCGGGCGTGAGATCCCCGGCTATTCATTTGGATACTTGTGCATATCCCTCCATAATCGCTGCCAGCTTAAACTGTCGCGATTCTCTATGGCGGCTGTGTGCGGGTGGACGAATGTCCTGCCGGGTTTATCCATACCGGTGATCTCACCCCGTACATGGCTGCCACCTTTTCTCCGAGTGAGATCGGGAATAAGTGGCTCTCGCACTTATTAGAGGAAGTTGAAACATGGATAAGCTAATCCCCGATCCACCCCCCGAAACCACCACACCACTCGCCGAAGCCATCCGCGCCGAAGACCTCACCAAAAACCGCGAAGCCATCAAACGCGCCCTCGATTTCTACCTCAGCCCCGAACCACAAAAGCCACGCCAACCGAGCACGATGTTCCTCGTCCACCCCGGCGTCGACACCGAAAGCCTGCTCGCCCACGCCTACGAATCGTTGGCCTCAGCAAACGCTATGGCCAGCAATTTCGCCAACGAACTCAACGGCCTGCAACGCAGCACGGCGTTGGCGATCCAGCAAATCGTCATGCTCGCCGAACTGTCGGTAAACCGGGCGCTGGACCGGGTTGATCCACGGACCTGAGCACCGCGTCATCGTTCATCGCCAGCAGGCTGGCTCCCACACGTCGTGCACGATTTTGAGAACACTGCACAACCTGTGGGAGCCTGGCTTGCCAGCGATGGCGGTCTGCTAACCGACCTGATTCTTTAGGTTGATCGCTTGCATGTAGGAGCTGCCGAAGGCTGCGATCTTTTGATCTTGCCTTTGATTGTGGAAAGCCAAAGTCAAAAGATCGCAGCCTTCGGCAGCTCCTACAGTGGACGGTTCAGACCTTGGCGCTGATTTCACTCCGGTTCACCAACGCCTCAATCGCCCCACTCAAACCCGCCGCTTTCTCGCCAATCAACAAATGCCAGACCCCGCCTTCCAACTGACTGACGCCCTGACACCCCAAGTCTTTCAACCGAGCCTCGGACAAAACTTTGCCGTCCGCCAGTTGCAGACGAATACGGGTCAGGGCGATGCAGTCCAGTTGCAGTACATTCTCGCTACCACCCAGTGCTGTCAGCCATTGCTGGGCTTGCGGTGCAGTGACCAATGCAGCTTTCGATTCCTCTACGACCACCGCTGGCGCAGCCACCAACGCACGCCCCAACGCCGGCATCGCCAGGCGAATCTCATCAGCAATGCTGTCGGCCATCGGCCCGACCACCACCTGTAAACTGCCGCCCTTGCCCGGACGCACAACCGCCATCGCACCCAGCGCTTTCAGATCGGCATCGGATGCTTTGTTGCGATCCACCATCTCCAGGCGCAGACGGGTCGTGCAGGCGCCGACGGTGACCAGGTTCTCGGCACCGCCCAAGGCCTTGATGTACGCAGCCGCACGTTCGTTTTCTGTCAGCACCGATTTCTCGGCAGTGGCTACATCCTCACGCCCCGGCGTCTTCAGATTGAAACGACGAATACAGAAATCAAACACCGCGTAATACACCACGGCGTAAGCCAGCCCGACCGGAATCACCAACCAGCCATTGGTCGAGCGTCCCCAGCCCAGCACCATGTCGATGAACCCGCCCGAGAAGGTAAAGCCCAGATGGATGTTCAGCGCATTGGTGATCGCCATCGACAACCCGGTCAGCAACGCATGCAGCAGAAACAGCAGCGGCGCTAAAAACATGAAGGCGAATTCGATGGGTTCGGTCACGCCGGTGAGGAACGATGTCAGCGCCATCGACAGGAAGATCCCGCCCATGACCTTGCGGCGCTCTGGCAGGGCGTTGCGGTACATCGCCAGGCATGCAGCGGGCAGGCCGAAGATCATCATCGGGAACATGCCGGTCATGAACTGGCCGCCCTTCGGATCGCCGGCGAAGTAGCGCGACAGGTCGCCAGTGACCAGTGCGCCGGTGGTCGGGTCGGTGAAGTTGCCGAACACGAACCACGCCATGTTGTTGAGGATGTGGTGCAGGCCAGTCACGATCAGCAGGCGGTTGAACACGCCAAAGACGAAGGCACCGAGGCTGCCGCTTTCCATCATCAAGGCGCCGAAGCTGTTGATGCCGTGCTGGATCGGCGGCCAGATGTAGCCGAACACCACGCCCAGAGCGACCGCGGCAAAACCCGTAACGATCGGCACGAAGCGCCGGCCGCCGAAGAACGCCAGATACTCCGGCAGCTTGATGTCCTTGAAGCGGTTGTACAGCGCGCCGGCCATCAGGCCGCTGACGATCCCGGCGAGCATGCCCATGTTGATGCTCGCGTCGAGCACCTTGAGCGTGGAGATCATCACCAGATAACCGATCACCCCGGCCAGACCGGCGGTGCCGTTGTTGTCCTTGGCGAAACCGACGGCGATGCCGATGGCGAAAATCATCGCCAGGTTGGCGAAGATCACTTGCCCGGCATCGTGGATGATCGCGATGTTCAGCAGGTCGGTGTCACCCAGACGCAGCAGCAGGCCGGCAATCGGCAGGATCGCGATTGGCAGCATCAGCGCACGGCCGAGGCGTTGCAGGCCTTCGATGAAGAGTTGATACATGGTGGTTCTCCCTGCTCTTTATAGAGAGCTTGTTGTTAGTGCAGAGGCCAATGCTGGTGGCAGGCGAGGCGCACCGCAGCGGCGCTGTTCAGTTTGAGCAGGTCATGGCTGAGGCGTTGGCATTCGGCCTCGTGCAACTGGCGCACGCGGTCCTTGATTTCACCGATCTGCACCGGGCTGACCGACAGCTCCGTGACGCCCAGGCCGATCAGCACCGGCGTCGCCAGCGGATCGGAGGCGAGGGCACCGCAGACGCCGACCCAGCGCTTGTGCACCGCCGCGCCTGCGCAGGTCATGGCAATCAAACGCAGCAGCGCCGGGTGCAGGGCATCGACCCGGGCGGCGAGGCCGGCGTGGTCGCGGTCCATGGCCAGCGTGTATTGCGACAGATCGTTGGTGCCGATCGACAGGAAGTCGGCGTGTTCGGCCAGTTGCTCGGCTTGTAGCGCGGCGGCCGGGACTTCGATCATCACGCCGATTTCCGGGCGCTGGCTGATGTTCAGTTCCAGGCACAGCGCATCGACACGCTGACGGATGTGCAGCAGCTCATCGACCTCGGTGACCATCGGCAGCAGGATCCGGCAGCGTTGCAACGGGCTGACTTGCAGCAGCGCACGCAGTTGCTGATCGAGTATTTCCGGACGGGCCTGAGCCAGGCGAATGCCGCGCAAGCCGAGCACCGGGTTGGCTTCGGCGGGCAGCGGCAGGTAGTCGAGTTGTTTGTCGCCACCGACGTCGATGGTACGGATGATCACCGATTTGTCGCCCATCGCATCGAGCACGGCTTGATAGGCGCTGCGCTGTTCTTCAACGTCCGGCGCGGTCTGGCGATCAACGAACAGGAACTCGGTGCGCAGCAGGCCGACACCGTCGGCGCCGTTGGCAAACGCGTCCGCCGCCTCACCACTTGAGGCGACGTTGGCGACCACTTCGATGGTCACGCCATTGCGCGTTTCTGCTGGCAGATGCGCTTTGGCTTGTTGCGCATCGCGACGTTGCTGGCGATCGATTTGCGCTTGCTGGACCTCGGCCAGGCGCTGAGCGCTCGGCGTCAGTTCAAGGCGACCGCCGTCAGCATCGAGCACCACCGATTGCCCTTGCGGCTGGTCGAGCAAAGCCGAACCCAACGCGACCATGCATGGCAGACCTTTGCCCCGCGCCAGAATCGCTACGTGCGATGTTGCGCCACCTTCGGCCATGCACAATCCGGCGACACCTTGGGCGCTGAGTTGCAGCAGATCAGAAGGGGTCAGTTCATGCGCAGCGACGATGGCGCCGGCCGGCACGTCGTAATGCCAGGCTTCGCCGAGCAGGGCGCGCAGCACCCGTTGCTTGAGGTCGCGCAGGTCATTGGCGCGCTCGGCCAACAGCGCGCTGCCGGTGTGTTGCAGCACCTCGCACTGCACATCGATCGACTGGCTCCAGGCGTGGGTTGCAGCAGTGCCTTTATCGATGGATTGCTGCGCGGCGTCGAGCAGGGCCGGGTCTTCGAGCAACGCCAGGTGCGCGGCGAAGATCGCTTCTTCGTCGGCGCTCTTGTGCTTTTTCGCTTGGGTGAGGGTGGTGTGGATTTCGCTGCGAACCTGATTCAATGCCGACTCAAGAATCTGCTGCTGCCCCCGCGGATCATGATTGCCCGCATCCGCCGGCAGGCTGATCGCGTTCAGGCGAAACAGCGGCCCGCCGACCAGGCCCGGTGCGGCGCACACACCTTGCAGCACGCCTGCCTCGGCCGGGCGTTTGCGCGGTGCAGCGCTGACCGGTGCGGCGGCGTGATGATCCTCCGGCAGGGCGGTGGCCAATGCGCTGAGCAAGGCTTGCAGCGCGGCTTCGGCGTCAGGGCCCTGACAGCTGACTTGCACTTCATCCTGCTCGCCGATGGCCAGCCCCATCAGCCCGATCAGGCTGTTGCACGGTGCCGATTTACCAGCGAAGTGCAGTTGCGACTGGCTTTTGAAGCCTTGCGCGGTCTGACGAATCAGCGCCGCGGGACGCGCATGCAAGCCGCCGCGATGTGCGACCAGCACCTGCCCGTGCACCTGCGGGCCACCGACGGCTTCAGCGCTTGCCGCGGAACCTGAGAGCGCGACGATGTGCAGCAATGGCTCGCCGACTTTCACCGCCTTGAGGGTGATCGGGCGTACCTGGAAGTCCTGACTGTTGGTCAGGATCAACAGGCTGACCAGGCTTTTGCACTGCAGGCCGACCTTGTCCAGGTCGTAGTGCAGCAACGGCTGGCCCTTGCTGACGCGCGCGCCTTCCTTGACCAGCATCGAGAAGCCTTCGCCGTTCAGTTCAACGGTGTCGAGGCCCAGGTGCAGGAGGATTTCTGCGCCGTTGTCGGCGCGCACGGTCAGTGCATGGCCGGTGCGGGCGACATGGATGATCACGCCGGCGCAGGGCGAATACAGGGTGTCGTTCAACGGGTCGATGGCAATGCCATCGCCCATCGCGCCGCTGGCGAACACCGCGTCCGGGACTTTGGCGAGCGTGAGCACCGGGCCGCTGAGCGGGGCGCTGAGGGTCAGCTCTTTATTGTTGTTGTGCATGGCTCGGTCTCATCGGTTAAATCTCGGTTCGGTGTCCCTGTGTAGGCGCTGCCGAAGGCTGCGATCTTTTGATCTTGTTTTTATGTGAATCAAAATCAAAAGATCACAGCCTGCGGCAGCTCCTACAGGGTTGTGCATCAATCAACGGGTTTCACGTCCGCCGACAGGGTTGTGCATCGTTCAGCCGTTGTCAGTGTGTACGGGTCACTTTGCTCAGGTGGCGCGGCTGATCCGGGTCCATGCCCCGGGCCACGGCCAGGCCAGCGGCCATCACGTAGAAACTCTGGATCGCCAGGATCGGGTCGAGGGCCGGGTGTTCGGCGCGGGTCAGGGTCAGGTCGCGCTCGCTGACATCGTCCGGCGCGGCCAGTAGCACACGGGCGCCGCGTTGACGCATTTCCGCTGCCAGACTGATCAGTCCCGCCTGCTCGGCGCCGCGAGGCGCGAACACCAGCAGCGGGTAGTGCTCGTCAATCAGCGCCATTGGGCCGTGACGCACTTCGGCGCTGCTGAAAGCTTCGGCCTGAATCGCCGAGGTTTCCTTGAACTTCAGTGCGGCTTCCTGGGCGATGGCAAAACCGGCACCACGGCCGATGACCATCAGCCGTTCGCAATCGCGCAGCGCGTCGATGGCCGCGCTCCAGTCCTGCTTTGCCGCTTCGCGCAGGCCTTCGGGCAGGGCGTTGTGCGCTTCCAGCAGTTCGCTGTCTTCTTTCCAGTGCGCGATCAGCCGGGCGCTGGCGCTGAGGGTGGCGATAAAACTTTTGGTCGCGGCGACGCTGCTCTCAGTGCCGGCGAGCAGCGGCACGCTGAACTCACACGCAGCTTCCAATGGCGAATCGGCGGCGTTGACCATCGAAACACTGAGTGCGCCACGTTTACGCAACAGGCGCAGGCTGTTGACCAGATCCGGGCTCTGACCCGATTGCGAGAACGCAAACGCGACCTGACCGCTGACCTTCAACGGCGCCTGCTGCATGGTCACCACCGACATCGGCAACGACGCCACCGGCACGCCCAGTTGCTGCATGGTCAGGTAGGCGAAGTAGCTCGCCGCGTGGTCGGAGCTGCCACGTGCGACGGTCATCGCCACTTGCGGCGGCTGACGGCGCAGGCGCCCGGCGATCTCGATCATCTGCGGGTCGAGCTGTTGCAGTTGGGCTTGCACGGCCTCGAACGAGGACAGCGCCTCTTCAAGCATTTTTGAAGTCAATGTCTTCTCCTTCGACCATGACGGCGGTCAGTGTGAGTGAGCGATCCAGCCGCACGCAGTCGGCCCAGGCCCCAGGTGCAAGGCGCCCGCGTTCGGTGATGCCGAGGTAGTCGGCGGGAAATTGCGACAGACGCTGCGAGGCCTCGGCGATCGGCAAACCGATCTTCACCAGGTTGCGCAGGGCCTGATCCATGGTCAGGGTGCTGCCGGCCAGCGTGCCGTCGGGCAGGCGCACGCCGCCCAGGCATTTGGTCACGGTGTGGCTGCCAAGCTTGTATTCACCGTCGGGCATGCCGGCGGCAGCGGTCGAATCGGTGACGCAATACAGGCACGGGATCGAACGCAGGGCCACGCGGATCGCGCCGGGGTGCACGTGCAGCAAATCCGGGATCAGCTCGGCGAATTTGGCGTGGGCCAGTGCCGCGCCGACGATCCCCGGTTCGCGGTGATGCAGCGGGCTCATGGCGTTGTACAAATGGGTGAAGCTGGTGGCGCCGGCATCCAGGGCGGCGACGCCTTCTTCATAGCTGCCGAGGGTGTGGCCGATCTGCATGCGGATGCCGCGGCTGCTCAGTTCGCGGATCAATCCGTCGTGGCCGGCGATTTCCGGGGCGATGGTGATCACGCGGATCGGCGCCAGCGCCAGGTATTCCTCAACTTCGGCCATCAACGCGGTGTGGGCGAAATTTGGTTGTGCGCCGAGTTTGCCGGGATTGATGTACGGGCCTTCAAGATGCACGCCGAGTACCCGGGCGGCGCCTTTCGGACGCTGTTCGCAGAATGTTCCGACATCCTTCAGGACGCTGGAGATCTCGGCGCTCGGTGCGGTCATGGTGGTGGCCAGCAGCGAGGTGGTGCCGAAGCGTACATGGGTTTTGGTGATGGTTTCGAAGGCGCTGGCGCCTTCCATGATGTCTTTGCCGCCACCGCCGTGAACGTGCAGGTCGATGAAGCCCGGCAGCAGATACGGCAGGTCATTGTCGGCCGGATCGCAGGGTACACCTTCGATCGACACGACTTTGCCGTGTTCGTGGATCAGCCGGCCGCGAACCCAGCCGTGAGCGGTGAGGATGTTGTCTTCGGACATTTCGGTTCTCGCTGTTTGACGGCTTCGCCCGTTTAGTGGCGCCGCTGTTTATCGACGCAGCTCTTTATCTTCGAAGCTCTGCAACAAAGTCGTAGTAGTCGTTGCGGCAATAGGTGTCGGTGACTTCGATCGGCGTGTTGTCTTCCAGATAGCCGACCCGGGTCATCAGCAGCATCGCGGTGCCGGGGGCGATGCCGACCAGCGCGGCGAATTCGTCCGAGGCGTTGATCGCTTGAATGTGCTGCAGGGCGCGAACGATCGGTTTGCCGATGCCATCGAGGTATTCGTAGAGCGAATCGCCGACCAGTTGCGGCTTGGGCATGATCGAGGCGGGCAGGGTGCTCATCTCGATGGCCATCACGGTGTCATCGGCTTTGCGCAGGCGCTTCATGCGCGCAACCTTGTCGTTCGGCGACAGGCTCAGGCGGATCAGTTCTTCGTGAGTCGGCAGGGTGATTTCGCGTTCCAGCCACTGCGAGCTGGGGACGAAACCCTTGAGGCGGAGCATTTCGCTGAAGCCCGAGAGGCGCGACAGCGGTTGTTCCAGGCGTGGTGTGATGAACGTGCCGGAACCTTGCAGGCGGCGGATCAGACCTTGATCAAGCAGCACTTCCAGCGCCTTGCGGGCGGTGACCCGGGAGATGCCCAGTTGCTCGCTGAGGTTGCGCTCGGACGGCATCGCCTGCTCCGCCTTCCACTGCCCGGCATGGATCGCCGATTCCAGATTGCGCGCCAGCTGCAGGTACAGCGGCGTCGGCTGAGAGTCATCTGGGCGTAGGGCCTGGAGGTCGTTCATGTAGGTCATTTCCGACGCGAGTATAGGATTGTTGTGGCTCGCTTGTGGGACGGAAATTAATACCACTTGAATACCATGTCAACGCAGGGAAATGGCCGTTGGCCCAATGAAATGGCGGTTTCTTGAGATGGTTGTCTTGAGTGGTATTAAAGGTGGGCTTTAAAACGCGAAAGATCGCAGCCTGCGGCAGCTCCTACAGTTGAGAGTGGTATCACCTCTGTAGGAGCTGCCGCAGGCTGCGATCTTTTGATTTATTTTTTTGCAGGTGACCAGTGGTCAGGGACTAGGGGCGAATCTCGATCATCGTACCGTCCGGTACCAGGCCCCAGACTTCGCGCATGTCCATGTTGCGCATGGCGATGCAGCCATCGGTCCAGTCCAGGGTGTGGAACAGGTTTTCCGGGGTTTCTTCCGAATCCGGCGTGCCGTGGATCATGATCATCCCGCCAGGCTCGACGCCTTCACGCCGGGCGCGCGCCGAATCGCTGATGTTCGGGTAGGAAATGTGCATCGCCAGGTTGAATTTGTCGCTGACCTTGCGCCAGTCGATCCAATAGAAGCCTTCCGGGGTGCGTTTGTCGCCTTCAATCAATTTCGGACCCTTTTTTGCGCCCTTGCCCAAGGAAATGCGGTAGGTCTTGATCGGCTTGCCGTCGGCGATCAACTGCAGTTGATGCGCCGATTTGAGCACCAGGATTTTTTCGATCAGTGGCGTATTCGACGGCGTCACGGTAGTCACGAAGGACGCTTGGGAGAGTGAGACGAACGACAGGCAAAACAGAGCAAGCAACCAGCGCATTGAAACAATTCCCCAAAATGACGCAATGTTAAGTGTAGGCGCTGCCGAAGGCTGCGATCTTTTGATCTTCTGATCTTTTAAGTCAGCTAATGGCAGCCTGCGCCAGCGGCGGTATCGATTCGGAGCGCACCGGGTAGGTTTCGGTGCGGCGGTCAGCGAAGAAGCATTCTAAGGTACGCCCCACCGTGCGGAAAGCCAGCTCGTCCCATGGAATGTCGGCTTCGTCGAATAGTTGCACCTCGAGGCTCTCGGGGCCGGCGGCAAAATCCAGGTCGGCCAGTTCGGCGCGAAAGAACACATGCACCTGGCTGATGTGCGGTACGTCGATCAACGTATAGATGCTCAGGTTGCGCACCCGTGCGCAGGCTTCCTCGGCGGTTTCGCGGGTCGCGGCCTGCTCGATGGTCTCGCCGTTTTCCATGAAACCGGCAGGCAGCGTCCAGTAACCGAGCCGGGGCTCGATGGCGCGGCGGCAGAGCAGCACTTTACTGCCCCAGGTCGCAACGCAACCGGCCACGATATTGGGGTTTTGATAGTGAATGGTCTGACAGCTGTCACAGACAAAACGCAGCCGCGAATCGCCTTCGGGAATGCGCTGGGTCACCGGGTTGCCGCACTGGCTGCAAAATTTCATGCTGGGGTTCCTGAATGCTGCGCCTATCTTGGCGTGCAGCGGTGTCGGTCGGCAAGTTGTCGTTTCGCGACATGGCCTGGCGAGGGGCTTGGGCGGCTGCCATGATTGGTGCATGATGCAGGGTAAGGCACAGATCGAGAACACTCATGCTGGACGAGCTACTGCATAGGGTAAGCAACCACACACCGCGCACGCTGGAGACCGATAAACGTTTCCCCGAGGCTGCTGTTCTGGTGCCGATCACCCGCAGTGACGAACCCGAGCTGGTACTGACCCTGCGCGCCAGCGGCCTCTCGACCCATGGCGGCGAAGTGGCCTTTCCCGGCGGACGCCGCGATCCGGAAGACCCTGACCTGATTTTCACCGCCCTGCGCGAAGCCGAAGAAGAAATCGGCCTGCCACCGGGGCTGGTCGAGGTGATTGGTCCGCTCAGCCCGCTGATTTCGCTGCATGGCATCAAGGTCACGCCTTATGTCGGGGTGATACCTGATTTCGTCGAATACCTGGCCAACGATGCCGAGATCGCTGCGGTATTCAACGTACCGCTGGAATTCTTCCGCAAAGACCCGCGTGAACACACGCACCGTATCGATTATCAGGGCCGCAGCTGGTATGTGCCGAGTTATCGTTACGGTGAATTCAAGATCTGGGGGCTGACGGCGATCATGATCGTCGAGTTGATCAATCTGCTCTATGACGAACAGATCAGCCTGCACCATCCCCCCAAAAGCTATATCAATACCTGAAGCCATCGTTCGAATGGCCCGTCATCGTGAGCCCTGAGGAAAACAAGATGAAATACCGCCTGGGCGACGCCCGCGTCGATACCCATCCGCAAAGCTGGGTTGCGCCCAATGCCGTGCTGGTGGGCAAGGTCAAACTGGAAGAGGGCGCCAACGTCTGGTTCAACGCCGTGCTGCGTGGCGACAACGAACTGATCCTGATCGGCAAGAACAGCAACGTTCAGGACGGCACGGTGATGCACACCGACATGGGCTATCCGCTGACCATCGGCACCGGCGTGACCATCGGTCATAACGCCATGTTGCATGGCTGCACCGTCGGCGATTACAGCCTGATCGGCATCAACGCGGTGATCCTCAATGGCGCAAAGATCGGCAAGAACTGCATCATCGGCGCCAATTCGCTGATCGGCGAAGGCAAGGAAATCCCCGATGGCTCGCTGGTCATGGGCTCGCCGGGCAAGGTCGTGCGTGAACTGACCGAGCCGCAGAAGAAGATGCTCGAAGCCAGCGCCGCGCACTATGTGCATAACTCGCAGCGTTACGCGCGGGATCTGGTAGAGCAAGAAGAATGAACACACCCGAAAGACCGGTCGCCTCGCCGTGCGTGAGCATTTGTGCGCTGGATGAGGATGACATCTGCACCGGCTGCCAGCGCACTGTGGAAGAGATCACCCGTTGGAGCCGCATGAGCAACGACGAGCGACGTGTGGTGCTCGGGTTGTGTCATGAGCGGGCGAAGGCGAGTGGATTGATCTGGATGATTGGGGCGACCCCGAACAAGTAGCGAAGAGCAAAAAGATCGCAGCCTGCGGCAGCTCCTGCATTTGGAGTGCGTTCTCCTGTAGGAGCTACCGCAGGCTGCGATCTTTTGATTCTGCTTTGGCTGAAGTAACCTGTGCGCCAATCTGACAGGTCGCTCCCATGATTTTCCTCATCGCCTACATCAGCAGCGTCGTGCTGATCAACTTCGCCTTCTCCACCGCGCCACACCTGGACATCATCTGGTCGGCCTGGGGCGGGTTGGTGTTCGTATTGCGCGATATGGTGCAGACCCGTTTCGGTCACGGTGCCATCGTGGCAATGCTGGTCGCGCTGGTTCTGTCCTACGTTACGTCCGATCCGTCCATCGCCCTGGCCAGCGCCACGGCGTTCGCGATCTCCGAATGCATCGACTGGCTGGTGTTCAGCGTCACCAAACGTCCGTTGCGTGACCGTTTGTGGATCAGCTCGGCGCTGAGCATTCCCATCGATACCTTCATCTTCTTCGGCATGATCGACCTGATGACGCCACCGGTGATCATCACCGCGCTGGCCTCGAAGTTCGCCGGCGTGACCGCTGTTTGGCTGATCATGGCCTGGCGCGAGCGCAAACAGGCTGTCGCCAGCTGAAGCCAAACCCTCGGGTTCATGTAAAATGCCGCGCTTTCTCCCCATGGAAAGCGCGTCTGGCGTTGCTTTCCTCGATGATCCGCTTCTTTGAGGACCTGAGATGACCCGTATCGGAACTCCATTGTCGCCGACCGCGACCCGCGTATTGCTGTGTGGCTGTGGTGAGTTGGGCAAGGAAGTGGTGATCGAGCTGCAACGCCTGGGCGTTGAAGTGATTGCCGTCGATCGTTACGCCAACGCGCCGGCCATGCAGGTTGCCCACCGCAGCCATGTGATCAACATGCTCGACGGCGCCGCGCTGCGTGCGGTGATCGAAGCCGAGAAGCCGCACTTCATCGTGCCGGAAATCGAAGCGATCGCCACCGCCACCCTGGTCGAGCTGGAAGCCGAAGGCTTCACCGTGATCCCGACCGCCCGTGCCGCGCAACTGACCATGAACCGTGAAGGCATCCGTCGTCTGGCTGCTGAAGAGCTGGACCTGCCGACCTCGCCGTACCACTTTGCCGACACCTTCGAGGACTACAGCAAAGCCGTTCAGGACCTGGGCTTCCCGTGCGTAGTCAAGCCAGTGATGAGTTCTTCTGGCAAAGGCCAGAGCCTGCTGCGCAGCGTCGATGACGTGCAGAAGGCCTGGGATTACGCGCAAGAAGGCGGTCGCGCCGGCAAGGGCCGGGTGATCATCGAAGGCTTCATCGATTTCGACTACGAAATCACCCTGCTGACCGTGCGCCACATCGGTGGCACCACGTTCTGCGCACCGGTCGGTCACCGTCAGGAGAAGGGCGACTATCAGGAGTCCTGGCAGCCGCAAGCCATGAGCCCGATTGCCCTGGCGGAGTCCGAGCGCGTGGCCAAAGCCGTGACCGAGGCCCTGGGTGGCCGTGGTCTGTTCGGCGTCGAGTTGTTCATCAAGGGTGATCAGGTGTGGTTCAGCGAAGTCTCGCCGCGCCCGCACGACACCGGTCTAGTGACTCTGATTTCCCAGGATCTGTCGCAGTTCGCGCTGCATGCCCGCGCCATTCTCGGTCTGCCGGTGCCGCTGATCCGTCAGTTCGGCCCGTCGGCTTCGGCGGTGATTCTGGTGGAAGGGCAATCGACCCAGACCGCCTTCGCCAACCTCGGTGCCGCACTGAGCGAGCCGGATACGGCGTTGCGTCTGTTCGGCAAGCCTGAAGTCAACGGTCAGCGCCGTATGGGCGTGGCCTTGGCGCGGGATGAGTCGATCGAGGCTGCGCGTGCCAAGGCGACCCGCGCTGCTCAGGCGGTTGTTGTAGAGCTGTAAACCGAGGCGCCCCTATTGCGAGCAGGCTCACTCCTACAATTGGAATGCGTTCCCCGTAGGAGTGAGCCTGCTCGCGATTCGCTCTGTCAGGCAATCTGATTCAGATCGTTATTCCTCGTTTCCTTCAGGCACAGCACTGCAATCAGGCTGAGCACCGCCGCCCCCGACACATACCCGCCGACATAACTCAAACCGCCCATCGCCACCAGTTTCTGCGCAAAGAACGGTGCCGCCGAGGCGCCGACGATCCCACCCAGGTTGTAAGCGGCCGATGCCCCGGTATAGCGCACATGGGTCGGAAAAAGCTCCGGCAGCAGCGCACCCATGGGCGCAAACGTCACGCCCATCAAGAACAGCTCGATGCACAGGAACAGCGCCACGCCCCAGGTCGAACCCTGTGTCAGCAACGGCTCCATCAGGAATCCGGACAGAATCGCCAGCACCCCGCCAATGATCAGCACCGGTTTGCGCCCGTAACGGTCGCTGGCCCAGGCGGACAACGGTGTCGCTGCGGCCATGAACAGTACGGCAAAGCACAGCAATCCAAGGAACGTCTCACGGCTGTAGCCGAGGGTGGACACGCCGTAGCTCAGGGAAAATACCGTCGAGATGTAAAACAGCGCATAGCACACCACCATTGCCGCCGCGCCGAGCAGGGTTGGCGCCCAGTATTGGCTGAACAGCTCGACCAGCGGCACTTTCACCCGCTCCTGACGGGCAATGGCGTTGGCGAAGACCGGGGTTTCGTGGAGCTTGAGGCGCACGTACAGGCCGACCATCACCAGTGCCGCGCTGAGCAGAAACGGAATCCGCCAGCCCCAACTGCGGAACTGTTCGTCGTTGAGGGTCATGGCCAGGGTCAGGAACAGCCCGTTGGCCGCGAGAAAACCGATCGACGGGCCAAGTTGCGGGAACATGCCGAACCACGCCCGCTTGCCCTTGGGTGCGTTTTCCGTGGCCAGCAGCGCCGCGCCACCCCATTCGCCGCCCAGGCCCAGACCTTGTCCGAAGCGCAACACGCACAAGAGGATCGGCGCCCAGGCCCCGATGCTGTCGTAACCCGGCAGCACGCCAATCAGCGTGGTACACACGCCCATCAGCAACAGCGAGGCGACCAAGGTCGATTTGCGCCCGATGCGGTCACCGAAATGGCCGAACAACGCCGAACCCAGCGGTCGGGCGAGGAAGGCGATGCCGAAGGTGAGAAATGCCGAAAGCATCTGCGCGGTGCCGGAAGTCTGCGGGAAGAATACCGGCCCGATCACCAGCGCGGCGGCGGTGGCATACACGTAGAAATCGTAGAACTCGATGGCAGTGCCGATGAAACTCGCCGTTGCCACACGGGTGGCGGAGTTGGTCGGCTGGGCAGGCGTGGTGGCGCTGTAAGCGGTACTGGTCGTCATGCGGTGATCCCTGACAGTCATGAGCTCCGTTGGAGCGAATTATTATGGTCGAGCACCCAGGGATGTGGGATGAGGCGCGGTCGCTGTTTCGAGTAGGAACAGTCGCCGGGATGATGCGGAAATAGCCGAAGCCGTAGGCGTGCGGGTAAGCACAAGGCCAGGCGGTGCTTGGGTAAGCGGTTCGATTATAGGAAGGGGGCTAACGAATGAACAAGCGCTAAAAAGGAGGCGAGGGCATGGCTTTTGTGGCGAGGGGGCTTGCCCCCGTTGCACTGCGCAGCAGTGCCGACGCTTCAATCAAAATATCTCGGCTAACGCTTTGTTTAGGCAAATGCGACTGCTGCGCAGCCAAACGGGGGCAAGCCCCTCGCCACAGGGAATGGTGAAGGCTTTAGATGATGGCCGGCACCGAAGTGGTATGCCAGATCAACACCTTGCTCACCCGGTTCTCCTCGGTCTCGAGAATCTCCAGCCGGTATCGCCCGATCTTCAGGCACACCGCGCTTTCTGGAATGGTCTCCAGCGCTTCGGTCACCAGGCCGTTGAGGGTTTTCGGCCCGTCGCTGGGCAGGTGCCAGCCCAGGCATTTATTCAGTTCGCGAATCGACGCGGTACCGTCGATCACCATGCGCCCGTCAGCCTGTGGGTGGATGTGCGGGTTGTCGAGGCTGTGCTCGCTTTCGAATTCGCCGACGATTTCTTCGAGAATGTCTTCCAGAGTGACGATGCCCAGCACCTCACCGTACTCGTCCACCACCATGCCCAAGCGGCGCTGCTGTTTGTGGAAATTCAGCAGTTGCAGCTGCAGTGGCGTGCTTTCCGGAACGAAATACGGTTCGTAGCTGGCAGCCAGCAGCGCTTCGCGGGTCAGCTTGTCATCGTTGAGCAGATGGCGGATTTGCCGGGTGTTGAGCACCGCTTCGACCTGGTTGATGTCGCTGTGGAACACCGGCAGGCGCGTGCGCTTGTTGTGGCGCAGTTGTTCGATGATTTCTTCGATCGAGTCATCGAGATTGATGCCGTCGACATCGCTGCGCGGCACCAGAATGTCATTGACCGTGATGTTGTCCAGCGCGTGGATCCCCGAAACCGGGTGCGTGCGGGACGGATGTTCCGGGTCATCGTGGCGATCGGCAGGCTCTTCGTCTTCGCTCTGCTGCACCACTTGGGCCTTGCGGGCGAAGGGACGCAGCAGCAAGCCGCTGATGCTGCTCAGCAGCCAGGCCAGCGGGTAAAGGATTTTCAGCGGTACGGCCAGCAGGGTATTGCCGAAGGACAGCACGGCGTCTGGATAGCGATGGGCAACGGTGCGCGGGAAGTAATCGGCAAACACCAGCAACACGGCAGCGGCGCCGAGGCAGGCTACCCACGGGCCGTTTTCTTCGCACAGGAAGATCGCCAGCAGCGTGGCGATGACCACTGCGAGGGCGCGGCACAGGGTGTTGCAGAGAATCAGGCTGTCGAGCGGGAAGCTCAGCTTCGCCAGTGGTTTATCGCTGGCGCGCGACGCGGCGCGCTGCGCGAGCAGGTGCTGCTGCGCGATTTCGACGGCGGTAAACAGCCCCGACCATAAAATCAGCAGGACAAATACCGCGAGCATCGGCCCTATGGGCAAACCGTCCATTTATGCCGCCCGTCAGATGTGCAGGATGTATTCACGAACCAGTTTGCTGCCGAAATACGCCAACATCAGCAGGCAGAAACCGGCGAGGGTCCAGCGAATCGCCTTGTGACCACGCCAGCCGAGGCGATTACGGCCCCACAACAGCACGCTGAACACCACCCACGCCAGGCACGCCAGCAGGGTCTTGTGCACCAGATGCTGGGCGAACAGGTTCTCGACGAACAGCCAGCCGGAGATCAGCGACAGCGACAGCAGCGTCCAGCCGGCCCAGAGAAAGCCGAACAGCAGGCTTTCCATGGTTTGCAGCGGCGGGAAGTTCTTGATCAGCCCGGACGGGTGCTTGTGCTTGAGCTGGTGATCCTGCACCAGCAGCAGCAAGGCCTGGAACACCGCGATGGTGAACATGCCGTAGGCCAGGATCGACAGCAGGATATGGGCGAGGATGCCCGGCTCTTCGTCGATGATCTGCACCGTGCCGGCCGGCGCGAACTGCGCCAGCAGCACCGTCGCGGCGCCCAGCGGGAACAGCAGCACCAGCAGGTTTTCCACCGGGATCCGCGAGCAGGCCAGCAATGTAAGGGCAATGACCGCTGCGGCAATCAGGCTGGCGGCGCTGAAGAAGTCCAGGCCCAGGCCGATCGGCGTCAGCAGGTGGGTGAGCAGGCTGGCGCTGTGGGCCAGCACGGCAAGGATGCCGAGCGTAACCAGCAGGCGCTTGTTCGCCTTGGCGCCGGAGGCCAGACGGGTGCCCTGATAAAGGGTCGCAGCGGCATAAAGAAGAGCGGCGGCGAGCGTGGTCAGCAAACTGGGTGACAAGGGGAGCATAAATCCTGTTAGGCAGGCCCGAAAGGCGCTGAGTTTGGCATAGAACCGCCACACCACGAAAGTGCGAGGTGTCCGCCCGACGCAGTCTTCGCTATAATCCGCGACCTGCCCACGCCGCAGGCTCGCCGAGCACATGTTGAATCCGGTCTGGGCCGCCATTATCCCGGTCTACACAGGGCCTGAAAGGATCGCGCAATGTTTGAAAACTTAACCGACCGTCTCTCGCAGACGCTGCGCCATGTCACCGGCAAGGCGAAGCTGACTGAAGACAATATCAAAGACACCCTGCGTGAAGTGCGCATGGCGTTGCTCGAAGCCGACGTCGCCCTGCCGGTGGTCAAGGACTTCGTCAACTCGGTCAAGGAGCGCGCTGTCGGCACCGAGGTGTCGCGCAGCCTGACGCCGGGCCAGGCATTCGTGAAGATCGTCCAGGCCGAACTCGAAAGCCTGATGGGCGCGGCCAACGAAGACCTGAACCTGAGCGCCGTGCCGCCTGCCGTTGTGCTGATGGCGGGTTTGCAGGGTGCCGGTAAAACCACCACCGCCGGCAAACTGGCGCGCTTCCTTAAAGAGCGCAAGAAGAAGTCGGTGATGGTCGTATCGGCGGACGTTTACCGTCCGGCCGCGATCAAGCAGCTGGAAACCCTGGCCAACGACATCGGCGTGACGTTCTTCCCGTCCGACCTGAGCCAGAAGCCGGTCGACATCGCCAACGCGGCTATTAAAGAAGCAAAACTGAAATTCATCGACGTGGTCATCGTCGACACCGCCGGTCGTCTGCACATCGACGAAGAGATGATGGGCGAGATCAAGGCATTGCATGCCGCGATCAACCCGGTCGAAACCCTGTTCGTGGTTGATGCCATGACCGGCCAGGACGCCGCCAACACGGCCAAGGCCTTCGGCGATGCACTGCCGCTGACCGGTGTGATCCTGACCAAGGTCGACGGCGACGCCCGTGGCGGTGCCGCACTGTCGGTACGTGCAATCACCGGCAAGCCGATCAAGTTCATCGGTATGGGTGAGAAGAGCGAAGCGCTCGAGCCTTTCCACCCTGAGCGTATCGCTTCGCGGATCCTCGGCATGGGCGACGTGCTCAGCCTGATCGAACAGGCCGAAGCGACCCTCGACAAGGACAAGGCCGATAAACTGGCCAAGAAGCTGAAGAAGGGTAAGGGCTTCGACCTCGAAGACTTCCGCGATCAGTTGCAACAGATGAAGAACATGGGTGGCCTCGGCGGCCTCATGGACAAACTGCCGAGCATCGGCGGCGTCAACCTGTCGCAGATGGGCAATGCCCAGAATGCGGCAGAGAAGCAGTTCAAGCAGATGGAAGCCATCATCAACTCCATGACCCCGGCCGAGCGCCGCGACCCTGAGCTGATCAGCGGTTCGCGCAAGCGCCGGATCGCCATGGGTTCCGGCACCCAGGTGCAGGACATCGGTCGCTTGATCAAGCAGCACAAGCAGATGCAGAAGATGATGAAGAAATTCTCCGCCAAAGGCGGTATGGCAAAAATGATGCGCGGCATGGGCGGTATGTTGCCCGGCGGCGGCATGCCAAAGATGTGAGGTGTCCCCTCTCGCCCATTCTGCTCACTTATGGCGGCGCCTGATGCCCTCATGCTGCGTTGCTGTTCCTCGCCATAGCGGGCAATGACTCGTTGCGGCGCCTTGCTTGAGGGCATCAGTCACTCGCCAAAAGTGAGCGAAATGGGTGAGACAGGACACAAAGACTTCGCCGGTCGTCGCACCGGCGCAGACCCCGCAAGGACGCGGGATCAACAGCAAACCCGCACTCGGCGGGAGCTGACTGGCCGTTTTCATCGACGGCTCTATATGCAAATCCGCACGGCATGCCATAGGCGCCGGAAAAAGTCATTTGCAAAAGTCCGGATATTCCTTAGAATATGCGGCCTTTCGGGCACCCATGCCCGCTGTGCATTTAGATTTGCAGCACCGACTACAGGAACGATGTTCACATGCTAACAATCCGTCTTGCCCTTGGCGGCTCCAAAAAGCGCCCGTTTTACCACCTGACCGTAACCGACTCGCGTAACCCGCGTGACGGCTCCCACAAAGAACAGGTTGGCTTCTTCAACCCTGTTGCCCGTGGTCAGGAAATCCGTCTGTCCGTGAACCAAGAGCGCGTAGCCTACTGGCTGAGCGTTGGTGCACAGCCTTCTGAGCGTGTTGCTCAGTTGCTGAAGGAATCTGCCAAGGCTGCAGCCTGAGCAGTATGAGCGCGACGCCAGAAAAAGCTGATGACCTGATCGTTGTCGGCAAGATTTTTTCGGTTCACGGCGTTCGCGGCGAGGTGAAGGTCTTTTCCTTTACCGATCCGATTGAAAACCTGTTGGACTACCGCAACTGGACGCTTCGGCGCGAAGGCGTGGTGAAACAGGTCGAGCTGGTCAGCGGCCGATCCACTCAAAAGGATCTGGTTGCCAAGCTCAAAGGCCTCGATGATCGCGATGAAGCCCGTCTTCTGAGCGGTTATGAGATTTGCATCTCGCGAAGCCTTTTGCCCAACCTGACAGGCGACGAGTACTACTGGTACCAGTTGCAGGGTCTGAGCGTCATCAACCAGGACGAGCAATTGTTCGGCAAGGTTGATCACCTGTTGGAGACCGGCGCGAACGATGTATTGGTGGTCAAGCCCTGCGCGGGCAGCCTGGATGATCGCGAGCGGTTGTTGCCCTACACAGAGCAATGCGTGCTGGCAATTGACCTGGATGCAGGCGTGATGAGGGTGGAATGGGACGCGGACTTCTAAGCAATGGCCAGCCTGCGCGTAGACGTCATTACGCTGTTCCCCGAGATGTTCTCGGCCATCAGTGAGTACGGCATTACCAGTCGTGCGGTCAAACAGGGGCTGTTGCAGCTGACCTGTTGGAATCCGCGGGATTACACGACGGATCGGCATCACACTGTGGACGATCGCCCGTTTGGCGGTGGTCCGGGCATGGTGATGAAGATCAAGCCCCTGGAAGATGCTCTGGTTCAGGCCAAGGCAGCAGCCGGGGAGGCGGCGAAGGTGATTTACCTGTCCCCCCAAGGCCGTCAACTGACTCAGTCGGCGGTACGCGAGTTGGCAAAATCGGATGCATTGATCCTGATTGCCGGCCGCTATGAAGGCATTGACGAGCGCTTTATTGAGGCTCATGTCGATGAAGAGTGGTCGATTGGTGACTATGTACTGTCTGGCGGCGAGCTGCCGGCCATGGTCATGATCGATGCGGTTACACGACTGCTGCCTGGAGCTTTAGGGCATGCGGATTCCGCTGAGGAAGATTCCTTTACGGATGGTCTGCTGGATTGCCCGCACTACACCCGACCTGAGGTGTATGCGGATCAGCGTGTTCCCGACGTGTTGCTAAGTGGCAATCACGCGCATATCCGGCGTTGGCGTTTACAGCAGTCCCTTGGTCGGACCTATGAACGACGCGCCGATCTTCTGGAAAGCCGCTCGCTTTCTGGAGAAGAGAAGAAGCTGCTCGAGGAATACATCCGCGAGCGGGACGATAGTTAACAACGTATCGATGGTAGATCAGTTGATTTACCTTAGGAGCACAGCATGACCAACAAAATCATCCTTGCACTCGAAGCAGAGCAGATGACCAAAGAAATCCCTACCTTTGCCCCGGGCGACACCATTGTCGTTCAGGTGAAAGTGAAGGAAGGCGATCGTTCCCGTCTGCAAGCGTTCGAAGGCGTTGTAATCGCCAAGCGTAACCGCGGCGTGAACAGTGCGTTCACCGTTCGTAAAATCTCCAACGGTGTTGGCGTAGAACGTACTTTCCAGACCTACTCCCCGCAGATCGACAGCATGGCTGTTAAACGTCGCGGTGACGTACGTAAAGCCAAGCTGTACTACCTGCGCGACCTGTCGGGTAAAGCAGCTCGCATCAAGGAAAAACTGGCTTAAGTCCAGCTTCCGATGCAGAAAAAAGCAGCCTACGGGCTGCTTTTTTGTTGCCTGCCATTTACCGCCTTCAACCTGTAGGAGCTGCCGAAGGCTGCGATCTTTTGATGTGGCTTTGCCCGGCGCCCGAATATACGAGCAGTAATCTTCATGACCACCCGTGACCAGGAAATCGAACGCCGCACCGAACTCTCGGTGACCCGCGTGACCAAAGCCGTCTTCCCGCCGACCACCAACCACCACAACACCTTGTTCGGCGGCACCGCGCTGGCGTGGATGGACGAAGTGTCGTTCATTACTGCAACACGTTTCTGTCGCCTGCCGCTGGTGACGGTGTCCACCGACCGCATCGACTTCAATCACGCGATCCCGGCCGGCTCGATCGTCGAGTTGGTGGGGCGGGTGATCAAGGTGGGTAACACCAGCCTCAAGGTCGAGGTGGAAGTGTTCGTCGAGAGCATGAGCTGTGACGGTCGCGAGAAGGCGATCCACGGACAGTTCAGCTTTGTGGCGATTGATGATGACAAACGACCGGTGCCGGTGTTGCCAGGGTTTGCAGTCTGATACAGGGCCGAGTCGCGCCATTCGCGAGCAGGCTCGCTCCTACAGTGATCTGGGTGAACACAAATTTGTGTCCGGCACAGAACCTGTGGGAGCGAGCCTGCTCGCGAAGGCGCCAGATCAAACGCCGCTGATCTCAGGCTGAATCAACGCCAGCAGCGTCCACCCCGATCCCGGTTTCACCGTAGTCTCCGGCGTCACCACATGCACCCAGCCACTGTCATCACGCATGAACAGCAATGTGGCGCGATTGCCATGTAGCGCGCGGTAATCATCCCAACCGAACCCGTCCGTCAGCGTCGTACTGTACAACTCGGCGCCCTGGCCCATCTGGCTGGCCAGTTTCGCGTAGGTGAGAGCATCGCTGCCCAGCTGATTGCCCCGGTGCTCAAGGCTCGCGCGGTGCTTGTCGCTGCGACGGCTTTCATGCCCGCTGGCCAGACCAAACAGGCGCTGATGACCGAAGTCGTGGCGAAAGCGCATCGCCGCCAGCGTATTGAGTTCGCCCGACGGCGACAGTGCCAGCAGGTGCCCCAGCCCGACCAGGTCCAGATGCGCATCCGCATGCTGCGAGGCCGGGTTGCCGAAATACGTCGGCAAACCTTCCATGCGCGCGGCGCGGATGTTCTCCCAGCTCGAATCGGTCAGCAGCACCCGGCTGCCCAGTTGTTGCAGTGATTTGCCCAGCGCCCGCGCCGGGCCGTTGGCGCCGACAATCAGGAAACCGCTGGGCGCCGGTTCCGCCACGTTCAGCAGGCGGGCCAGTGGCCGAGCGGTTGCGCTCTGCAGAACCACCGTGCCGATGATCACTGCGAACGTCAGTGGCACCAGCAGCAGGGCGCCTTCGTGCCCGGCCTCATCCAGGCGAATCGCGAAAATCGCCGACACCGCTGCCGCCACGATCCCGCGCGGGGCGATCCAGCACAGTAGGGCGCGTTCACGCCAGTTCAGACTGGAGCCGGCGGTACTCAGCAAGACGTTCAGCGGGCGGGCGATCAGTTGAATCACCAACAACAGAATCAGCACCAGTGGCCCGAGGCCGATCAGCGCATTCAGATCCAGGCGCGCCGCGAGCAGAATGAACAGCCCGGAAATCAGCAGCACGCTGAGGTTTTCCTTGAAGTGCAGAATGTGCCGCACATCCACGCCCTTCATGTTCGCCAGCCACATGCCCATCAGCGTCACCGCGAGCAGGCCGGACTCGTGCATCACCTCGTTGGACGCAATGAAAATCCCCAGCACTGCCGCCAGCGAGGCGAGGTTGTGCAGATATTCCGGCAACCACTGACGGCGGATGATGGTGCCCAGTACCCAGCCACCGACGATGCCGAACACGCTGCCGCAGAGAATCACGCCACCGAAGGTCAGTAGACTTTGTTTGAGCCCGTGGCCCTCGCCGCTGGCGATGATGAAGCTGTAGACCACCACCGCGAGCAGGGCACCGATCGGGTCGATGACGATGCCTTCCCAGCGCAGAATGTTGGCAATCGACGCTTTCGGCCGCACCACCCGCAGCATCGGCACGATCACGGTCGGGCCGGTCACCAGCGTCAGGCTGCCGAAGAGGATCGCGAGCAGCCAGTCGAAACCGAGCAAGAAATGCGTTGCGACGGCGATCACCACCCAGGTGACGAGGGCGCCGAGGGTTACCAGGCGATGCACGACGCTGCCGATCTCGCGCCACTCGGACAGATGCAGGGTCAGGCTGCCCTCGAACAGGATCAACGCCACCGCCAGCGAGACCAGCGGCATCAGCAGCGGACCGAACATTTCCTGCGGATCAAGCCAGCCCAGAATCGGGCCGGCGAGAATACCGGTCAGCAACAGAAACAGAATCGCCGGCAGCTTCAAGCGCCACGCCAGCCATTGGCAACCCAGCGCCGCGGCGCCGATCCCGCCAAATGCCAAGAGAATTTGCTGCTCGTTCATTGATGCTCCCTGTTCCTTGAAATTGCGGGCTATGAAAGACTAGCGTCCATTCCTACAGTTCACTCTACATTTGCGCGCCGTCCCTGAGGCTGCGTGTCTTGAGCGCCCATGCCTGCCATCGACCATCCGCTGATTGATCAATTCCTCGACGCCCTGTGGCTGGAAAAAGGCCTGTCCGACAACACCCGCGGTGCCTACCGCAGCGACCTGGCGCTGTTCAACGGCTGGCTGCAGGAGAAGAACCTGGAGTTGATCAATGCCGGTCGCGAGTTGATCCTCGATCATCTGGCCTGGCGTCTGGAGCAGAACTACAAGCCGCGCTCCACCGCCCGATTTCTCTCCGGGGTGCGTGGCTTTTATCGCTATCTGTTGCGGGAAAAGCTGATTACGGTCGATCCGACCTTGCGCGTCGACATGCCGCAATTGGGTCGGCCGCTGCCCAAATCCCTGTCGGAAGCTGACGTCGAGGCGCTGCTCAAGGCACCGGATCTGAGCGAAGCCATCGGCCAGCGTGATCGCGCCATGCTTGAAGTGCTGTACGCCTGTGGTCTGCGGGTGACCGAACTGGTGAGCCTGACGCTGGAGCAGGTCAACCTGCGTCAGGGTGTGCTGCGGGTGATGGGCAAGGGCAGCAAGGAACGGCTGGTGCCGATGGGCGAGGAAGCGATTGTCTGGGTCGAGCGCTATATGCGCGATGGCCGCAGCGAGCTGCTGGGCGGGCGTCCCAGTGATGTGCTGTTCCCCAGCCAGCGCGGTGAACAGATGACCCGCCAGACCTTCTGGCACCGTATCAAGCATTGGACCAAGGTCGCCGGGATCGGCAAAACGCTGTCGCCGCACACTTTGCGCCATGCGTTTGCCACGCACCTGCTCAACCACGGCGCGGATTTGCGGGTGGTGCAGATGCTGCTTGGGCACAGTGATTTGTCGACCACGCAGATTTACACCCATGTGGCGCGGGCACGGTTGCAGGACCTGCATGCCAAACACCACCCTAGAGGCTGAACCAAATCCCTGTAGGAGCTGCCGAAGGCTGCGATCTTTTGATCGTGCTTGTGATTTCAAAAAAAAGTCAAAGGATCGCAGCCTTCGGCAGCTCCTACCTGTCTTGTGTCAGGCGCATTCGGCCCTGCGGGCCTTATGTGTTAGGCTTTGCCGGTTTGCACGATGGACGGTTATGACCCGGTGTTCCGGCACGGGCGTTCTGACCGTTTCATTTGTCCGCCTTCAGGAGTTCTCATGCGTCTGACCCAGATTTTCGCCGCCGCAGCCATTGCGTTGGTCAGCACCTTTGCCGTCGCCGATGACGCGGCCGACAAAGCCATTCGTCAAAGCCTGGAAAAACTCGAACTCGAGGTTCCGGTAGAAAGCATCAGCGCCAGCCCGTTGCCGGGCATGTATGAAGTCAAGCTCAAGGGCAGCCGTGTGCTGTACGCCAGCGCCGACGGCCAGTACATCGTTCAGGGTTACCTGTTCCAGCTCAAGGACGGCAAACCGGTCAACCTGACCGAGAAGACCGAGCGCCTTGGCATCTCCAAACTGATCAACGCCATTCCGGTGGCCGAAACCGTGGTCTATCCGGCCGTGGGCGAGACCAAATCGCACATCACCGTGTTCACCGACACCACCTGCCCGTACTGCCACAAGCTGCACGCCGAAGTGCCTGAGCTGAACAAGCGTGGCATCGAAGTGCGTTATGTTGCGTTCCCGCGTCAGGGCCTCGGTTCGCCGGGTGACGAGCAACTGCAAGCCGTGTGGTGCTCGACCGACAAGAAAGCCGCCATGGACAAGATGGTCGATGGCAAGGAAATCAAGGCCGCCAAGTGCGCGAACCCGGTTTCCAAACAGTTCGCCCTCGGTCAGTCGATCGGCGTGAACGGCACACCGGCCATCGTTTTGGCCGACGGACAAGTCATTCCGGGCTACCAGCCGGCGCCACAAGTCGCCAAACTGGCACTGGGCGCCAAGTAATTCGCATCGTCACGGTCAGCCTTGACGATCATGGTCCGGCAGCAACATCGCCGGGCCATTAATAGAGAGCCGCGAGCACGCGGTTGTTTTCCGGCCGACCTTGCGTCGGCCGTTTCATGGGGAGTTCACAGTGAATCCGGTCAAAGTAGGCATCTGTGGGTTAGGGACCGTCGGTGGCGGTACCTTCAACGTACTTCAGCGCAACGCCGAGGAAATTGCTCGTCGTGCCGGGCGTGGGATCGAAGTGGCACAAATTGCCATGCGCACGCCAAAGCCTCAGTTCCAGACGACCGGTATTGCGATTACCAACGATGTCTTCGAAGTGGCCACGAACCCTGAGATCGACATCGTCATAGAGCTGATGGGCGGCTACACCGTTGCCCGCGAGCTGGTACTCAAGGCCATCGAGAATGGCAAGCATGTGGTCACCGCGAACAAGGCACTGATTGCCGTTCACGGTAATGAGATTTTCGCCAAGGCACGCGAGAAAGGCGTGATCGTGGCATTCGAAGCGGCTGTGGCCGGCGGCATTCCGGTGATCAAGGCGATCCGTGAAGGCCTGTCCGCCAACCGCATCAACTGGGTCGCCGGGATCATCAACGGCACCGGTAACTTCATTCTCACCGAAATGCGCGAGAAGGGTCGCACCTTCGAAGACGTGCTGGCCGAAGCGCAGGCGCTGGGCTACGCCGAAGCCGATCCGACCTTCGACGTCGAAGGCATCGACGCGGCGCACAAGCTGACGATTCTGGCTTCGATCGCGTTCGGCATTCCGCTGCAATTCGACAAGGCTTACACCGAAGGCATCACCAAACTGACCACCGCCGACGTGAACTACGCCGAAGCGCTGGGCTACCGCATCAAGCACCTCGGTGTGGCCCGCAGCACTGCGGCCGGTATCGAATTGCGCGTACACCCGACGCTGATTCCGGCCGATCGTCTGATCGCCAACGTCAACGGCGTGATGAACGCGGTGATGGTCAACGGTGACGCCGCGGGTTCGACGCTGTTCTACGGCGCCGGCGCCGGCATGGAGCCGACCGCTTCGTCGGTGATCGCCGACCTGGTGGACGTGGTTCGCGCGATGACCTCCGATCCGGAAAACCGCGTGCCGCACCTGGCCTTCCAACCCGACTCGCTGTCGGCCCATCCGATCCTGCCGATCGAAGCCTGCGAAAGCGCCTACTACCTGCGCATTCAGGCCAAGGACCATCCGGGCGTACTGGCTCAGGTGGCGAGCATCCTCTCGGAGCGTGGCATCAACATCGAGTCGATCATGCAGAAGGAAGTCGAAGAGCACGATGGCCTGGTGCCGATGATCCTGCTGACCCATCGCGTGGTCGAGCAGCGCATCAACGATGCGATCACCGCCCTCGAAGCGCTGGCCGGCGTCAATGGTCCGGTTGTGCGGATCCGCGTCGAACACTTGAATTAACAGCAGCGGCAAGTTTCCAGCTTCAAGCTGCAAGTAAAAGCAGAGCCGCTTTTCACTTGTAGCTTGTAGCTCACAGCTTGTAGCTCAAACCGAAGGTTTGCCCTCATGCGTTATATCAGTACCCGCGGCCAGGCACCGGCCCTGAATTTCGAAGATGTCCTGCTGGCCGGTCTCGCCACCGACGGCGGTTTGTACGTCCCGGAAAACCTGCCACGTTTCACCCAGGAAGAAATCGCTTCCTGGGCCGGCCTGCCGTATCACGAGCTGGCTTTCCGCGTCATGCGCCCGTTTGTCACCGGCAGCATTCCTGACGCCGATTTCAAAAAAATCCTCGAAGAAACCTACGGCGTGTTCTCGCACAGCGCCGTTGCGCCGCTGCGTCAGTTGAATGGCAATGAATGGGTCATGGAGCTGTTCCACGGCCCGACCCTGGCGTTCAAGGACTTCGCCCTGCAATTGCTCGGTCGTCTGCTCGACTATGTGCTGGAAAAGCGCGGCGAGCGCGTGGTGATCGTCGGCGCCACCTCCGGTGACACCGGTTCGGCCGCCATCGAAGGCTGCAAGCATTGCGAAAACGTCGACATCTTCATCCTGCACCCGCACAACCGTGTGTCCGAGGTGCAGCGTCGGCAGATGACCACCATTCTCGGCGAGAACATCCACAACATCGCCATCGAAGGCAACTTCGATGACTGCCAGGAAATGGTCAAGGCGAGCTTCGCCGACCAGAGCTTCCTCAAGGGCACGCGCCTGGTCGCGGTCAATTCGATCAACTGGGCGCGGATCATGGCCCAGATCGTCTACTACTTCCACGCAGCCCTGCAGTTGGGCGGCCCGGCGCGTTCGGTGGCGTTCTCGGTACCGACCGGCAACTTCGGCGACATCTTCGCTGGTTACCTGGCGCGCAACATGGGCCTGCCGATCAACCAGTTGATCGTCGCCACCAACCGCAACGACATCCTGCACCGCTTCATGAGCGGCAACCAGTACGTCAAGGAAACCCTGCACGCCACGCTGTCGCCGTCGATGGACATCATGGTCTCGTCGAACTTCGAACGCCTGCTGTTCGACCTGCACGGTCGCAACGGTGCCGCGATTGCCGGGCTGATGGACTCGTTCAAGCAGGGCGGTGGTTTCAGCGTCGAACAAGAGCGCTGGACCGAAGCCCGCAAGCTGTTCGACTCGCTGGCCGTGGATGACGCGCAAACCTGCGAAACCATCGCCGAAGTCTACGAGCAGTGCGGTGAAGTGCTGGATCCGCACACTGCCATCGGCGTGCGTGCTGCCCGCGAATGCCGACGCAGCCTGGACATCCCGATGGTGATCCTGGGCACCGCACATCCGGTGAAATTCCCGGATGCCGTGGAGAAAGCGGGTGTAGGAAAAGCTCTCGAACTGCCTGCACATCTTTCTGATTTGTTTGAGCGAAACGAGCGCTGCACCGTTCTGCCAAATGAGCTCAAAGCCGTACAGGCCTTTGTCAGCCAGCATGGCAACCGCGGCAAGCCGCTCTAAGCCGAAAAAGCTGTCACATTTTGAAGCCCGTCTCTTGACGGGCTTTTTTGTTTCTGCTGCCACACTGCTCGGGTTTTCGCCCATGAAGGACGGGTGAGTCGATCACGAAGGAAGTGGCAATGCTGTTTGAACGAGCAATTAAACCGGCCCTGGGCTGGTTCCTGTTGTTGTGCCTGAGTGGATTCGTTCGCGGGGGCATGGCGGCACAAATGGTGCTGCACGAACAGGTGCAGGCACAGAAGATTGAGTTGATTGAGCTGGACGAGCGAGAGCGGCGCTGGATACGTGACAACCCCAGCGTGACGGTCGCTTCGGTGCAATATCCCTTGTACCTGTTCCAGGACGAACACGGTCACTGGACAGGCTTGAACATTGATGTGCTCAAACGCATCAGTGCCATGACCGGTTTGCAGTTTGTGCACGAGGAATCGTTTTCCACCGATCAGATGCTGGAGCGCCTGCAAAGTGGCGCGGCGGATCTGAGTACGACCCTGGCGATGAATGACCAGCGCAAAGCGTTCCTGGATTTCAGTCACGCGTTTGGCGGTGCAGGCTGGGTGTTCGTCGGACGCAAGGACGAGCCGGCGATCCAGTCTCTGGAACAACTGGTCAAACGGGTATTGGTATTACCTGCAAGGCACGCGCTGGAGGACGCTGTCCGGCGCGAATATCCGTCAATCGAGGTGCTTTCGGTCAAGACGTATGCCGAGGCGCGGGCGCTGGTTGAAAGCGGTGAGGCCTATGCCACCATTGAAAATGAAATCGGTGCGCAGCTGTTTCCTTCCGGCTTGCTCAAGGTCGGCGCGTTGGTGGAAGGGCGTTGGGAAGCCGATCACCTGGCTGTGCGCAAGGGTATGCCCGAACTGGTCAGTATCCTGAACAAGGCACTGGGCGCCTTTCCCGCCGCAGAGTTACGTGCCATCCGAGTGAAGTGGCTGGGCGGTGTTGCTCCGCCGGCGCCGCTTTCGCTGTGGGACGAAGTCGTCGGTTGGGGCTGCTGGGGCATGGGGGGGCTGGGGGCCTTCGGGCTGCTGTCGCTGGTCTGGAACCGGCGGCTGACCGCCGTCATCCGGCAACGGTGCGAAGCGGAAAAACACTTGGGCGACCAACTGGCCTTTCAGCACGCGTTGATCGATGCGATGCCTGATCCGGTCTTCGTTCGCGACCTGCAAGGCCGCCTGGTGATGTGCAATCGCAGCTACGAAGAAGCGCTTTCGATCCGGTTCGAGCAGGTGCAGGGGCGGCTGCTGTTCGAAGTCGATGCGCTGCCCGAAGCCACTGCACGGATGCTGCACGACGAGTTCATGGTGCAGATGCACACGCGCAAGGCCCGTTTCAGCAAACGTCAGTTGGCGTTCAAAAGCGGCCCCAAAGCGATCTACCAGTGGACCGTACCGTTTTACAGCGCCGACGGACAATTGCGTGGCCTGCTCGGTGGCTGGACCGACATCAGCCAGCGCCGCACGGAAAGCGGCTGCCAATGTCCGCACTGAAGATGGGAAATGTCCTATAGGACGCGACGCCTTTTCCGATGGGAGGCTGAGGACGGCTCCCCTAGAGTGAACGGCCCATGCGGCAAGAGTCCGCCACCGCCGTTTCCGAGGTCGTCGATGCGCTCGCTAAAAGTCCTGATTCTTGAACCCAATCCGTTCCAACTGATGGCGTTGCATCAGATGCTCAATGCCATCGGCATCTACGACGTGCTCACCGCGCCGACAGGGTCCTCGGCGCTGGTTTCCCTGGGCCATCGCGGTGCAGTGGATATTGCGATCTGCGATCCGCAGCTCAAGGGTGGCGATGGAATGGCGCTGATCCACCACTTGGCGGCACAGCGCCAGGCTCGCGGGCTGATTCTGCTGGGGCCGGTGGCCGCCGGCCTGCTGACGGATCTTGAACACTTGCTGCAGGGACGTGAGCCGATGTTGCTGGGGCGCCTGCATACGCCGGTCTCGGCAGTATTGATGAGAGGCCTGCTGGACGCCTATCTGGCGGCCACGCGTACGCCGCTCATCGCCTGAACAGCACCGATATTTTTCTGTCATCTTCAGCGTGCATGCTCTGACAGACCGGTAACTGCTCAGGGAGGAGCCCGGTATTCAGAACTTTCTTCTCGGGCCGGTGGTCATTTATTGTGAACACGCCCCAGGCACAATGTTTTCGGACTATTGAGTGGAGATCGAGATGGAAAGTATCAGTCTATTGCTCGGTGAGGCTCTGAGCCCGTATCAGGTGACGTTGACCCCTTGTGGTGCCCACGGCGAATGCCTGGTGACCCTCAAGAACAGCAACGGCGCCCTCGTGGTGGAGCGCGAATTCAATCAGGCGCAGTTGACCGACAAACGCCTGCTGACAGACGTCGTTGACGGTTTGCACCGCGACGTCCTGATCGCCGAAGGGCGACTGGAGCCGTGTGTCATCGCGGCCTTGCGCAATGCGGCGCTGGATAAGCGCGCGGCCCTGTAAAGATGAAATATTTTTTGTGGGAACCTTCCTGCATCCCCATCAGTCAGACCCCATAACAGCAGGATCAAGCATTGTGCTCCGGTGCTTGTCGCTTGCTGCTACGGGTCTTTATACAGGCCACGTTTAACCCCGAGTCGTCTCCCCACTTCTCGGGGTTTCTTTTTGCCTGCAGGTTTTACGGCGCGGTCTGTTGCTCGAAAAATATCCGTGCCTGCTCGAGATAATCGCTGCGCATGCCCGGGTCCAGCCAGTCGGCGTAGAGCCGGTTCAGGTGCTCATGGGGCAGGGTACGCAGCAGTTGGTTGATCTCGCTGATGGCTTGCCGACCTTCGGCAGTGTCAGAGCAGCCGACGTATCCCGACAGGTACTTGCCTGTGCCCTGGATCGGATAGAACACCAATTCATCTTCGGCAATTTGCGCCTGATGGGCCTGGTAGCGGATTTCGGGCCAATAGCCCAAAACCACCTGCAGACGGCCCAGGCGCTGCATCGACAGCAGGCTGCTCAGGGCATCGTTGCCGTAATGCGGCGTCAACGCACCGCCGGGGGCCTGCTTGAGCAGAGTGTCGAGAAACTCGCCGTAACTGCGTTCTGCGACGACTCCGACCTTGATTTCGCCGTTGGCCAGAAATGCCGTCAGATCGACTTCGCCATCGATCAGGTACGGTGCCAGTACGTCGCGATCCTTCTGACGCACCACCAGTCCATTACTGACAGCGCGAAACGCCGGGATGGAGAACGCGATCCATTGCGTGCGCTCCTTGCTCCAGATCAGCGAGGGATCGCAGGTAAAGGACGGCTCGTGCAGCATCTGCATGCCCCGGGCGCGGTTGACCCGCATCAGCGTGTGTTCGTATTGCGGCATGCCGGCAATCAGCATCGGCATCAGTTGATCAATGACACCCTGGCCCTTTTTCGGGCCTTCGAAAATGGTCAGCGGCGGCAGGTCGCGCAGTAACCAGGTCAAGGTCGGTTTGGCCTGGGCCCAGGCCGGCAGGGTCAGCAGAAACAATAAGCCGAACAGCCGCCACGTCCACCAGTGGTGGGCGCGGTTGGCGTCCGATGTCTGCCGAGGTTTCAGCTTAAATGGCTCCGTCTGCGCGCAAGTGGGCGATCTGCTGTTCGTCATAGCCAAGATCGCTTAGAACCTGCGCATTGTGTTCACCGAGCTGCGGCCCGACCCATTCGGACGTACCCGGTGTCTCAGAGAGTTTCGGCACGATGCCCGGCATCTTGAAGGGCTTGCCGTCCGGCAGTTTGGCCTGCAGGAACATCTCCCGCGCCAGGTACTGCGGATCGCTGAACATGTCTTCGGCGCTGAAGATCCGGCTGGCCGGCACTTCTGCCTGGTTCAGCAGGTCGAGCACGCTTTGCAGCGGCAGCGAGTTGACCCACCGATCAATCACCCCATACAACTCGTCACGGCGACTGTCGCGCCCGTCGTTGCTCGCCAGCGCCGGGTCGTTGGCCAGATCCTCGCGGCCGATGATCAGCATGAAACGCTTGAAAATCGCGTCGCCATTGGCACCGATCTGCACATGCTTGCCGTCGGCGCTGGTGTGGATCGAGGACGGCGTGATGCCCGGCATGATGTTGCCGGTGCGCTCGCGGATGAAGCCGAACACGTCGAACTCCGGGACCATGCTTTCCATCATCGCGAAGATCGCTTCGTAGAGCGCCACATCGACCACTTGGCCGAGCCCGCCATTCACTTCGCGATGACGCAGCGCCATCAACGCGCCAATCACGCCCCACAGCGCGGCAATCGAGTCGCCGATGGAAATTCCGGTGCGCACCGGTGGCCGGTCTTCGAAACCGGTGATGTAGCGCAAGCCGCCCATGGACTCGCCGACCGCACCGAAGCCCGGTTGATCTTTCATCGGTCCGGTCTGGCCGAAGCCCGAGAGGCGTACCATCACCAGTTTCGGGTTCAGCGCGTGCAGGGTTTCCCAGCTCAGCCCGAGTTTTTCCAGCACGCCAGGACGGAAGTTCTCGATCAGGATGTCGGCTTCGCCGAGGAGTTTTTTCAGGATCGCCAGGCCATCGGGGTGCTTGAGGTTCAGCGTCAGCGACTTTTTGTTGCGCGCCTGAACGAACCACCACAACGAGGTGCCTTCATACAATTTACGCCACTTGCGCAGCGGGTCGCCGCCGTCGGGCGATTCGATCTTGATCACTTCGGCACCGAACTCGCCGCAAATGCGCGAGGCAAACGGCCCGGCAATCAACGTACCCAATTCAATGACTTTCACACCGCTGAGCGGTTTGTTGGCGAACGGCATACTGAATCCTGTAGGACAAGGCTGTGCGGATACAGCGTTTTAACATAGCCGACTGTCAGACGCCGCAGGTTGATCGCCATCAATTCGATGATTGCCTACCGCATCGGTTAGACTTGCCGACTTTCCTCGTATCAAGAAGCCCGTTCATGGCCCAGCCGTCCACTACCTATAAATTCGAACTGAACCTCACCGACCTCGACCGCAGCGTCTACGAGAGCGTCAAGCAGACCATCGCCCGTCACCCTTCGGAAACCGAAGAGCGCATGACCGTGCGGCTGCTGGCCTACGCCCTCTGGTACAACGAACTGCTGTCGTTTGGCCGTGGTCTGTCGGACGTGGATGAACCTGCGCTGTGGGAAAAAAGCCTGGATGACCGCGTCCTGCACTGGATCGAAGTCGGCCAGCCGGACGCCGATCGTCTGACCTGGTGCTCGCGTCGCACCGAACGCACCAGCCTGCTGGCCTACGGCAGCCTGCGTGTGTGGGAAGGCAAAGTGGTGCCGGTGGCGAAGAACCTGAAAAACGTCAACATCGCCGCCGTGCCGCAAGAAGTGCTGGAAACCCTGGCCAAGGACATGCCCCGCGTCATCAAGTGGGACGTGATGATCAGCGAAGGCACGATCTTCGTCACCGACGACCGTGGTCAGCACGAAGTCCAACTGGAATGGCTGGCAGGCGAACGCGGCTAATCCCGCGTCGCGACTGATTAATCCCACGTATTCAAGAGAAGTTTCCGTTACCCCATGCGTATTGATCCTCGACCGTTGCCTGCCACTCTGCCGTTTCTCGGTGACCTGCCACCGCTGTTGACCCGTTTATACGCGGCGCGGGGCGTGCAGTCCGAGGCGGAGCTGGATAAAAGCCTGGCGCGGCTGATTCCGTTCCAGCAGCTCAAAGGCATCGAGGCGGCGGTGGATCTGCTGGTGACGGCGCTGGAGCAGCGCCAGCGGATCCTGATCGTCGGTGACTTCGACGCCGATGGCGCGACGGCCAGTACGGTCGGCGTGCTTGGCTTGCGTCTGCTGGGCGCAGCACATGTCGATTATCTGGTGCCGAACCGCTTCGAATACGGCTACGGCCTGACCCCGGAAATCGTCGAAGTCGCGCTGAGCCGCGAGCCGCAGTTGCTGATCACCGTCGACAACGGCATCTCCAGCGTCGAGGGCGTGGCAGCGGCGAAAAAGGCCGGGCTCAAGGTGTTGATCACCGACCACCACTTGCCCGGCGATGAGCTGCCACAGGCTGATGCGCTGGTCAATCCGAACCAGCCAGGCTGCGCATTCCCGAGCAAGGCGCTGGCCGGGGTCGGGGTGATTTTCTACGTGTTGATGGCCTTGCGCGCGCGTCTGCGCAGCCTTGGCTGGTACGAGAGCAAACCACAACCGAACATTGGCGAACTGCTGGATCTGGTGGCGTTGGGCAGCGTCGCCGACGTGGTGCCGCTGGACGCCAACAACCGGATTCTGGTGCATCAGGGGCTGGAGCGGATTCGCGCCGGGCGTGCACGGCCGGGGATCAAGGCGATTCTCGAAGTCGCCAAGCGTGATGCGGCGCGTATCACCTCCACGGATCTGGGCTTTATTGTCGGCCCGCGCCTGAATGCGGCGGGGCGCCTGGACGACATGAGCCTGGGTATCGAATGCCTGCTGACCGCCGACGCCAATCTGGCGCGGGAAATGGCCGCGCAACTGGACGGCATGAACCAGGATCGCAAATCCATCGAGCAGGGGATGCAGCGTGAGGCGCTGGCCCAGCTCAAGGACTTGCCGATGGAATCGATGCCGTTCGGCCTGTGCCTGTTCGATCCCGAGTGGCACCAGGGCGTGATCGGCATTCTTGCGTCGCGGATGAAAGAGCGTTATTTCCGCCCGACTATTGCCTTTGCCGATGCCGGTGACGGTTTGCTCAAGGGCTCGGGACGTTCGGTGCAGGGCTTCCACATTCGTGATGCCCTGAGCGTGGTGGCCGCGCAGCATCCGAATCTGATCGCCAAGTACGGTGGACACGCCATGGCGGCCGGCCTGACCTTGCCGCAGGAGAATTTTCCTCTTTTCGCCGAAGCATTCGACGCCGAAGTGCGTAGGCAACTTCGTGAGGAAGACCTTACCGGGCGCATGCTGTCGGACGGCACGCTGGCGGTCGAGGAATTCCACCTCGAACTGGCCCGCGCCCTGCGTCACGCCGGGCCGTGGGGGCAACACTTCCCCGAGCCGCTGTTCCATGGCGTGTTCCAGTTGGTCGAGCAGCGCGTGGTGGGCGAGCGGCACCTGAAAGTGGTGCTGAAAAGCGAGTGCGGCTCAGTGAAGCTCGACGGCATCGCCTTCGGCATCGACCGTGATGTCTGGCCGAACCCGACCATCCAGTGGGTTGAACTGGCTTATAAGCTCGACGTCAACGAGTTTCGGGGCAATGAGACGGTGCAGTTGATGATTGCCCACATCGAACCGCGTTGATCGGTTAAAACATTTCGAACAACTCTGTGGCGAGGGGGCTTGCCCCCGTTCCAGTGCGCAGCCCTGGCGGGTTCCTGCTTCTCTGAAAAGCCGGGGCCGCTTCGCAGCCCAACGGGGGCAAGCCCCCTCGCCACAGGTTATCGGGCCAGCAAAGTTTGCTTGAACCCTCCCTCATCCCCGGTTGTCGACTAGGCTCTAAGCACTGCTTGATTGGCCTTGTGACGTCTTGTCGAATGTTTTGCCCGCGGGGGCGGGTGCTGCACCGTTTCCTGTCACTCGTCGACTTTTCAAACAGAACCCTGGAGCCTGCCCACTGATTTGAGAGGTGCCCCATGAGTCTGCTGCTCGAACCCTTTATCCTTCGCCAACTGACCCTGCCCAACCGCATCGCCGTCTCGCCGATGTGCCAGTACTCCAGCGTCGACGGACTGGCCAATGACTGGCATCTGGTGCACCTGGGCAGCCGTGCGGTGGGCGGCGCCGGCCTGGTTTTCACAGAGGCCACGGCGGTCACGGCCGACGGGCGGATCACCGCCGAAGACCTCGGTTTGTGGAACGACGAACAGATCGAACCGCTGCAACGCATCACCCGTTTCATCACCGCCCAGGGCGCTGTCGCCGGCATCCAGCTGGCCCACGCCGGGCGCAAGGCCAGCACCCATCGGCCGTGGCTCGGCAAACATGGCAGCGTCAAACCGGAGGATGGCGGCTGGACCCCGGTCGGGCCATCGCCGATTGCCTTCGACCCGCAACACACGCAACCGAAACAGCTCGATGAAGCGCAGATCGGCGAAGTCATTCAAGCCTTCGTCGCCGCAGCCAAGCGTGCGCTGACGGCAGGTTTCAGTGTGGTCGAGGTGCATGCCGCCCACGGCTATCTGCTGCATCAGTTTCTGTCACCGTTGAGTAACCAGCGCCGCGATCAATACGGTGGCTCGTTCGAAAACCGTATTCGACTGGTGCTGCAAATCACCGAGGCCGTTCGCGAGGTCTGGCCGCAAGAGTTGCCGGTGTTCGTCAGGGTGTCAGCAACCGATTGGGTTGAAGACGGCTGGAACCCGGATGAAACCGTGGAGCTGGCGCGTCGCCTCAAGGCATTGGGGGTGGATCTGATCGACGTCTCGTCCGGTGGCACCGCCGCCAACGCCGAGATTCCCGTTGGGCCGGGCTACCAGACACGGTTCGCCGAACGGGTACGCAAGGAGTCAGGCATCGCCACCGGCACCGTCGGCATGATTACCGAGCCGGCACAGGCTGAGCATATTCTGCGCACCTGTCAGGCTGACATCATCTTCCTCGCCCGCGAGCTGCTGCGCGACCCGTACTGGCCGCTGCACGCCGACGATGATCTGGGCGGGCGCAAAGCAGTGTGGCCAGCGCAATATCAGCGCGCGACCCATCGTGATCAGCCGATTCATGAGTCTGATCTGCGCGATTGAGTGAATCTTTGAAATGCAGAAGCCCCAGCCAGTGATGGCTGGGGCTTTTTTTCTGGTTGGTGTTTTTGTGCTGACTGGGCGGACGCTATCGCGAGCAGGCTCACTCCTACAGGGGTATCTGTCGTTCACAAAATGAGTGTTCGACACCGATCAACTGTAGGAGTGAGCCTGCTCGCGATGAGGCCCAATCAGACGCTGGAGAATCATCAAGGGTATTTGCGCTTGTCCGGCGCCGGCGGGAAGTACTGGTACAACCAGGTCTCGCTCAACGTGCGGTCATTGGTGCGGATGAACAAGCGCAGCTCCACCGGATCGACGCTGTCGTTGGTCGGATACCAGTCGAACAGGATCCGGTAACCCTTGATGTCATCGAGCACCAGCACGCTGAAGTCCTGCACCTTGCCGTTGGAGCAGGTGACCACCGGTTCGATCCCGGTGCCCTGCGGCAGGCGATCCAGGCCGCCCCCGGTGAAGTCCACGGCAAAACGACGGGCCCAGACCGGCGGGTAATGCTCGCCCGGTGCCCAGCCTTCGACGAAGCCACCCATGCCTGAACGGGTCGCATGCACTCGCGCCAGCGGCGTGCCGACGGGGGGCAGGGCGCTCCAATAAAGCTTGTAGCCGTAGTTCAGCGAATCGCCGGCAGCCACTGGTTTTTTCGGGGTCCAGAACGCCACGATGTTATCGAGGGTCTCGCCGGTGGTCGGAATTTCCAGCAGATCGATAGAGCCTTCGCCCCACGCGGTGGTCGGTTCGACCCACAGGCTCGGGCGCTTGCTGTACCAGTCGACGGTGTCCTGATAGTTGGCGAACTCGTGGTCGGTCTGCACCAGGCCGAAACCCTTCGGATCAGTGTCGGCGAACGCATTGAACTGCAGGGTCGCCGGGTTGTTCAGCGGACGGCAGATCCACTCGCCATTGCCACGCCACATCGCCAGGCGATCGGAGTCGTGGATCTGCGGGTGGATGGTGTCGCACATGCGGCGTTCGTGGGTGCCGCAGCTGAACATGCTGGTCATCGGCGCGATGCCCAGTTGTTCAATGGCGGTACGCGCGTTGATGTGGGCGTCGATCTCCATCACCACGCGTTCGGCCTGGCAATCGATGTCGAAGCGGTACGCGCCGGTGGCGCTCGGTGAGTCGAGCAGGGCGTAGACCACAAAACGAGTGGCGTTCTGCTCCGGAGTCTCGAACCAGAATTTGGTGAAGTCAGGGAATTCTTCGCGCTTCTTCGCGTAAGTGTCGACCGCCAGACCACGGGCCGAGAGGCCATATTGGCCAGTGGCGTCCACCGCGCGGAAGTAGCTGGCGCCGAGGAACGACACCACGTCATGACGATCCAGTTCCGGTGCCTTGAACAGCTTGAAGCCAGCAAAACCCAGGTCGCCCTTGAGCTGCTGGGTGTCGACCGAGGTGTTTTCGTAGTTGAACAGCGTCGGGCGGAAATGCACCTCGCGGGCGGTACGGGTCTTGGGATCGACGCTGTACATGCGCACCGGCTGCCGGAAACCCATGCCGACGTGGAAGAACTGCACGTCCAGCTGCCCCTTGTTCTCTTTCCACAGCGAATGGTCGCCGTCGTAGCGAATCGCATTGAAGTTCTGCGGGGTCATGGTCGCCAGGGTCGGCGGCAGCACCTGTTTGGTGTCCTGATAGGCCGAGCCGGCCAATTGCTTGGCCTGGCGCTTGAGCGCTTCGAAGTCGAAGGCCTGGGCCTCGCCATCAGCGGCGCCACCATTGGCTGCCCAGGCACGGGCGGCCAGCAGGCCGGAAGCCGAGAGACCGGTGTAAGCCGCAATGGCCATCGACGCTTTGAGCAAATTTCTGCGGTGCATAAATACAACCTGTCGTGAGCAATCCCGCGCCTTTCCTGGCACGTGCTGGATCAGAAATTACGGTTCGGACAAGCCTTCGGCCAAACGCAACGGACTATAAACAGATGCCCGCTAGCTTAAACGGTTCGCTCGCGTTGCAAAATTCGTTGATAGCACAGTGACAGAGTGTCAATGAAACAAGACATGTCGGTAAATTTTCCGACGGCACGTTCTGATTTACAGGGCATATCTGCTTTTCTCGACTAATTACTCTAAAAACAGCTTTTCAGCGCCGATTAACTTCCTATTCTATGGGCATGGCCGGCGCGACCGGCAGGGCACAGGCGCTGCTGTAAGGGGCAGGGCGATGTGGTGATCAAGCAATTCTTTGAAGTATTAGAGAAGGACATCGTCCATGGCAAAAGTACAAGGCATCACCGAAATGCTCGGCATCTTCCCCTGCCTGAGCGTCGGACGCAGAAGGCGTCGGTTGAGCTCTGATGAATTGAAGCTGGTGGAGCGCTATCGCGAGTTGTCGGAAAGTGACCGGATCGCGATGCGGTATCTGGTGGATGCGATGCGCAGTGTTTCCAGGTTTTAACGGCGCGAAAGACTGTGGCGAGGGAGCTTGTCGAATCGTCCCGCTGGACTGCGCAGCAGTCCCCTGATTTTTGCACAGGGGCCGCTGCGCGACCCTGCGGGAGCAAGCTCCCTCGCCACAGGTTGACCCACGCCTGCTGTTGCCAATGCAGCAGGGGCACGGTGGCGCCAGCCCAGTTCACCGAACTCAGGCTTGGTCGCTGCTCGACAGGTATTGCGTTGGTTTCGCGCAACATCGGAATGACCTAGGCTGCCGGTTTTCTCGGATTTGCTTCGAAAAGCGGCCACGGGAAAGTCGCTCAAGGATCTGTATTCCAAAGCAGGCAAGGTTGCTGCGATTGGAGACAGTTTCAGCGTCAATGATGAAATCACCACGGATGGGCGCTGGAATGTTTTGGTTGTGGATGATTTGTTTGATAGTGGGGCGTCGATGGACGCGGCCTGCGCTGTTTTGCGTAAATATCCAAAGGTAGGGAAGATTTACGTAGCAGCGCTAACTTGGAAGTGAACTCAATGACGACTGTATTTATTGCCGGCTCTATCAACATCAAGAACCTTGATCCGAAGGTTAAAGAGCGTATCAATAATATCGTTGCGTCTGATTTTGAGGTGGTGGTGGGTGATGCAGGGGGGGCCGATACCTCCATTCAGGAGTACCTGTTGAGCCTCGAACGATCCAGAACCACGGTGTTCTGCAGTGGTTCAACGCCGCGGAATAACCTTGGGCAGTGGCCCGCCAGAACAGTCGACTCCAAGCATTCCAAAGGGTCGAGAGCCTTCTTCACTGAGAAAGACGTCGTCATGGCTGAAGCGGCTGACTACGGCTTGATGATCTGGGATGCAAAGAGCACCGGCACGCTCAGCAACGTCATAGAACTGTTATCGAGAAAGAAGAAGTCGCTTGTCTTCGTCAACAAGGAAAAGGAATTCAAAGTGGTTGGAGACGTCAGTCAGCTCGAAGAGTTGATTGCATTCATGTCCGATCACGCCAAGCAAAAAGCCAACGAAAAAATCAGGTTGTTCGATCGTATCTCTTTGCTGAAGCACGATCAGGCAGAGCTTTCTTTTTGATGATTTTGTTCGACTTTACTGAACCCCGGCACCTTGTCGGGGCCGGGGTCAAAAAAACGCTTAGCGACTCACCTTCCACGCATCCCCAGCCGGCGCCTTGCCATGGTCATACGGCTTGCCAATCCACATATAAACCAAGCCCAACCCAATCACGATCGCGGTGCTCAACACCATCGCATAGTTCACGTACCACGCCGCATCCGGCGTACGCGGCCAGGCCATGTTGATGATGGCGCCAACGCCGTACACCAGCGCGCCGATGTTCACCGGCCAGCCCCACGCGCCGAGGGTGAACTTGCCGCTGGGTTTCCAGCCTTTGCTGCGGGCGTAGAGGGCGGCCAGGACGATCATCTGGAACGCGAGGTAGATGCCGATGGCGGCGAAGCTGACGATGGTGGCCACGGCGTCCTGCAGGAAGAAGCCGAGGGCGATGATCAGCGCGGGCAGGACGCCGGAGACGAACAGTGCGGCAACCGGCACTTGGGTGGTAGGAGAAATCTTTTTCAGCAGTCGGCTGCCGATGACCATTTCGTCGCGAGCGTAGGAGTACAGCAGACGGCTCGCTGCGGCCTGTAGGCTGATGACGCAGGAGATGAAGGAAATCATCACCACGCCCATCACCACTTTCGAGCCAATCGGACCGAAGGCGTTGTTGAGGATGGTGGTGACCGGGTCCTTGTCGGTGCCGTTGATCACCGCTTGCATGTCCGGCACGGCGAGGATCAGCGCCAGGCAGGCGAACATCGCCGCAATGCCGCCGATGTAGATGGTCATGCGCATGGCCACCGGGATTTTTGCGCTCGGGTTCGGGGTTTCTTCGGCGACATCACCGCAAGCCTCGAAGCCGTAGTAGAGGAACATCCCCGCCAGCGAGGCGGTGAGGAAGGCCGGCAGGTACGAGCCGTCGACGCTGATGTCGAAGGTGTTGAACAGCACGCTCAGCGGTTGGTGACGTTCGAAGATCAGCAGGTAAACGCCGACGATCACCGCGCCGACCAGTTCGCAGAGAAAGCCGAACATGGCAATGCGCGCCAGCACTTGGGTACCGCTCAGATTGACCAGCGTGGCGAACAGGGTCAGCACCAGGGCGATGACGATGTTGGTGTTGTTGCTCGGCTCGAAGCCCATCATGGCCGCAAGGTACGGGCCGGCGCCGACGGCCACCGCCGCGATGGTGACGCACAGGGCGATGGAGTAGATCCAGCCGACCATCCATGCCCACTTCTTGCCCACCAAACGCCGCGCCCACGGATAGACGCCGCCGGAAATCGGGAACTGCGAAACCACTTCGCCGAAGATCAGGCACACCAGCAACTGGCCGCAACCGACCAGTAAATAGGCCCAGAACATCGGTGGCCCGCCAGCGGCGAGGCACAGGCCGAACAGGGTATAAACCCCGACGACCGGTGACAGATAAGTGAAGCCCAAGGCGAAGTTTTCCCACAGGCTCATACTGCGGTTGAAGTTCGAGGTGTAGCCCAGTTTGCGCAGTTGTTCGGCATCGCTGTCGGCAACAGCGGCGGAGAGATCGGGTGAGGCACTCATGTGTGGTTGCTCCGTGAAATCGGCAGATTTCGGATGGCCGAGGCCGTGGCGGGGCTTTTCGGGCGCCGCCCGGGTCGGTAGTTATTGTTTTGGTTTCGGTGACGCCTGGTGCTGAATCGCCGACATCATCCGTGTGTCGCGGAAAAGATCGCAGCCTGCGGCAGCTCCTACATGATGGACGCCACTCTCCTGTAGGAGCTGCCGCAGGCTGCGATCTTTTCGCTGTTAATGCTTGAACATCACATGCCGAACCGTGGTGTAGTCCTCCAGCCCGTACATGGACATGTCCTTGCCGTAGCCGGACAATTTCTGACCGCCATGGGGCATTTCGCTGACGAGCATGAAGTGTGTGTTCACCCAGGTGCAGCCGTACTGCAAACGGGCAGACAGGCGATGGGCGCGTCCTACATCCGCCGTCCACACCGAGGAGGCGAGCCCGTAGTCCGAATCGTTGGCCCACTCCAGCGCCTGTGCTTCATCGGTGAATTGAGTCACCGACACCACCGGCCCGAACACTTCGCGGCGGACGATCTCGTCGTCCTGCTGCGCGTCGGCCAGCACCGTCGGTTCGAAGAAGAAACCGTTGCCTTCAACAGCCTTGCCGCCGGTGATCAAACGGATGTGCGGCTGGGCCACGGCGCGCTCGACGAACCCGGCGACACGGTCGCGGTGCTGCGCCGTAATCAGCGGCCCCAGTTCGGTGGACGGATCATCCTGCAAGCCGTACTTGATGCTGCTGACCGCCGCACCGAGCTTCTCGACGAACGTGTCGTAGATGCCTTGCTGCGCGTAGATGCGGCACGCGGCGGTGCAGTCCTGGCCGGCGTTGTAGAAACCAAAGGTGCGAATACCTTCCACCGCCGCATCGATATCGGCGTCGTCGAAGATGATCACCGGCGCCTTGCCGCCCAGCTCCATGTGCATGCGTTTGACGCTGTCGGCGGTGCTGGAAATGATGTTCGAACCGGTGGCGATCGAGCCGGTCAGCGAGACCATGCGCACTTTCGGATGCGTGACCAGCGGGCTGCCCACGGTAGGACCGCGACCAAACACCAGATTGAGCACGCCGGCCGGGAAGATTTCCGACGCCAGTTCGGCCAGACGCAACGCGGTCAGCGGGGTCTGTTCCGACGGCTTGAGTACCACGGTATTACCGGCGGCCAGTGCCGGGGCGATTTTCCAGGCGACCATCATCAGCGGGTAGTTCCACGGCGCGATGGAGGCGATCACGCCTACCGGGTCGCGGCGAATCATCGAGGTGTGGCCGGGCAGGTATTCGCCACCGGCCGAGCCGCTCATGCAACGGCTGGCACCGGCGAAGAAACGGAACACGTCGGCGATTGCCGGGATCTCGTCGTTGAGCGCGGCGCTGTAGGGTTTGCCGCAGTTGGCGGATTCGAGTTTGGCCAGCTCCTCGCCATGGGCTTCGATGGCGTCGGCGAGTTTGAGCAGCAGCAACGAGCGGTCTTTCGGCGTGGTTTGCGACCACGCAGCGAAGGCGTTGTCCGCGGCGCGCACGGCGGCATCGACCTGGGCTTCGCTGGCTTCGTTGATCTCCACCAACACTTCGCCAAGCGAAGGGTTGAGCACCGGTTGGGCGGGGCCTTCGCCGTTGACCAGTTGGCCGTTGATCAGGAGTTTGGTTTGCATGGTTTTGTCCTCACTAACACTTTTATTGTTCTGCCGAAACCGAACCCATGTAGGAGCTGCCGAAGGCTGCGATCTTTTGATCTTGATCTTCAAAGCAACATCAAAAGATCGCAGCCTTCGGCAGCTCCTACAGGGATTCGGTTTGTTCAGTGGTTATTCGGTTATTTGCCGCCGCTGCCCGCGACACTTTCGCCACCGCGCGTCAGGTAATACGCGCCGAGAATCGGCAGCATGGTCACCATCATCACCAGCATGGCGACGACGTTGGTTACCGGCACATCCCGTGGGCGGCTGAGTTGATTGAGCAGCCACAACGGCAACGTGCGCTCATGCCCGGCGGTGAACGTGGTAACGATGATCTCGTCGAACGACAGTGCAAACGCCAGCATGCCGCCCGCGAGCAAGGCCGACCCGAGGTTCGGCAGGATGATGTAGCGGAAGGTCTGCCAGCCGTCGGCGCCGAGATCCATCGACGCCTCGATCAGGCTGTGCGACGTGCGGCGCAGGCGGGCGATGACGTTGTTGTAGACGATCACCACACAGAAGGTCGCGTGGCCGACAATGATGGTGAACATCCCCGGCTCGATCCCCAGCGTCTTGAACGTCGCCAGCAGGGCGATCCCGGTGATGATCCCCGGCAACGCAATCGGCAGGATCAGCATCAGCGAAATGCCCTGTTTGCCGAAGAAGTCTCGGCGGTACAACGCGGCCGAAGCCAGCGTGCCGAGCACCATCGCGATCAACGTGGCGATGGCGGCAATCTGCAGCGACAGCTTGATCGCTTCCAGCACGTCCGGCCGCGAAAACGCCACGCTGAACCAGTGAAGCGTGAAGCCCTTCGGTGGAAAGCTGAACGCGGCCTCTTCGGTGTTGAAGGCGTAAAGGAAGATGATCAGGATCGGAAAGTGCAGAAACACCAACCCGCCCCAGGCTGCGATCTTTAATCCGAGGGACGCTTTTTCCCCCTGCTTTTCTGAATTAGAGCGCATCGAAGGCCCCCAGTCGTTTGACGATGGACAGGTAAACCGCGATCAACACAATCGGCACCAACGTAAACGCTGCGGCCATTGGCATATTGCCGATCGCACCTTGCTGCGCATAAACCATGCTGCCGACGAAGTAGCCCGGCGGGCCGACCAGTTGCGGCACGATGAAGTCGCCCAGGGTCAGCGAAAAAGTGAAGATCGAGCCCGCCGCAATGCCGGGAATCGACAGCGGCAGAATCACCTGCATGAAGGTCTGGCGCGGCTTCGCGCCCAAGTCGGCGGAGGCCTGCAACAGTGACGGCGGCAGGCGTTCCAGCGACGCCTGGATCGGCAAAATCATGAACGGCAGCCAGATATAGACGAACACCATGAAGCGGCCCAGGTGCGAGGTCGACAAGGTGCTGCCGCCGACCCCGGGAATCCCCAGAATGAACTGCAACACCGGCTCCAGCCCCAGATGCTGCACGAACCACTGCGCCACGCCGCCCTTGGCCAGCAGCAACGTCCACGCGTAGGCCTTGACGATGTAACTGGCCCACATCGGCATCATCACCGCGATGTAGAAAAACGCCTTGGTCTTGCCGGTGGTGTAGCGCGCCATGTAGTAGGCAATCGGGAACGCGACAATGGCGCTGGCGATGGACACGACGATGGCCATGCTCAGCGTGCGCAGGATGATGTCGAAGTTCGACGGTTGGAACAGCGCGGCAAAGTTGGCCAGGGTCAGGTCGGGGGTGACCGCCATGGTGAAGTCGTCGAAGGTGTAGAAACCCTGCCACAACAGCACCAGCAATGAGCCGAGATAGATTGCGCCGAACCACAGCAGTGGCGGCACCAGCAGCAGCGACAGGTACAGGTTCGGTTTGCGGTAGAGCAGGTTGGAAAACCGGCGCAAGGGCGGCGCTTGAGTCATCGCGAGCGTGCTCATCTCACACCCCGCCGGCAACGGTGTCATGCAGCGCGATCATCGCTTCCCGCGCCCAGCGTGCGCTCAGGCGCTGGCCGGTCTGGTGCTGCGCGCTGCTGTCGATCCACTGATTGTTGGCGTGGCTGATGCTCAGGGTCTGGCCGTTTTCCAGCTTCAGTTCATAACGCGTGGCGCTGCCCTGATATTGAATGTCGTGGAGCAGGCCGCTGACCTCGATCTCGTGGCTGGCCAGCGGGCCTTCGGCGAAACGCACGTGTTCCGGACGGATCGAAAACGGCTGCGGGTGACCGCTGAGCTGGCGCGCCAGATCGCCACGGATCACGTTCGAGGTGCCGACGAATTCGGCGACGAAGGTGGTGGTCGGTTTCATGTACAGATTGCGCGGGGTATCGACCTGTTCGATGCGGCCCTTGTTGAATACGGCCACGCGGTCGGACATCGACAGCGCTTCAGTTTGATCGTGGGTGACGAAGATGAAGGTGATGCCGAGCTGGCGTTGCAGCTTCTTCAGTTCGCTTTGCATCTGTTCGCGAAGCTTGAGGTCGAGGGCGCCGAGCGGTTCATCGAGCAACAGCACGCGCGGACGATTGACCAAGGCTCGGGCCAGAGCCACGCGCTGGCGCTGACCGCCGGACAATTGCACCGGTTTGCGTGCGCCGTAACCGCCGAGGGCGACCATGTCCAACGCCTCTTCGGCGCGTTTGTGGCGCTCGGTTTTGCTCACCCCTTTGACCTTCAAGCCGTAAGCGACGTTGTCCAGCACGTTCATGTGCGGGAACAGCGCGTAGTCCTGGAATACGGTGTTTACATCGCGTTGATACGGCGGCAGGCCGGCCGCTTCGGCGCCGTGGATGCGGATCGATCCGGCGCTTGGTTGTTCGAACCCGGCGATCAGGCGCAGGCAGGTGGTTTTGCCCGAGCCGGAAGGGCCGAGCATGGAAAAGAACTCGCCGTCCTGGATATCGATGGAAACCCGGTCAACGGCCTTCACTTCGCCGAACTGCCGGGAAACGTTGGTGAACTGGACTGCAAGCGTCATGGTGCGGTGCTCCGGTAAAGCAGGCTTTCAAAGAATGATCAGGTGTCGCGTCGAAAAGATCGCAGCCTTCGGCAGCTCCTACAGGATGTGTGCCGGACGCTGAATTTTCGGTGCTCGCGGTCGGTGTAGGAGCTGCCGAAGGCTGCGATCTTTTGATCTTGAAGGGGCTTAACGGCCGCCCATGATCGCGATGTAGTCCTGGGTCCAGCGGCTGTACGGCACGAACTTGCCGCCTTCAGCCTGCGGGGTTTTCCAGAAGGCGATCTTGTCGAACTGGTCGAAACCGTTGGTCTTGCAGCCCTCGGCACCGAGCAGTTCGCTCTCCTTGCACGCCGCCGGCACGGCCGGCAACGAGCCGAACCACGCGGCTACATCGCCCTGGACTTTCGGTTTCAGCGACCAGTCCATCCACTTGTACGCGCAGTTCGGGTGCTTGGCTTCGGCGTGCAGCATGGTGGTGTCGGCCCAGCCGGTGGCGCCTTCTTTCGGAATGGTCGACGCGATCGGCTGCTTTTCGTTGATCAGGCCGTTGACCTGATACGGCCAGGCGCTGGACGCGACCACGCCTTCGTTCTTGAAGTCGCTCATCTGCACTGTGGTGTCGTGCCAGTAGCGGTGGATCAGCGGCTGCTGCTGGCGCAACAGCTCAAGCACGGCTTTGTACTGATCTTCGGTGAGCTGGTACGGATCCTTGATCCCCAGCTCAGGCTTGGCGCTCTTCAGGTACAGCGCTGCATCGGCGATGTAGATCGGCCCGTCATACGCCTGCACACGGCCCTTGTTCGGCTTGCCGTCAGGCAGGTTCTGCGCGTCGAACAGCACGTTCCAGCTGGTCGGCGGCGTCTTGAACACGTTGGTGTTATACATCAGCACGTTCGGGCCCCACTGGTACGGGGTGCCGTAGGTCTGCTTGTTGACCACGTACCACGGCGCATCTTTCAGGCGCGGGTCGAGGGTGTTCCAGTTCGGGATCAACGCGGTGTTGATCGGTTGCACGCGCTTGCCGACGATCAACCGCAGCGAGGCATCGCCCGACGCGGTCACCAGGTCGTAACCGCCCTTGGCCATCAGGCTGACCATTTCGTCGGAGGTGGCAGCCGTCTTGACGTTGACCTTGCAGCCGGTTTCCTTCTCGAAACCGCTCACCCAGTCGTAGGCCTTGTCGCTCTCGCCACGTTCGATGTAGCCCGGCCAGGCCACGATATCCAGCTGCCCCTCGCCGGCGCCGACGGCTTTCAGCGGCTCGGCGGCTTGCAAACTGGCGCTGGCCAGCAGGGCCGTGGTGATTGCACTGAACAGTGCGGTCTTGTGCACGAACATGGTTGAACCCTCTTCTTTAAATTATGGTCGGGGCAGTTGTGAACGCGGTGAAGCATGCCGTTTAGGCTTGTTATTAGCGTAGTCAGAGATGCTGGCCGTGGCGGGCCATGATGTGCCGCACCACGCTGTAGTCCTGCAGCGAATCACTGGATAAGTCTTTGCCGTATCCGGAGCGTTTCAGCCCGCCGTGGGGCATTTCGCTGACCAGCATGAAATGGCTGTTGATCCAGGTGCAGCCGTACTGCAAACGGGCGGCGACCTGCATCGCTTTGTCCAGATTCTGCGTCCACACCGACGAGGCCAGGCCGTATTCGGAGTCGTTGGCCCAGTCCACCGCTTGCGCGAGTTCGTCGAAGCGAGTCACGGTCACCACCGGGCCGAACACTTCGCGCTGGACGATTTCATCGCTCTGTTTGCAACCGGCCAGCAGCGTCGGTTGATAGAAGAAGCCAGCGCCGGAATGCACCGCCGCGCCGGTCACCCGCTCGATGTGCGGCTGGCCGAGGGCACGTTCGACGAAACTGGCAACGCGGTCGCGCTGGCGGGTACTGATCAGCGGGCCGATCTCGTTGTCGGCGTCGCGTTTGCCGGCGAAGCGCAGGCTGCTGACGGCGGCGCCGAGTTCGGCAACCAGTTTGTCGTGAATCCCGGCCTGCGCGTAGATCCGGCACGCGGCGGTGCAGTCCTGCCCGGCGTTGTAGTAACCGTAGGTGCGTACGCCTTCAACCACCGCCTGAATGTCTGCATCGTTGCAGACGATCACCGGGGCCTTGCCGCCGAGTTCCAAGTGCGTACGTTTGAGGGTTTTCGCCGCGGCCTGGAGGATCTTCTGCCCGGTGACGATATCGCCGGTCAGCGAGACCATACGCACCTTGGCGTGGCCCACCAGATGGCTGCCGACGCCTTCGCCACCGCCGCAGATGATGTTGATCACCCCGCGTGGCAGGATCTCGGCCAGTGCGGGCGCCAGTGCGAGGATCGACAGCGGCGTGTGCTCTGAAGGTTTGAACACCAGCGTGTTGCCGGCGGCGAGGGCCGGGGCGATTTTCCACGCGGCCATCATGATCGGGTAGTTCCACGGCGCAATCGATGCCACCACACCAATCGGATCGCGGCGCACCATGCTGGTGTAGCCCGGCAGGTATTCGCCACTGAGCTGGCCGGTCTGGCAGCGCACGGCACCCGCAAAGAAGCGGAATACGTCGACGGTGGCGCTCAGATCGTCCTGACGCGCCAGGTGCAGTGGCTTGCCGCAGTTAAGCGCTTCGAGGCGGGCGAGGTGGTCGGCGTGTTTTTCAACAGCATTGGCGATGTCCAGCAGCAGGTTCGAGCGTTGCTGCGGCGTGGTCCGTGACCATTCGGCAAAGGCGCGGTGGGCGGCGAGGATCGCGCTTTCGACCTGCTCGGTACTGGCCTCGGCGATGTGCGTGAGGATCTCGCCGGTGGCCGGGTTGAGGATCGGCTCGACAAAACCTTGCCCGGCGACCAGTTCGCCGTCGATCAACAACGCGGTACACATCGGGGTCTGCACGCCAGCCATTTTCCGCGATCTCTTTTCTTGTGTGGTCATTGTTGCTCCCGTGCCCGGGAGCCGACCGTCTTATAGATGCAGCAAGACTAGTGCGCGGCTCCGAGGTCGACAAATTCTAAATACTGAAGGTGGCATTCGATTAAATAGATGGCTTGCGTCCGCCGTGCGGCTGCTCGCGGGCCACGGTCAGGAACGGGTCGACCAGTGCCGGTCGCGCGGTGCCACGGCGCCAGGCCAGGCCGACGTCGAGGGTCTGGTTGAGGTCGGCAATCGGCCGCGCTTCGATGATGTCGCCCTCCAGTGACCACGGGCGATAGGTCATGTCCGGCTGGATCGACACCCCCAGACCCGCCGCGACCAGGCTTCGTACCGCTTCGGTTGAGGCAGTGCGCAACGTGATCTTCGGCTGCAGTCCGGCGCCGCGCCACAGGCGTTGGGCGTTGCGATCCATTTCGTCGACGTTCAGTTGAATCAGCGGTTCGCGGGCGACATCGGCGAGGTTGATGCTGTCGTGCTCCAGCAGCGGATGCTGGGCCGGCAGCCACAAACGGTGCGGCGAGTGGGTCAGTACTTCGGTCTGCAAGGCGTGGCGGTCTTCGAGGTTGGACAGGATCAACACACCGACATCGATCTCGCCGCTGACCAGCAAATGCTCGATGTAAGGCCGTTCGTCTTCCATCACGCGGATCTCGACGTTGGGATAGGCGCGCTGGAATCGTGTGAGCAAATCGGCGAGGTAATAACCGGCGACCAGACTGGTCACGCCGACGATCAACTGCCCGGCAACCTGATCGGTGCTCTGTTGCAGGCTGCGTTTGGCGTTGTCCACGGTCGCCAGAATCAGGTGCGCCTGGCGCAGGAATTGGTGCCCCTGATGCGTCAGAGTCATGCCCTTGGCGTGGCGGCTGAACAGGCTGACGCCGATTTCCTCTTCCAGTTGCTGGATCGCCAGGGTCAGGGTCGATTGGGAAATGAACGCGGTTTGCGCGGCGGCGGAAATCGAGCCGGTCTCGGCCACGGCGATGAAGTGACGAATCTGACGCAGGGTCATCATGAGGGGTGTACCCAGTGGGCGGTTTTTATCGATTGGTCTGAGTGTATATCTCTTTTCACGAAGGCCACGCGCGTACTGAGCAACATCTGGAAGCACACTCGCGGGCCGGACCGGGGCACTTTCGAACTAGGCTGAGGGCCTGATAGATCCGGATAACCCCTGTTTTGGAGGCGGAACATGAACACCCGTGGATTGCTCGATCAACTACTCAAGTCCGGCCAGGATCTGTTGCAGAACAAGGCTGGCGGGGCGCAGAACAAATCGGCGGCTGGCGGGCTGGGCGGGTTGCTCGGCGGCTCTTCAGGCTCCGGTGCGCTGGGTGGCCTGCTCTCGGGGGCGGGCGGTGGTGCTTTGGCTGCGGGGGCGATGGGCCTGCTGCTCGGCAGTAAAAAGGCGCGCAGGGTCGGCGGCAAAGTCGCGGTCTACGGCGGCCTCGCTGCACTCGGTGTGTTGGCTTACAAGGCCTACGGCAACTGGAACGCGCAAAAGGGCACGGCACCGCAAAACGAACCGCAGACACTCGACCGTTTGCCGCCCGCGCAAGCCGAGCAGCACAGCCAGGCGATTCTCAAGGCACTGGTCGCCGCCGCCAAGGCCGACGGCCACATCGATGATCGCGAGCGCCAGTTGATCGAGGGCGAATTCACCAAACTCGACAACGACCAGGAGCTGCAACACTGGCTGCACGCCGAACTCAACAAGCCCCTCGACCCTGCCGACGTCGCCCGCGCCGCGAGTACGCCGGAGATGGCGGCGGAGATGTACATCGCCAGTGTGATGCTGGTGGATGAGGAGAGCTTTATGGAGAAGGCGTATCTGGAGGAATTGGCGAAGCAGTTGAAGCTGGAGCCGGGGTTGAAGGTGGAGCTGGAGAAACAGGTGCGCATGGCATCGCAATAGAACCGCCTGAACACGCGGTACTTATGTAAGCGCTGCGGCACGCTGCGATCTTTTGATTTTTAAAGCCAACATCAAAAAGATCGCAGCGTGCCGCAGCGCCTACAAGGTTTTGGGCCAGACGCCGAAATTTGTAGGAACGAGCCTGCTCGCGATTGCGTTTTCAGCCTCGCAACAACAGCGATGACCGATCCATCGCCCCTTTTTGCCATTTCATCACTGGCACGCCAACCCCGGATTGACGGACAGTCCCACCTCAGAACCTCCCGGCCTTGCGCGCTCGGCAGGCCCGAGGGTTAAAAAGCGTCTTATAAATGAGACACCTCCCTCGGCTATACTCCCCCGCATTTCGACTTAGGCACGAGGACTCACTGTGAAGAACTGGACGTTGCGCCAACGCATTTTGGCGAGCTTTGCGGTGATTATCGCCATCATGCTGCTGATGGTCGTCGTTTCGTATTCACGCTTGCTGAAGATCGAGACCAGTGAAAACAGCGTCCGTGACGACGCGGTTCCCGGCGTCTATTACAGCTCGATGATTCGCGGTGCCTGGGTCGACAGCTACCTGCAGACTCAGGAACTGCTCGGGCTGAAGGAAGGGCAGGGCATCAGCAGCGAAGATGCGGCGGACTACAAGGCGTTCGAGAACCGTCTGCAAGAGCAGATGGCCAACTATCGCAACACCGTGACCACCGACGAAGATCGAATCGAGTTCGCTGCGTTCGAGAAGTATCACGATACCTACATGCAGATTCAGGATCAGGTACTTGATCTGCACAAGCGCAATCTGGAAGCCGAGGCGGTCAAGCTGTTCACCGAGAAGCTGACCCCGGCCTGGTATGCAGGTCGTATGAAACTCAACGACATCATCGGTGAGAACAAGAAGGTGGCCGATCAGGCCATGGCCAACATCGACGAGGCGGTCGCGGCGGCCAAAGTCAGTATGTTCGTCTCGCTGCTGGTGGCCGTGCTGGCGGCCGGTGCCTGTGGCTTGCTGCTGATGCGCGCAATCATGGCGCCGATGAACCGCATCGTGGAGATCCTCGAAATCATGCGTACCGGCGACTTGAGCAGCCGTCTGAATCTGGACCGCAAGGACGAGTTCGGTGCGGTGGAAACCGGCTTCAACGACATGATGACCGAGCTGACCTCGCTGGTGTCCCAGGCCCAGCGCTCGTCGGTGCAGGTGACCACCTCGGTGACCGAGATCGCCGCCACCTCCAAGCAGCAACAGGCCACCGCCACCGAAACCGCCGCCACCACCACCGAAATCGGTGCGACCTCGCGTGAAATCGCCGCCACGTCGCGGGACCTGGTGCGCACCATGACCGAAGTGTCCACCGCTGCCGATCAGGCTTCGGTGCTCGCCGGCTCCGGCCAGCAAGGTCTGGCGCGCATGGAGGACACCATGCACTCGGTGATGGGCGCGGCCGATCTGGTCAACGCCAAACTGGCGATCCTCAACGAGAAGGCCGGCAACATCAATCAGGTGGTGGTGACCATCGTCAAGGTTGCCGACCAGACCAACCTGCTGTCGCTCAACGCCGCCATCGAGGCCGAGAAGGCCGGTGAATACGGCCGCGGTTTTGCCGTGGTCGCGACCGAAGTGCGGCGTCTGGCGGACCAGACCGCCGTCGCCACTTACGACATCGAGCAGATGGTTCGCGAGATCCAGTCGGCAGTGTCTGCCGGCGTGATGGGCATGGACAAGTTCTCCGAAGAAGTGCGCCGAGGCATGGCCGAGGTGCAGCAGGTCGGCGAGCAGTTGTCGCAGATCATCCATCAGGTACAGGCGCTGGCGCCGCGGGTGTTGATGGTCAACGAAGGCATGCAGGCCCAGGCCACCGGTGCCGAGCAGATCAACCATGCGCTGGTGCAGTTGGGCGACGCCAGCAGCCAGACCGTCGAGTCGCTGCGTCAGGCCAGTTTCGCCATTGACGAACTGAGCCAGGTGGCCGTCGGGCTGCGCAGCGGCGTTTCGCGATTCAAAGTCTGATGAGCGAAATCACCGCCAAACGCAGCGCCGCGCCGGTGGCGAAGCAGGCGTTGTTCCTGCTGTTTCGCATCGGTAGCGAGCGCTACGCCTTGCTCGCCACCGAAGTGGCCGAAGTCTTGCCGCGCCTGCCGTTGAAGCCGATCGCCCAGGCACCCGAGTGGGTGGCCGGGGTGTTCGCCTATCGCGCAGCAGTGGTGCCGGCGATCGACCTCAGTGCGCTGACCTTCGGCAAACCGGCCGAGGCGCGCACCAGCACCCGGCTGGTGCTGGTGCATTACCGTCCGGATGAACAGCAGCCGCCGCGCTGGCTGGGATTGATCCTTGAGCAGGCGACCGACACCCTGCGCTGCAACCCCGAAGATTTTCAGCCTTATGGCCTGGACAATCGCCAGGCGCCGTACCTCGGTCCGGTGCGTGAAGATGCCCAAGGGCTGGTGCAGTGGGTGCGGGTCAACGACCTGCTGGATGACGCCGTGCGCAGCCTGCTGTTCCCGGCGCCGCTTGAGGCGCAGCCATGAGCAGCGACCAACGTTTTTTCGATTTCCTCAAGGAACGCATCGGGCTGGATGTCACCTCGGTCGGGCCGGCGATCATCGAGCGGGCGGTGCGTCAGCGCACGACGCTGTCGCAAGCGGCGCACAGCGATGAATACTGGCAATTGCTGCAAGTCTCGCGGGACGAGCAGCAGGCGCTGATCGAAGCGGTGATCGTTCCCGAAACCTGGTTTTTCCGTTACCCGGAATCCTTCGCCACCCTGGGTAAACTGGCGTGCAAGCGGCTGGTCGAACTGAACAACATGCGCGCGTTGCGCATCCTCAGCCTGCCGTGCTCCACCGGTGAAGAACCCTATTCGATTGCCATGGCCTTGCTCGATGCCGGGCTCAAACCGCATCAGTTCAAGGTCGACGGCATGGACGTCAGCCCGCTGTCGGTGGACAAGGCGCGGCGGGCGCTGTACGGCAAGAACTCGTTCCGTGGTCAGGATCTGGACTTTCGCGAGCGCCATTTCAGCGCGGAACAGGATGGGCATCGCGTCAACGAAACGGTGCGCGAGCAGGTGCGCCTGCACGTCGGCAACGTGCTGGATCCGACGCTGCTGGCCGGCGAGCCACCGTTCGACTTTGTCTTCTGTCGCAACTTGCTGATCTATTTCGATCAGCCGACTCAGCAGCAGGTTTTCGCCGTACTCAAGCGCCTGACCCACATGGACGGGGTGCTGTTCATCGGTCCCGCGGAGGGCGGTCTGCTCGGGCGTCTGGGCATGCGTTCGATCGGCATCCCGCAGTCGTTTGCCTTCAGTCGACACGCTGAGCCGCTGCCCGACCCCGTGGCACTGCCGACGCCCACCCCCTTGCCAGTGCGTCAGCCGTTGCGCAGTCCGCCACCGCCACCGCCACCGCCGGTGCGCCAGCGCCCGTTCGCCAACGTTGCGCCGCTGCCTGTCAGCAGCAAAAGCGCCAACCCGGACGCCGCCACCCTACTGGCCAACATCGCTGCGCTGGCCAACGAAGGCAAAAGCGCCGAGGCCCGCGCGGCGTGCGAACAGTACCTGCGCAGCCACGAACCGGTGGCTCAGGTGTTCTACTGGCTCGGCCTGCTCAGCGATGTTGCCGGCTCCGCGCTCGAAGCCCAGAGCTATTACCGCAAGGCCTTGTACCTTGAACCGCAACACCCCGAAGCGTTGATGCACCTGGCCGCGTTGCTCCAGGCCCAAGGTGACAGCGCCGGTGCCAGACGATTGCAGGAACGCGCCGCGCGCAGCGGGCGCACCGCCGACAGTGAGCGTAAACGATGATCCCGTCCGACACCTTGAACGTCACCCGCGAAGACGCCCGGGCCATCGATGATTGCTGGAACCGCATCGGCATTCACGGCGACAAGTCGTGCCCATTGCTGGCCGAACATATTCATTGCCGCAACTGCGCGGTGTATTCCGCCGCTGCCACGCGCCTGCTCGACCGTTATGCGTTGCAGCAGGACGAGCGCGATCCGGTCGCCGTGGCGGTTGAAAGTGACGTTAAAACCCGTTCGCTGCTGATGTTCCGCCTCGGCGAAGAATGGCTGGGGCTGGCCACCCGCAGTCTGGTGGAGGTGGCGCCGCTGCACGCGATTCACTCGTTGCCGCACCAGCGCTCGCGGGCCTTGCTCGGCGTGGCGAACGTGCGCGGGGCGTTGGTGGCGTGTCTGTCGCTGGTCGAACTGCTCGACCTCGATAGCAACGCCGCACCGGCCACTGGCGCGCGGATCATGCCGCGCATGCTGATCATCGCCGCCCACGGCGGACCGGTAGTGGTGCCGGTGGACGAGGTCGACGGTATCCATGCCATTGACGAACGAATTCTCGACGCCGCGTCCCGTGCCGGCGGTGAGCACAACAGCACGGCCAGCGCCAAATACACCCGTGGCGTCCTGCAGTTCCGGGGACGCAGCCTGCGTTGGCTGGATGAAGAACAGTTGTTGTCCGCCGTGACCCGGAGCCTCACATGACCCCCGAGCAAATGCGCGACGCCTCGCTGCTGGAGCTGTTCAGCCTCGAAGCCGAGGCCCAGACCCAGGTGCTCAGCAGCGGGCTGCTGGCGCTGGAGCGCAACCCGACCCAGGCCGATCAACTGGAGTCGTGCATGCGCGCGGCGCACTCACTCAAGGGCGCGGCGCGGATCGTCGGCATCGACAGCGGCGTCAGCGTCGCCCATGTGATGGAGGATTGCCTGGTCAGCGCCCAGGAAGGGCGGCTGTTGCTGCGCCCCGAACACATCGATGCGTTGTTGCAAGGCACCGATCTGCTGATGCGCATCGCCACGCCGGCCAATGCCCCGCAAGCGACGGACATCGAGGCGTATGTGGCGTTGATGGGGCGTCTGCTCGACCCTTCGGCACCGCCCGCTATGGCGCCGCCGCCCATGGCCGAGTTGCAGATGCCGGCGCCTGCACCGATTGAAACCCCGTCGCCAATGCCTGTGCCGGCGGTCGATATGCCGCTGGAAATCTCCGACCCGGCACCGCGCAAGAACAAGCGCACCACCGAAGGTGGCGAGCGCGTGCTGCGGGTCACCGCCGAACGCCTGAACAGCCTGCTCGATCTGTCGAGCAAATCGCTGGTCGAAACCCAGCGCCTCAAGCCGCATCTGGCGACCATGCAGCGCCTCAAACGCATGCAGAACAACGGCCTGCGGGCGCTGGAAAGCCTCAATGTGCATCTCAAGGAACATGCGCTGAGCCTCGAAGCCCAGGAAGCCCTTGAAGATGCGCGACGCCTGCTGGCCGAGTCCCAGCAGTTGCTCGCGGAGAAAAACGCCGAACTGGACGAGTTCGCCTGGCAAGCCAGTCAGCGCGCGCAAGTGCTCTACGACACCGCGCTGGCCTGCCGCATGCGGCCGTTCGCCGATGTGCTCACCGGTCAGGTGCGCATGGTGCGGGATTTGGGGCGCAGCCTCGGCAAACAGGTGCGACTGGAGATCGAAGGCGAAAAAACTCAAGTCGATCGCGATGTGCTGGAAAAGCTCGAAGCGCCGCTGACCCATCTGCTGCGCAACGCGGTCGACCACGGTATCGAGACCCCGGAGCAACGCTTGCTCAAGGGCAAGTCCGAAGAGGGCCTGATCCGCCTGCGCGCCTCGCACCAGGCCGGTTTGCTGGTGCTGGAACTGAGTGATGACGGCAATGGCGTGGATCTGGAAAAGGTCCGCCGCAGCATTGTCGAGCGTCAGCTGTCGCCGGCCGAAACCGCAGCTCAGTTGAGCGAAGAAGAACTGCTGACATTCCTGTTCCTGCCGGGCTTCAGCCTGCGCGACACGGTCACCGAAGTGTCCGGGCGTGGCGTCGGACTCGATGCGGTGCAGCACATGGTGCGGCAGTTGCGCGGCGCGGTGGTGCTTGAGCAAACGGCGGGTGAGGGCAGTCGCTTTCATCTTGAAGTGCCGCTGACCCTGTCGGTGGTGCGCAGTCTGGTGGTGGAAGTCGGCGACGAGGCCTATGCGTTCCCGCTGGCGCACATCGAGCGCATGTGCGATCTGCAACCGCAGGACATCGTGCAGGTCGAGGGCCGCCAGCATTTCTGGCATGAAGGCCGGCACGTCGGGCTGGTTGCGGCCAGTCAGCTGTTGAATCGCCCGGCCAGCCAGAGCAGCGACGAAACCCTCAAGGTTGTGGTGATCCGCGAGCGCGACGCGATCTACGGCGTGGCGGTCGAGCGTTTTGTCGGCGAGCGCACGCTGGTGGTGCTGCCGCTGGATGAGCGACTGGGCAAGATTCAGGACATTTCTGCCGGGGCGTTGCTTGACGACGGTTCGGTGGTGCTGATCGTCGATGTCGAAGACATGCTGCGCTCGGTGGACAAACTGCTCAATACCGGGCGTCTGGAACGCATCGCGCGTCACGGCAATCAGGCCGCCGAAGTGGCGCGCAAACGGATTCTGGTGGTCGACGATTCGCTCACCGTGCGCGAGCTGCAACGCAAGCTGCTGCTCAATCGCGGCTATGACGTGGCGGTCGCGGTGGACGGCATGGACGGCTGGAACGCGTTGCGTTCGGAGGACTTCGATTTGCTGATCACCGACATCGACATGCCACGCATGGACGGCATCGAACTGGTCACCCTGCTGCGCCGCGACAACCGCCTGCAATCGCTGCCGGTGATGGTGGTCTCGTACAAGGATCGTGAAGAGGACCGCCGTCGTGGACTGGACGCCGGCGCGGACTATTATTTAGCCAAGGCCAGTTTTCATGACGACGCCCTGCTTGATGCAGTGGTTGAGCTCATTGGAGGAGCGCGGGCATGAAAATCGCAATCGTCAACGACATGCCCCTGGCGGTGGAGGCGCTGCGCCGTGCGCTGGCCTTCGAACCGGCGCATCAGGTGGTCTGGGTCGCCAGAAATGGCGCCGAGGCGGTGCAACTGTGCGCCGAAAATACCCCGGACCTGATCCTGATGGACTTGATCATGCCGGTGATGGACGGCGTCGAGGCCACCCGGCGGATCATGGCCGAGAGCCCGTGCGCTATCGTCATCGTCACGGTCGACCGCCAACAGAATGTGCACCGGGTGTTCGAAGCCATGGGCCACGGCGCGCTGGACGTGGTCGATACCCCGGCGCTCGGTGCCGGCAACGCGCAGGAAGCGGCAGCGCCATTGCTGCGCAAGATCCTCAACATCGGCTGGCTGATCGGCGAGAAGACCAGCCGTACCCGCCCGGCACCCGCCGCGCAGCGCAGCTCCGGTTCGTGCAAGCGGCTGGTAGCGATCGGTTCGTCGGCGGGCGGGCCGGCGGCGCTGGAAGTGCTGCTCAAGGGCCTGCCGCGTAATTTCTCGGCAGCCATCGTGCTGGTGCAGCACGTGGATCAAGTGTTCGCCGCCGGCATGGCCGAATGGCTTGCCAGCGCCAGCGGCCTGGACGTGCGCCTGGCCCGCGAAGGCGAGCCGCCGCAAGCCGGCGCGGTGCTGCTGGCTGGCACCAATCACCATATTCGCTTATTGAAAAACGGCACGCTGGCCTACACCGCCGAGCCAGTCAACGAGATCTACCGACCTTCGATCGACGTGTTTTTCGAAAGCGTCGCCAATTATTGGAGCGGCGATGCCGTCGGGGTTTTATTGACCGGAATGGGACGCGACGGGGCGCAAGGGCTTAAGCTCATGCGCCAGCAAGGATATCTGACCATCGCGCAGGATCAGCAAAGCAGTGCGGTGTACGGCATGCCCAAGGCAGCGGCGGCGATCGATGCTGCCGTCGAAATCCGTCCACTGGAAAAGATAGCGCCACGATTGCTGGAGGTTTTCCCCAAATGAACAGGTTTATCCGCAATCCTGGCCCCCGCAGTATTCAGGTGACCGCCCATGAATGATTTACAGATCGATGGCATTAAAACCGACGAAAACGCCGCCATGGTGTTGTTGGTGGACGATCAGGCGATGATCGGCGAGGCCGTGCGCCGTGGGCTGTCGAATGAAGAGAACATCGACTTCCACTTCTGCTCCGACCCGCATCAGGCCATCGCCCAGGCGGTACGGATCAAGCCGACGGTGATTTTGCAGGACCTGGTGATGCCCGGCCTCGATGGCCTGAGCCTGGTGCGCGAATACCGCAATCACCCGGCGACCAAGGACATCCCGATCATCGTGCTCTCGACCAAGGAAGACCCGCTGATCAAGAGCGCGGCGTTTTCCGCCGGGGCCAACGATTATCTGGTGAAGCTGCCGGACACCATCGAACTGGTGGCGCGCATCCGTTATCACTCGCGTTCCTACATGACCCTGCTGCAACGAGACGCGGCGTACCGGGCGTTGCGCGTCAGCCAGCAGCAGTTGCTCGACACCAATCTGGTGCTGCAGCGTCTGATGAACTCCGATGGCCTGACCGGGCTGTCCAACCGCCGGCACTTCGACGAGTACCTGGAGCTGGAATGGCGCCGCTCGCTGCGCGATCAGAGCCAGTTGTCGCTGCTGATGATCGATGTCGATTACTTCAAGTCCTACAACGACAGCTTTGGCCATGTCGAAGGCGACGAGGCGCTGCGCAAGGTCGCTACGGCGATTCGCGACGCCAGTGCCCGACCGTCGGACCTGCCGGCGCGCTACGGCGGTGAAGAATTCGCCCTGGTGCTGCCGAACACCTCGCCGGGCGGCGCGCGACTGGTGGCGGAGAAACTGCGCCAGACTGTGGCCGCCCTGAAGATTCCGCACAACACCCCAAGCGAGGGGGCGAGCCTGACCATCAGCATCGGCCTGGCGACCATGGTGCCGCAGGCGGGCAGCGACTGCCGGTTGCTGATATCGGCGGCGGATCGTGGCCTGTATCTGGCCAAGAACAGCGGGCGTAATCAGGTCGGTATCGAATAACCCATTAATCCCTGTAGGAGCTGCCGAAGGCTGCGATCTTTTGATTTTGCTTTTTAAAGATCAGAAGATCGCAGCCTTCGGCAGCTCCTACAGGGGAAATGTGTCAAGTGATTCGCCCCGACAGCCGCCAGACGGGCTGCCGTGACAGCGTGATTACGTTATACTCGCCGGCTTTCAAAAGTTCGCCAACGAGTGCTGCCCGTCATGGAAATCAACCCGATCCTGAACACCATCAAGGACCTGTCCGAGCGCTCCGAAACTATTCGGGGGTATCTTTGACTACGATCAAAAGCATGAGCGTCTGACTGAAGTCAATCGCGAGCTTGAAGATCCGAGTGTCTGGAACAAACCTGAATACGCCCAGGAACTGGGCCGCGAGCGCTCGGCGCTGGCGCAGATCGTCGACACCCTCGATGAACTGAACGCCGGTCTGGCCGATTGCCGCGACCTGCTGGACATGGCCGTCGAAGAAAACGACGAAGGCGCAGTGGGCGATGTCGTCGCCGAGCTGGCCCGTCTCGAAGAAAGCCTGGCCAAGCTTGAATTCCGCCGTATGTTCAGCCACGAGATGGACCCGAACAACGCCTACCTGGACATCCAGGCCGGTTCCGGTGGCACCGAGGCCCAGGACTGGGCCAACATCCTGCTGCGCATGTACCTGCGCTGGGCGGACAAACGCGGTTTCGAAGCGACCATCATGGAGCTGTCGGCCGGTGAAGTGGCCGGTATCAAGGGCGCGACCGTGCACATCAAGGGCGAGTACGCCTTTGGCTGGCTGCGCACCGAGATCGGCGTGCACCGTCTGGTGCGCAAGAGCCCGTTCGACTCCGGCAACCGTCGCCACACCTCGTTTTCTGCGGTGTTCGTCTCGCCTGAGATCGATGACAAGGTGGAAATCGAGATCAACCCGGCAGACCTGCGGATCGACACCTATCGTTCCTCCGGTGCCGGTGGTCAGCACGTAAACACCACCGACTCGGCCGTACGTATCACCCACGTACCGACCAACACCGTGGTCAGCTGCCAGAACGAACGTTCCCAGCACGCCAACAAGGACACCGCCATGAAAATGCTGCGGGCCAAGTTGTACGAGCAGGAAATGCAGAAGCGCAACGCCGCGTCGCAAGCGCTGGAAGATACCAAGTCGGACATCGGCTGGGGTCACCAGATCCGCTCTTACGTGCTCGATGCGTCGCGGATCAAGGATCTGCGCACCAACATCGAACGCAGCGACTGCGACAAGGTACTCGACGGCGACATCGACGAATACCTGGAAGCCAGCCTGAAATCGGGGCTGTAAAAAGACGCAACACAGGATCGGCTGATTCAAGCCGATCCCTGTAAGAGCCAGCCTGCTGGCGATCCCCGGGGCCAAGGCCCGGGGGCAACGAACCTGATGGAATATCTAAAGACATGAGCGACCAACAACTCGACCCGCAAGCCCTGCAACAGGAAGAAAACTCCCTGATCGCCCTGCGCAAGGAAAAGCTGGCTGCCGAGCGCGCCAAGGGCAACGCCTTCCCGAACGACTTCCGCCGCGAAAACTACTGCGAAGATCTGCAGAAGAAATACGCGGACAAGACCAAGGAAGAGCTGGCCGAGGCTGCAATCCCGGTCAAGGTTGCCGGTCGCATCATGCTCAACCGTGGCTCGTTCATGGTGATCCAGGACATGACCGGTCGCATCCAGGTCTACGTCAACCGTAAAACCCTGTCCGAAGACACCCTGGCCGCGGTCAAGACCTGGGACATGGGCGACATCATTGCCGCCGAAGGCACCCTGGCGCGTTCCGGCAAGGGCGACCTGTACGTCGAAATGACTGACGTGCGTCTGCTGACCAAGTCGCTGCGCCCGCTGCCGGACAAGCACCACGGCCTGACCGACACCGAACAGCGCTACCGTCAGCGTTACGTTGACCTGATCGTCAACGAAGACGTGCGCCAGACTTTCCGCGTGCGTTCGCAAGTGATCGCGCACATCCGCAGCTTCCTGATGAAGCGCGACTTCCTTGAAGTCGAAACGCCGATGCTGCAGACCATTCCTGGCGGCGCCGCGGCCAAGCCGTTCGAAACCCACCACAACGCGCTGGACATGGAAATGTTCCTGCGTATCGCCCCTGAGCTGTACCTCAAGCGTCTGGTGGTCGGTGGTTTCGAGAAAGTGTTCGAGATCAACCGCAACTTCCGTAACGAAGGCGTTTCGACGCGTCACAACCCTGAATTCACCATGTTGGAGTTCTACCAGGCTTACGCCGACTACGAAGACAACATGGACCTGACCGAAGAACTGTTCCGTGAGCTGGCGCAGCTGGTGCTGGGCAGCACCGACGTGCCGTACGGCGACAAGGTGTTCCACTTCGGCGAGCCGTTCGCGCGCCTGTCGGTGTTCGACTCGATCCTCAAGTACAACCCTGAGCTGACCGCCGATGACTTGAACGACATCGACAAGGCACGCGCCATCGCCAAGAAGGCCGGCGCCAAGGTGCTGGGTTTCGAAGGTCTGGGCAAGCTGCAGGTGATGATTTTCGAAGAACTGGTCGAGCACAAGCTGGAGCAGCCGCACTTCATCACTCAGTACCCGTTCGAAGTGTCGCCGCTGGCCCGTCGCAACGACGAGAACCCGAACGTCACCGACCGTTTCGAGCTGTTCATCGGTGGCCGTGAAATCGCCAACGCCTACTCCGAGTTGAACGACGCGGAAGACCAGGCCGAGCGCTTCATGGCGCAGGTGGCCGACAAGGACGCCGGCGACGACGAAGCCATGCACTACGACGCCGACTTCGTGCGCGCGCTGGAGTACGGCATGCCGCCAACGGCCGGTGAAGGCATCGGCATCGACCGTCTGGTGATGTTGCTGACCAACTCGCCGTCGATCCGCGATGTGATCCTGTTCCCGCACATGCGACCGCAAGCGTAAACGTTTCAGTGAAAAAGCCGCCTAAAACAGGCGGCTTTTTATTGCCTGTCTGGTACAAATGTATCAATTGGTTAATTTTGCAATAGCAGAGGAAGTCCAGTCGTGATGGTTGCAATCGCTCAAGAAGGTGCAGCGGGTATCGCCACTGCGGTCGCTGAAAGTGTTCAGTACCAGGGTCGCAAGGCCAGCCGACAGGGCAGTGAGCAGCGTCGCCAGGACATTCTCGACGCGGCGATGCGCATTGTCGTGCGTGACGGCGTGCGTGCCGTGCGCCACCGGGCCGTGGCGGCCGAGGCCGGAGTGCCACTATCGGCCACCACCTATTACTTCAAGGATATCGATGACCTGCTCACCGATACCTTCGCCCAATACGTCGAACGCAGCGCGGCCTACATGGCCAAGCTGTGGATCAACAACGAAGGCCTGCTGCGCGAGATGGTCGTCAGTGGCGACGGCAGCCCCGAGTCGCGTTCGCAACTGGCGGACGATATCGCGCGGCTGATGGCCGACTATGTGCATCGGCAACTGGTCAACCGTCGCGAGCATCTGATGGCCGAGCAGGCGTTCCGTCAGGAAGCATTGCTCAACCCGCGGCTGGCGGATCTGGTACGTTCCCATCAGCAGATTCTGCTGCAGGGCACCTGCCAGTTATTCCAGGTACTGGGCTCGCGCGAACCGCAGCAGGATGCCAAAGTGTTGACGGCGATTATCGGACGGATGGAATATCAGGGCCTGCTCAACGACGCCGAGCCTTTGGCCGAACAGGACATGCTCGGGATTCTGACGCGGTATATGCATCTGGTGCTTGCGTCGGTCTGACGCAATACCTTGTAGGAGTGAGCCTGCTCGCGATAGCTGTCTGACCTTCAACATCTCCGTTGGCTGACACTCCGCTATCGCGAGCAGGCTCACTCCTACAGGGGAAAGCGATCACCATGAGGGCGGCGAATGTTCATAGGGAGTATTGAATGAAAGCCTGGCGTGGCGTGCTGATCGCCTTGTCGTTCCTGCTGCTCAGCGGTTGTCTGGTGACCTTCAAGGATCCGCTGCCCGCCAGTGAGCCGGCGCCCAAGGGCTTGCTGGGCAAGTGGTCGAGCACCAATGCCTGGGGCGAGCCGATGAACCTTGAGCTGACCCGCGTCGGCAATGATCGTTATCAGGCCGTCACGTACTTCAAGGCCAAGCCCCACGAGCGTGAAGCGTATCCATTCACCGTGTCGCGCCATGGCAGCCGCTGGTATCTGTCGGCGAAGGTGCCGGCGCGTTACGGCGGGCACTACACCATCGCCGGTTTCGAACTCACCGACAAACACGAACTGGTGGTGTACAACCTCGACCTCGAGCAGATCAATCAGGCGATCAAACAGCAAGCCCTCGACGGCCAGTCTTTCCAGACCGACGCCGATGGCGACGGCGTGCAGGTCGACAGCCGCCTAGACAAAGTCTTTGCTTATCTCGACGATCCGGCCAATTCCGATGTATTCGTCGAAGCCGCGCGCTATCAGCGCCAGGCCCGCGCCAAATAATTCAGTTTTCTACAGGAGTTTCGGGTGGACGATTACCAGCAGACGATACGCACGCTGTCCGATCGCATTGTGCTGGCGCAGACACCGATCCGCGTCCTCGATGCGGTCAAGTGGGACGAGAACATCCGCAAGGGCTTTCTCAAGGCCAAGGGCAAGGAAATGCCGGCGGTGGATCGTGACTACTACCTCAATCGGCCACTGAGTTTCGATTCGAGCAAGGTCAAGCTGGAATTCCAGAACATCGAACGCGACATCACCCGCCAGCTCGGCCAGTTCAACCCGGTCGGGCAGATCATGCGGCGCATGTGCAAGGAATACCGGATGGTGGTGCGCATGCTCGAAGCGCGCGGCACCGAGGATTTCGGCCTGATCTCGCAAGAGCTGTACGGCGCTGCCTCCGATGCGTTCCATGCCGGTGACCCGACCCTGGCCGATCTCGGCCTGATGATGTCCGACTACCTGAACAACATCGATGGCCGTGGCGATCTGAAGGACGAGCCGAAAATCCTCACCGCCAAGGACGCCGTACACCTGCTGCAAACGCGCTTGAACAAGGTGTTTGGCGAGGCCGAGGAAACCATCCGCGTGTTCGAGTCCGACGGCATCGTGGCCGACGCGGCGGCGGGCGCCGACTACATCAAGATCCGCACCGACGCGCTGTTCAACGACCGCGACGTGCGCGCGCTGGAAGTTCACGAAGGCCTGGTGCACGTGGGCACTACCCTCAACGGCTTGAACCAGCCGATCTGCACCTTCCTGTCCAAGGGCCCACCCTCGTCGACGGTGACCCAGGAAGGCCTGGCGATCCTGATGGAAATCATCACCTTCGCCTCCTACCCGAGTCGCTTGCGCAAACTGACCAACCGCACCCGCGCCATTCACATGGTCGAGGAGGGCGCGGACTTTTTGCAGGTGTTCGAGTTCTTCCGAGAGCAGGGTTTTGAAATGGCCGAAAGCTACGGCAACGCCAGCCGGGTGTTCCGTGGCTCGACGCCGACCGGCCTGCCATTTACCAAAGACTTGTCCTACCTCAAGGGCTTTATCATGGTTTACAACTACATTCAGTTGGCCGTGCGTAAGGGCAAGCTTGAGCAGGTGCCGCTGCTGTTCTGCGGCAAGACTACGCTGGAGGACATGCGCACCTTGCGTCAGTTGGTCGATGAAGGTCTGGTGGTGCCACCGAAATATCTGCCGGAACAGTTCCGTGACATGAACGCGCTGTCGGCGTGGATGTGCTTCTCCAACTTCCTCAATCACTTGAGCCTGGACCGGATCGAGGCGGATTACTCCAACATCCTTTGAACCAACACAAAACCCTCGTAGGAGTGAGCCTGCTCGCGATAGCGGTGTGTCAATCAACAAAAATAGCGACTGACACACCGCTATCGCGAGCAGGCTCACTCCTACAGTTTTTAATCCTGTTCCAACCCGGATTTTTTGCGAGGTTTCACCGGATGAGAATCCTCGGCATCTTTTGCCTGCTCCTGGCCCTCGGTGGTTGCAGTTCGTTGTTGTTCTACCCTGAGCCGGGCCAGATCTTCACCCCGGAAAAAGCCAGACTCGAGTACCGCACCGTCACCCTGACCACTGCTGACGGCCTGAAGCTGAATGCCTGGTGGCTGCCGGCCAGGCCCGGCGTTGAAGTCAAAGGTACGGTCCTGCACCTGCACGGCAACGGCGGCAATCTGCCGTTGCATCTGGGAGGCAGTTGGTGGTTACCGAAAAGCGGCTATCAAGTGCTGCTGGTGGACTATCGCGGTTATGGTTTGTCCGAGGGCAAACCGAGCCTGCCGGCGATCTATCAGGACATCGACGCCGCGTTCGCCTGGCTGGATCAGGCGCCGGAGGTCAAAGGCAAGCCGCTGATTCTGCTCGGCCAGAGCCTGGGTGGCTCGATGGCGGTGCATTGGCTGGTGCAGCATCCGGAGCGGCAGAAACAACTCAAAGCCTTCGTGCTCGACGGCGTCCCCGCCAGTTACCGCAGCGTCGGCCAGTACGCCCTCAGCACGTCGTGGCTGACCTGGCCGTTCCAGGTGCCGCTGTCGTGGCTGGTGCCGGACAGCGACAGTGCAATCAACTCGATGCCGCAGCTCAAGGGTGTACCGAAACTGATCTTTCACAGCATCGACGACCCGCTCGTGCCACTGTCCAATGGCATTCGTCTGTATCAAGCGGCGCCGCCACCGCGGGTGCTGCAGTTGACCCGGGGTGGTCACGTGCAGACCTTCGGCGATCCGGTCTGGCGTCAGGTGATGCTGCGCTATCTGGAAGACCCCGAACATTTCAACGGCCTGCGCCGCCTCGGCGAGATCCCGAATTATCCGCAACCCTCGAATTCTGAAGATGAGAGTCCGCAATGAGTGAAGAACGTAACGCCATCCCGCTGATCATCACCGGTATCTGCAGCATCCTCGGCACCGTCGGGGCGCTGTGGTACTACGGCTACCTGCACTTCGCCAAACCCGAGGATGCGCTGCTGCTCAACGAGTTCACCATGCTCAAGACCGTGCCGGGCGAAGACTACAAAGTCTCGCTGGACCCGGCACCGCAAGTGGCGCAGTGCATCGATGGCGTGCTGGTGTTGTTCGACACCGAGCAGAAAGGCCTGACGGGCGTGCTGATCAATGCGCAGAAAAAAGCGGTGCGTTGCATGGGGCAGGAAACCCCACAAAAACTCGAACCTTAAAAGCAAAAGATCGTCCGAACGCGGCCCGAGCCTGCGGCAGCTCCTACAGGGATCGCGTTCCGATGTAGGAGCTGCCGAAGGCTGCGATCTTTTGATCTTCAACAAAAAGCCCCGCCTGACTCAGTCAGGCGGGGCTTTTGCGTTACTGCGTGACGCTTAGTTCGAGCTGACCGCCGAACGAGGCATCACTGGCTGGTTGTCGTTGGAGATGGTCACTTCCACACGACGGTTCATTGCACGACCGGACACGCTGCCGTTGTCGGCAACTGGGTATTCCTTGCCATAACCCTGCACCACGATGCGCGAAGGGTCGACGCCCATCTTGATCAGTGCGACTTGTACCGAGGTCGCACGACGCTCGGACAGCGACTGGTTGTACGAAGCAGCACCGGTGCTGTCGGTGTAACCCTCGACGATCACTTTGCGATCAGGGTTTTCCTGGAGGAATTGCGCCAGTTTGTTGATGTTCACCAGACCGCTGGATTTCAGGTCAGCCTTGTTGGTGGCGAACAGCACGTCGCCAAAGGTCACCAGGGTACCGCGATCGGTCTGCTTGGCGTTCAGGCTCTGCTGCAGTTGTTTGATCTGCTGGTCGCGAGCGTCCAGACGGGCCTGAGCACGTTGGGCGGCGGCGTTCTTCAGGTTGTTTTCAGCGGTGCGCAGGGCGATGGTCTGCTTGGCCACTTCCACGCGCTGGTTGGTCAGGTAGGCCAGTTGGTCAACCTTGGCCGCGTCTTGTTTGTCCAGGTAAGCCTTGTCGGCCTTGTCCAGATAGTCGCTGGCGTCTTTGGTTTCCAGGGCTGCGACTTTGCTCGCTTGCGGGTTGGCCTGCAGGCCGGCGTAGTTGGTGCGCGCCTGTTCCAGGTTCGGGTTAGGCGGGGTGGAGCAAGCAGCCAGGGCAACGCTTGCAGCCAGGAGAGCGGGGATCATCAGTTGCTTACGCATAATTTGTCGTCCTTTCTATCGATAAAAGTTTCAGCTTTGCGATTCGGGATGCGCGCTTACTGCACGGTGCGCTGACTTTCCTGACGCAGTTCCTGAACACCTTTCTGGGAATCCTTCACAGCCTGTTCGGCCTTGGCGGCCTGAGCCTTGCGCTCTGCTACGCGAGCGTCCCATTCGGCCTGCTCGGCGAGAGTGCGGGCTTGTTCATACTTCTTGTCGTGCATGGCGATTTCGGCTTGTTTGAGCTTGTCCTGCGCCTGCTTCATTTCCACTGCAGCGAACTCGGTACCACCGGCGCTCACGGCGCTGTTGACTGCCGATTGGGTCACGGCGTACTGCTCGGTCGGTGGGTTACCGGCGCAACCGGCTAGCACGAAGCTGGTGCCGATGGCCAGAGCAGCCAGTTTCAGACCGCGCAGGTGGGAGAACGAGGTTTGGGTCTTCATGGTCTTCAACTCCATTGTTTAACTCCTGATAAAACCGAAAATCCATCCTGGTCGAGGAGCCGCAAGCGTCGTGTGAAAGCGCGTTTTTGAAACGCTCGTTCCAGGCGTGGTTACAGGTTCCGACCGGAGGCGTTTTTCAAAAGTTCAGAAAAGATGGCCCATCGCCCAAAAAAATTTTGACCAAACGGACAAGGCTCTAAACCGGGAACTTTGGAGGCGGGGAGTGGTACGCGTGGGTGTATTTCAGCCCGGAAACACCCCGATTCGGAGGGAAGAATGCGATCTCTGTAGGAGTGAGCCTGCTCGCGATAGCGGTGTGTCAAACACCGAAAATGTTGAATGTAAGACCGCTATCGCGAGCAGGCTCACTCCTACAGGTTTAACGGAGTTGTATCAGTGTTTCTGTTTGCCGGCAGCCGCCGACAGATCCTGCAGATGTCGCCTCGACAGCGCCAGAAAACGCGGCGTCGGGCCGACGTCTTCGTACAGCGGATCACCTTCCTCATCGGTGGCGACCACGGTCGAACCCTTCACATACGGCAGGCTCGCCTCGAACTCTTCAAGCGCGGCGCCGATCAGCTCGCCGAGCAGTTCTTCGGGGTGGCGTTTGGGGTACATCTCGGCAATCGCCGCCAGCCGTGCAGCGGCCTCGACGTCCAGATGAATCGTGTAGCCGGTGTCGGTCAGGCGACCCTTGGCGTTTTCTTCCCAATGCTGGGCGAGTTCACGGATTTTCATGATGACCTCATTCGCGCCTGCTCGTGGCAGGCCTGGGTGAGTATCCGGCAAGGCCGGCGGCAAGCCGTTGTACGGCTTACTGTTGAGACTAGCTTCAAGCCACAAGGTTTAAAGTCCCTTCGTCGTCTGCTTGTAAGAAGCGCCGTAGAGCGGCACTCTCTGGGCAAAGCATTCGTTTCTGAGCCGTCCCGATTACCGCTGGAGAACTGCTGATGACTGATATTGATGCACGCTTGCGCGAGGACGTTCACCTGCTCGGTGAGCTGTTGGGCAATACCATCCGTGACCAGTACGGCGAGGAGTTTCTCGACAAGATCGAGCAGATTCGCAAGGGCGCCAAGGCTGACCGGCGCGGTTCGATGGACGCCGAGCTGAGCGCCAGCCTCAATCAGTTGAGTGAAGACGAATTGCTCCCGGTGGCGCGGGCGTTCAACCAGTTCCTCAATCTGGCGAACATCGCCGAGCAATATCAGCTGATTCATCGCCGCGAAGAGTCGCAGCCGGCGCCGTTCGAGTCCCGCGTGCTCCCGGAACTGCTCGCCCGCCTGCGCAATGAAGGGCACAGCGCCGAGTCGCTGGCCCGGCAACTGGCGCGTCTGGAAATCGAACTGGTGCTGACTGCGCACCCGACCGAAGTGGCGCGGCGCACGCTGATCCAGAAGTACGATGCGATCGCCGCGCAACTGGCTGCGCAGGATCATCGCGATCTGACCAGCGCCGAGCGCGAACAGATCCAGAACACCCTGCAACGATTGATCGCCGAAGCCTGGCACACCGAAGAAATCCGCCGCACCCGGCCGACCCCGGTCGACGAAGCCAAGTGGGGTTTCGCGGTGATCGAGCATTCGCTGTGGCAGGCAATTCCCAACCACATGCGCAAGGCCGATCAGGCGTTGTTTGCCGCCACCGGCCTGCGTTTGCCGCTGGAGGCGGCGCCGATTCGCTTTGCCTCGTGGATGGGCGGCGACCGCGACGGCAACCCGAACGTCACCGCTGCCGTGACCCGTGAAGTGCTGTTGCTGGCGCGCTGGATGGCCGCCGACCTGTACCTGCGCGATGTCGATCACCTGGCTGCCGAGCTGTCGATGCAGCAGGCCAGCGACGCGCTCAAGGCCCAGGCCGGTGACAGCGCCGAACCTTACCGTGCGGTGCTCAAGCAATTGCGCGAACGCCTGCGCGCCACGCGCAACTGGGCACATGCGTCGTTGACTGCGAGCACGCCGGCCCCGGCCGACGTGTTGCACAACAACCGCGACCTGCTCGATCCGCTGGAGCTGTGCTTCAACTCGCTGCACGAATGCGGCATGGGCGTGATCGCCGACGGGCCGTTGCTCGATTGCCTGCGCCGGGCGGTGACCTTCGGCCTGTTCCTGGTGCGCCTCGATGTGCGGCAGGATTCGACGCGGCACAGCTCGGCGATGACCGAAATCACCGATTACCTCGGCCTTGGTCGCTACGAAGACTGGGACGAAGAACAACGCATCAGCTTTCTCACCCGCGAACTGAACAATCGCCGGCCGTTGCTCCCGGCGCATTTCAAACCGTCCGCCGACACCGCCGAAGTGCTCGCCACCTGCAAGGAAATCGCTGCCGCACCGGGCGCGTCGCTGGGCTCCTACGTGATCTCGATGGCGGGCGCGGCCTCCGACGTTCTGGCCGTGCAACTGCTGCTCAAAGAGTCCGGCGTGCTGCGGCCGATGCGCGTGGTGCCGCTGTTCGAAACCCTAGCGGACCTCGACAACGCCGGGCCGGTCATGGAGCGTCTGTTGCTGCTGCCGGGGTATCGCGCCAGGTTGCAGGGCCCGCAGGAAGTGATGATCGGTTATTCCGACTCGGCCAAGGACGCCGGCACCACCGCTGCGGCGTGGGCGCAATACCGGGCGCAGGAGCGTCTGGTGGAAATCTGTCGCGAACAGCAAGTCGAACTGCTGCTGTTCCACGGTCGCGGCGGCACCGTCGGCCGTGGTGGCGGTCCGGCACACGCGGCGATCCTGTCGCAACCACCGGGGTCGGTGGCGGGGCGCTTCCGCACCACCGAGCAGGGCGAAATGATTCGATTCAAATTCGGTCTGCCGGACATCGCCGAGCAGAACCTCAATCTGTATCTGGCCGCCGTGCTCGAAGCGACGCTGTTGCCACCACCGCCACCGACGCCCGAATGGCGGCACCTGATGGATGAGCTGGCGGCGGATGGGGTTGCCGCGTATCGCGCCGTGGTGCGGGAGAATCCGCAGTTCGTCGAGTACTTCCGCCAGTCCACGCCGGAGCAGGAACTGGGACGCTTGCCCCTCGGCAGCCGTCCGGCCAAGCGCCGCGCCGGCGGCATCGAAAGCCTGCGGGCGATTCCGTGGATTTTCGGCTGGACCCAGACCCGCCTGATGCTGCCGGCCTGGCTCGGTTGGGAAAGCGCGTTGAGCAAGGCGCTGGAGCGTGGCGAAGGCGAACTGCTCGGGCAGATGCGCGAACAGTGGCCGTTCTTCCGCACGCGCATCGACATGCTGGAGATGGTCCTGGCCAAGGCCGACGCCGACATTGCGTTGTCTTACGATCAGCGTCTGGTCGAGCCGGACTTGCTGCCGTTGGGCGCGCAGTTACGCGACCTATTGTCGCAGGCGTGCGCGGTGGTGCTCGGCCTGACTGGCCAGTCGCAACTGCTGGCACATAGCCCGGACACGCTGGAATTCATCCGTCTGCGCAACACTTACCTCGACCCGCTTCATCTATTGCAGGCCGAACTGTTGGCCCGTTCGCGGCAGCAGAATGTCGAGCAGGGCAGCCCGGTGGAGCAGGCGCTGCTGGTGTCTGTGGCGGGGATTGCCGCCGGTTTGCGCAATACCGGCTAAGGTTTTAGCGCTGGCGTCGGGCGCCCGGTGCACAGGCCGGGTGCCGCTTTGTACACAGGCAGAAAGTGCGGGCAGGCGACAGTTAATGATGGGGTTGCGACTTGGGTTACCGCGTCGCAAGGTCGCGGCAGGCACCGGTTTCTCCGACTTTTGGCGTCTTGTGTGGGCGCAGCCTGCTGTGTATCTTGATCAGCCTTTGGCCGTTTGTGCGGCCACGACCCGTTTTTTTAAGATTGGCCCAAAGAGGCGAATCCCGTTGTTTTCTATATAAAAAATTGAGGAGCACATCGATGCGCGTCATTCTGCTGGGAGCTCCCGGGGCCGGTAAAGGTACTCAGGCTAAGTTCATCACCGAGAAATTCGGCATTCCGCAAATCTCCACCGGCGACATGCTGCGTGCCGCGGTCAAGGCTGGCACTCCACTGGGCGTTCAAGCCAAGAGCATCATGGATGCCGGCGGCCTGGTGTCGGATGACCTGATCATCGCGCTGGTGCAGGATCGCATCGCTCAACCAGACTGCGTCAATGGCTTCCTGTTCGACGGCTTCCCGCGCACCATTCCGCAGGCCGAAGCGTTGGTGACTGCCGGTGTCGAGCTGGACGCTGTGGTTGAAATCGCTGTTGAAGACGAAGAAATCGTGCAGCGTATTGCCGGTCGTCGCGTTCACGAGGCCAGCGGCCGCGTTTACCACGTCATCTACAACCCGCCGAAAGTGGCTGGCAAAGACGACGTCACCGGCGACGATCTGGTGCAGCGCAAGGACGACACCGAAGAAACCGTGCGTCATCGCCTGTCGGTCTATCATGCGCAGACCAAGCCACTGGTGAACTTCTACAAGGAGCTCTCCGCTGCCAACGGCAAGCCGAAGTACAGCCACATTCCGGGCGTTGGTTCGGTTGAAGCGATCACCGCCAAGGTGCTCGAAGCGCTGAGCTGAAAAAGCTGATCCGCTGCATCATCCACGGCCCGCTTGCGGGCCGTAGTTGTTTATACTGACGCACTTTTTCTCCCACCTGTTTTGGATACATCGATGAGCACCTTGCTGGCCCTGGACACCGCGACCGAAGCTTGCTCCGTTGCCTTGCTGCATGACGGCAAGGTCACGAGCCATTACGAGGTGATCCCGCGTCTGCATGCGCAGAAGCTGCTGCCGATGATCCAGCAATTGCTGGCCGACGCCGGCACCACGTTGCAAGCGGTGGACGCGATTGCGTTCGGACGTGGCCCGGGCGCGTTTACCGGTGTGCGGATTGCTATCGGTGTGGTGCAGGGGCTGGCGTTCGCACTGGATCGTCCGGTGCTGCCGGTGTCGAATCTGGCGGTGCTGGCACAGCGTGCGCATCGCGAACATGGCGTGAGCCAGGTCGCGGCGGCCATCGATGCGCGGATGGATGAAGTGTATTGGGGCTGCTACCGCGAGACGGCTGGCGAAATGCGTCTGGTCGGGGCCGAAGCGGTACTGCCGCCAGAAGTCGCAGCGTTACCCACCGATGCCTGCGGCGAGTGGTTCGGTGCGGGCACCGGTTGGGGGTATGGCGAGCGGATCGCGGTCAGTCTGTCCGGTCAGGATGCCGGCATGCTGCCTCACGCTGAAGACCTGCTGACCCTGGCGCGCTTTGCCTGGGAACGCGGTGAGGCGATCCCGGCGGATGATGCGCAACCGGTTTACCTGCGCGATAAAGTCGCCACCCCGAAGGCTCGCTAAGCCTTTAAAAGATCGCAGCCTGCGGCAGCTCCTACAGGGATTGCACGCTTCTGTAGGAGCTGCCGAAGGCTGCGATCTTTTACTTCTACAGCTGCCAATCGTCAGTTTCCAACCCCGCGTTTTAAACCTTTTGCGCTTTATGTGTTCTAGTTATCACTCGGCAGTTTGCTAAGTCGGTCAGGTGCCGCTAAATTGCCATCATCGATACCGAGCATGAAATTATGCGTATAGACGGCCTTTCCTCTCAGTCCTACCCGATCAAGCGCAAGCCTCGCAAAGGCAATGTGGCGCTGGATGAGTCTGTCGACGATATCGACGGCGAGCTGGAATTCCCGACTGAAGAGCAACTGGCCGCCCGCGCTGCCAAAGCCTCCGCACAACGCCTGGCTAATCTGCCTGCCCGTCAGCAAGACATGATTTATCACCGCGCCATGAGCAAAAGCGTAGCAATGGCCCTGGCCAGCTACCTGAGCACCGCCGGTTTTGTCGATTGGGATGCGGATGTGCTGGGCCTCGACCTGTACATCTGATGGTGCTGCCTTACTACCTCGGTTGCCCGTCCTGGAGCGAAAACGCCTGGCGCGAGTATCTGTACCCTGAAGACGCCAAGACCTCCGATTTCCTCAGTCTCTACTCCCAAGTGTTCAACGCCGTGGAAGGCAACACGACCTTCTACGCCAGCCCGTCGCCGGCCACCGTGCAGCGTTGGGCCGAGACCATGCCCGAACACTTTCGCTTCACCGCCAAATTCCCCGGCGACATCAGCCACAGCGGTGACCTGCGCGATCAACTGACTGCCGCCGAAACTTTCGTAAAACTCCTCCGCCCGCTCGGCGAACGTGTCTCGCCGCTGTGGCTGCAACTGTCGAAAAGTTTTACCCCGCATCGACTGCCCGAGCTGACCGCGTTCATCGATGCGCTGGACCGGCCACTCGCGGTGGAAGTGCGCCACGAGCAGTTCTTCGCCAAGGGCGAGAGCGAGCGTCTGCTCAATCGGCTGCTGCTGGACCGTGGGGTGGAGCGCATCTGTCTCGATCCGCGCGCGCTGTTCAGTTGCCTGTCGACCGAGTCTTCGGTGATCCACGCGCAATCGAAAAAGCCCCGGGTGCCGACGCGTCCGGCGGCATTCACCCAGTGCCCGCAGGTGCGTTTCATCGGCCATCCCGAGCTTGAGGCCAACGATCCGTTCCTTGTGCCGTGGGTGGCGAAAATCGCCGAGTGGATCGAAGAGGGCCGCACGCCATACATCTTCCTGCACACCGCCGACAACATCATGGCGGCGAAGCTGGCGCAACGTTTCCACGCACAATTGATGCAACGTTTGCCTGGCCTGCCATCCCTGCCTGAGCTATACAGAGAACCCGCCGCCGAGCAACTTGGCCTGCTCTGAGGCGCATTTTCATGCCTGCCCAGGAGCCTGCCGATGGATGCCCAAGCCCGTAACGAACAAGCCCGCAAAGCCCAAGCCTTCAAAGCCCTGCATGAGCGTCCGGGGATTTTCGTCATGCCCAATCCATGGGATGCAGGTTCGGCGAAGATGCTCGCCAGTCTGGGCTATCAGGCGCTGGCGACCACCAGTGCCGGCTACGCGTTTTCCCAAGGCAAGGCCGACGGCGCCTTGAGTCTCGATGAGACCCTGGACAATGTTCGGGCGATTGTCGCGGCGACCGATCTGCCGGTGGCGGTGGACCTGGAAAACGGTTTCGCCGATGATCCGGCCGAGTGCGCCAAAAGCCTGTTGCGCGCCGCCGAGGCGGGCGCGGTGGGTGGTTCGATCGAGGACGCCACGGGCCGCGCCGACGCGCCGATCTATTGCTTCGAACACGCCGTGGCGCGCATCGAAGCCGCCGTCGCTGCCGTGCGCACGCTGCCATTTCCCTTCACCCTGACCGCCCGCGCGGAAAACTACCTGCACGGCAATCCGGATATTCACGACACCATTCGCCGCTTGCAGGCCTTCGCCGAGGCGGGCGCCGACGTGCTGTACGCGCCGGGTTTACGCAATGCCGAAGAAGTGCTGGCGGTGGTGCGCGCGGTGGCACCGAAACCGGTCAATGTATTGATGTCCGGCGGTTTGAAACTGACGGTGCAGGAGCTGGAAGAAATGGGCGTGCGGCGCATCAGTACCGGTTCGGCATTGGCGCTGGCGGCGTTCGGCGAGTTTTTCCGCGCCGCTGAAGAAATCCAGCACAGCGGCACCTTCGGCTTCACTGCGCAATCGATGCCTTACGCCAAGGCCAACCAGTTCTTCAAAGGCTGAGCATGGGGCGCTGGATCGCGCTGTCGTTGCTGCTGATCATCGCGGGCGCCGTGGTCAGCGTCTGGCGCGGCTGGCTGGACGTGCCGGCGCAGTGGAACCCGTGGGCGCCATTGGACGTGAAAGCTGTGCCCAACTGGCTGACCGGTTTCAAGCTGATGCGCTTGCGCACTGATCCCGAGTTATGCGCCCAAGCGCTGAGCCGCTCGGACCTGCGCGTCACGCCCCAGGCCGACAGCCCTGACGCCAAGTGCCCGCTGATCGGCGCTGTGCGTGTGCAGGGCGGCGAGGTGGCGCTGAGCAGTAGCTTCCTTGCCAGTTGTCCGCTGGCGGTGGCGTACGCGATGTTCGAACGACATACCCTGCAACCCGCCGCGCAAGCGCTTTACGGCCAGCCTGTGGCGCGTGTCGATCACCTTGGCAGCTTTGCCTGCCGCAATGTCTATAACCGCGAGAGCGGGGCGCTCAGCCGGCATGCCAGTGCCGATGCGCTGGACATCGCCGGTGTTCGTCTGGCGGACGGGCGCAGCGTCAGCGTGCTCAGGGACTGGCCGAAACACAATCAGGACGCGCAGTTTCTGCGTCAAGTGCGCGATGGCGCCTGCGAGGTGTTCAGTGTGGTGTTGAGTCCGGATTACAACGCCGCCCATCGCAACCATTTTCATGTCGATGTCGGGCGCTGGAGCGTGTGTCGCTGACGGTCAGGCGGCGAGGCGCAGGTTCTGCAGGACGATCGGGCGAGCCCAGCCGTTATCGAAGTCCAGCGCCTTCTGCTGCTCGACGATTTCTTCCGGCGGGAACGGTGGATAAGGTTTTTGCAGCAGGTCGAGGTCGAATTCGGCAATCGGCAGGTACAGCGGCTTTTTCTGTGGTGCCGGGCCAGGCTCTGGCACAGGCTGACCATTGTTGATCACGATCGGGCGGACCCAGCTGCTGTCGAAATCCTGCTGCTCTTGCTGAGCCTTGAGTTCTTCTGGCGGGAACGGTGGGAACGGCTTGTCCAGCAAATCGGTTTCGAACTCGGCGATCGGCAGGAACAGTGGCTCTGGCGGACGCACTTCGGTCTCGACCACGTCGCACTGACGCTGCTCGACGATGTGCGCGTGCAGCTCGCTGCCCAGGGTCGGCTCTTCAGGGCTGTTCAGGTCAACCGGTGGAAACGTGCCACAGGCCGGCACCACATCACTCGTCTGTTCGGCCAGGGCCTGGGCAAAGAAATCCTGCCACAGGTGACTGACACCGCTCAGTGCTTGAGTGTTATGACGGCTATAGTCGCCATGGGGCGAGATGTAGCCAATCGATGTGGGAAGAATGCCTGACATTTTTTTCGGTTGACGCTCAGCTCTGGCAAAATGCGCGTTGATTGGTTTATCGGCCACCTTTTGCCGATCCTTAACTTTTTTGAGCGTGTTTTCATGATTGAGCAACCCGCGGCCTGCCGCATCCATGTCCAGGCCTTGAGCCCGACGTTTGAAGCGCAGGCCGAGCAGTGGGCCGAGCGTCTGGGCCTGCCGATGCAGGTGGCCGACGGCGAGTTCGCCTTGCAACTGGGCGAGCAGGGTTTACAGCTGCAGCAACTCGGCCCGGATGCACCGGGGCCTGTGCGGGTGGATTTCGTCGAGGGTGGCGCGGCGCACCGGCGGTTGTACGGTGGCGGCAGTGGACAGATGATCGCCAAGGCCGTCGGCATCGCCCAGGGCGTGCGCCCACGGGTGCTGGACGCCACGGCGGGGCTGGGCAAGGACGCGTTCGTGCTGGCGAGCCTGGGCTGCGAGATGAGCCTGATCGAGCGCCAGCCGCTGATCGGTGCGCTGCTGGAGGACGGGCTGGCGCGGGCGGCGGAAGATTTCGACGTGGCACCCATCGTCGCGCGGATGAAACTGCTCAAGGGCAACTCGATCGAGGTCATGCGCAACTGGGAAGGCGAGCCGCCACAGGTGATCTACCTCGACCCGATGTTTCCGCATCGCGAGAAGACGGCGCTGGTGAAGAAAGAGATGCGCCTGTTCCGGCCGCTGGTCGGGGATGACCCGGATGCGCCGGCACTGCTCGAAGCGGCGTTGGCCCTGGCGACGCACCGCGTGGTGGTCAAGCGTCCGCGCAAGGCGCCGTGCATCGAGGGGCCAAAGCCGAGCCATGCGCTGGATGGCAAGTCGAGCCGGTATGACATCTACCCGAAGAAAGCGCTCAAGCCCTGAGACCGAATCGCCCCCTTCGCGAGCAGGCTCGCTCCCACAGAAGTACCGCGATCAACTGTAGGAGTGAGCCTGCTCGCGAAGGGGGCAGTCAATACTCCGCAAAATCAGGGCCGATACGCCCGCATGAACAACCCCACCACTTCCTGCACATGACTCTCTGCCGCTGCCTCGCTCAGCGGCTCACCGCAGCCATACAACAAGCGAAAATTCCCCGCGCCCTTGATCAGGCAGAAGAAATGCTCGGCCGCATTACGTGGCTGGTCGATGTTCAACGCGCCGGTCTCGTGGATGCGTTTGAGCAGCCGCTCCATGCCTTGCACCATGCGCTCGGGGCCGGCTTCGAAGAAGATCAGCGACAGCTTCGGATCCTGCGTCCCCAGCGCCATCATCAAGCGGTGCAAATTCACCGACTCATCGCTGTTGATCAGTTGGTGAAAGCCTCGTGCAATGTTCAGCAACACATTTTCCACGGCGATGCCGGCGGGCAATTCGAAGAACAGCGGCGGTAATTGCTCTTCGCATTTGGCCATCACGGCGGAGGAGAACAGCGTTTCCTTGTCGTTGAAGTGGCTGTAAACCGTCAACTTCGACACGCCAGCCTCGGCGGCGACCGCGTCCATGCTGGTGTTGGCGTAGCCGTGACTCAGAAACAGGGTTTTCGCCGCATTGAGGATCGCCCGGCGCTTGGCTGGATCCTTCGGACGGCCCGGGCCGTTTGGAGCTGCAAGATTGTTCGACATTCTTCGCTTTTAATACTGGACTGGTGAGTTTGCTATTAATACCATACCGGCCAGTATAAATATTCCAAGCACCATTAGCGAAAGGTCCGTCACCATGTTCCGCCATGCGTTGTCCTTTGCCGTGCCAGTCAGCCTGGCGTTTTTATTGTCCGCATGCGGTCAGGAAGAGGCGGCGCAAGTCAGCATTCGACCGGCCATGGTGGTGCAGCCGGTGCCTTCGGCGCAGGCGATGGAAAGTTATCCGGGCGAGGTTCGCGCTCGCTACGAACCCGATCTGGCGTTCCGCATCGGCGGCAAAGTCAGCCGACGACTGGTCGAAGAAGGCCAGCGCGTGAAGGCCGATCAGCCACTCGCCGAGCTCGATCCGCAGGACGTGCGCTTGCAACTCGAAGCGACCCGCGCGCAGGTCGCCGCCGCCGAAGCCAATCTGAATCTGGTACGCGCCGAGCGTGACCGCTACAAGACCTTGATGGAGCGGCAGATGGTCAGCCGTTCCGCCTACGACAACGCGGAAAACCTTTACCGCTCCGGCGAAGCCCGCCTCAAGCAGATCAAAGCCGAATTTAACGTCTCGACCAACCAGGCCAGTTACGCCGTGTTGCGTGCGCCGCAGGACGGCGTGGTGGCCAAGCGTTCGGTGGAAGTCGGGCAGGTGGTTGCCGCCGGGCAAACCGTGTTCACCCTCGCCACCGATGGCGAGCGCGAAGTGTCGATCAGTTTGCCGGAGCAGAGCTTCGGCCGTTTCAAGGTCGGCCAGCCCGTGACCGTTGAATTGTGGACGCAGCAGAACCAGCGCTTCGCCGGGCAGATTCGCGAGCTGTCGCCGGCAGCCGATCCGAAATCCCGCACCTTCGCTGCGCGCATCTCGTTCACCAGCGGCAAAGTACCGGCCGAGCTGGGCCAGAGCGCGCGGGTGTTTGTGCAGTCGGCCGATGCGGTGCCGTTGTCGGTGCCGCTCTCGGCGCTGACCGCGGAAAACGGCGCGACCTACGTCTGGGTCGTCAGCGCCAACAACACCTTGAAAAAGACCCCGGTGCGCGTCGGCCCGTTCGGCGAGAAAAGCGTGCCGGTGCTCGAAGGCCTGAGCGCCAGCGACTGGGTGGTCGCCGCCGGTGTTCACGTGTTGCTCGAGGGGCAGCAGGTGCGTCCTGTGGATCGCTCCAACCGTGTGGTCAATCTGGCGGACAAGGAGTAAGTCCCGATGCGTTTCAACCTTTCCGAATGGGCGCTGCGTAATCGCCAGATCGTCCTGTTCCTGATGCTTTTACTGGCCATCGTCGGCGCCTTGTCCTACACCAAGCTGGGCCAGAGCGAAGACCCGCCGTTTACCTTCAAGGCCATGGTGATCCAGACCCGCTGGCCGGGGGCTACCGCGCAGGAAGTCTCGCGTCAGGTCACCGAACGCATCGAAAAGAAACTCATGGAAACCGGTGAGTACGAACGCATCGTGTCGTTCTCCCGCCCGGGCGAGTCGCAGGTCACCTTCATGGCTCGCGACTCCATGCATTCAGTGGACATTCCCGACCTCTGGTATCAGGTGCGCAAGAAGGTCAGCGACATTCGCCAGACCTTGCCGCCGGGGATTCAGGGGCCATTTTTCAACGATGAATTCGGCACCACGTTCGGCAATATCTATGCGCTGAGCGGCGACGGTTTCGACTACGCCGTGCTCAAGGATTACGCCGACCGCATCCAGATCCAGCTGCAGCGGGTGAAGGATGTGGCCAAGGTCGATCTGCTCGGTTTGCAGGACGAGAAGATCTGGGTCGAGCTGTCCAACGTCAAACTCGCCACCCTTGGCTTGCCACTGGCGGCCGTGCAGCAGGCGCTGGAAGAGCAGAACGCGGTGTCTACCGCCGGCTTCTTCGAAACCGGCAGCGAGCGTGTACAGCTGCGGGTCTCGGGGAATTTTCAGACCGTCGACGAGATCAAGAACTTCCCGATCCGGGTTGGTGATCGGACGTTCCGCATCTCCGATGTCGCCGATGTACATCGCGGTTTCAATGATCCACCGGCACCGCGCATGCGTTTCATGGGCGAAGACGCCATCGGCCTTGCGGTGGCAATGAAGGACGGCGGTGACATTCTGGTGCTGGGCACGGCACTGGAAGGCGAATTCTCGCGCTTGCAGAAAGGCCTCCCGGCCGGCATGCAATTGCGCAAGGTGTCCGACCAACCGGCAGCAGTGAAAACCGGTGTTGGCGAGTTCGTCCAGGTGTTGGTCGAGGCGCTGGCGATCGTGTTGCTGGTGAGCTTCTTCTCCCTCGGTGTGCGCACCGGCATGGTGGTCGCGCTGACCATTCCGCTGGTGCTGGCGATGACCTTCGCCTGTATGTATTACCTCGGCATCGGCCTGCACAAGATTTCCCTCGGCGCGCTGGTGCTGGCGCTGGGGTTGCTGGTGGACGATGCGATCATCGCCGTGGAAATGATGGCGATCAAAATGGAGCAGGGCTTCGACCGGATCCGGGCTGCGAGCTACGCCTGGACCAGCACCGCATTCCCGATGCTCACCGGTACGCTGATCACTGCAGCGGGCTTTCTGCCGATCGCCACGGCGCAGTCCGGCACCGGCGAATACACCCGTTCGATCTTCCAGGTGGTGACCATCGCGCTGCTCGCTTCGTGGGTGGCGGCGGTGATGTTCGTGCCGTATCTGGGGGAAAAACTCCTGCCGGATCTGGCGAAGATTCACGCCGCCAAACACGGCACGACTGACGGGCAGGCGGACCCGTATGGCACGCCGTTCTATCAGCGGGTGCGGCGTCTGGTGGAGTGGTGCGTGGTGCACCGCAAGACCGTGATCGTGCTGACGGTGGGGCTGTTCATCGCGTCAGTGATGCTGTTTCGTTTCGTGCCGCAGCAGTTCTTCCCGGCCTCCAATCGACTGGAATTGATGGTCGACCTGAAACTGGCCGAAGGCGCCTCGCTGGCCAACACCACGGCCGAGGTCAAACGCCTGGAAGCGATGCTCAAGGACCACGCCGGCATCGACAACTATGTGGCGTATGTCGGTACCGGTTCGCCGCGTTTCTACCTGCCGCTGGATCAACAACTGCCGGCGGCGAGCTTCGCCCAGTTTGTGGTGCTGGCGAAAAACATCGAAGAGCGCGAGAACCTGCGCAGTTGGTTGATCGACACGCTGAACGAGCAATTCCCGGCCTTGCGCTCGCGGGTCACGCGTCTGGAAAACGGCCCGCCGGTTGGCTATCCGGTGCAGTTCCGCGTTACCGGTGAGCACATCGAGGAAGTCCGCGCGCTGGCACGCAAAGTGGCGGCCAAGGTGCGCGAGAACCCGCACGTGGTCAACGTGCACCTGGACTGGGAGGAGCCGAGCAAGGTGGTGTACCTGAACATCGATCAGGATCGCGCCCGCGCGTTGGGTGTGAGCACCGCCAACCTGGCGAAATTCCTGCAGAGTTCGCTCACCGGTTCCAGCGTCAGCCAGTACCGCGAAGACAACGAATTGATCGAGATTCTGCTGCGCGGCACGGTGCACGAGCGCACCGAGTTGTCGTTGCTGCCGAGCCTGGCGGTGCCGACCGATAACGGTCGCAGCGTGGCGTTGTCGCAGATTGCCACCTTGGAATATGGCTTTGAGGAAGGGGTCATCTGGCACCGCAATCGTCTGCCGACGGTGACCGTGCGGGCGGACATTTACGGCAAGGAGCAGCCGGCGACGCTGGTGCAGCAGATTCAGCCGACGCTTGATCCGATTCGCGCCGAATTGCCTGACGGGTATCTGCTGGATGTGGGCGGTACGGTGGAGGATTCGGAGCGTGGGCAGAAGTCGGTGAACGCCGGGGTGCCGATGTTCATCGTGGTGGTGCTGACGTTGCTGATGGTGCAATTGCGCAGTTTCTCGCGCACGGCGATGGTGTTTTTGACGGCGCCGCTGGGGTTGATCGGGGTGGTGTTGTTTCTGATGGTGTTCCGCCAGCCGTTCGGGTTTGTGGCGATGCTGGGGACGATTGCGCTGTCGGGGATGATCATGCGCAACTCGGTGATTCTGGTTGATCAGATCGAGCAGGATATTGCTTCGGGGCTTAAGCCTTGGCAGGCGATTATCGAGGCGACGGTGCGGCGGTTTCGGCCGATCGTGTTGACGGCGTTGGCGGCGGTGCTGGCGATGATTCCTTTGTCTCGGAGTGTATTTTTTGGGCCGATGGCGGTGGCGATCATGGGGGGGTTGATTGTGGCTACGGCTTTGACGCTGCTGTTTTTGCCTGCTTTGTATGCGGCTTGGTTCCGGGTGCGTCGCGAGGGTTGATTGGCTTTGTTGGACTTGGCGGCCTTTGGGCCGACCAGGTTCTTGGGGTTTTGGGTGTATATCCGTTGCTTCGGGGGTTGCGGCTGGCGGTTTCGCTCTTACAGCGAGTCCCTTTGGCAAACGCCCCAAAGGAACCAAAGGTCTGGGCCCCGGCGTTCGGCCCTCGCCGTGGCTCGGGTTCCTTCGTTGCAGGATTCATCCGGGGGCATCGTCTACGGTTTGCTTCGCTGCACCTCCTCTCGATGTGTTTGGCTTCGCCAAACGGTCGCTGCGCTCCCACCCCCGGATAAACCCCTCCACTCAGCCTGCCGAAGGGGCCAGCAGATCAAGAGCTGCAGCCGAGCTAACGCTCATCCTGTTGAGTGGTGAAGAGCATGCGGTCGGCTTTTGCTTTTCTGTAGGAGTGAGCCTGCTCGCGATGGCGGCCTGTCAGCCGACCAGTCTCCAACTGAATGCACCCAATCCCACTGTAGGAGTGAGCCTGCTCGCGATGGCGGCCTGCCAGCCGACCAATCTCCACTGAATGCACCCAATCCCACTGTAGGAGTGAGCCTGCTCGCGATGGCGGCCTGTCAGCCGACCAGTCTCCAACTGAATGCACCCAATCCCATTGTGGGAAATGGCCTGCTCGCGATGGCGGCCTGCCAGCCGACCAATCTCCACTGAATGCACCCAATCTCACTGTAGGAGTGAGCCTGCTCGCGATGGCGGCCTGCCAGCCGACCAATCTCCAACTGACCACACCCAATCCCATTGTAGGAGTGAGCCTGCTCGCGATGGCGGCCTGCCAGCCGACCAATCTCCACTGAATGCACCCAATCCCACTGTAGGAGTGAGCCTGCTCGCGATGGCGGCCTGACAGCCGACCAGTCTCCAACTGAATGCACCCAATCCCACTGTAGGAGTGAGCCTGCTCGCGATGGCGGCCTGCCAGCCGACCAGTCTCCAACTGACCACACCCAATCCCATTGTAGGAGTGAGCCTGCTCGCGATGGCGGCCTGACAGCCGACCAGTCTCCAACTGACCACACCCAATCTCCTGTAGGAGCTGCCGAAGGCTGCGATCTTTTGACCTTGGCTTTTCAAAATCAAAAGCCAGATCAAAAGATCGCAGCCTTCGGCAGCTCCTACATTGAGTCTGGTTGTGTTTAAGGGTGTGGGAGAAAACCAGAACCTTCCCACAAGGTTTTCAGGTTGCCCGTCGGAAGCGCGATCTCTAGCCTGAGTTTGTCGCTGCAAAAATCAGCGACCGGGTTTCGCAGCCCGGTTAAACTTCAGACGCACAGCGTCCACCATCCGAAAGCGGGCGTTTTTTATGCCAGTGTCATGGCGGTTGTGCGCGGGATACCTTCGGGTATGCCGGGTGCCTGAAGTCCCGGTCTGCGAACCTGCGTACAGCTGCCACCCTACATTCGTTTCGCAGCGAACTGTGGCGGCTCCACTACTTCAGGAGTTCCACCATGTTCAAACACACCCCCAACCCCCCAGAGCCCGAAACCACCCCGGAACGGCCCACCGATCCCGTTTCCCCCTACGCCTTCCTCGATTCAAGAAAGCTTCACGATGCGGCCCTGCGTGCCCTTGATCATTATCTGAAGCCTGCGGATAAACCGCCAAAACCGGTCGGCCATCCCAGCACAATCTTCACTGTCCTCCCCGAAGTCGATTCTGAAACCCTGTTGGCCCATGCCTGTGAAACACTGGCCTCGGCCAATGTCATGGCCGCTGAGTTGGCGTTTACCTTGAGCGGTCCGACGTGCAGTTAGTTGCTTGGCATCCAGCAGATGATTTCGCTCGCTGAGCTGTCGGTTAACCGCGTCCTCGATCAAGTCGATCCGCAAGGCTGACCCACAATAAAAAGCCCGCTGACCTCCACAGGTTCAGCGGGCTTTTGCGTGCAGCGGCAAAAATTACAAGGTGCCGAACACCTTCTTCGCCAGACCGGTCGCCGCAGCGGCCGGATTCTTGCGAATGGTTTCTTCCTGTTTGCCAATCATCTCGAACAGGCCATTGAGCGCTTGCTCGGTGACGTAGTTTTCGACGTTGGCGCTTTTCGCATCCACGACGCCCAGGGTCGCGGCCTGGCCGGCGAAGCTGTTGTATTTCTGCGCGACGCCAACCTTGTCGGTAGCCTGTTTGACGATCGGCAGGAACTTGGCGCGGATCTGTTCGCGGCTGGTTTTGTCCAGGTATTGGGTGGCCGAGTCGTTGCCGCCGCTGAGGATGCCTTTGGCGTCGGCCACGGTCATTTTCTTCACGGCGTCGACGAGGATCGGCTGGGCCTGGGTCACGGCGTTTTCCGCGGCTTTGTTCATCGCGGTTTCGAGTTCGTCGACCTGGGCGCCCATGCCGAAGGCTTTCATCTTGCCGGCGACTTTGCCGAGTTTGCCCGGCAGTTCGATTTTCACGTCCGGGTTGTTGCTGAAACCGCCCGGGGTGCCCAGTTGTTTGACGGCCAGTTGTGCGCCTTGGGTCAGGGCGTCCTTGAGGCCGCCGGTGGCGTCTTGTTGCGACAGGTCGCTGAGTGACAGCGCCAGCACGTTGGCGGAGATCATCAAGCCCGCGCACAGGCCGGCGAAGCGAAGAGTAGGGCGGAACATGGCAGCTTCCTTGATAGACAATTAGCGAATCGCGTCGACGCGGATTTTCAGCGGCTGCGGATCGTTGCCGTCCAGTTGTACGGCGTGGTTTACGGTGGTGATGAACATCAGCTCGCCGTTGACTTCGATGCGCGCGCTGACCGAGTAGTGGTGGCCGGGTTTGACCTGCGCCGGATCGTAGCTCAAGTGAAACGGCAGTGGCACCTGGCCTTTGACCGGGCCTTTCTGCTCGTCCAGCACCACGGCTGGTGCATCGGCCAGCGATACATCCTGCAGGCTCACGCTCAGGGTTGCGCTCGGTGGCAGGGCGATGCGTTGCAGGTAGAACACTTCACCGTCGAGGCCGACTTTGCCAGCGGGGTTGGTTGATTGGCAGGCGCTGAGCAGGGTAGCGGCGGCAAGCAGAGTCAGTTTTTTCATAGTGTTCTCCATTCAATTGCAGGAGTGAGCCTGCTCGCGATAGCGGTGTGTCAGACGACAGTGATGCCGACTGACACGACGCCTTCGCGAGCAAGCTCGCTCCCACCAGGTTTGCATCAGGTCTCGGGTTGAGTGATGACCTGATCGGCAGCGTCTTCACTGCGATGCAACGCGACCTGGCGGATCGACAAACGAATCTCCGCCGGCAACACGCGCTTGGCCGCACCTTCGGCGAGTTCGCCAAGCAGTTCGTGATAACTCAGTTTGCCGGCATCGTCGCGGCGCAGCACGTCGAGGTCGAGCATCGTTTGGATGAAGTGACGGAACAGGCTCTTGTCGAAAAACTCCGGGGCGTTGAGGCCATGGAGGATCGACAGGCGCTGAGCCATGACTGTGCACAGGTCTTCCAGTTCTTCGGCGCTGATGGTGTTCTGACCGGCGTTGAGCAGCAAGGACACGGTCATGTAAAAACGCTGCAAGGTCTGGGCGATGCTCTTCGACAGCAGCGTCAACAGCACGAAATGCCGCGAACTTGGCGCCGGGCGCAGATAGACGTCTTTCTCGAAACGCAGCAGGCCTTGCTCGACGAACGCTTCCAGCCACTGATCGACCACGCCGTCCAGTTCGTCCAGCGTCCAGCGAATGAATAGTTCTGACTGCAAGTACGGATACAGCGCGCGGGTGTAACGCAGGATCTGTTCGCGGCTCATGCGCGAGGTGCTCTGGAAGAAACTCGCCAGCAGCGCCGGCAACGCGAAGATGTGCAGCACGTTGTTGCGGTAGTAGGTCATCAGGACGGCGTTCTGCTCGTCCAGGTACAGAATCTTGCCCAGCGCATCGTTCTGTTCGGCCAGCAGGTCCATGTCCTTCACGTGCTCGATCAGCGCACGGCCGTCGCCTTCCGGCAAGGTGGTGTGCGGCGAGTACGGTACTTTGCGCAGCAACGCCAGGTACAGATCCAGCACCCGTGCCATGGCACGATCGTCCAGCGCCAGACGCGTGGTCGAGAGCAGCGCCAGCGCCACCAGATTGACCGGGTTGATCGCCGCGGCCTCATTGAGATGCTGCGCGACTTTTTCGCCGAGGCGGTTGGTGGTTTCGTTGAGCCACGCCGGTTTGTACTGCGGGCCGAGCTCCTGCTGGCGCCAGCCTGGCTGTTCGCTGTCGAGGAATTCCGCGAGTTTGATCGGCTCGCCGAAGTTCACCGCCACCTGCCCGAAACGCTGCTTGAGCGCGCCGATGACTTTGAAAATGTCGAAGATCGATTCTTTCTTCTTGCTCGCGCCGCGCAGTTCGCCGAGGTAGGTGCGACCTTCCAGCACGCGCTCGTAGCCGATGTACACCGGCACAAACACGATCGGCATCCGCGATGAACGCAGGAAGCTGCGCAGGGTGATCGCGAGCATGCCGGTTTTCGGTTGCAGCATGCGCCCGGTGCGCGAGCGGCCGCCCTCGACGAAGTATTCGACCGGGAAACCTTTGGTGAACAGGGTGTGCAGGTATTCGTTGAACACCGAGGTGTACAGCGGATTGCCCTTGAACGTGCGACGCATGAAGAACGCGCCGCCACGGCGCAACAGGCTGCCGATCACCGGCATGTTGAGGTTGATCCCGGCGGCGATGTGCGGCGGGGTCAGGCCGTTACGAAACAGCAAGTACGAGAGCAGCAGGTAGTCGATGTGGCTGCGGTGGCACGGCACATAGATCACTTCGTGACCCTGGGCGACCTTCTGCACGCCTTCGATGTGATTGACCTTGATGCCGTCGTAGATCTTGTTCCAGAACCAGCTCAGCACCACTTCGAGGAAGCGGATCGCGGTGTAGGTGTAGTCCGAGGCGATCTCGTTGCCGTAGCGCAGGGCCTGGGCCTTGGCTTTTTCCGGGGAGATGTTTTCGCGTTCGGCTTCATCGAGGATCGCCTGCTTGACCAATGGCTTGTTGAGCAGGCCCTTGACCAGATTGCGCCGGTGGGAAATGTCCGGGCCGATCACCGCCGCCTTCAGGTTGCGGAAGTGCACGCGCAGGACGCGCTGGGCCATGCGCACAGTGCGTTCGTGGCCCTTGTTGTGCTCGATCAGTTCACGTAGATGGATCGGCGCCGAGAATTGCACGCGGGTCTTGCGCCCGAGGACGATGATGCTCAGCAGTCGACGCAGGCGACCGGTGACCGCCCAGCTGTCGGCGAACAGCAGCTTCCACGGACTGTTTTCGCTGTCCGGCGACTGGCCCCAGAACACGCTGACCGGAATGATCTGCGCGTCTTCGGCAGCGTTCTGCGTCAGGGCGCTGACCAGGCGGGTCAGGGTCGGCGGCGCACCGCGCTTGTCCTGACGGCCGAGCCAGTCCGGGTCCGGTGTCAGGTAAAAGAACGCTGCCGGTTCGATCAGTGGACCGACCGACACCGGCAGCACCGGACGCGGCAGGCCGGCCTTGGTGCACTCGGTATCGACCACCGCCAGATCGGTGAGCGAAGGATTTTGCAGGACGTAGAACACCGGACGACTGCGGTCGAGGTTGAGGGTGAGCGACGACTGGTTGATCGTCTCCGAGCGAACCCAGAGGTACAACAGTCGGCGCAAGGTGCCAAACACTAGACGGCGGAACGGGGAACGGGTCATACGGCTTCTGCGTGAGTGAATAAAACCGAGCAAGTGCTCGGGCGGTCGACAGTTTGCCGTATTCGCCGAAAATCGGCAAAAAAGCGGCGAAGTAAACTCCTGTTGAGAGTTTTCGTGCCTGTCATATACTCGGCAATCTGTCGCCGGGGCCCTTTATGGACGTCGGGCGCAGTCTGACGTTCCGCAAAGGCTTTCCTGCGAAAAGCCTGTTCAATAATAAAAAAGGAGTATGAACAGATGGCAACACGTGAAACCGGCAATGTGAAGTGGTTCAACGACGCCAAAGGCTACGGCTTCATTCAGCGCGAGGACGGGGTGGACGTGTTCGTGCACTACCGCGCGATCCGCGGTGAAGGGCACCGGTCGCTGACTGAGGGCCAGCAGGTTGAGTACGCGGTGATCACCGGCGAAAAGGGTTTGCAGGCGGAAGACGTTGTAGGCCTGTAACTTTCAAGATCAAAAGATCGCAGCCTGCGGCAGCTCCTACAGGGGAATGCATTCCAAACTGTAGGAGCTGCCGCAGGCTGCGATCTTTTGCTTTTAAGCGGTTTTCCAGGTGATCTCTTCTTCACCGTCTTCGCTGATGCGAATCCAGCGATCGGCGGTCTCTTCACCTTCTTCCTCGACCCACGTCCCCGGCGCGCAACGTACTTCGACGTTCAGCGCGGCAAAGGCTGCGCGAGCGCAGGCGATGTCGTCGTCCCATGGGGTCGCATCGCTTTCCAGATACAGGCTGTTCCACTTGCCGACGGCTTTTGGCAGCCAGGTCACTGGGATGTTGCCGGCCTTGCACTTGTAGGTCTGGCCTTTCTGTACCCAGTCGCTGCACGGGCCCAGCGCTGTGCTGAGCCAGGCGGAAATGGCCTTGTGGTCGACGTCGGCGTCTTTCAGGTAAATCTCGATATCCGGTTGGCGCATGGATGTCCTCACTGCGGGTCTGAAAAATCCATTCGCGGATTTAGCCGGCCCCGGGCACTCGCCCGAGACCAAAAGTTATTGAAGAACGAAATAATCGTAGCGCATCGACACGGTGGTCACGAACGGCTCGGCCTGTTCGATCACCGCGGCGCGGCGTTCGGCACTGGCGCGCCAGCCGTGAGGTGTCATCGCCAACAGGTTGGCGCGATCCTCGGGCTTGTCCAGTGTCAGTTTGAATTCCAGGGTTTCACTGTGCGCCAGCGCCATGCCTTCGGGCACCAGGGCCAGATGCTTGTCGTCGGTGTATTCGCGCACTTCGTCGTACAGCCGTTCGCGCAGTTCCATCAGGTGGCCGCTGGTCGGGCCGACTTTCATCAGACCGCCACCGACGCTGAGCAGACGCTTGGCTTCTGCCCAGTCCAGCGGGCTGAAAACGCTGGCGAGAAACTGGCAACTGCCCGACGCCAACGGCACGCGGGCCATGCTGGCGATCAACCAGGTGATCGCCGGATTACGTTTGCAGGCGCGTTTGACGGCTTCGCGGGAGATGTCCAGCGCGTAGCCATCGGCACCCGGCAAGGCCTCGGCGATTTGCGCGGTGTAGTAACCCTCGCCACAGCCGATATCGACCCAGCGCGCTGGCGCGTAACCCGCCGCCAGCTCGGCCAGACGTTTGGCCACCGGCGCGTAATGCCCGGCATTCAAGAAGTCGCGGCGAGCCTCGACCATCGCCTGATTGTCGCCGGGATCGCGGCTGTTCTTGTGCTGCACCGGCAACAGGTTCAGGTAACCCTGACGCGCACGGTCGAAGCGGTGGCCGGCGGGGCAGACCACGCCATTGTCCACGGTGTTCAGCGGTTCACTGCAGATCGGGCACGCGAGCATCAGGCGAGCAACTTGATCAGGGTCTGGTAGTAAATCTCGGTCAGCACGTCGAGATCGGCCGCCAACACGCGCTCGTTGACCTGGTGAATGGTCGCGTTGACCGGGCCCAGCTCAACTACTTGCGTACCCATGGTCGCGATGAAGCGCCCATCGGAAGTGCCACCGCTGGTGGACGCCTTGGTCTCGCGGCCGGTGATGTCGCGGATGCTCGACGACACTGCGTCGAGCAGTGCGCCCGGCTCGGTGAGGAACGGCAGGCCGGACAGCGCCCAGTCGATGTGCCAGTCCAGACCGTGTTTGTCGAGGATGTCGGCCACGCGTTTCTGCAGGCCTTCGACGGTGGATTCGGTGGAGAAGCGGAAGTTGAACACCGCCACCAGATCACCCGGAATCACATTAGTCGCGCCGGTGCCGGAGTTGACGTTGGAAATCTGGAAACTGGTCGGCGGGAAGAAATCGTTGCCGTGGTCCCAATGCTCGGCGGCCAGTTCGGCCAGTGCCGGCGCGGCGAGGTGGATCGGGTTTTTCGCCAGATGCGGATAGGCCACGTGACCCTGCACACCGCGCACGGTGAGTTTGGCGCCGAGGGAGCCGCGACGACCGTTTTTCACTACGTCACCGACCAGCGTGGTGCTCGACGGTTCGCCGACAATGCACCAGTCCAGACGCTCGTTGCGCGCCGCCAGACGTTCAACCACAGCCTTGGTGCCGTGGTGCGCCGGGCCTTCTTCGTCGCTGGTGATCAGGAAGGCGACCTTGCCCTTGTGGTTCGGGTAATCGGCGACGAAACGCTCAGCGGCAACGGTCATCGACGCCAGGCTGCCTTTCATGTCCGCCGCGCCACGGCCGCAAAGCATGCCGTGTTCATCGATGACGGCGTTGAACGGGTCGATCTGCCAGGCGGTCACCGGGCCGGTCGGTACCACGTCGGTGTGGCCGGCGAAGCACAACACCGGGCCTTCGTCTTTGCCGTGGGTGGCCCAGAAGTTATCCACATCTTCGATGCGCATCGGCTCGAGGGCGAAACCGGCATCGCCCAGGCGCTGCATCATCTGCTTCTGGCAATCGGCGTCAATCGGCGTCACGGACGGACGGCGGATCAGGTCGATGGCGAGTTGGAGGGTCGGCGAAAGGTCGGCGTGGGCCGTCATGTAATAACTCCGGGGTGCGCACGGTAAACCTGTAGGAGCTGCCGCAGGCTGCGATCTTTTGATTTTGTTTTTTAGAATCTACAGCAAGATCAAAAGATCGCAGCCTGCGGCAGCTCCTACAGGATGTGTTGGCATTGAAAAAGGCGACCATTCTAATGCAAAACGGCGACCCGAAGGCCGCCGTTTGACGTTCAACAATAACTGATCAAGCGGCGGCCTGTTCAGGCTCCGCCGAAGGTTTTGGCAGCGACGACAGGAACGCCATGATCAGCGCCGCGACGTATGGCAGCGACTGCACCAGCAGCATCGCCACCCAGAAGCGCATGTCATTGCTCGGAATGCCTTGCACCAGGTAGATCCCCAGCGCCGCGCCCCACAACAGCAGCATGATGAACAGCTCTTCCCGCGCTTCGGAAATCGCCACCCAGAAGCCGTGGTTGTCGGCGTTTTTCGGCGTGCGGAAGAACGGAATGCTGCTGGTGAAGAAGCCGTACAGCACCGCTTTGGCGATGGTGTGCGACAACGCCAGGCCAGCGAGCGCCGCGCAGAACGCATCCTTGAGGTTCACGCCGACGGCGCGACGGTACAGGAAGATGATCTTGCCGACCTTGAACACGAACAGCGCCAATGGCGGGATTGCGAAGATCAGCAGCGGCGGATCGACCCGTTGCGGCACGATGATCATCGCCGCCGACCACAACAACGCGCCGACGGTGAAGAAGATGTTCATGCCGTCCGCCACCCACGGCAGCCAGCCCGCGAGGAAGTGGTAACGCTGGCCACGGGTCAGCTCGGTGTCCTTGCCGCGCAGCAGGCTGCGGGTGTGACGCTTGATGATCTGGATCGCCCCGTAGGCCCAGCGGAAACGCTGTTTCTTGAAGTCGATGAAGGTATCCGGCATCAGGCCCTTGCCGTAGCTGTCGTGGTAATACGCCGCCGACAGGCCTTTTTCGAAGACGCGCAGACCCAGCTCGGCGTCCTCGCAGATGCACCAGTCGGCCCAGCCCAGTTCTTCCAGAACCGAACGGCGGGTCATGGTCATGGTGCCGTGCTGGATGATCGCGTCACGGTCGTTGCGGGTGACCATGCCGATGTGGAAGAAGCCTTTGTACTCGGCGTAGCAGAGCTTTTTGAAGGTGCTTTCGTTCTGGTCGCGGTAGTCTTGCGGCGACTGCACCACGGCGATTTTCGGATCGGCGAAGTGCGGCACCATGTGCTTGAGCCAGTTCGGGTGCACGCAGTAGTCGGAGTCGATCACCGCGATCACTTCGGCGTCCTTGGCGGTGTGCGGAATCAGGTAGTTCAGCGCGCCGCCCTTGAACCCGGCCAGGGGCGATACGTGGAAGAACTTGAAGCGCGGGCCCAAGGTTTCACAGTAGTCGCGCACCGGCTCCCACACGGCCGGGTCCTTGGTGTTGTTGTCGATGATCAGGACTTCATAGTCCGGGTAATCGAGGGCGGCCAAGGCGTCGAGGGTCTGTTTGACCATCTCCGGCGGCTCGTTGTAGCAGGGCACGTGGATGGACACTTTCGGTCGATAGCTGGAATCGCCCACCACCGGCAGGAACTCACGCCGACGCTTGTGAATCCACACCGCCTCGGCCAGTTCGTGCGCCTCGGTCAGCAACACGATGAACACCCCGAGGGCACCCAGCGCCAGCAGGAAACCCACCGTCAGGCTGAACCACGTGCTGTATTGCTGGCTGTAGTCGTAACCGATCCACACCAGCACCGAACCGCAGAGGAACGCGATAAAGGTCAGGAAGGTACGGCCGCGCTGACGCAGCGCCGAGCCGTCGATCATCAGCAGGGTCAGCGACAGCAGCGCCAGCACCACCGAACCGATGGCCAGCACGCGCCATTGCGGAATCGCCACCACCGGGCCTTCGAAGTTGAATTTCTGCTGACGCGCGGCGTTGAACACGCCCCAGTAAGCGCCCACCGAACCTTCGTCACTGGCCTTCCACGGCTGGTCGAAGGCTTCGATCACGAAGTAGTTGAAGCCCTGGCGATTGAGTTTGTTGACCAGCGTGCGCAGGTAGATCGCCTGATCCGCCGGCGACGCATCGGCGCCACCGCGCATGCGACCGTTGCTCGGCCAGCCGACTTCGGACAGCAGCAGCGGTTTTTTCGGGAACATCTTTTTCAGGTCGCGGGCGCGGTCGAAGACGAACTGCCCGGCCTTGTCGACCGGAATGAATTCCCAGTACGGCAGCACGTGCGCGGCGATCAGGTCGACGTGTTTGGCCAGTTCCGGGTGTTCTTCCCAGACGTGCCATTGTTCGGAGGTGGTCACCGGCACTTTCACCGCTGCGCGCACGCGATCAAGCAGCACGCTCAGTTGTTCGGCGGTGATTTCCTTGCGGAAGATCGCCTCGTTGCCGACCACTACGCGAACTACGCTGCGCGAGGTGTTGGCCAGTTCGATGGCGCGCTGGATTTCCCGCTCGTTGCGTTCCTGGTCGGGGCTGATCCAGATCCCGAGGGTCACGCGCAGACCGAATTCTTCCGCCAGTTTCGGGATGTCCTGCAGGGAACCGTCGACCGAGTAGATACGGATGTTGTCCGTCAGCTTGCTCATGATCTCCAGGTCGCGGCGCATTTCATCGTCAGTCGGATATTGATCCTTCTGTGGGAATTGTCCCTGCTGGAATGGCGAATAGGAGAAACCGGAGATCTGCTCCGGCCAGTTGGGCGCGGAGACCGGGCGGTTGATCAGCGCCCAGAAACCGGTGAACAGGGCGGCGATTGCCAGAACCACCACCAGGTTGAGACCAAATTTACGCGATGACATAGCTATTTCGGGTTCCAAAGGCTGTGGAACGAAGGAACGGATCGGCTTACGCCAAAAGGGCGCGAATCCTACACCGGCACTCCACTGGTCGTACACCAGACAAGGAAATGCCGGATATTGGGCATCCGACTTTGACTTAAGTTCTTACACTTGTAGCTTGAAGCTTAAAACTTGTCGCTGCGTAGCCCTATAATGCGCGCCGGTTTTTGGGGTAATGGTCATGAGTACAGAAGATCCGCGGTTTGCAGGCATCGCCCGTTTGTATGGTATCGAGGGCCTTGAGCGCCTGCGTGCAGCCCATGTGGCGATTGTCGGCGTCGGTGGCGTCGGTTCCTGGGCGGCGGAAGCCATGGCCCGCTGTGGCGTGGGCGAAATTTCGCTGTTCGACCTCGATGATGTCTGTGTCAGCAACGCCAACCGGCAGTTGCACGCGCTGGACAGCACCGTCGGCAAACCCAAGGTCGAAGTGATGGCCGAGCGCTTACGCGGGATCAACCCGGACTGCACGGTGCATGCCGTGGCCGATTTCGTCACCCGCGAGACCATGGCCGAGTACATCACGCCGAACATCGACTGTGTGATCGACTGCATCGACGCGGTCAACGCCAAGGCTGCGCTGATTGCCTGGTGCAAGCGGCGCAAGATCCAGATCATCACCACCGGCGGCGCCGGCGGGCAGATCGATCCGACGCTGATTCAGGTCTGCGATCTGAACCGTACCTTCAACGATCCACTGGCCTCGAAAGTGCGTTCGACCCTACGTCGCGACTACGGCTTCTCGCGCACCGTGACCCGTCACTACAGCGTGCCGTGCGTGTTCTCTACCGAACAGCTGCGCTATCCGAAGCCGGACGGCAGCATCTGTTTGCAGAAGAGTTTTGTCGGCGATGGCGTGAAGCTCGACTGCGCCGGCGGGTTTGGCGCGGTGATGATGGTCACGGCGACGTTCGGCATGGTCGCGGCGACCAAGGCTGTGGACAAGATTGTGGCGGGAGTTCGGCGGCCGGCGGATCGGGTCAAGCCGCAGGCTTGATGCAGGTGCTGATGACCTCATCGCGAGCAGGCTCACTCCCACATTTGCAACGCATTCCCCTGTAGGAGCTGCCGAAGGCTGCGATCTTTTGATTTTGCTTCAACAAAGAAAGTCAAAAGATCGCAGCCTTCGGCAGCTCCTACAGGGTGGTGGCCAGTTCGTGCATGCGCTTGAGTACGGCATTGAGGCCATTGCTGCGCGACGGCGACAACTGCCGCGACAGCCCCAACTGATTGAACCAGTCCGGCAGATCCACCTGTTGCAGTTCATCTGCCGATAAGCCGTTGACCCGCAACAGCAACAACGCCACTAACCCGCGAATCATCCGCGCATCGCTGCTGGCGCTGAACTGCCAGTGACCCTCGCGCAATTCCCCCACCAGCCACACCTGACTCTCGCAGCCATGCACACGGTTGGCCTCGCACTTGTCCGCATCATCCAGCGGTGGCAGGCGATCGCCAACCTGCATCAGCAACCGTGCGCGCTGTTCCCAGCCGGCGGCATTCTGGAAGGTTTGCAGCGCTTCGGCGGCGGCCAGCGGCAAACTCATCGCAACAACTCCAGGGCCTGATCCAGCGCTTCGAAGAAGCGTTCCAGATCCTCGGAATCGTTATACAGCGCCAGCGACACACGAATCGCCCCGGCCAGCTCAAGGCTTTTCAGCAACGGCATGGCGCAGTGATGTCCGGCGCGCACGGCGATGCCTTGCTCGGTGAGCAGATGCGCCAGATCGGCGTTATGCACGCCTTCGACGACAAAACTCGCCAACGCCAGTTGCGGTTTGCCCAGCAGGCGAATGCCGTTGCGGGCGGCGAGGCCTTGCAGCAGATAGTCGTGCAGCGCGGCTTCGTGAGCGGACACCGCGTCCTGATCGAGCCCGGCCAGATAGTCGAGGGTTGCACCCAATCCGATAACGCTGGCAATCGGCGGCGTGCCCGCCTCGAAACCCAGCGGGGCAGGACGGAAACGCGCGTCGTGATAATTGGCTTCCAGCACCATTTCGCCGCCGAACTGCCACGGCTTCAGTTGCTCGAGCGCCTTGTTGCGCCCGAACAGCACGCCGAGGCCATCCGGGCCGTACAGCTTGTGGCTGGAAAACACATAAAAGTCGCAACCCAGCGCCTGCACGTCGTGGCGACCATGCACCACACCTTGCGCGCCGTCGACCACGGTCAGCGCGTTCTGCGCCTTGGCCATCGCCAGCAGCGCCGGCAACGGTTGCCAGGCACCGAGCACGTTGGACAACTGACTGACTGCCAGCAAGCGAGTGCGCGGGGTGATCAGGCGGGCGGCGGCGCCGAGGTCGATCACGCCGTCGGCGTCCAGCGGCAGGATCACCAGTTTCAGGTCGCGACGCTGCGCCAGTTGCTGCCACGGCAGCAGGTTGGCGTGATGCTCCAGGGCGCTGATGACAATTTCATCGCCCGGGTGGAAAAGATGCTCCAGGCCATACGCCAGGAGATTCAGCGCACTGGTGGCGCCGTGGGTGAAGATGATCTGCCCGCTATCACCGGCATTGAGCCACTGGGCAACCTTGAGCCGGCTGTCTTCGAACGCCTGTGTCGCATGAGCGCCGGGCAGATGCTGCGCACGATGCACATTGGCCGCGCCGTTGGCGTAGTAATGCGTCAGTGCGTCGAGCAGGGCCTGAGGTTTTTGCGTGGTGGCGGCGTTGTCCAGATAGGTCTGGTCTTGCCGTTGCAGGGCGGCGATGGCCGGAAAATCGGCGCGCCAGGGAGAGGGAATCATCATCTGTTCAGCCCTGTGAACTTGGGCGGGTGTACGCCAGACTTGTAGGAGTGAGCCTGCTCGCGATGGCGTTCTTGAATACGCCAAAAGCTTCGCGAGCAAGCTCGCTCCCACAGGTGCTAACAGCACTTAGTTGTGAGCGTGCAGCGCTTCGTTCAGTTCGATCGCCGATTTGTGGGTTTTGCACTCCACGGCACCGGTTTCCGAATTGCGACGGAACAGCAGGTCAGTCTGACCGGCCAGTTCACGCGCCTTCACAACCTTGACCAGATTGTTGTGCTCGTCCAGCAGCGCCACCTTGGTGCCGGCGGTCACGTACAGGCCCGACTCGACGGTGTTGCGGTCGCCCAACGGAATACCGATACCAGCGTTGGCGCCGATCAGGCAGCCTTCGCCGACCTTGATCACGATGTTGCCGCCACCCGACAGGGTGCCCATGGTCGAGCAGCCGCCACCCAGATCCGAACCCTTGCCGACGAACACGCCAGCGGAAACGCGGCCTTCGATCATGCCCGGGCCTTCGGTGCCGGCGTTGAAGTTGATGAAGCCTTCGTGCATCACGGTGGTGCCTTCGCCCACGTACGCACCCAGACGCAGACGTGCCGCGTCAGCGATACGCACGCCGGCCGGTACCACGTAGTCGGTCATTTTCGGGAACTTGTCCACCGAGAACACTTCCAGCAGCTCGCCGCGCAGACGGGCTTCGAGTTGCAGTTCGGCCAGTTCGCTCAGGTCGATCGCGCCCTGGCTGGTCCAGGCGACGTTCGGCAGCAGCGGGAAGATCCCGGCCAGGCTCACGCCGTGCGGCTTGACCAGACGATGGGACAGCAGGTGCAGCTTCAGATACGCCTCAGGCGTCGAGGTCAGCTGTGCGTCTTCGGCCAGCAGGGTGGCGACCAGCGGCTTGTGGCTCTCGGCCAGACGGGTCAGCAGCTTGCCTTGAACGGCATCGATGCCTTTGACCGCTTCAGCCAGTTGCGCAGCCTGCGCAGTGGTGAAAGTGATGGCCTGGTTGCCTTCGGTGTAACCGAGGATCGGCGCAACGGCGGCGACCAGTTCGGCCGACGGGTTGAGCAGTGGCTGGGCGTAGAACACTTCCAGCCAGGCGCCTTGACGGTTTTGCGTGCCGACACCAAAGGCGATGCTGAACAGGGAATTGGACATGTGAATACCTCTAGCAATAAGTGACGGGCTGCTTTACTTGAGTGCGGCCGCGTAGATGTCTGGCTTGAAGCCAATCAGGGTTCGGTCACCGAGATCGAGCACCGGGCGCTTGATCATCGAGGGTTGAGCGAGCATCAGTTCGATGGCTTTCGACTGGTCGAGATCGGCTTTACGTTCGTCGTCGAGTTTGCGAAAGGTTGTGCCTGCACGGTTCAACACCGTTTGCCAGCCGTGCTCGTCACACCATTGGGTCAGGTGTTCACGGTCGATACCGGCGGTTTTGTAGTCATGAAAGTCGTAGCTGACAGCGTGTTCATCGAGCCAGGTGCGCGCCTTCTTCATGGTGTCGCAGGCTTTGATGCCGAAAAGGTGCAACGTTTTACTTGAAACGGTCAAGGAATCGCCCCCTTTACAGGTGCTGGAAAAAAATGGTGTCGGATTATGCCATGACCAAAGCGTTTCGGGCGCCCGGCTTCATTACCCTGCACAAATCCCTGTAGGAGCTGTCGAGTGAAACGAGGCTGCGATCTTTTGATTCTGTTTTTAAACATCAAAAGATCGCAGCGTGCCGCAGCTCCTACACGGGGATCAGTGTCGGCGTGCGACATAGGTGCAAACCCCAGACGCATGCTAAGCGGCTAATATGGCAGTTCAACGCTGTCGATTGTCTGAGATTTACGCTTTATGCAAACCGCTTATACCGTCCTGATCCTGCTGATGCTGGTCAGTGTCTCGCGGCTGGTCGGACGGGTCATCCCGTTGCCGCTGCCCCTTGTGCAAATCGCTGCCGGTGCCCTGTTGGCCTGGCCGACACTGGGCCTGCATGTGGCACTGGACCCCGAACTGTTCCTGTTTCTGTTCCTGCCGCCGCTGCTGTTTTCCGACGGTTGGCGCATGCCCAAGCGCGAGTTCTGGCAACTGCGCGGCCCGATCCTGACGCTGGCCGTCGGTCTGGTGCTGTTCACCGTGGTCGGCGCCGGTTATTTCATTCACTGGCTGTTGCCCAGCATTCCGCTGGCGGTGGCCTTCGCCCTCGCGGCAGTGCTCTCGCCGACTGACGCCGTGGCGGTGTCGGCCATTTCCCAGAACCGTTTGCCGACACCGCTGATGCACATACTGCAGGGCGAAGCGCTGATGAACGATGCGTCGGGTCTGGTGACGTTCAAGTTCGCCTTGGTGGCGGCGGTGACCGGGGTGTTCTCGCTGGCCAATGCCAGCCTGACGTTCGTGCTGGTGGCGGTCGGCGGGTTGGCGGTCGGCGTGGCGCTGAGCTGGCTGGTCGGGCGCTTGCGTGCGTGGATGATCGCTCGCGGCTGGGACGATCCGGCCACTCATGTGGTGTTTATGTTGCTGCTGCCGTTCGCCGCCTACGTGCTGGCCGAACGACTGGGCGCCTCGGGCATTCTTTCGGCGGTGGCGGCGGGGATGATGCAGAGCTGGCTCGATCTGTTGCCACGGCAGACCAGCACCCGCCTGCTCAATCGCAGCGTCTGGTCACTGCTGGAGTTTGCCTTCAACGGTCTGATCTTCCTGCTGCTCGGCCTGCAACTGCCGGACATCATCAAAGCCGTGGTCAGCCACGAACCGACGCTGTGGCCGACGTTGCTGTACCGCGGCCTCGACGTGGTGGCGATTTTCCTCGCGCTGGTGCTGTTGCGCTTTATTTGGGTGCAGAGTATCTGGCGTCTGTCGGTGCTGCTGCGGCGTTTGCGTGGCAAGGGTGACCTGACGCAAGTGCCCACGGCGCGTTCCTGCTGGTTGCTGACCGTCGGTGGTGTGCGCGGGGCAGTGACGCTGGCGGGTGTGATGTCGGTGCCGATGTTGATGGGCAGCGAGGCGTTCCCCGAGCGTGACCTGCTGATCTTCATCGCCGCCGGGGTGATTCTGTTGTCGCTGATTTGCGCCTGCATCGCCTTGCCGTTGCTGCTGCGCGGCATCGAAAAAAGCCCGGACGACAAGCGTCGCCAGGAAGTACGCGATGCCTGGCGCAAGACTGCCGAGGCGGCGATTCATGCACTGGAAACCGAAGAAGTCGGCCCGCAGGATGCTGCGCAGGCCGCGCTCTCGGCGGAACTCAAGGCGCGGATCATGTCCGAGTATCGCCATCAGCTCGAAGTGTTCAACGACTCGGCCGAAGCCCAGGCGCTGGCGTTTCAGATGGATCTTCTGGAGCGCCGTCTGCGTTTGAAGGCGCTGCGTGCGCAGCGTCTGGAGCTGTATAGCCTCAGTCGTCAGCACCAGATCGGTGATGACGTGTTGCGTGAGGTGTTGGGTGAGCTGGATTTGAGTGAGGCGAATCTGGGGCAGGTCAAATAGCCTGCAGGATTGCCCGCGCCAGAGCGTCTGGCGCGGGCAATCGATGATTATTTGTGCCGCGTGATGAAGGCGCGAATACGTTCGGCAGCTTCGACGCATTCGGCCAGTGGCGCGACCAGTGCCATGCGCACCCGACCGGCCCCCGGATTCACACCGTCCACTTCGCGGGACAGGTAAGAGCCTGGCACCACGGTCACATGTTCTTCGGCGAACAGATCCCGGCAGAACGCCGCATCGTCACCTTGCACATTCGGCCACAGGTAGAAGCTGCCGTCCGGGCGCTGCACGTCCATCACCGGGCTGAGGATTTCCAGTACCGCGTCGAATTTCTCGCGGTACAGCGCGCGGTTGGCGCGCACATGCACTTCATCATTCCACGCGGCAACGCTGGCCAGTTGGGTTTGCACCGGCATCGCGCAGCCGTGGTAGGTGCGGTACAGCAGGAAGCCCTTGAGGACGTCGGCGTCACCGGCGACGAAACCGGACCGCAGACCCGGCAGATTGGAGCGTTTGGACAGGCTGTGGAACACCACGCAGCGCTTGAAGTCCTTGCGGCCCAGTTCGACGCAGGCGCTGAGCAGGCCCGGCGGCGGAGTCTGTTCGTCGAAGTACAGCTCGCTGTAGCACTCGTCGGCGGCGATCACGAAGTCATATTCGTCAGCCAGGGCGATCAGTTTTTTCAGCACATCGACCGGGATCAGCGCGCCGGTCGGGTTGCCCGGCGAGCAGAGGAACAGGATCTGGCAGCGTTTCCAGATCTCAGGCGATACCGCGTCGAAGTCCGGGTTGAAGCCGTTTTCGTCCAGGCACGGCAGGTAGTGCGGCTTGGCGCCGGCGAGGAACGCGGCGCCTTCGTAGATCTGATAGAACGGGTTAGGGCTGACCACCAGAGCGTCTTCGCCACGGTTGACCACGGTCTGGGTGAAGGCGAACAGCGCTTCGCGGGTGCCGTTGACCGGCAGCACGTTGCGCGCCGGGTCAATCCAGCCGCCTGGCACGCCGAAACGGCGTTCGCACCAGCCGGCAATGGCTTCACGCAGGGCCGGGATGCCGAGCGTGGTCGGGTACACCGCCATCTGATCCAGATTATTCGCCAGCGCTTCGGCCACAAAGCTTGGGGAGCGATGTTTCGGCTCGCCGATCGACAGCGCGATCGGGCGTTTGTCCGGGTTCGGGGTCACGGTGCCGAGCAGGGCGCGGAGCTTTTCGAACGGGTAGGGCTGGAGCTGGTTCAGAGCGTTGTTCATGGATGCCTCGTTCAATGTGGAGAGAAAACTCTGATACTGACCAATGCACAAAATCTGTAGGAGCGAGCCTGCTCGCGATGAGGGCTGCACATTCAACATCCATGCAAGCTGATGTGCCGCTATCGCGAGCAGGCTCGCTCCTACAGGGGTTTTGATTAACAGGCTGGTATCGGAGTGATCCTTCCCATCGGGGTAATGGATTAATTCAATTCAAATACTGATGCGCGATAGCTTGATATCCGGTTCCTGATTGACGCTCAGTTGTTCAACGATTGCATCCTGCAAGCGGCTGCACAGCAGCGGGTCGGAGAGCGGCTGGTTGTGGGCGTCGGTGATGAAGAACACGTCTTCCACCCGTTCGCCCAGGGTCGCAATCTTGGCGTTCTGCAGTGACAGGTCGAACTCGAGGAAGATCCCGCCGATACGCGCCAGCAGGCCCGGGCGATCCGGTGCGGTGAGTTCCAGCACCGTCACCGGACGCTGGGCATCGTTGTGGATTGTCACCTGCGGCGCAAAGGCGAAGTGCTTGAGCTGGCGCGGCACCCGGCGCTGGATGATCGTCGGGTAGTCGTCCGGGTTGCGCAGGGCTTCGGTCAGGCCGTCGCGAATCTGTTTGATTCGTGCCGGGTTGTCACCGATGGATTCGCCGTCGTTGTCGAGCACGATGTAGGTGTCGAGGGTGAACTGGCTGCTTGAGGTGATGACCCGGGCGTCGTGAATGTTCAGGTTGAGCTGGTCCATCGCGGCTACGGTCACGGCAAAGAAGTCGTGCTGATCCGGGGCATAAATGAAGATCTGCGTGCCACCCTCGAATTCGCGCTGGGTGGTTTCCTTGATCAGCACCAGCGGCCCGCCATCGGCCGGTTGCTGCAGGATCGCGTCGCTGTGCCAGGCCACGTCGCCGGCGGTGTGACGCAGGAAATAGTCATCGCCCAATTGCGCCCACAACTGCTCGACGTCGTCCGGGTCGGTGCCGCCGCGCACCAGGATGTCCAGCGCCGCGCTCTGGGTCTGGCGGATCTGCTCTTCGCGATCCACCGGGTTTTCCAGGCCACGGCGCAGGGCACGCTTGGTCTCGGTGTAGAGCTGGCGCAACAGACTGGCGCGCCACGAGTTCCACAGCGTCGGATTGGTCGCGTTGATGTCGGCCACGGTCAGCACGTACAGATAATCCAGACGGGTTTCGTCGCCGACGATCTGCGCGAAATCGTGGATCACCTGCGGGTCGGACAGATCCTTGCGCTGCGCAGTGGTCGACATCACCAGATGGTTCTGCACCAGCCAGACGATCAGGCGGCTGTCCCATGTGGGCAGTTGATGGCGCTGGCAGAACGCTTCGGCATCGACCGCGCCGATGTCCGAGTGATCGCCATGCCGGCCCTTGCCGATGTCGTGGTACAGACCCGCCATGTAGATGAGTTCGGGTTTGGGCAGTTTGGCCATGAGCTTGGCGGCCAGCGGGAATTTTTCCGATACCTGGGTGTACTGCAACTTACGCAGGTGTTTGATCAGGTTCAGGGTGTGCGCGTCCACCGTATAGATGTGGAACAGGTCGTGCTGCATCTGCCCGACGATGAAGCCGAACTCCGGCAGGTAGCGTCCGAGGATGCCGTAGCGATTCATCCGGCGCAGGTTGCGGTGGATGCCGATCTTGCACTTGAACAGCTCGATGAACAGGCTGGTATTGCGGATGTCGTTGCGGAAGTTGTCGTCGATCAGATGGCGGTTCTCGCGCAGCAGACGAATGGTATCGGCGCGCACGCCTTTGATTTCCGGCTGCTGGGCCATCAACACGAAGATCTCGAGCATGGCGAACGGCGTGCGACGGAACACGTTGTCGTTGCGCGCCTCGATATAACCATCATGCAACTGGAAGCGCGAGTTGATCGGCTGCGGCGGCGCTTCGTCTTCCGGGGCGAGGATGACTTCCTCGAAATGCTGAATGATCAGGTCGCTGAGCTGGGCAATGCTCATCACCACGCGGAAGTACTGCTGCATGAAGTTTTCGACCGCCTGTTTGGCGTCGTCGCCTTCAAAGCCCAGCAGGCCGGCGATGGTTCGTTGATGATCGAACAGCAGGCGGTCTTCGGAGCGACCGGCAAGCATGTGCAGGGCGTAGCGCACTTTCCAGAGGAATTCCTGGGAGGAGGCCAGCAGCGCGTTTTCGCTCTCGACCAGAAAGCCTTCGCCGGCCAGAGCGCGCAGGTTCAGGGTGCCGTACTGACGACGGGCGACCCACAAAATGGTCTGGATATCCCGCAGGCCGCCGGGCGAGCCTTTGACGTTGGGTTCCAGGTTGTATTCGGTGTCGTTGTACTTGTGGTGACGGGCCTTCTGCTCGGCGCGTTTGGCCAGGAAGAACTCCTTGGCCGGCCACATGTGTGCGGTGCTGGTGACGTCGAGCATGCGCTGACGCAGACGCTCGGGACCGCAGATGGTGCGGCTTTCCATCAGGTTGGTGACCACCGTCAGGTCGGCCCGTGCTTCCTCGGCGCACTCATCGACCGAGCGTACGCTCTGACCGACTTCCAGGCCGATGTCCCACAGCAGCGTCAGAAAACGCTCGATGGAATCACGGAAAACTTCGTGATCGGCGCTGTCCAGCAGGATCAGCAGGTCGATGTCGGAATACGGGTGCAGCTCACCCCGGCCATAGCCACCGACCGCGACCAGCGCAATGTCGGCGTCTTCGCTCCAGTTGAACTGCTCCCAGGCCTTTTGCAGGATGTTGTCGACGAACCAGGCACGGTCTTCGATCAGCCGGCGGATGTCACGGCCATTGCGAAAACGCGTGTCGAGCACCTCGCGAGCCTGGCGGATCGCCTTCTTGAACGCCGCAATGGGACTCGCTTTCAGGGCCAGTTCAGCCTGGAACTGGCCGCGGTCGAAGAGTTCGGGATCCACCTGCGGCATCGATTGGCTTTCCTTCTATAAAGGCTGGGAGCGTTCTTGAAAGGCTGGGAGCGTTCTTGGATCAGGCCGAGACGCGCGGGATGGTGTCGTCGGCGCGCAGGGTGAAGATCTCGTAGCCGGTATCGGTTACCAGCAGGGTGTGTTCCCACTGAGCCGAGAGCTTGCGGTCCTTGGTGATCGCGGTCCAGCCGTCGCCCAGCACCTTGGTGTCGGCCTTGCCCTGGTTGATCATCGGCTCGATGGTGAAGGTCATGCCGGCCTTCAGTTCCATGCCGGTGCCGGCGCGACCATAGTGCAGGATCTGCGGTTCTTCGTGGAACACCTTGCCGATGCCGTGGCCGCAGAACTCGCGAACTACCGAAAAGCCGTTCTTTTCAGCGTGCTTCTGGATGACTTCACCGATATCGCCGAGGCGGCAGCCAGGTTTGACGATTTCGATCGCCTTGTACATGCATTCCTGGGTGATCTGCGACAGACGTTCGGCCCAGACCGGCACTTCACCGACGTGGAACATGCGGCTGGTGTCGCCGTGGTAGCCGTCCTTGATCACGGTGACGTCGATATTCAGCGTGTCGCCGTTTTTCAGCGGCTTTTCATTCGGAATGCCGTGGCAGACCACGTGATTGATCGAGGTGCAGATCGACTTCGGGAAACCCTTGTAATTGAGCGGGGCCGGGATAGCCTGCTGCACATTGACGATGTAGTCGTGGCAGATCTTGTCCAGTTGATCGGTGGTCACGCCCGGTTTGACGTGTTCGGCAATCATTTCCAGCACATCGGCGGCCAGTTTGCCGGCGACACGCATGCCAGCGATGTCCTCGGGGGTTTTGAGGTTGACGGTCATACAGGCTCTCTCTGCGCTCGGCGGCGCTTGCTGATACGGATTGGGTGGCAAGTGTTTGTTTTGCGACCCTGAAAAACCCGATTCTAACAGACGAAAGGCGCAAATCCGCGCCTGCGTGCATCGTCTCTCTCTATACAATGGTGTGCCTGAAGGCGATTCCAAGGGGGCTGCGCCCATGTCCTTGGTGCGATTACAGATTCCGGGTTCCGTTTCTGTGCACCCTGTGGTATAAAATGCGCCGCTTTCCGGGGATACCCCGAAAAGCTTAAATCCACACACGTGTCGACACGATGACCTGGGTGCTTTTGGCTTTATGCCACTGGTTGGTCATTGGGATACGTGGAGGCCAAACCCGACTTATTAAGGAACTATCATGTCCCAAGTCAATATGCGCGATATGCTGAAGGCCGGTGTGCACTTCGGTCACCAAACCCGTTACTGGAATCCGAAAATGGGTAAGTACATTTTCGGCGCGCGTAACAAGATTCACATCATCAACCTTGAAAAAACCCTGCCAATGTTCAACGAAGCTCTGACTTTCGTAGAGCGTCTGGCCCAGGGCAAAAACAAGATTCTGTTCGTCGGCACCAAGCGTTCCGCTGGCAAGATCGTTGCTGAAGAAGCAGCACGTTGCGGTTCGCCGTACGTCGATCACCGCTGGTTGGGCGGCATGCTGACCAACTTCAAAACCATTCGTGCTTCCATCAAGCGTCTGCGTGACCTTGAAGTACAAGCCGAAGACGGTACTTTCGCCAAGCTGACCAAGAAAGAAGCGCTGATGCGCTCCCGTGACCTGGAAAAGCTGGATCGCTCCCTGGGCGGCATCAAGGACATGGGCGGTCTGCCTGACGCACTGTTCGTGATCGACGTTGATCACGAGCGCATCGCGATCACCGAAGCCAACAAGCTGGGCATCCCGGTCATCGGCGTTGTCGACACCAACAGCAGCCCGGAAGGCGTTGACTACATCATCCCAGGCAACGATGACGCAATCCGCGCTATCCAGCTGTACATGGGTTCGATGGCTGACGCAGTGATCCGTGGTCGCAACAATGTTGCTGGCGGCACTGTTGAATTCGCAGCTGAAGAAACTCAGGCTGCAGCTGAGTAATTGACGCCCTGGCGTTGACTCAGTAAGCAAAAAGGGGGCTTGGCCCCCTTTTTGCCACCTCGAAAACCATTTGTCGGCGGCGCAGCTACAGCTTCTGTAACGTGCAGCAGCTACAAGGTGGGGCTCGGGACGAATTGAACGCCCGTTCGATCGGGTGGAATGGTTGAAAACCTATCCAAGAGGAATTTGAAAATGGCAGCAATTACTGCAGCGTTGGTTAAAGAACTGCGCGAGCGTACCGGCGAAGGCATGATGGACTGCAAGAAAGCCCTGGAAAAGGCTGACGGCGACATCGAAAAAGCCATTGATGACATGCGTGCTTCGGGCGCGATCAAGGCTGCGAAAAAGGCTGGCAACGTTGCCGCTGAAGGCGCAATCGCAATCAAGGACGACGGTAAAGCTGCCGTTATCCTGGAAGTGAACTCGCAGACCGACTTCCTGGCTCTGCAAGACGACTTCAAGAACTTCGTTGCTGCCAGCGTTGAAAAAGCCTTCGCTGACAAACTGACCGACGCTGCTCCGCTGATCGCTGCTCAAGAAGCCGCTCGCGAAGCACTGGTTGCCAAAGTAGGCGAGAACGTCAACATTCGTCGTCTGACCCGTATCGAAGGTGACGTTGTAGGTTCGTACCTGCACGGCAACAAGATCGGTGTTGTGGTGGCTCTGAAAGGCGGTGACGTCGAGCTGGCCAAAGACATCGCGATGCACGTAGCTGCCAGCAACCCTGAGTTCCTGCTGCCTTCGCAAGTTTCGGCTGAAGCGATCGAGCGTGAAAAAGCTGTGTTCATGCAGCTGAACGAAGAGAAGATCAAAGGCAAGCCAGAAAACATTGTTGAGAACATGGTCAAAGGCCGTATCAGCAAGTTCCTGGCAGAAGCGAGCCTGGTTGAGCAGGCGTTCGTCAAGAACCCTGAAATCAAGGTTGGCGAGCTGGCCAAGAAAGGCGGCGCAGAAATCGTTTCCTTCACCTACTTCAAAGTAGGCGAAGGCATCGAGAAGCCGGTCGACAACTTCGCTGAAGAAGTTGCTGCCCAGCTGGCTGCCGCCAAGCAATAAGACGGTTTTTCAACTGTCGCCCGAAAGAGGCTGCCCGCTCACGCGCGCAGCCTCTTTTCAGATGGGGTTACCAATTTTTAATTGGTTTCCACTTGGAACTGACTTACAAAGCCATGTTCCGATGGCGCTGAAGCAGCGCCAAGCTAGAGTGAACGCCAGCTGTAAACAGCTCGCAAAGAATTTTTAAATACGCCGCAGGAGAGATTCGCAATGGCTCAGCAGGGCAGTGGTTATCAGGCTCGCTATAAACGCATTCTACTCAAGCTTAGCGGCGAGGCCCTGATGGGCTCGGAAGAGTTCGGGATCGATCCGAAAGTCCTGGATCGCATGGCGCTGGAAGTCGGCCAACTGGTCGGCATCGGTGTACAGGTCGGTCTGGTGATCGGCGGTGGCAACCTGTTCCGTGGCGAGGCCTTGAGCAAGGCTGGCATGGATCGGGTAACAGGCGACCACATGGGCATGCTGGCCACTGTGATGAACGCTCTGGCCATGCGCGATGCGCTGGAACGTGCCAATATCTCGGCCATCGTGATGTCGGCCATTTCCATGGTTGGCGTTACTGATCACTATGATCGCCGCAAAGCGATGCGCCACCTGAACTCCAAGGACGTCGTGATTTTCGCGGCCGGTACCGGCAATCCGTTCTTCACCACGGATTCGGCAGCCTGCCTGCGTGCCATCGAAATCGATGCCGACGTCGTGCTGAAGGCGACCAAGGTTGATGGCGTCTACACCGCTGACCCGTTCAAGGACCCGCATGCCGAGAAGTTCGATCATCTGACTTATGATGAAGTACTGGATCGCAAGCTGGGTGTAATGGATCTGACAGCAATTTGCCTGTGCCGCGACCATAAGATGCCGCTGCGCGTATTCAACATGAACAAGCCTGGCGCCCTGCTGAACATCGTACATGGCGGCGCTGAAGGAACCCTGATCGAGGAAGTTCAACAATGATCAACGAAATCAAGAAAGACGCCAAAGAGCGCATGCAGAAGTCGGTGGAATCGCTGTCCCACAACTTCGGTCGCATCCGCACCGGTCAGGCGCACCCAAGCATCCTGGAAGGTGTGATGGTTCCGTACTACGGCGCTGACACCCCGATCAAGCAAGTGGCCAACATCACCGTCAAAGACGCCCGTACCCTGCAAGTCGTTGCGTTCGAACGCAACATGCTGGGCGCCGTCGACAAGGCGATCGGCAGTGCAGGTCTGAACCTGAACCCGACCAACCTGGGTGAACTGCTGCTGATCAGCATGCCGGCTCTGACCGAAGAAACCCGTCGTGGCTTCACCAAGCAGGCGCGTGACGTGGCTGAAGACGCCCGTGTTGCCGTGCGCAACATTCGTCGTGACGCGAACAGTTCGCTGAAGGATCTGGTCAAGGAAAAAGAGATCAGTGAAGACGAAGAGCGTCGCGCTACCGGCGAAATCGACGACCTGACCAAGAAGTTCGTGGCTGAAATCGACGCGAAGCTGGCAGAGAAAGAAAAAGACCTGATGGCCGTATAAGGGTCGCGTTTCAATGGAAAAGACCAAGCAGTCTGCGCCGTCCGCGGTGCCGCGCCATGTCGCGATCATCATGGATGGCAACAATCGCTGGGCGAAGAAACGCTTCATGCCGGGTGTCGCCGGGCATAAGGCAGGCGTGGATGCTGTGCGGGCAGTGATCGAGGTGTGCGCCGAGGCCAAAGTCGAAGTGCTCACCCTGTTCGCCTTTTCCAGCGAAAACTGGCAGCGCCCGGCCGATGAGGTCAGTGCCTTGATGGATTTGTTCTTCAAGGCGTTGCGTCGTGAGGCCAAGCGCCTCAACGACAACAACATCAGTTTGCGCATCATCGGCGATCGCTCGCGCTTCCACCCTGAGCTTCAGGCGGCGATGCGCGAGGCCGAAGCCATGACGGCCGGGGCGAACCGCTTCATCCTGCAGATCGCCGCCAACTACGGCGGTCAGTGGGATATTGCACAGGCTGCACAGCGTCTGGCGCGTGAAGTTCAGGCCGGGCATCTGCGCCCGGAGGACATCACTCCGGATCTGCTGCAAACCTGTCTGGCGACGGGCGACCTGCCGTTGCCGGACTTGTGCATCCGCACCGGTGGCGAGCACCGCATCAGCAACTTCCTCTTGTGGCAACTGGCCTACGCCGAGTTGTACTTCTCCGACCTGTTCTGGCCGGACTTCAAACACGAAGCCATGCGCACGGCGCTGGCCGATTTCGCTTCACGCCAGCGTCGTTTCGGTAAAACGAGCGAGCAGGTCGAAGCTGGAGCCCGGGTTTAATGCTTAAACAACGAATCATCACTGCGCTGATCCTGCTGCCGATCGCTCTGTGCGGGTTTTTCCTGCTCGAGGGTTCCGGTTTTGCGCTGTTCATTGGTCTGGTCGTAAGCCTGGGGGCCTGGGAATGGGCGCGTCTGGCGGGCTTCACCGCGCAGTCGTTCCGTGTTGGCTATGCCGCTGTCGTCGCGTTGATGCTGTTCGTCATGTACGTCTTGCCGGGTCTTGCCCCGTGGGTGTTGGGCGCGTCGGTGTTGTGGTGGGCAGTGGCGACGTACCTGGTGCTGACGTATCCGCGCTCGAGCGAGCACTGGTCCACGGCGGCCACCAAACTGGTGATCGGCCTGCTGATCCTGCTGCCGGCCTGGCAAGGGCTGGTGCAGATCAAGCAGTACCCGCTGGGTAACTGGCTGATCATGGCGGTGATGGTGCTGGTCTGGGGGGCCGATATCGGTGCCTATTTCTCCGGTCGTGCCTTTGGCAAGCGCAAGCTGGCGCCGCAAGTCAGCCCGGGCAAAAGCTGGGAAGGTGTTTACGGTGGTCTTGCGCTGAGTCTGGTGATTACCGCTGTCGTCGGTCTGGTTCGCGACTGGACCGTGGGTGAACTGCTCAAAGGTCTGGTCGGTGCTGCATTGATCGTCTTTATTTCGGTAGTGGGCGACCTCACTGAAAGCATGTTCAAGCGTCAGTCCGGCATCAAGGACAGCAGCAACCTGCTGCCCGGTCATGGCGGTGTGCTTGATCGCATCGACAGCCTGACCGCTGCGATCCCGATTTTCGCTGTGTTGCTGTGGATGGCCGCACCGTGAGCCGCCCGCAACAGATTACCGTTCTGGGGGCCACCGGCTCGATCGGTCTGAGCACCCTGGACGTCATCGCTCGTCATCCTGAGCGTTATCAGGTTTTTGCTTTGAGCGGTTTCACGCGCCTGAGCGAGTTGCTGGCCTTGTGCATTCGTCATGTGCCGCAATTTGCGGTAGTGCCGGAAGCGGCGGCGGCTCGCGGTCTGCAGGACGACTTGCGGGCTGCCGGTCTGTCCACTCGCGTGCTGGTAGGGGAGGAGGGCCTGTGTCAGGTCGCTTCCGCTCCTGAAGTCGATGCCGTGATGGCGGCTATCGTCGGCGCCGCGGGCCTGCGTCCGACCCTGGCGGCGGTGGAGGCTGGGAAGAAAATCCTCCTGGCCAATAAAGAAGCGTTGGTGATGTCCGGCGCGCTGTTCATGCAGGCTGTACACAAGAGCGGCTCGGTGCTGCTGCCGATCGACAGCGAGCACAACGCAATCTTCCAGTGCATGCCGCAGGATTTTGCCCGTGGCCTGGGCGCCGTCGGCGTACGACGGATTTTGCTCACGGCTTCGGGCGGGCCTTTCCGTCAGACGCCGTTGAGCGAGCTGGCGCATGTTTCGCCTGATCAGGCGTGTGCGCACCCGAACTGGTCCATGGGTCGCAAGATCTCGGTGGATTCGGCCAGCATGATGAACAAGGGCCTGGAGTTGATCGAGGCGTGTTGGTTGTTCGACGCCAAACCTTCGCAGGTCGAGGTGGTGATCCATCCGCAGAGTGTGATTCACTCGTTGGTCGACTACGTGGATGGCTCGGTGTTGGCACAGTTGGGCAACCCTGACATGCGCACCCCGATTGCCAATGCACTGGCTTGGCCTGAGCGTATCGACTCGGGTGTGGCACCGCTGGATCTGTTTGCCATTGCGCGCCTGGATTTCGAGGCGCCGGACGAAGAACGCTTCCCTTGTCTGCGCCTGGCGCGACAGGCGGCCGAGGCGGGTAACAGCGCGCCGGCCATGCTCAATGCGGCCAACGAAGTGGCGGTCGCGGCGTTTCTCGACGGACGCGTGGGTTATCTGGAAATCGCGAGTATCATCGAGGATGTGTTGAATCTCGAGCCTGTGGTTACGCTGGAGCATCTGGATGCGGTGTTTACCGCAGACGCGAAAGCGCGGATTCTGGCCGGGCAATGGCTGAGTCGTCACGGCCGATAGCTGTTGCAGCACCATGGCGTCACGCGACACTGAACAGGATTGCGGAGAAAGTAGATGAGCGCGCTCTATATGATTGCCGGCACCCTGATCGCTTTGGGTGTGCTGGTCACCTTTCACGAATTCGGCCATTTCTGGGTCGCGCGTCGCTGTGGCGTCAAGGTTTTGCGTTTTTCCGTGGGCTTCGGCATGCCCCTGTTGCGCTGGCACGACAAGCAGGGCACCGAGTTTGTCGTCGCCGCGATTCCGCTGGGCGGCTACGTCAAAATGCTCGATGAGCGTGAAGGCGAAGTGCCGGCCGACCAGCTTCATCAGTCCTTCAATCGCAAATCGGTTCGCCAGCGTATCGCCATTGTCGCGGCTGGGCCGATCGCCAACTTCCTGCTGGCCCTGGTGTTTTTCTGGGTGCTGGCCATGCTCGGCAGCGAGCAGATCCGCCCGGTCATCGGTGCCGTCGAATCCGGCAGCATCGCGGCCAGGGCCGGTTTGAGTGCCGGCCAGGAAATCGTCGCCATCGATGGTGAGCCGACGTCCGGCTGGGCTGCCGTCAATCTGCAGCTGGTCCGGCGTCTGGGGGAGAGCGGTTCCCTGCAGTTGCTCGTGCGCGAGCAGGATTCGACCGCAGAGACTCCTCGCGAGCTGGCGCTGGATCATTGGCTCAAAGGGGCCGACGAGCCCGATCCGATCCGCTCGCTCGGCATTCGCCCATGGCGTCCGGCCTTGCCTCCGGTGCTGGCCGAACTCGATCCAAAAGGTCCGGCGCACGCCGCTGGTCTGAAAACCGGTGACCGTCTGCTGTCGCTCGACGGCCAGGCGCTGGGTGACTGGCAGCAGGTGGTCGATACCGTTCGTACGCGTCCTGATACCAAAATCATGCTGCGCATCGAGCGCGACGGTGCTCAAATCGACATCCCGGTGACCCTGGCGGCACGCGGCGAAAGCAAGTCGCCGAGCGGTTATCTCGGGGCTGGCGTAAAGGCCGTAGACTGGCCGCCGGAAATGATCCGCGAAGTCAGTTATGGTCCGCTGGCCGCGATTGGCGAGGGTGCCCGTCGTACCTGGACCATGAGCATCCTGACGCTGGACTCACTGAAGAAAATGCTGTTTGGCGAGCTCTCGGTAAAAAACTTGAGTGGGCCGATAACCATTGCTAAAGTGGCGGGCGCTTCTGCCCAGTCGGGCGTTGCTGATTTCCTGAATTTCCTTGCTTATCTGAGTATTAGCCTGGGGGTTCTGAATTTGCTGCCCATTCCTGTACTGGATGGGGGGCATTTGTTGTTTTATCTGATTGAGTGGGTGCGTGGTCGCCCCTTGTCGGATCGGGTGCAAGGTTGGGGGGTGCAGATCGGTATCAGTTTGGTGGTCGGAGTGATGTTGCTTGCTCTGGTCAATGATCTGGGTCGACTGTAAAGCTTCGCTGAATTGCGAATCTGCCGCATTTTGCGGCAGTTTGTTTATTGCCAGTTGGAATAAGAAAGGACTTCATGAAACGTCTGCTGCTAACTGCGGTTCTCACCGTATTGATGATCGCCGAAGTTCACGCCGAGTCCTTCACTATCTCTGATATTCGCGTCAACGGCCTCCAGCGGGTCTCCGCGGGTAGCGTGTTTGGTGCCTTGCCGTTGAACGTCGGCGAGCAGGCGGATGATCGTCGCCTGGTGGAATCCACTCGTGCGTTGTTCAAAACCGGTTTCTTTCAAGATATCCAGCTGGGCCGCGAAGGCAACGTTCTGGTGATCACGGTCGTCGAACGTCCGTCGGTCGCCAGTATCGAGATCGAAGGCAACAAGGCGATCTCCACTGAAGACCTGATGAAAGGCCTCAAGCAGTCCGGTCTGTCCGAAGGTGAAATCTTCCAGCGCGCCACCCTTGAAGGTGTTCGTAACGAGCTGCAACGTCAGTACGTTGCCCAGGGCCGTTACTCGGCAACGGTCGATACCGAAGTGGTGTCGCAGCCGCGTAACCGCGTTGCGCTGAAAGTGAAGATCAACGAAGGCACCGTGGCTGCCATCCAGCACATCAACGTGGTGGGTAACACGGTCTTCCCTGATGACGACCTGATCGACCTGTTCGAGCTGAAAACCACCAACTGGCTGTCGTTCTTCAAGAACGACGACAAGTACGCCCGTGAAAAACTGTCCGGTGACCTGGAGCGTCTGCGTTCCTACTACCTGGACCGCGGCTACATCAACATGGATATCGCTTCGACCCAGGTGTCCATCACCCCGGACAAGAAGCACGTCTACATCACCGTCAACATCACCGAAGGCGAGAAGTACACCGTACGTGACGTCAAACTCAGCGGTGACCTGAAAGTTCCTGAAGACCAGATCAAGTCGCTGTTGCTGGTGCAGAAAGGCCAGGTGTTCTCGCGCAAGCTGATGACCACCACGTCTGAACTGATCACCCGCCGCCTGGGTAACGAGGGCTACACCTTCGCCAACGTCAACGGCGTACCGCAGCCGCATGACGACGATCACACCGTGGACATCCTGTTCGCCGTCGACCCGGGCAAGCGTGCCTACGTCAACCGCATCAACTTCCGTGGCAACACCAAGTCCGAAGACGAAGTGCTGCGTCGCGAAATGCGTCAGATGGAAGGTGGCTGGGCTTCGACCTACCTGATCGATCAGTCCAAGACCCGTCTTGAGCGTCTGGGCTTCTTTAAAGAAGTGAACGTTGAGACGCCGGCTGTTCCGGGTGTCGACGACCAGGTGGACGTGAACTACGCCGTTGAAGAACAGGCTTCCGGTTCGATCACCGCCAGCGTCGGTTTCGCCCAGAGCGCCGGTCTGATCCTCGGCGGTTCGATCACCCAGAACAACTTCCTCGGTACCGGTAACCGCGTCAGCGTCGGCCTGACCCGCAGCGAATACCAGAGCCGCTACAACTTCGGTTACGTTGACCCGTACTGGACCGCCGATGGCGTGAGCCTGGGTTACAACGCGTTCTATCGCACCACCGACTACAAAGATCTCAACATCGACGTAGCCAGCTATGCGGTAGACAGCCTGGGTGCCGGCGTCAACGTTGGCTACCCGATCAGCGAGACTTCGCGCCTGACCTTCGGTCTGTCTGCTCAGCAGGACAAGATCAAGACCGGTCAGTACACCGTTGACGAGATCTTCGACTTCGTTAACAAAGAAGGCGATCAGTATCTGAACTTCAAGGCTTCGGCTGGCTGGTCCGAGTCGACCCTGAACAAGGGCGTATTGCCGACCCGTGGTCGTTCCCAGAGCCTGACCCTGGAAACCACCATTCCGGGCAGCGACCTGTCGTTCTACAAACTCGACTACCGTGGTCAGTTGTTCCAGCCGATTACCGAAAACTATACCCTGCGTCTGCACACCGAGCTGGGTTATGGCGACGGTTATGGTTCGACCGACGGCTTGCCGTTCTATGAAAACTACTATGCTGGTGGTTTCAACTCGGTTCGTGGCTTCAAGGACAGCACCTTGGGTCCTCGTAGTACTCCGAGTCGTGGTCAGGGGGTTACTGGTAACGTCGGTACGATTGCCGACCCCGATCAGGATCCATTGCCATTCGGTGGTAACGTGCTGATTCAGGGCGGTGCTGAGGTCCTGTTCCCGCTGCCATTCGTGAAGGATCAGCGCTCGCTGCGTACTTCGGTATTCTGGGATGTGGGTAACGTATTCGACTCCAAGTGCCAGAAGACGACTAACGCGACCGTAGGCTCCACGTCATCCACGCAGTGCAACGACATCAGCCTGAGCAACATGGCCAGTTCCGTTGGTGTGGGTGTGACCTGGGTCACCGCACTGGGTCCGCTGAGTTTTGCTCTGGCGATGCCGGTCAAGAAACCGGATAACGCTGAAACTCAAGTGTTCCAATTCTCCCTCGGCCAGACGTTCTAAGCGTCTGACCCAAGATAACGACAATGGATTTTGTAGGAGTGCATCGTGCGTAAGTTGACTCAATTGGTTCTCCTGGCCTCCGTACTGGTGGCAGGCCCGGCGTTCGCCGACATGAAAATCGCCGTTCTGAACTATCAGATGGCGCTGCTCGAATCCGACGCGGCCAAGAAATACGCCGTGGATGCCGAGAAGAAGTTCGGTCCGCAACTGACCAAGCTCAAGACGCTGGAAAGCAGCGCCAAGGGCATTCAGGACCGTCTGATGGCCGGTGGCGACAAAATGCAGCAGGGCGAGCGTGAGCGTCTGGAGCTTGAATTCAAGCAAAAGGCTCGTGACTTCCAGTTCCAGTCCAAGGAGCTGAACGAAGCCAAGGCTGTTGCCGACCGCGAAATGCTCAAGCAACTGAAGCCGAAACTGGATAGCGCAGTGGAAGAAGTCATCAAGAAAGGTGGTTTTGACCTGGTGTTCGAGCGTGGCGCAGTAATCGATGTCAAGCCTCAGTACGACATCACGCGCCAGGTTATCGAGCGCATGAATCAGCTGAAGTAACCCATGACCGTGACTATCAAGCTCGGCCAGTTGGCCGAGTTCCTCGGCGCCACCCTGCGTGGCGACCCCGAGACGCAAATTACTGGGCTAGCCACCTTGCAGGAGGCTGGCCCAGCTCAGTTGAGCTTTCTGGCAAATCCTCAATATCGCAAATACCTGGCAAGTTGCCAGGCGGCTGCGCTGTTGCTCAAAGAGGCCGATGCCGACGGTTTTGCCGGCAACGCGCTGGTGGTGCCGGATCCTTACCTGGCTTACGCACGCATCTCGCACCTGTTCGATCCCAAGCCAAAAGCCACTGCGGGTGTTCATCCCACGGCGGTGATTGCGCCGGATGCGGTGGTTGATCCAAGCGCCAGCATTGGCCCGTTCGTGGTGATCGAAGCTGGTGCGCGCATCGGTGCGCAGGTCACCCTGGGCGCCCATTGCGTCATCGGTGCCCGCAGTGAAATCGGTGAGGGTGGCTGGCTCGCTCCGCGGGTGACGCTGTACCACGACGTGCGCATCGGCAAGCGTGTGGTGATCCAGTCCGGTGCCGTGCTCGGCGGTGAAGGCTTCGGTTTTGCCAACGAGAAGGGCATTTGGCAGAAGATCGCCCAGATTGGCGGTGTCACCATCGGCGACGATGTCGAGATTGGCGTGAACACCGCCATCGACCGTGGTGCGCTGGCCGATACCGTGATCGGCAACGGCGTGAAGCTCGACAACCAGATCCAGATCGCCCACAACGTCCAGGTCGGTGATCACACTGCCATGGCGGCGTGCGTCGGGATCTCCGGCAGCACCAAAATCGGCAAGCACTGCATGCTCGCCGGTGGCGTCGGCCTGGTCGGGCATATCGATATTTGCGACAACGTTTTCCTGACCGGGATGACCATGGTGACTCACTCGATTACCGAACCGGGCGCCTACTCTTCCGGCACAGCCATGCAACCAGCGGCCGAATGGCGCAAAAGCGCGGCACGCATCCGTCAGCTCGATGACCTCGCGCGACGTTTGAAGCAGCTGGAAAAGCGCGTTGGGGAAGTGACCCCCGGCGGCAATGCTTCATCTGATGGCTGATACCATTTCCATATCAAGTGTGCACAGCCTCTAGACTGCCTCCTTGATTTGCTAGAGGAGTGCGCGTCAGTCGCGCTCCCAATCTTTACATAGGCTTCCCCCCGAAATGATGGACATCAACGAGATTCGCGAATACCTGCCTCACCGTTACCCGTTCCTGCTAGTGGACCGGGTGGTGGAACTGGACACTGAAGGCAAGCGCATTCGCGCCTACAAGAATGTCAGCATCAATGAGCCATTCTTCAATGGTCACTTCCCGGCGCATCCAATCATGCCGGGCGTGCTGATCATCGAAGCGATGGCCCAGGCTGCCGGGATCCTCGGTTTCAAAATGCTCGACGTGAAACCGGCTGACGGCACCCTGTATTACTTCGTCGGTTCCGACAAGCTGCGCTTCCGTCAGCCGGTTCTGCCGGGTGACCAGTTGATCCTCGAAGCCAAGTTCATCAGCTGCAAGCGTCAGATCTGGAAGTTCGAGTGCCAGGCTTCGGTCGACGGCAAACCGGTCTGCTCTGCTGAAATCATCTGTGCGGAACGCAAACTATGAGTTTGATTGACCCTCGCGCAATCATCGATCCGTCGGCCGTTCTGGCTGACGGCGTTGAGGTCGGCCCGTGGTCGATCATCGGCGCAGGTGTGGAAATCGGCGAGGGCACCGTGATCGGACCGCACGTGGTCCTCAAAGGCCCGACCCGAATCGGCAAGCATAATCGTATCTACCAGTTTTCCTCGGTAGGCGAGGACACGCCCGATCTGAAGTACAAGGGCGAAGAAACCCGCCTGGTGATCGGTGACCACAACGTCATTCGCGAAGGCGTGACCATTCACCGTGGCACCGTGCAGGACCGTTCGGAAACCACGCTGGGCGATCACAACCTGATCATGGCCTATGCCCACATCGGGCATGACAGCGTCATCGGCAATCACTGCATTCTGGTCAACAACACCGCGTTGGCCGGGCATGTGCACGTCGACGACTGGGCGATCCTTTCCGGGTTCACCCTGGTTCACCAGTACTGCCACATCGGCGCGCACAGCTTTTCCGGTATGGGCACCGCAATCGGCAAGGACGTCCCGGCGTTCGTGACCGTGTTCGGTAACCCGGCCGAAGCGCGCAGCATGAACTTCGAGGGTATGCGTCGTCGCGGTTTCAGTGAAGACGCCATCCACGCCCTGCGTCGCGCTTATAAAACCGTGTATCGCCAGGGGTTCACCGTGGAACAGGCGCTGGCCGAACTGGCCGAACCTGCTGCGCAGTTCCCGGAAGTCGCGGTGTTCCGTGACTCGATCCAGTCGTCGACTCGCGGCATCACTCGCTGATCATGGCCAATCTGCGTATTGCGCTGGTGGCGGGCGAAGCTTCCGGTGATATTTTGGGCGCCGGTCTGATGCGCGCCCTCAAGGCGCAACATCCGGCGGTCGAGTTCATCGGCGTCGGCGGCCCGTTGATGCAGGCCGAAGGCCTGACGTCCTACTTCCCCATGGAGCGTCTGTCGGTCATGGGGCTGGTTGAAGTGCTCGGGCGGCTGCGCGAGTTGCTCAAGCGCCGCAAGGACCTGATCGCCACGTTGATTGCCGAGAAACCGGATGTGTTCATCGGCATCGACGCTCCGGATTTCAACCTCAATATCGAACTCAAGCTGCGTCAGGCCGGGATCAAGACCGTGCACTACGTCAGCCCGTCGGTATGGGCGTGGCGGCAGAAGCGCGTGCTGAAGATTCGCGAAGGCTGCGATCTGATGCTGACGCTGTTGCCGTTCGAAGCAAAATTCTACGAAGAGAAGGGCGTACCGGTACGCTTCGTCGGTCACACGCTGGCCGATACCATTCCGCTGCAGGCTGATCGCGCCGCTGCGCGTGCCGAATTGGGCTTGCCCGACGGTCCGCTGGTCGCCTTGATGCCGGGCAGTCGCGGTGGCGAAGTCGGGCGTCTGGGGGCGCTGTTCCTCGACACGGCCGAGCGCCTGCGGGCCATGCGTCCAGGCTTGCGCTTCGTCATACCGTGCGCGAATGCCGAGCGTCGCGCTCAGCTCGAGGAGCTGCTTGCGGGTCGCGACTTGCCGGTAACCCTGCTCGACGGCAAGTCCCATCTGGCGCTGGCGGCGTGCAACGCGGTATTGATCGCCTCCGGTACGGCCACGCTAGAAGCGTTGCTGTACAAACGGCCGATGGTCGTCGCGTATCGCCTGGCGCCGCTGACGTTCTGGATTCTCAAGCGCATGGTCAAGAGCCCGTACGTGTCGCTGCCGAACCTGCTGGCCCAGCGCCTGTTGGTGCCGGAATTGTTGCAGGATGATGCAACGGTCGAGGCGCTGGCGCAGACCCTGTCGCCGCTGATCGAAGGCGGCGAAGAGCAGACCCGTGGCTTCGACGAGATTCACCGCACGTTGCGGCTGGATGCTTCCAATCAGGCGGCGGACGCCGTCCTCAACCTGATCGGTCAATCACGATGAGCAAGAAAGCTATGCAGATGGGCCTGGATTTCACCTTGGTCGCCGAAGTCGAAGAACTGGTGGCCGGCGTCGACGAAGTCGGTCGCGGCCCGTTGTGCGGGGCGGTCGTGACGGCGGCGGTGATCCTCGATCCGAACCGGCCGATCCTCGGTCTCAACGATTCGAAGAAACTCACCGAAGCCAAGCGCGAGAAGCTCTACGACGAGATCATCGAGAAATCCCTGAGCTGGTGCATCGCCCGCGCCGAAGTCGAAGAAATCGACGAGCTGAACATCCTGCACGCCACCATGCTCGCCATGCAGCGCGCGGTGGCCGGGCTGCATGTGCAGCCGAAACTGGCGATGATCGACGGCAACCGCTGCCCGAAACTGCCGATGCGCGCCGAAGCGGTGGTGCAGGGTGATGGCAAGGTGCCGGCTATCGCTGCGGCGTCGATTCTGGCCAAGGTCAGTCGCGACCGTGAAATGGCCGCGTTCGAATTGATCTACCCGGGCTACGGCATTGGCGGCCATAAAGGCTACCCGACGCCCGTTCATCTGGAAGCGTTGGCACGGCTGGGGCCAACGCCGATTCACCGGCGCTCGTTCGCCCCGGTGCGTCAGGCTTACGAGGCACTCGAAGGCCTGACGCAGGTTTAGTCGCAAGGCTGATGTTTTGTTCGAGGCCCGGTACAATCCGGGCCTTGTTGTCTCTATGTAACTGGACAGGATCACTATGCCGGCTTCATTCGTTCATCTACGCCTGCACACTGAATACTCCCTGGTCGACGGGCTGGTGCGGATCAAGCCACTGGTCAAGGCGCTGACTGGCATGAACATGCCGGCTGTGGCGGTCACCGACCAGAACAACATGTGTTCCCTGGTCAAATTCTATAAAAACACCATGGGCGCAGGCATCAAGCCGATCTGCGGCGCCGACCTGTGGCTGTCGAACAAGGATCCGGACGCACCGCTGAGCCGGATCAGTCTGTTGGTGATGAACGCCAAGGGCTATCGCAATCTCACCGAGTTGATTTCCCGCGGCTTCATCGAAGGCCAGCGCAACGGCATGGTCATCGTCGAGCGTGAGTGGGTTGCCGAAGCCAACGAAGGCCTGATCATGTTGTCCGCTGCCAAAGAAGGCGAGATCGGCATGGCCATGATCGGCGGCAACCCGGCCGAGGCCGAGGCGCTGGCGCGGGAATGGATGGCGGTGTTCCCGGATCGCTTCTATCTGGAGATCCAGCGCACCAATCGCCCCAACGATGAAGAGCAACTGCACGGCGCAGTGGCCCTGGCCGACAAGCTCGGCGCGCCGCTGGTGGCGACCAACGATGTGCGTTTCATCAAGCAGGAAGACTTTGCCGCCCACGAAACCCGCGTGTGCATCGGTGAGGGCCGCGCCCTCGACGATCCGCGGCGTTCGAAGAATTACAGCGATCAGCAATACCTCAAAAGCGCCGAGGAAATGGCCGAGCTGTTCAGCGATATTCCCGACGCGATCGAAAACACCGTCGAGATTGCCAAGCGCTGCAACATTGAAGTGAAGCTGGGCACGCACTTCCTGCCCAACTTCCCGATTCCCGATGGCATGACCATCGACGAATACTTCCGCAAAGTCTCTTTCGACGGTCTCGAAGAGCGCCTCGCGGTGCTGCTGCCCAAGGACACCACCGAAGACTACGAAGCCAAGCGTCAGGTCTACGTCGACCGGCTGAATTTCGAGCTGGATATCATCATCCAGATGGGCTTCCCCGGTTACTTCCTGATCGTGATGGACTTTATCCAGTGGGCCAAGAACAACGGCGTACCGGTGGGGCCAGGCCGGGGGTCGGGTGCCGGCTCGCTGGTGGCTTACGTGCAGAAGATCACGGACCTGGATCCGCTGGAATACGACCTGCTGTTCGAACGTTTCCTTAACCCGGAACGGGTTTCGATGCCCGACTTCGACGTCGACTTCTGCATGGACGGTCGTGACCGGGTGATCGACTACGTGGCAGAGAAGTACGGTCGCAACGCGGTCAGCCAGATCATCACCTTCGGTTCCATGGCCGCCAAGGCTGTGGTGCGCGACGTGGCGCGGGTGCAGGGCAAGTCCTACGGCCTGGCGGATCGTCTGTCGAAGATGATTCCGTTCGAAGTCGGCATGACCCTGGAAAAAGCCTACGAACAGGAAGAGATCCTGCGTGACTTCATCAAGGTCGATGAAGAAGCGGCAGAAATCTGGGAGATGGCGCGCAAGCTTGAAGGCGTTGTGCGTAACGTCGGTAAACACGCCGGTGGTGTGGTAATCGCCCCGACCAAGCTGACCGACTTCTCGCCGATCTACTGCGACGAGGCCGGTGACGGCCTGGTAACCCAGTTCGACAAGGACGACGTGGAGGCGGCCGGTCTGGTGAAGTTCGACTTCCTCGGCCTGCGGACCCTGACGATCATCGACTGGGCGCTGAAAACCATCAACCGCGACCGCGCCAAGGTTGGCGAAGCACCGCTGGACATCGCGTTTATCCCGCTCGACGACAAGCCGACGTACAGCCTGCTGCAGAAAGCCGAAACCACAGCGGTGTTCCAGCTTGAATCGCGCGGCATGAAGGAGCTGATCAAAAAGCTCAAGCCCGACTGCCTGGAAGACTTGATCGCACTGGTGGCGCTGTTCCGTCCGGGCCCGCTGCAGTCCGGCATGGTGGACGACTTCATCAACCGTAAGCACGGTCGCGCCGAACTGGCGTACCCGCACTCGGACTACCAGTACGAAGGCCTCAAGCCGGTACTGGCGCCGACATACGGCATCATCCTGTATCAGGAACAGGTGATGCAGATCGCCCAGGTCATGGCCGGTTACACCCTCGGTGGTGCGGACATGCTGCGTCGAGCCATGGGTAAGAAGAAACCCGAGGAAATGGCCAAGCAGCGCGGCGGTTTCATTGAGGGTTGCGCGACCAACAATATCGATGCCGACCTCGCCGGTAACATCTTTGACCTGGTAGAGAAATTCGCCGGTTACGGCTTCAACAAATCCCACTCGGCTGCCTACGGCCTGGTGTCCTATCAGACCGCCTGGCTGAAAGCTCACTACCCGGCGCCGTTCATGGCCGCGGTACTCTCGGCGGATATGCACAACACCGACAAGGTCGTGACCTTGATCGAGGAAGTGCGCACGATGAAGCTGCGCCTCGACGCGCCGGACGTGAACACCTCCGAGTTCAAGTTCACGGTGAACGACGACGGCCGCATCGTGTATGGCCTCGGTGCGATCAAAGGCGTCGGCGAAGGCCCGGTGGAAGCAATCACCGAGGCGCGTCAGGAGGGGCCGTTCAAGGACCTGTTCGACTTCTGCGCCCGGGTCGACCTCAAGCGCATCAACAAGCGGACGCTGGACGGCTTGATCCGCAGCGGTGCACTGGATCGCCTCGGCCCGTACTTCCACGACGAGCAAAAGGCTTATCAGGCCAATATCGACCGCAACCGCGCCGTGCTGCTGGCGGCGATGGAAGAGGCGATCAAGGCTGCCGAGCAGACGGCTCGCACTCATGACAGTGGCCACGCCGACCTGTTTGGCGGGTTGTTCGTCGAAGAAGATGCCGACGTTTATGCAAGCCACCGCAAGGCCAAGGAGCTGACCCTCAAGGAACGTCTCAAGGGTGAGAAAGACACTCTGGGCCTGTACCTCACCGGTCACCCGATCGACGAATACGAAGGCGAGATTCGCCGTTTCGCCCGTCAGCGCATCATCGACCTGAAACCGGCTCGTGATACCCAGACGGTCGCCGGGATGATCATTGCCCTGCGGGTAATGAAGAACAAGAAGGGCGACAAGATGGGGTTCATCACCCTCGACGACCGCTCGGGGCGGATCGAGGCGTCGTTGTTTGCCGATGCGTTCCATTCCGCGCAGTCGCTGTTGCAGACCGACGCGATGGTGGTGGTCGAAGGCGAAGTCAGCAACGATGACTTCTCCGGCGGCCTGCGCCTGCGGGTCAAGCGGGTGATGAGCATGGAGGATGCGCGCACCAATCTCGCCGAAAGTCTGCGTTTGAAGCTGCAGACTCAGGACTTGAAGGGTGATCAGCTACGCTGGTTGGGCGAGCTGCTCAAGCGTCACCGCGGGGCGTGCCCGATCACCATGGAGTACACCAGCCCCGATGCGAAGACCTTGCTGCAGTTCGGCGAGACCTGGCGAATCGACCCGGCGGATGCCTTGATTCAAGCCCTGCGTGACCAGTTCGGGCGAGACAACGTCTTCCTCCAATACCGTTGACCGGCAGGTGCCATCATTGCACCTGTCCACAACCTGAATTTTTAATCTCGACCTCAGCGCGCCTCTCCCTTAAGGTAGGGCGCGAATAGACAACCGGCCGGCCCAAGCTCACTTGGGACACGACCCAAGACGGACGCCTATGAACCCGAATTTTCTAGATTTCGAACAGCCGATCGCCGACCTGCAAGCCAAGATCGAAGAGTTGCGCTTGGTCGGTAATGACAATTCGCTGAATATCGGCGATGAGATCTCCCGCCTGCAGGACAAGAGCCGCACGCTGACCGAAGACATCTTCGGCAAGCTGACCAGCTGGCAGATCGCTCGCCTGGCGCGTCACCCGAAACGCCCGTACACCCTGGACTACATCGAGCACATCTTCACCGAGTTCGACGAACTGCACGGTGACCGTCACTTCTCCGACGACGCGGCCATTGTTGGCGGCGTGGCACGTCTGGAAGACCAGCCAGTGATGGTGATCGGTCACCAGAAGGGCCGTGAAGTGCGCGAGAAGGTACGCCGCAACTTCGGCATGCCGCGTCCTGAAGGCTACCGCAAGGCCTGCCGTCTGATGGAGATGGCCGAGCGTTTCAAAATGCCGATCCTGACCTTCATCGACACCCCGGGTGCCTACCCGGGCATCGACGCCGAAGAGCGCAACCAGAGCGAAGCGATCGCCTGGAACCTGCGCGTGATGTCGCGCCTGAAAACCCCGATCATCGCCACCGTTATTGGTGAAGGTGGTTCCGGCGGTGCACTGGCCATCGGTGTATGCGACCAGCTGAACATGCTGCAGTATTCGACCTACGCGGTGATCTCGCCGGAAGGTTGCGCTTCGATTCTGTGGAAGACCGCCGAAAAAGCGCCGGACGCTGCTGAAGCGATGGGCATCACCGCTGAGCGCCTGAAAGGCCTGGGCATCGTCGACAAGGTGATCGGCGAGCCATTGGGCGGCGCCCACCGTGATCCGGCTGCTGCCGCTGCTTCGATCCGCGCGGAGCTGAGCTCGCAACTGGCGATGCTGAAGAAGTTCGACAACGAAGCGCTGCTCAAGCGCCGTTATGATCGACTGATGAGCTACGGTCTCTAAGTCGACGGAAGTACCTCTGTAGGAGCTGCCGCAGGCTGCGATCTTTTGATTTTGCTGTATCAAGATCAAAAGATCGCAGCCTGCGGCAGCTCCTACAGGGTTCTTTATGAAGCGAACCATCTCTATGAATTCTTCGAAGAGTGATTTGCCGTCGCGGCTTATGTTGAGCCTTGAGCCTTGGCGCAACGCCGCTCATTGGCGTATCGCTTTCTCCGGCGGTCTCGACTCCACCGTCCTGCTGCATCTGCTTGCCGATCTCGCCAGACACCATTCCCTGCCGGCGCTGAGCGCCATCCATATCCACCACGGTCTCCAGGCGGCGGCTGATGCGTGGCCGCAGCATTGTCAGTCGGCCTGCGATGCGCTGGGCGTTCCTTTGCAGGTCGTTCGGGTGGCGGTGCAACCCGGCGCCAGCCTTGAACGGGCGGCGCGGGAAGCTCGTTATGCGGCGTTCACCTCGCTGACGGAGGCGGGTGACGTGCTGCTGACCGGGCAGCACCGTGACGATCAGGCCGAAACCCTGCTGTTTCGCCTGATGCGCGGTGCCGGCGTTCGCGGTCTCTCGGCGATGCCGGCGCAGCGACCGTTGGGGCAGGGCACGCTGCTGCGGCCATTGCTCGACGTCACGCGTGCCGAGCTTGAAACGTACGCCCTGGCGCATCAACTGAGCTGGATCGAAGACCCGTCGAATGAAGATCGGCAATTCTCCCGCAACTACCTGCGTCATCAAGTGCTGCCTCGATTGACCGAGCGCTGGCCGCAGGCGCAGGCGAGCATGGCCCGCAGCGCGGCGCATCTACGCGAGGCGCAAGGCTTGCTCGATGAGCTGGCGCAGATCGATCTGGCGCAAGCCGCTACGCCGAGTGAGTTTCACTGGCTGGGCTTGCCGTCGCTGGCATTGGCACCGCTGGCAACATTGTCCGCCGCTCGTCAGCGCAACGCGCTCAGCCATTGGCTCGAACCGCTGACCCGGCTGCCGGACACTGACCATTGGTCGGGTTGGACAAGCCTGTGCGACGCCGCCAACGATGCGTCCCCAGTCTGGCGCCTGGCCGATGGCCAATTGCACCGCAGCGCCGGCCGGATATGGTGGCTGAGCGGCGACTGGCTGCGTGTGCCAGCGGTCAGTGCCGAGTGGCGTGACCCGTCGACAGCGCTACGCTTGCCGAATAACGGGCGTGTCATGTTCAGCGGGCAGACTCCCGTCGGGCCGTTGCAGATTCGCTATCGGCAGGGCGGCGAAATGATGCATCTGGCGGAGCGCGGCCACCGCGATCTCAAGCGCCTGCTCAATGAGCGCGCGGTGCCGGCCTTCGTCCGTGGCAGATTGCCGCTGCTGTTTGGCGGCGAAAAATTGCTCGCGGTGGCGAACCTGCCGGGCCTTGACGGGCATGGGCAGGGCGGCTGGAAATTGCATTGGCAGCCAACAGACGAAGATCAAGGTTTGAGATGAAAGGGGCATTCCGGTAGACTACGCTCCCTTCTTGATACAACTTCTGTGGATTCGCCTGAATTGCAGGAGTTGCCGATTACCAAGCAGTCTTTGCTGGGCGATTCCAAAAAATGTGTAGCGAGCAACGTACCGGTGTTTCATCTGCCGGTCTGTCCCAACGCGGCGGTTTTTTTGAAAGGTGCACTGTGATTAATGCAGGTGATCGGGGGCTTCGGCCTTCCTTCGCTTTCCCCGGCGGCTCGTACCGCTTTAACGCAGACTTCTAGGGTTTTTCATGACGCGCTACATATTCGTCACGGGCGGTGTTGTTTCTTCATTGGGGAAAGGCATTGCCTCGGCTTCATTGGCGGCTATCCTGGAGGCGCGGGGGCTTAAGGTCACCATGCTGAAGCTGGATCCGTACATCAACGTCGATCCAGGCACCATGAGTCCGTTCCAGCACGGTGAAGTGTTCGTCACCCACGACGGCGCCGAGACCGACCTGGACCTGGGCCACTACGAGCGGTTCATCCGCACGACCATGACCCAGAACAACAACTTCACCACCGGCCGTGTCTACGAGCACGTGCTGCGCAAAGAGCGTCGTGGTGACTACCTGGGTGCAACCATCCAGGTGATTCCGCACATCACCGACGAAATCAAGCGCCGCATCATCAAGGGTGCCGGTGACGCTGACGTGGCGATGGTCGAGATCGGTGGCACCGTCGGTGACATCGAATCGCAACCGTTCCTCGAAGCCATCCGCCAGTTGCGTTTCGAAGTCGGCGCCAAGCGCGCGATGCTGATGCACCTGACGCTGGTGCCGTACATCGCCACTGCCGGCGAAACCAAAACCAAACCGACCCAGCACTCCGTCAAGGAACTGCGTTCGATCGGCCTGCAGCCAGACGTGCTGGTGTGCCGTTCCGATCACCCGATCGATGTGTCCTCGCGTCGCAAGATCGCGCAGTTCACCAACGTTGAAGAACGTGCGGTGATCGCGCTGGAAGACGCCGATACCATCTACAAGATCCCGGGCATCCTGCACTCGCAGGGTCTGGATGATTTTGTTGTCGAGCGCTTTGGCCTGCAATGCGGCAGTGCTGACCTGTCCGAGTGGGAAGCGGTGGTTGACGCCAAGCTGAACCCGGAACACGAAGTCACCATCGCGATGGTCGGCAAGTACATGGAGCTGCTGGACGCCTACAAGTCGCTGATCGAAGCGATGAGTCACGCCGGCATCAGCAACCGTACCAAGGTCAACCTGCGCTACATCGATTCCGAAGACATCGAGAACCAGGGCACTGCGCTGCTCGAAGGTGTCGACGCGATTCTGGTACCGGGCGGCTTCGGTCTGCGTGGCGTTGAAGGCAAGATCACTGCCGTTCAGTACGCTCGCGAAAACAAGGTTCCGTACCTGGGCATCTGCCTCGGCATGCAAGTGGCGGTCATTGAGTTCGCCCGTAACGTGATGGGCTGGAAAGACGCCAACTCCACCGAGTTCGATCGCGCCAGCGGCCACCCGGTCGTGGGTCTGATCACCGAGTGGGAAGACGCGACCGGCGCGGTTGAAGTGCGTACCGAAGCCTCCGATCTGGGCGGCACCATGCGTCTGGGCGCTCAGGAATGCCTGCTGGAAGCCGGCTCCAAGGTGCACGATTGCTACGGCAAGGATGTGATTGTCGAGCGTCACCGTCACCGCTACGAAGTGAACAACAACCTGCTGCCACAAATCATCGAAGCCGGCCTGAAAATCTCCGGTCGCTCCGCTGACGCCGCGCTGGTTGAAGTGGTCGAAGCCCCGGATCATCCATGGTTCGTCGCTTGCCAGTTCCACCCTGAGTTCACCTCGACGCCACGTGACGGTCACCCGCTGTTCAGCGGTTTCGTCAAGGCAGCGTTGGCACAACACCAGAAGAAGGCGTAACCCGATGGCACAGAAGATCATCCGCGTTGGCAACATCGAGATCGCCAACGACAAACCCATGGTGCTGTTCGGCGGCATGAACGTGCTGGAAAGCCGCGACATGGCCATGCAGGTTTGCGAAGAGTACGTGAAGGTCACCGAGAAACTCGGTATCCCTTATGTGTTCAAGGCCAGTTTCGACAAGGCCAACCGATCTTCTGTGACCTCCTATCGTGGTCCTGGCCTGGAAGAGGGCATGCGCATCTTCCAGGACATCAAACAAGCCTTCGGTGTGCCGATCATCACCGACGTCCATGAGCCTGACCAGGCCGCGGTCGTCGCTGAAGTCTGCGACATCATCCAGCTGCCGGCCTTCCTGTCGCGCCAGACCGATCTGGTCGTCGCGATGGCCAAGACCAATGCCGTCATCAACATCAAGAAAGCCCAGTTCCTCGCGCCTCAGGAAATGAAACACATCCTGAACAAGTGCGTGGAAGCGGGTAACGATCAACTGATCCTCTGCGAGCGTGGTTCGAGCTTCGGCTACAACAACCTCGTGGTGGACATGCTCGGCTTCGGCATCATGAAGCAGTTCGAGTACCCGGTATTCTTCGACGTGACCCATTCGCTGCAAATGCCTGGCGGTCGTTCCGACTCCGCCGGCGGTCGCCGCGCACAGGTCACCGATCTGGCCAAGGCCGGCATGAGCCAGTCGCTGGCCGGTCTGTTCCTCGAAGCGCACCCGGACCCGGACAACGCCAAATGCGACGGCCCTTGCGCCTTGCGTCTGGACAAACTGGAGCCATTTCTGGCCCAGCTCAAAGCTTTGGACGAACTGGTGAAGAGTTTTCCGACGGTAGAAACCGCGTAAAGCTCATTTCTCCGGTAAAGTACCGCACGATTTGTCGCACATGCCCTCGGGTATGTGCGTTGTCGTCTGCAAGCTGCCCGCTGCACACCACTTGCCGACGGTAAAAAGATTTCCTCTAGCTGCGTCGTTTTCGTCAACTTTGGAGTGTTTACAACAATGGCAAAAATCGTCGACATCAAAGGTCGTGAAGTTCTCGACTCCCGTGGCAATCCCACCGTGGAAGCGGACGTGCTTCTCGACAACGGCATCATCGGCAGCGCTTGCGCGCCGTCCGGTGCATCCACTGGCTCGCGTGAAGCGCTCGAGCTGCGTGATGGCGACAAGAGCCGTTACCTGGGCAAGGGCGTGCTCAAGGCGGTAGCCAACATCAACGGTCCGATCCGCGATCTGCTGCTGGGCACCGACCCAAGCGACCAGAAAGCCCTGGATCACGCGATGATCAAGCTCGACGGTACCGAAAACAAGGCAACCCTGGGCGCCAACGCCATCCTCGCCGTGTCCCTGGCTGCGGCCAAGGCGGCTGCACAGGATCAGGACCTGCCGCTGTACGCACACATCGCCAACCTGAACGGCACTCCGGGTGTGTACTCGATGCCGGTGCCGATGATGAACATCATCAACGGTGGCGAGCACGCCGATAACAACGTCGACATCCAGGAATTCATGGTGCAGCCGGTTGGCGCCAAGACCTTCTCGGAAGGTCTGCGCATGGGCACCGAGATTTTCCATCACCTCAAAGCTGTGCTGAAGGCCCGTGGCCTGAGCACCGCCGTTGGCGACGAAGGCGGTTTCGCACCGAACCTGGCGTCCAACGAAGACGCGCTGAAAGTGATCTCCGAAGCAGTGGCCAACGCCGGTTACAAGCTGGGCACCGACGTGACCCTGGCGCTGGACTGCGCAGCCAGCGAATTCTACGAAGATGGCAAGTACAACCTGTCCGGTGAAGGCCAGGTGTTCACCGCTGAAGGTTTCGCCGACTACCTCAAAGGCCTGACCGAACGTTATCCGATCATCTCGATCGAAGACGGTCTGGACGAGTCCGACTGGGCTGGCTGGAAGATCCTCACCGACAAGATCGGCGAGAAGACCCAACTGGTAGGTGACGACCTGTTCGTGACCAACACCAAGATCCTGAAAGAAGGCATCGATAAAAAGATCGCCAACTCGATCCTGATCAAGTTCAACCAGATCGGCACCCTGACCGAAACCCTGGAAGCCATCCAGATGGCCAAGGCAGCCGGTTACACCGCAGTGATCTCGCACCGCTCGGGCGAAACCGAAGATTCGACCATTGCCGACCTGGCTGTGGGCACCTCGGCTGGCCAGATCAAGACCGGTTCGCTGTGCCGTTCCGACCGTGTTTCCAAGTACAACCAACTGCTGCGTATCGAAGAGCAGTTGAATGGCAAAGCCAAGTACAACGGTCGCAGCGAGTTCCGCGGCTGAGTTGTAAATGGTAAAAAGACACCGGATTGTGTCGGAAAAGTCGTGACAGCGATGGATTTGCCACTAATCTGATGCCTTATATGCACAAGCCTGGATCTTCCAGGCTTCGTGCTATCAGATGTTTCAAAGTTTTGGCGTGGCTGTCTTTTTTCACTGGATACCTGATATTCGATGCGCAGTCCTTACTGGTTGTTTCTCGTTTTGCTCTTGCTGCTGGCCGGTCTGCAGTACCGCCTGTGGGTGGGCAATGGCAGTCTGGCGCAGGTCGCCGAGCTGAATCAGCAGATTGCTGATCAGCACGCCGAGAATGAAGGCCTGCTGGAGCGCAACCGGGTGATGGACGCTGAAGTCAGCGAGCTGAAAAAAGGCATGGAGACCGTTGAAGAACGCGCTCGCCATGAGCTGGGCATGGTCAAGGACGGTGAAACCCTTTACCAGCTGGCCCAATGATCGATTCTCTGCCGGCCTTCTGGGCCGTGATTCCTGCCGCGGGCGTCGGTGCCCGAATGGCCGCGGACCGTCCCAAGCAATACCTGCAACTGGGTGGACGCACAATTCTCGAACACAGCCTCGGCTGTTTTCTGGATCACCCAAGCCTCAAGGGGCTGGTGGTCAGTCTTGCTGTTGACGATCCTTATTGGCCGAACCTGGCGTGCGCCGGTGATTCGCGTATTCAGCGGGTTGAGGGGGGCGCCGAGCGTTCTGCTTCTGTGCTCAACGCCTTGCTGCATCTGCATGCACAAGGTGCCGACGATGAGGATTGGGTGCTGGTGCACGATGCCGCGCGGCCCAACCTGAGTCGCGACGATCTCGACAAGCTGCTGGCCGAGCTGGCAAATGATCCGGTAGGCGGTCTGCTCGCTGTACCGGCGCGCGACACGCTCAAGCGGGTCGACAAGCGCGGTCGCGTGGTCGAAACCGTTGACCGCAGCGTGATCTGGCAGGCCTACACGCCACAGATGTTCCGCCTCGGTGCTTTGCATCGGGCGTTGGCGGACAGTCTGGTGGCCGATGCGCTGATTACCGATGAGGCCTCGGCGATGGAGTGGGCCGGCCTGGCGCCGCGTCTGATCGAAGGGCGGGCGGACAACCTCAAGGTCACCCGGCCGGAAGATCTGGAGTGGTTGCGTCAGCGTTGGGCCAATCGCCGCTGAATTTCTGTGGTGCCTGTTGAATCGCCATCGCGAGCAGGCTCACTCCTACATTTTGAGATGCGTTCCCCTGTAGGAGTGAGCCTGCTCGCGATAGCGCATTTACAGCCAACCCAATACTCATTCCTGATACTCAGGCCGCTCAGCCAACCCTGCCTTCAAGAAATCCACCAGCTTGCGCACCTTCGGCGACAAATGCCGCTGCTGCGGATACAACGCCCACACCGCGGTATTCGGCGGTTGATGCGCCTCGAGCAACGAAATCAGCGCCCCGCTGTGCAAATGCTCAAGCACGTAATAGTCCGGCAACTGACACAACCCGACCCCTTGCAGCGCCGCATCCAGCACCGCTTGCCCACTGTTGCAGCGCCAGTTTCCCTGCACACGCTGGGAAAATTCCCGCCCGTTCTGTTCCAGTTGCCACAGATCCGAGCTGCCGATCAGGCAATTGTGCCGACTCAGTTCCGACAAACTGTGTGGGCGACCGTACCGTTCCAGGTAGGACGGTGACGCGCACAGGTACATGCGCCGTGGCGCCAGCCGAGTGGCGACCAGTCGCGAATCCTGTAGCCGACCCAGGCGGATCGCCAGATCCAATCCCTCATGCACCAGATCGAGTTGGCGATTGCTCAGTTCGATGTCGACACGCAATTGCGGGTATTGCCCCATGAATCGCGTCACCAACGGCACGATGAACCGCTCGCCATAGGCCACGGCGCAGGTCATGCGCAGCATGCCTTTTGGTTCACTGGTCAGGTCGCCGACGGCGCGCAGGGCTTCTTCGCGACCGTCTTGCAGGCGTTGGCAATGCTGCAGAAAGGTCTGCCCGGCTTCGGTCAGGGTGACGCGGCGAGTGCTGCGGTAGAGCAGACGTGTCTGCAAACGCTCTTCCAGCCGTACGATTTGTCGACTGATGTGTGAGGAAGAAACTCCAAGGCGTTCTGCCGCAGCGGTGAATTGGCTGCATTCGGCGACGGCGACGAACTCGTCGATGCCTTCCCAGCGGTTTTCGGACATCGGGATTATCCCTGTGTGGCAATAATGTTTTGCTTTTGTCCTGATTATTCATCAGATAGCGCTGTACTACACTGCCGGTCTGGTTTTTTTATTCAATGGATTCACTGGAGAGTCAGCATGATCAAGTCGCGCGCCGCCGTTGCCTTCGAGGCCAAGAAGCCGCTGGAAATCGTAGAAGTCGATGTCGCCATGCCGAAGGCCGGTGAAGTGTTGCTGCGCGTGGTGGCTTCCGGGGTTTGCCACACTGACGCCTACACCCTGTCCGGTGCTGACCCGGAAGGTATCTTCCCGTCGATCCTCGGCCACGAAGGTGGTGCGATCGTTGAGGCCATCGGCGAAGGCGTGACCTCGGTCGCCGTCGGTGATCACGTGATTCCGCTGTACACCCCGGAATGCGGGCAGTGCAAGTTCTGTAAGTCGGGTAAGACCAACCTGTGTCAGGCAATTCGCGCCACCCAGGGCAAAGGTCTGATGCCGGACGGTACTTCGCGCTTTTCCTACAAGGGCGAAACGATTTTCCACTACATGGGTACCTCGACCTTTTCCGAGTACACCGTGCTCCCGGAAATCTCCGTGGCGAAAATCTCCAAGGATGCGCCGCTGGAAAAGGTCTGCCTGCTTGGTTGCGGCGTGACCACCGGTATCGGTGCGGTGCTCAACACCGCCAAGGTCAAGCCAGGGGACACCGTGGCGATCTTCGGTCTGGGCGGCATCGGCCTGTCCGCCGTGATCGGCGCGGTGAAAGCCAAGGCTGCGCGGATCATCGCCATTGACATCAACCCGGCCAAGTTCGAAATCGCCAAGCAGTTGGGCGCTACTGACTGCGTCAATCCGAAGGATTTTGATCGGCCGATCCAGGAAGTGATCGTCGACATGACCGACGGCGGCGTCGACTTCTCTTTCGAGTGCATCGGCAACGTGCAACTGATGCGCGCAGCGCTGGAGTGCTGCCACAAGGGCTGGGGCGAATCGGTGATCATCGGCGTGGCCGGTGCCGGTCAGGAAATTTCGACCCGTCCATTCCAGTTGGTGACCGGTCGCGTCTGGCGCGGTTCGGCGTTCGGCGGCGTGCGTGGCCGTACCGAACTGCCAAGCTACGTCGACATGGCCCAGAGCGGCGAAATCCCGCTGGATACGTTCATCACCCACACCATGGGCCTGGAAGACATCAACAAGGCTTTCGACCTGATGCACGAAGGCAAGAGCATCCGTACCGTCATTCATTTCTAAAAGCAGCCTCAAGTTACAAGCTTCAAGCTGCAAGTCAGGCCGCTTTTGCCTTTTCTTGAAGCTCGAAGCTTGCCGCTTGCAGCTGGGAGAATCCCCATGAGTCTGGAAAACATCTCCTGTCAGAAAAGTTTCGGCGGTTGGCACAAGCGCTATCGCCACCGCTCCGAGGTGCTCGGCTGCGACATGGTGTTTGCCGTGTACCTGCCGCCGCAAGCGGAGCAGGGCGGTCAGTTGCCGGTGCTGTACTGGTTGTCGGGGCTGACCTGCACAGACGAAAACTTCATGCAGAAAGCCGGGGCGATGCGCATGGCAGCCGAACTCGGTCTGATTATCGTCGCGCCGGACACCAGTCCGCGTGGCCCGGACGTGCCGGGTGATCCGGATGGCGCCTGGGATTTCGGCCTCGGCGCCGGGTTCTACCTGAATGCCACGCAGGAACCCTGGTCGCGGCACTATCGGATGCATGACTATGTCGTGCAGGAATTGCCTTCACTGGTTGAAGCGCATTTCCCGGCATCGGACAAACGCAGCATCAGCGGCCACTCCATGGGCGGTCACGGTGCGTTGGTCTGCGCGCTGCGCAATCCGGGGCGTTACCAATCGGTGTCGGCGTTTTCGCCGATCAACAACCCGATGGATTGCCCGTGGGGGCAGAAAGCATTCTCCCGCTATCTGGGTGAAGACCGCTCCAAGTGGAAAGAGTGGGATGCCTGTGCGCTGATTGCCGAAGCCGACGAGAAATTGCCGCTGTTGGTGGACCAGGGTGATCGCGATGATTTCCTTGAAAACCAGCTCAAACCCGAAGCCCTGCAACAAGCGGCAAAACAAGCGGGTCATCCGCTGACGCTGCGTCTGCAACCGGGTTATGACCACAGCTATTTCTTCATCGCAAGCTTCATTGACGACCACTTGCAGCATCACGCACGCGCCCTGGGGGGTATTCTCAGTTAGTTTCCACTCCGCGCCGGGTCTGCTGTTTTGCAGGGCAAGGCGCGAGAAGCGTGGTTTGGTTGTTCCAAATAAGCTTCGAGCAACGCAGCCCTGCAAAACAGCAGGCCCGGCCCTTCGGGTTGTGCCTTAAAGCGTGCCATGCTGCGTTGCATGCCTTGGGAAGGGAACAACCATTCCCAGCGGCCTGCGCCTTGCCTGGCACGCTTTAAGGCGACAACGCGGAGGGGAAACTAATTGAGAACACCCCCCGGGTTAATGCAGGTAGAATCACGCCCTGACAAAAATCGGGGCGTTTTTTTTATGCGTATTGGCCACGGCTACGATGTGCACCGTTTCGCTGAAGGCGATTTCATTACTCTGGGCGGCGTGCGCATTGCACACGGCTTCGGGCTGCTCGCTCACTCCGACGGTGACGTCCTGCTGCACGCCTTGAGCGATGCCTTGCTCGGCGCGGCTGCGCTAGGGGATATCGGCAAACACTTTCCGGACACCGACCCGCAATTCAAGGGTGCCGACAGCCGCGTGCTGTTGCGCCATGTGGTCGCGCTGATCCACGCCAAGGGCTGGAAAATCGGCAATGTCGACAACACCATCGTTGCCCAGGCGCCGAAAATGGCCCCGCATATCGAATCGATGCGCGCGTTGATCGCCGCCGATCTTCAAGTTGAGTTGGATCAAGTGAACGTGAAAGCTACCACCACCGAAAAGCTTGGCTTTGTCGGTCGCGAAGAAGGCATCGCCGTGCACTCCGTCGCCTTGTTGCTGCGCGCATGAACGAACTGCAATTGCTCGGCCCGCGAGCCTATGGCGAACCCCTCGGTACCGCAGTACTGAAAGCCATCGCCGAAGATTTTCAGGTCGACGAAGTGCTCGACATCCCGTTCAGCGGCGATGGTGAACACCTGTGGATCTGGGTGGAAAAACGTGGCCTGAACACCGAGGAAGCGGCGCGCCGAATTGCCAAGGCAGCCGGCGTGTCCTTGCGTACCGTCAGCTATGCCGGGCTCAAGGATCGTCAGGCGCTGACCCGCCAGTGGTTCAGCGTGCAACTGCCGGGCAAGGCTGATCCGGACCTGTCGGCGGCGGAGAACGATACGCTGAAGATCCTCAAGACCACGCGCCACAAGCGCAAGCTGCAACGCGGCGCGCATTCGGCCAACGGTTTTACCCTGCGCCTGACCCAGTTCGCCGGCGACAAGGAGGCGATCGAACAGCGTCTGCAGTTGATCGCCAAGCAAGGCATTCCCAATTATTTCGGCGCCCAGCGTTTCGGCCATGACGGCGGCAACGTCGTTGATGCGCGTGCGTGGGCGGCGCGCAAGGCTCTACCGGAGCAGCGCAATGTGCGTTCGCGGCTGCTGTCGACGGCGCGCAGTTTTCTGTTCAATCAGGTCTTGGCGGCGCGGGTTGCCGACGGTACCTGGCAGCAGGCGCAGGTGGGCGATCTGCTGGCGTTCACCGACAGCCGTAGTTTTTTCCCGGCCGGTGAAGCCGAATGCAGCGATCCGCGTCTGGCGATTCTCGATCTGCACCCCACCGGTCCGCAGTGGGGCGAAGGTGACTCACCGGCTGCCGGCGCTGTCCATGATCTGGAGCAGGGGATTGCCGAGCGCGAGGCCGACCTGCGCGATTGGTTGATCAATGCCGGAATGAGCCACGAACGTCGCATCCTGCGGCTGCCCATTGGCGGGTTGTCGTGGCATTATCCCCAGCCTGACATTCTGCAACTGGAATTCGTCCTCCCGGCCGGATGCTTCGCCACCGTATTGGTGCGCGAACTCGTTGATCTGGTGCCGGTGGGGCAGACGGACAGCCCATGCGTATTCTGATTTCTAACGACGATGGGGTAACCGCACCCGGTCTCGCCGCGCTTTATGGTGCGCTGGCGGATTACACCGAATGCGTGGTTATCGCCCCGGAGCAGGACAAAAGCGGCGCCAGCAGTTCGCTGACGCTCGACCGTCCGTTGCACCCGCAATACCTGGCCAACGGTTTCATCAGCCTCAACGGTACACCGACCGACTGCGTGCACCTGGGCCTCAACGGCCTGCTGGAGCGCGAGCCGGACATGGTGGTTTCCGGGATCAACCTCGGCGCCAATCTGGGCGATGATGTGCTGTATTCCGGCACCGTGGCGGCCGCCCTCGAAGGGCGCTTCCTCGAGCGCCCTTCGTTCGCGTTCTCGCTGGTCTCGCGGCAGGTGGATAATCTGGCGACAGCGGCCCATTTCGCGCGCAAACTGGTCGAGGCCCACGCCGGGCTGGACCTGCCGCCGCGCACGGTGCTGAACGTGAACATCCCCAATTTGCCGATCGAACACATTCGCGGTATTCAACTGACCCGCCTGGGCCATCGCGCCCGTGCCGCGGCACCGATGAAAGTGGTCGATCCGCGTGGCAAGGCCGGTTACTGGATCGCCGCTGCCGGCGATGCCGAAGATGGCGGCCCGGGCACCGACTTTCATGCGGTGATGCAAGGTTATGTGTCGATCACGCCATTGCAGCTCGATCGCACCTTCAACGATGCCTTCAGAAGTCTCGACGGCTGGCTGGAGGGACTGCGCTGATGGCTCGTGAACACGAAGACAGAATGCGCAGTGGCATCGGCATGACGTCGCAGCGCACGCGCGAACGTCTGATCCAGCGTCTCTATGAAGAAGGCCTGTCCAACGCCAAGGTGCTGGAAGTGATCCGCCGTACGCCGCGTCATCTGTTCGTCGATGAAGCACTGGCACACCGTGCCTACGAAGATACCGCGCTGCCGATCGGCCACAACCAGACCATCTCCCAGCCTTATATGGTGGCGCGCATGAGCGAGCTGCTGCTGGAGGCGGGTCCGTTGGACAAGGTGCTGGAAATCGGCACCGGTTCGGGCTATCAGACGGCGGTGCTGTCGCAACTGGTTGAGCGGGTCTTTTCGGTCGAACGCATCAAGGTCCTGCAGGACCGGGCCAAAGAACGCCTGGTCGAACTCAACCTGCGCAACGTGGTGTTCCGCTGGGGCGATGGCTGGGAAGGCTGGCCGGCACTGGCACCGTATAACGGCATCATCGTCACGGCGGTCGCCACCGATGTGCCGCAGGCGTTGCTTGATCAACTGGCTCCGGGGGGGCGGATGGTGATTCCGGTCGGCTCGGGGGAAGTGCAGCAATTGATGCTGATCGTGCGTGAAGAGCACGGCTTTTCCCGCCACGTTTTGGGCGCGGTGCGCTTCGTGCCATTGCTCAACGGCCCGTTGGCCTGAGCATTTGTTTACAGGCGCTGAATTCCTTTCGCTGGACTCGGTCTTACACCGGCAGCAAGGAGTTAAACACTACGAATTGTCCACGGGCAAACGTGTGCGTGAAGCGTTTTCGCATCTTTAACGGTAAAGCCTGTGCGGCCCGTTATACTTGCGACACTGCTTGCCGCGACACGGCATTCCACATATTTCAGCCACCACAAAGGGAGCGGCGGGTGAGTCTCACAGTCATTGCGCAGCGTATGGGTAACACGAGCTTTCAGCGCCTGGTGACTGGCCTTGTATTGAGCACCTTGCTGGTCGGTTGCTCCAGCACCAAATCGAGTAACGTACGAGTAGTCGATCGCAACGGTGCGGCGGCCCAGCGTCCAGCCGTCACGACCGGGCAATATGTAGTCCGTCCGGGCGATACGCTGTTTTCCATCGCTTTTCGCTACGGCTGGGACTACAAAGCCCTCGCGGCACGGAACAATATTCCTACGCCATATACGATACATCCGGGTCAGACAATTCGCTTCGATGGCCGCACCGGTTCAACGCCGACAGCAGTGGTGAGCAACAGCAGTTCCTCGCCATCTTCGTCGAGCAAAACCACGGTAATCCGGCGCCAGGCGAATGGCACGACGACCACCACAGTGACCGGTTCCGGGGCCGGTTCTGCGGGGGCTGCACCGTCCGTCGCCAACAAACCGGCCCCGGCTCCACTGCCTCCACCGGGCCCGGCCCCGACCGGCTGGGGATGGCCATCTAATGGCATTCTGATTGGAAAATTCTCTTCAAACGGTAGTTTGAATAAAGGAATTGATATCGCCGGAGATTTGGGACAGCCTGTTTTAGCTGCGTCTGATGGGACGGTGGTATACGCCGGGAGTGGCTTAAGGGGCTACGGCGAATTAGTCATCATCAAACACAGCGAAACCTACGTCAGTGCTTACGGTCACAACCGTCGGCTGTTGGTTCGGGAGGGACAGCAGGTCAAGGTCGGACAGACAATTGCCGAAATGGGGTCGACGGGTACAGACCGGGTGAAACTGCATTTTGAGATTCGCCGACAAGGTAAACCTGTAGATCCGCTGCAGTTCCTGCCAAGACGTTGATTTGTAAGCCAGCCTGTTCCGTCGCGTAGAGGGGACAGGCTCCAGCGCTGCCAAGGATAAAGGCGTCGCTTGAGCTTGGGGTCGAACTCACCAAAGGACTATAACAATGGCTCTCAGTAAAGAAGTGCCGGAGTTTGACATCGACGATGAGGTTCTCCTTATGGAGGCCGGCATCGATTCGGAATCTTCGATGTCGAATGATGAAGGGGCTGCTCCACCTTCCGTTCGTTCCAAATCCAAACACTCCGCTTCACTTAAACAACACAAGTACATCGACTACACGCGGGCACTCGATGCCACGCAGTTGTATCTCAACGAAATCGGCTTTTCTCCACTGCTCTCCCCCGAGGAAGAAGTTCATTTTGCGCGCCTGTCGCAAAGTGGCGACCCTGCCGGGCGCAAGCGCATGATTGAAAGTAACCTGCGGCTGGTCGTCAAGATCGCCCGGCGTTACGTCAATCGGGGGCTGTCGCTGCTGGATCTGATCGAAGAGGGCAACCTCGGCTTGATCCGCGCAGTGGAAAAGTTCGATCCCGAGCGCGGCTTCCGCTTCTCGACCTACGCAACCTGGTGGATTCGTCAGACCATCGAGCGCGCGATCATGAATCAGACCCGGACCATCCGGTTGCCGATCCATGTGGTCAAGGAACTCAACGTGTACCTGCGGGCTGCACGGGAGCTGACGCAAAAGCTCGATCACGAACCTTCACCCGAAGAAATCGCCAACCTGCTGGAAAAACCGGTGGGCGAGGTCAAGCGCATGCTCGGCCTGAACGAGCGGGTTTCTTCGGTCGACGTCTCGCTGGGTCCGGATTCGGATAAAACCCTGCTGGACACCCTGACGGATGACCGTCCGACCGATCCATGCGAACTGCTGCAGGATGACGACCTGTCGCAGAGTATCGATCAATGGCTCTCGGAATTGACCGACAAGCAGCGCGAGGTGGTCGTACGTCGCTTCGGCCTGCGCGGCCACGAGAGCAGCACGCTGGAAGATGTAGGCCTGGAGATCGGCCTGACCCGGGAGCGGGTGCGGCAGATCCAGGTGGAGGGCCTCAAGCGCCTTCGTGAAATCCTCGAGAAGAATGGCCTGTCGAGCGAGTCGCTGTTTCAGTAAGCGCCTCTGACGAACGCCCACAAAAAGCCCCGACTGGTTCGGGGCTTTTTGTTGCCTGTTCGAGCACCGAACGGGATCTCCTGTGGCGAGGGAGCTTGCTCCCGCTGGGGCACGAAGTGGCCCCGCTTTAGGGCCTGTTGCGCCGCCTAGCGGGAGCAGACTCCCTCGCCACACCATTCATCCCCAGACATACGGTCGGCAATTCCATCGTTTGTAGTCTCGCGGTGTAAGCCTTGGCTTACTCTTTCGTAAGTGTTCCCTATTTTTACAGGACGGTAGACGTCTATTGTTCGATGGACTGTAGTTTAACTCATTGATTTTCATGCATATTTTTAAATATGAAGTGCTTATTACAGTCCCTTTTGGCTGTCTGGGGCGATTGCTCTCGGCAGGGAACTCTTTAGTATCAGCACTGTGTCGACGGACAGACACGCCCTTCAAGGATGAGGGGAAAGGACATCGCGGGATGCGATTCATCAGGACGATGAAAAGGAATACAGGGAATAGGGAAAAAATGTGGGCGGGTCAAACCGCCCCTTTTTTTTGCCCGTAAAAACTCAAGGCAGAGACGAAAAAAAGGCCCGCAAGGGGCCTCTTCAGAACGCGTGACAGATCAGCGTTCGAGGTCTTTGATCTTGCCTTTGACGCCATCCCACTCTTCGGCATCCGGCAGCGATTCTTTCTTCTCGGTGATGTTCGGCCAGATTTCGGCCAATTCAACGTTCAGTTGAATGAACTCCTGCATCTCTTCCGGAACTTCGTCCTCGGAGAAAATGGCCACGGCCGGGCATTCTGGTTCGCACAGGGCGCAGTCGATGCACTCATCCGGGTGAATTACCAGGAAGTTCGGGCCTTCGTAAAAGCAGTCCACCGGACACACTTCTACGCAGTCGGTGTACTTGCACTTGATGCAGTTGTCGGTGACGACGAAGGTCATTTCTAATTTTCTCCTCAGGCGGCGGCAGCGTTGCCCCTTCACGGTTGGGGTCGCCAGGTTCGGGAGCGATGTCTGCCAGCCAGGCTATTAGCCAGCAGCATCCCAAACCGCGCGAGATTCTAACAGCTTGAAGCCGTTTGCGTTATATCCGGTTCTTCGGTGCTTAGATCCGGTTCTTAAGTGCATATAACAATTCGAGTGCCCGACGCGGAGTCAGGTCATCGAGATCCACTTTCGCCAACTCATCCAGCACCGGATGCGGCAGGCTGGCGAACATGTCGCTCTGCTGCGGAGCGGCCGGCTTGCCTTTGACGGCAGGTTTCGGCGCCTCATGCGGCAATGCGGTGTCTTCCAGTCGGCTCAGGTGCTCACGGGCACGCACGATCACTTCGCTCGGTACGCCGGCCAGTTGCGCCACGGCCAGACCGTAGCTCTGGCTGGCAGGCCCCGGCAACACGTGGTGCAGGAACACGATGCGCTCGTTGTGCTCGGTGGCGTTGAGGTGCACGTTGGCCACCAACGGCTCGGCTTCCGGCAACACGGTGAGTTCGAAATAGTGCGTCGCAAATAGAGTATAGGCACGCAGGTGCGCCAGACGCTCGGCCGCCGCCCATGCCAGCGACAGACCGTCGAATGTGCTGGTGCCGCGACCGACTTCGTCCATCAGCACCAGGCTGCGTTCGGTGGCGTTGTGCAGGATATTGGCGGTTTCACTCATTTCGACCATGAAGGTCGAACGGCCACCGGCCAGGTCATCGCTGGAGCCGATCCGGGTGAAGATCCGGTCCACCAGCGACAATTCGCAACTGGCCGCCGGCACGAAGCTGCCGATATGTGCCAGCAGCACGATCAATGCGGTTTGCCGCATGTAGGTGGATTTACCGCCCATGTTCGGACCGGTAATCACCAGCATTCGGGTGTTGTCATCCAGGCTCAGATCGTTGGCCACGAACGGCGTGGTCAGCACTTGCTCGACCACCGGGTGACGACCCTGAGTGATGCGCATGCACGGCTCGCTGACGAAACGCGGGCAGTTCAGGTCAAGGTTCAGCGCACGCTCGGCCAGGTTGCTCAGCACGTCCAGCTCGGCCAGTGCACCGGCAGTGTCCTGCAGGGGTGGCAGCTGGCTGATCAGGTCTTCCAGCAGCGCTTCATAAAGCATCTTTTCGCGGGCCAGGGCACGGCTTTTGGCCGACAGCGCCTTGTCTTCGAATTCTTTCAGTTCCGGGGTGATGAAGCGCTCGGCGCCCTTGAGCGTCTGGCGACGGATGTAGTCTGCCGGAGCGGACTCGGCCTGTTTGCTCGGCAACTCGATGAAGTAGCCATGAATGCGGTTGTAACCGACTTTCAGGTTGGCCAGGCCAGTGCGGGCCTTCTCCCGTGCTTCGAGGTCGATCAGGAACTGGCCGGCGTTTTCGCTCAGTGATTGCAGTTCGTCGAGCTCGCTGTCGTAACCGGTTTTCAGCACGCCGCCGTCGCGGATCACCGCTGGCGGGTTGTCGATAATGGCTTTTTCCAGCAGCGCCGCCAGTTCCGGGTAGGTGCTGGTGGTGGTCGCCAGGCGCTGCAGGTGCGGCGCCTCAAGGTCGGTCATCGCCACTTGCAGTTGCGGCAGCGCGCCGAGGGCATCGCGCAGGCGGGCGAGGTCACGGGGCCGCGCATTGCGCAGACCGATCCGCGCCAGAATCCGCTCGATGTCGCCGATTTCCTTGAGTTGTGGTTGCAGCTTTTCGAAGCGATAACCGTCGAGCAGACAAGTGATCGACGTTTGTCGCGCGAGCAGCACGGTCAGATCGCGCAGCGGACGGTTCAGCCAACGGGTCAGCAGACGGCTGCCCATCGCGGTCTGGCAGCGATCGACCACCGATTGCAGGGTGTTGTCGCGGCCACCGGCCAGGTTGGTATCCAGTTCGAGGTTGCGACGGCTCGCACCGTCCAGCACCACCGTGTCATCCAGGCGCTCATGGCGCAGGCTGCGCAGATGGGGCAGGGCGGTGCGCTGGGTTTCCTTGGCGTAGGCCAGCAGGCAACCGGCGGCGCCGATGGCCAGGGTCAGGGTTTCGCAACCGAAGCCTTTCAGGTCTTGCGTGGAGAACTGCTGGCAGAGACTTTTCAGCGCCGAGTCGCGCTCGAAATCCCACGGCGCACGACGACGCACGCCACGGCGTTTTTCCGCCGGCAGGTCTTTCGGCCAGTCGTCCGGGATCAGCAGTTCCACCGGGTTCACCCGTTCCAGCTCCGCCAGCAGGTTTTCCCAGCCCTTGATCTCCAACACGGTGAAGTTGCCGCTGGTGATGTCCAGCACGGCCAGGCCGAACAGGCGCTCGTCGCCCAAGACCGCCGCAATCAGGTTGTCGCGGCGCTCGTCGAGCAGCGCTTCGTCACTGACCGTACCCGGGGTGATGATCCGCACCACCTGACGTTCCACCGGACCCTTGCTGGTGGCCGGGTCGCCGACCTGCTCGCAGATCACCACCGACTCGCCGAGCTTGACCAGTTTCGCCAGGTAACCTTCCGCCGCGTGGTATGGAATCCCGCACATCGGAATCGCCTGACCCGCCGACTGACCGCGCGCGGTCAGGGTGATGTCGAGCAACTTGGCAGCCTTCTTCGCGTCTTCATAGAAGATCTCGTAGAAGTCGCCCATGCGATAGAACATCAGCTGATCCGGGTGCTGATTCTTCAGGCGCCAGTACTGCTGCATCATCGGAGTGTGGGAGGACAGGTCGGAGACGGCTTTATTCATCGGATTGTCAGGCAACTCGTTAAAAGATGTAGGGCAAAAGCGGGGGCAACGGCCCGGCTTTTCCGCGATGGGCGCAAGGTTACCATGGGTGGTCTGCTCGACGCAGGCACGACGGTCCGCTGACACTTTTTTGCGTTTAATGCTGATTTATGCATGTTTTATGCAAATCAGCATTTGTCTTCCGAAAAAACTTCAAGCACTATGCGCGTTATGCAAAAACGCAACGTATCCTCCGTCTTAAGAGCACTGCTCGACCAGCACGGGATCTCCCCCACGGAGCTCCACCGTCGCACCGGCGTGCCTCAATCAACGCTCTCGCGGATTCTCAGCGGGAAGATCGTCGATCCTTCGGATAAACACATTTCGAAGATCGCCGAATACTTCAGTGTGAGCACCGATCAGTTGCGCGGCCGCGCAGACGTCGCGACCGTGACCGGTGGCGCGCGCGATGACGTGCATGCGGAACTCAAGGACATAAGCCTGTGGGACGACGATACCCCTGTCGATGATGACGAGGTGTCGGTGCCCTTTCTTCGCGAGGTTGAATTGGCTGCTGGATCAGGAAGATTCGTCATCGAAGAGAGCGAACGCTCTAGCCTACGCTTCGGCAAGCGCAGCCTGCGCCATAACGGTGTGCAGTTCGACCAGGCCAAATGCGTGACGGTGCGCGGCAACAGCATGTTGCCGGTGTTGCGGGACGGCGCCACTGTCGGTGTAAATGCGGGCAAGTGTGGTATCGGCGACATCATCGATGGCGACTTGTACGCGATCAATCACAACGGTCAGTTGCGCGTGAAGCAACTCTACCGCCTGCCCACCGGTATCCGTCTGCGCAGCTTCAACCGCGATGAGCATCCGGACGAGGACTACAGCTTCCAGGATATGCAGGAAGAACAGATCGTCATCCTCGGCCACGTCTTCTGGTGGGGCATGTACGCCCGCTAACCTGAACCCCTTCAGATAGAACCCGCCCTTGGCGGGTTTTTTTTCGTCTGTGCAAAAACCTCCAACCCTTGAACGGCGCGGCTTTCATGCGTCCGTGCATTTCTCGCGCATAAATAAATGCATTTACGCATTGACTGGATATGCATCCATGCATATCCTTGCCACCAAGCCGCTCGACAAAGCGGCTGGCAACAACAGCTCTTTAGTTCCACAAGAACAGGCAGCGATGAACCGGCCTCAACGGTTCAGAGGGTTGGCAACTGACCCGGGTGTGCAGCGTAAAGCACCAAGAGCAGTTATCCGGCGGGCAGGGACCGCGGTCGGAAAAACAATTTGAATGGACTCGTACCGCGCCAGTAGCGCCGAAAAGTCAGCTTCCTTTTTTGAACACAGGATTTAAAGGAAGGCGAAGGAGCGCATTACTGAAAAGCCCGGCTATAGCGCCGGGCTTTTTGGAATGCCTACCTGAAGAGACATCGCTTGAACCCAACACACAACACTCATCAACTAAAAACAGGAGGCGTGACATGACAAACGAGCAACAAGCGTTGGCAGACATGCCGATCTGGCTGGTCATCCTTCTCGCCGTAGTGGGCGGGGTGTCCGGCGAGATGTGGCGCGCCGACAAGGAGGGCGCTCGCGGCTGGCCATTGCTGCGGCGTCTGGCCCTGCGCTCCGGCGCCTGCATGATCTGCGGCGTGTCGGCAATCATGCTGCTGTACGCCGCCGGCATGTCGATCTGGGCCGCTGGCGCCTTCGGCTGCTTGACGGCCATGGCCGGGGCCGACGTAGCCATTGGTCTTTACGAGCGCTGGGCGGCCAAGCGCATTGGCGTTTGCGAAGTACCGCCTGGCAATACAAACAAGGAGTAAAGAGGCGTCACAGCGGTATTTGAGAAGGAGTTCAATTCATGCTGAGCGATTTTCGTTGCGGTAAATGCAATCGTTTACTTGCAAAAGTAGATGCATTTCATCAAGTGCAAATCAAATGTCCTCGGTGCAGGACATTGAATCACACGAAGACCCGAGGTCTCGTCAGTCCGCCTGTGAGCGATCCAACGCAGCATTGACTGCCCACAATAACCAATCGGTCAATAGGTGAATATATGGCTACGCTACCACGCTACCCGTTTACTACGAACGGCAGTTCGATTTTGCTGCCTCTGCATGAGATGTCCGCTGGGCAATATCTTGAATCACCGGACAAGCGCTTCAAGTTAATTGTCCAGCCCGATGGCAATCTGGCCATTTACGAGGGGGGCAATACAGTTTGGGTGGCGATTGCCGGTCAACCGTATACAAGTTCCGGAAAGCAGATAGATAACTCAAAAATTTATTTCTACCTGATGTATTACGCGTTTCTCAATGATCCAACGCGCGGCCGTATGTGGGGCACTGCCAACAGCACGCCGCTTAACGCTGATATTTGGGCAGCTTACAATCGGGCCTATCTGTCTCTGCAAAATGACGGCAATCTCGTCGTGATCGACTCGATCCCGGTCTGGGCAAGTAACTCTGCCATCCCGATCAGCCCCTCTGTGGAATCGACCTATATTCCAGCCGGGACGACTCTCGAAGTTGATCGACGGTATGTGGTCGGTGGTACTACGCTGGTCTTCCAGTCGGACGGTAATCTGGTTGTTTCGAACGGACCGCTCGGTGTTCTTTGGGCGAGCTGGACACAGAACAAGGGCGCTACTCGTGCCGTGATGCAGGATGACGGAAATTTCGTGATCTATGGCGCGAACAATACGCCGCTTTGGTTTACCGGCACGGCTGGTCGTCCTGGGGCGATTGCGAAAATTCAGGCAAATGGAAGCTTCTCCATTGTCAGTGAAAAACCCGTCTGGGCTCGATTTGGTTTTACTCCAACTATTTTGCCGAAACGTGTTTACCACTGGGATAACAGCACTTGGAGTTTGCCTCTGAGTAAAGTTCTCTGGACCTTCTGACGTACAACTAATGATGTATGCCCCGTGTAGCAACGGGGCTTTTATATTTGAGTGTTACTCCGCCATGTGGCGGTTTTATTCTCGTTGGCAGCCGATAAAAAGCCACGTTGGCCCAGCCATCTCACACCATCATCGCAATCAGCCATCCCCCCACGTTTTTTGCCTGCAACTCCTGCGGCGGGACTGCGCGTGGACATTTGAAAAGGAGGTCATGCATGCCCGCACCGATCCAGCAGCCGTCGCAACTGTTCACGGCGATGGCGGCAACCTTGCGCAACAGCGCCGGCCTGAATCTGCAGGTTGGCAGTCACGACGACTTCACGGCACCTGGCGCTCAGGCCTGGGCGCTGATCGACTTCGACCGCAATGCACCGGGAGCACGTGCCGCTGACGGGCGTATCGCCCACGTCATGAGCGTATCGCTGCAAGTCATCCCGGCCGTTTCTGCCAGCGCTTTCGCCGCCTGCGATCTGATCGCCGTGCTGAAAAACCTGATCACCGACAACCGTTGGGGCCTGCCCGGCGATCAATGCGATCTGCCGATGAACATTGATGGTTTGCCGTCAGTGCTGATTCGCGCCGACCAGCCATACAAGGCGTGGACGCTGACCTTCACCCAAACCCTCTACCTCGGCCCGACCCTGCTCGACGATCCGCTCGGTACGCCGAAATTCGCCCGCACCTGGGAAGTCAGCGACATCGACGACCCCGACCAATACACCGCGCTGGAGGCCTGATTGATGTTCGACGCATTACTGCGCATGCAACTGGGGCCGATCATCGAGCGGCTGGCGGAAATGGAAGCGGAAATCGACGACCTGCACCGACGTGCCGAGAGTTTCTGTCGCATCGGCGTCTGTCAGGCAGTCGATGCGGCGAGCAATACCTGCCAGGTCAGCCACGGTGGATTGCTGACGCCGGCCATCAAGTTCTTCAACCCGAGTGCCGGCGCCCAGAGCGAGTCGCGGATTCCCACCGTGGGCGAGCAGTGTCTGCTGTTCAACTATGGCAGTGGTGAAAGCGGAGCGCAGAGCGTGGCGTTGTTCGGCCTGAACAGCGACCGCTTTCCGCCGGTCGCGACGGTACCGACGCTGACGCGTCGGGTGCATGTCGACGGCAGCGAAAGCGGCTACGACGACGCCAGCCATACCTTGCACTGGCAGAACGGACCGGCAGCTTTCAGCGGTTCCCGCGAATCGCTGGAACTGAGCATCGGCCCGGCACGGCTGGCGATGACGCCGCAGGTCATCAGCCTGCAACTGGGCGCAGTCGGCCTGACCATCGACGCCTCCGGCGTGCACTTCAGCGGCCCGTTGGTGGATCACCAGGGCCGCGTCATCAGCCCCTGAATCAAGAGCGTCCCATGATCGGAATCGATAGAGACAGCGGGGCCACGGTCGACGACTGGCTGCAGTTTGTGCAGCGCGCGACCCGGGCCCTGACCACGCCGCTGGGCACCCGGCAAAAAAGGCCCCTTTATGGCTCGCTGATCCCCACGCTGCTGGGGCAGAACCTTGGTGACGACGTTCTGCTTCTGGCCCAGAGCCACGCAGCTCAGGCGTTCTACAACACGCAGAACGGCATCAGCGATTTTCAGCCGAGCGTGATCGTCGCCAGCCGCCAGGGCGCCGGTCTGCTGCTGCGTTTCGCCGGCACCTGGAAAAACCGACAACAGACTTTCGAGGTAGTGACATGAGCATGTTGATCCCCGGCCAGAACCAGTTGGCCGAACCGGCGCTGATCACCGTCGACGCCTTCGAAGACCTGCTCGCCGAGTTCAAGACCTTCGTCGTCGAATACGTCGGCGCCCGAGCGCCCGACAGCGCGGCGAAACTCAAGACCAGTCTGGACAACGAAAGCGAACTGCTGACCCTGGCGCTCGAAGCCTTCTGCGTGCGCCTGCAAACCCATGAACGCAAATACAACGCTCGCATCAAGCAGATGCTGGCGTGGTGGGCGACCGGCAGCAATCTCGATGCACGACTGGCGGACATGGGCCTGGAGCGGCAGTTGCTCGACCCGGGCGACCCGGCGGCATTTCCGCCGGTACCGCCGATTTATGAAAGTGACGACGACGCCCGGTTGCGTTATTACCTGGCGCCACACGCCCCGGCAGCCGGTTCGCGGATGCAGTACCGCCGCGAGGTGTTCACCCTCGGTGAACGACCGACGGTGAAGGTCGAATCCAGCGATGCCGGTGTGGTGAACGTCACTTATACCTTCAACCCGGACGGCCTCGCCGCGCAGGTCAAGGACGGCAATGGTCGGCGCACTGCGCCTGGCGAAGTGCAGGTCACGGTGTTGTCGCGCGACGGCGATGGCACCCCGTCAGCAGCGTTGCTGGATGGCGTTCGTCAGCACTTCGCCCGACCCGATGTACGACCGGAAACCGACCTGGTCACGGTCAAGGCTGCCGACATTCAGCGCTACAAGATTCGCGTGGTGGCGAAGATCAATTCCGGCCCCGACTCGGGCCTGACCAAAGTCGCCGCGCAGCAGCAATTGCAGGCTTACGCCGACAGTTGTCATCGCCTCGAAGGCCGGGTCGATCCGAGCTGGATCGACTACACGCTGCACAGCGCCGGCGCCGTGCAACTGCAGATTCTTGAACCGCTGAAGCCGATCGTGACCAGCGCGTTTCAGGCGCCGTACTGCGAGGCCGTCGAGGTCGAGGTGCTGACACTATGAGTGAGCCAACTCAACGTCCGACGCTGCTGCCGGCCAACAGTTCGGCGCTCGAACGCGGTCTGGATCTGGGCTTCGGTGCACTGCTTGATCGCATCGCGCCGCCGTTTCCCGAGTTGATGAACCCGAGCGAAACACCTGTCGCGTTTCTGCCCTATCTGGCAGCGGATCGTGGCGTCGCCGAGTGGAGCAGCGCTGCACCGGAAGCGGAAAAGCGCCTGACCGTCGAACTCGCCTGGCCCACCGCGCGCCAGGCCGGCACTCGCAAGGCACTGGAAAACGCGGCCAAGGGCTTGCAACTGCGCCCCGATGTCCGCGCCTGGTACGAACAGACGCCGCCCGGCGTGCCTTACAGCTTCACCGTGCGAGCGTTCAGCGACCAACCCTACAGCGAAGAAATCGACGCCCGTCTCGACCGACGCCTGGCCGATGCCAAAAGCGAACGGGATGTGTTGTCGGTGTCGGTGGGTTTGAGCGCGTTCGGCAGTCACTCCATCGCCGCCGCGACTTTCTGCGGTGAGCTGACGACGATCTATCCGGTGTTCATCGAAGGGCTTGAAACCTCTGGCGAGGCATTCATGGCCGCGGCGCTGTACACCGTCGAAACATCCACTATTTATCCTCAGGGGGCCTGAATGGCTGACTATTACACCCTGCTCACCAACGCAGGGATTGCCTACGAAACGGCGTGCAAGGCCGCGGGCGTGCCGATCAAGTTGACGCAGATTTCCGTCGGCGATGGCGGCGGCACGGTCTACAACCCGGCTGCGACTGCCACTGCGCTGAAACGCGAAGTCTGGCGCGGGCCGCTCAATGCGCTGTTCCAGGACGAGAAGAATCCGAGCTGGCTGCTCGCTGAAGTGACCATCCCGCCGGATGTTGGCGGTTGGTATGTGCGCGAAGCGGGGTTGTGGACCGACACCGGGATTCTCTACGCCATCGTCAAATATCCGGAGTCGTTCAAACCGGTTCTGGCCACGTCAGGCTCGGGCAAAGAGTTCTATATTCGCTCGATTTTCGAGACCAGCAACGCGTCGCTCGTGACGTTGTTGATTGATGACACGGTGGTCAAGGCGACTCGTGCGTGGGTGGCTGGGTATGTGGCGGATGAGCTTGCCAAGCTCGATTCCAAGCAATCGGTACGTGTTGCCACTACGGGTAATATTGCGCTGAAAGCTTCACAAACCGTTGATGGTATTGCCGTCATTGCGGGTGACAGGGTGCTGGTGAAGAACCAGACATTATCGAAAGACAATGGACTCTACGTTGTCACAAATGAAGCTTGGGTTCGGACAAAAGATGCAGACACGAATCTGAAGGTCACCTCAGGCTTGTGCGTGTCTGTAGAGCAAGGCACAACTCAGGCCGATACGATCTGGCAACTGGTTACCGATGGCCCTGTAGTGCTTGGCACTACTACTTTGGTGTTTCAAAACATCACCTTCGGTTTTGCACCGCTCAGTTCACCGGTGTTCTCCGGTAGCCCGACAGCGCCAACGGCTAACGTTTTTAGCAATGATGATGTTCTGGCAACTACGAAGTTTGTCCAACGAGCGCTGGGTAGTTACGCCGGCCAGACAAACTATGACTCCGATACCCAGTTGACCGTTGCCGACGTCGGCAAACTGTCGATCTTTACCACTGCAGGTTCGACGGCGACGCTGCCCGATTGGAACAGCGTGCCTCCGGGGGGCTTGGTACATCTGACAACCACTGGGGGGCTAACCGTCAAGACCCGGGCAGGGGAAACCTTTGGAGCTGTAAACACAACCAACTTGACTAGCGTTGTGCTCCAACCAGGCAATTTTGCGGTTTTCCGGCGCTTGTTGCTTGGTCCTGGCTGGAGTCTGGATTCGGGGGATACTGCGCTGAAATATTCTCCGATGTTTTCCACCAACGGGGCAACAGTGGGATATATGAAACACCCTGGCGGAGCGATTGAACAATGGGGGATAGGGACGACGAATGCAGAGGGCTATGTTTACATCACCTATCCCTTAGCTTTCCCCTCGAGCATGCGCTCAATCAGTTGCCTTCATGGGGGTACCATGGCGTTGATGGGCTGCGTTGTTTACGACTCTATCGAGAAGACCGGATGTACTCTTCGAGTCCAAAACGGCAGTAATGGGTCTTTAGCCGGTTGGGCCGTTTACTGGCGAGCGATAGGGATTTGAACATGACAGACATTATTTTATTCAGCCCAAGCACATGTGGTGCTTACCTTCCAAATGTCCATGAACTCGATATTCCAGACGATGTGGTACCGGTGTCCCTGCTAAATTGGGAGGCGCTGCTTAACGAGTTAGCGACAACGCCAAAAAAAATCGGAGCGGGACCGGATGGTCACCCCATCCTAGTCGAGCCTCCACCGTTTGACAGAGAGACTTTGCAGTCCATAGAACTCGAATGGCGCAACGCGCAGTTGGCATCAACCGATACTCTTGTTTCAAGGCATCGAGACGAATTGGAGGGAAGCGGCCTTACCACGCTGACCGCTATGCAGTACTCAGATTTGCAAACGTATCGACAGCGGCTACGTCAGTGGCCGCAACGCGAGGAGTTTCCTTCGAATCAATATCGTCCCCCTATGCCTGATTGGCTTATCGAAAAGACTCAATAAACACCCCGCACCCCCAAGACGTTTCTTGCCCGCTTAAAACAATTCAACACCTAACAAAGCCCCTCCCCGAGGGGCTTTCCCGTTTATGGAGAAACGAAAAATGGCAACCCGCCAAACCTACACCGTGCTCGTCCCATTCCCCACCGGCGGTGGGCACTGGTCGAGCGTCGGTCAAGACCTTGATCTGCTCGACGTTGAGGCCAGTGCCTTGCACAGCGCCGGTCGACTGGAACTGAAAACACCCTCCACCCAGGCCAAAAAGGCCGCTGCCAAGAAGGCTGACTAACTATGGCTGAGGTTCTGAACTTCGAGCACAACGGCATTACCGTCAATGCCACCGAATCCCCCGAGGCCATGGGTGGCCTGGGTGACAACGTCATCGGTCTGGTCGGCACTGCGCCGAAAGCCGATCCGCTGATTCCGCGTAACGCGCCGTTCCGCATCAATAGCTTCACCACCCATGCGCTGCTCGATCCGACCGGTTCGGAAGAGGGCACGCTGTACCACGCGGTTTACCAGATCCTCAAAGTGGTCAAGGTGCCGGTCTACGTGGTGATCGTCGAAGCGGGCGCGACCCCGGCCGACACCGTTAACGCGGTGATCGGCGGCGTCGATCCAACCACCGGCCGCAAGCTCGGTCTGGCGGCGCTGGGCAGTGTCCCGGAAGACCTGACCATCATCGGCGCGCCGGGCTTCACCGGCACCAAAGCGGTGGCCAGCGAGTTTGCCTCGTTCGGCAAGCGCATCAAGGCCCGTGTGGTGCTGGACGGCAAGGACGTGTCCGTCGCTGACCAAGTGACTTACAGCCAGGAACTGGGCGGCGCCGATCTCGGTTTCGACCGTTGCCTGGTGGTGCACAACATGCCGGCCGTGTACTCGAAAGCGGCGAAGAAAAATGTGTTCCTCGCGCCATCTAGCCTGGCGATTGCCGCGCTGGCCAAGGTCAAGCAGTGGGAGAGCCCGGGCAACCAGGTGACCTATGCCGAAGACGTTTCCCGCGTCGTTGAGTACAACATCCTCGACACCTCGACCGAGGGCGATCTGCTCAACCGCTACGGCGTCAGCTACTACGCCCGCACTGTGCTGGGTGGCTTCTCGCTGCTGGGTAACCGCTCGATCACCGGCAAGTTCATCAGCTATGTCGGCCTTGAAGATGCGATCAGCCGCAAGCTGGTCAAGGCCGGCCAGAAAGCCATGGCCAAGAACCTGACCAAGTCGTTCATGGATCAGGAGGTCAAGCGCATCAACGACTGGCTGCAAACCCTGGTCGCCGACGAGACCATTCCTGGCGGCAGCGTCTATCTGCACCCGGAACTCAACAGCGTCGAGAAGTACAAGAACGGCACCTGGTACGTGGTCATCGACTACGGCCGCTACGCACCGAACGAACACATGGTTTATCAACTCAACGCCCGCGATGAAATCATCGAGCAGTTCCTGGAGGACGTTCTCTAATGTTTACCAACCGCGTAAGACAGGCCATCGCGGCCACCCTGCAAGGCCTGCCGTTGTCGGCGACCGTTGAGGAATTCACCCCGCCGAAAATCGACTTCGACATGGAAAGCATGACGGGCGGGCGCTTCATCGTTGAGGAAATGGCCAAGAGCGCCAAGGCGCTTAATGCTCAGATCAAGCTGCAAGGCACCGGTGCTGAAGTGTTGCTGGCGATGGGCGTGAAACTGGGCGACGACATCCTGCTGAACGTGCGTGAAGCCGGTCAGGATCAGGACGGCAACACCTGGTTCACCTATCACACTATCGGCGGCAAGCTCAAAACCATGGGTGAAGACGCAATCAAAATGGGCGGCAAAGCCCTGACGACACTGGACTTCTCCTGCCGCACCTACAACCGCCTGGAAAACGGCATCCCGGTGATCGACATCGACGTGCGCACCCAGAAGTTCGTGCTCAACGGCGTCGACATCCTCGGTGATGCGCGTCGTGCGGTGCTGATGCCGTAATCCACGGCACACCACAAACCCTGTAGGAGTGAGCCTGCTCGCGATAGCGGGCTTTCAGTCACATCGAAGTTGCATGTGCTGTCCTCATCGCGAGCAGGCTCGCTCCTACAAGGGAATAGCGATACCTCCAAAAAAAGAATCACCAAGGAATTCATACATGTCGTGGATGCCACCCAAGCATGACCTGCTGTCGCCGATCACCGGCGACGACGGTTCGCAGATCGAGCAGATCCAGCTCAAGCCGCTGTTTTACGCCGCGCAGAAAGAAGCGCTGGAACGCGCCGGCGATGATGAAGACGATCAGTTCTTCGAACTGGCGCTACTCGCCACCGGCCTGTCGGTCAAGGAACTCGACCAACTCAAACGCCCGGACTACGTGAGCATCGCCCAGTACGTGCACGAGATGTCGACACGTCCGGCGTCGTACTTTCTGGCGCAGGTCGAAGACGCGGAACAATCCGCCGATCCCGACGAAGTGCAACTGCTGCAACCGCTCGCTGTGACCGGCCGCACTGTGACCTCGCTGTCACTGGAAATGCCGGCACTGCGCGCCACCAAAGTGATGAAGAAACTGAAAACGGCCAAGGAACGCGCCGAGTTCATCACTGCCCATTGCACCGGTCTGATGATCCCCGATCTGGCCCGGATGAGCGTCCCTGACTGGACCCAGTTGCAGGTGCGCATCGACGATTTTTTAAACCAGCCGGCGGCCTACTTTCGGAACGCGACATCGAAGTAATCCTCGATATCGTCCCGCTCATTTACTCGGTAAGTGAGGCGGAGATTCTGGAGTGGGACGCCGAAAAGGCGTTGCGCCGCTACGACATAGCGATCACTCGCCTTGGCGTGAAACAGGAGTAGAGCGGCATGGCAGAGAGTAAAAATGCGCTCATGTACGCCGATGAGAGCACAAGTGCGGCGAATCGTAATCTCAGCTTGGTTACCGCAAACACGAACTTGGCCAAGGATTCAGTGGCCGGCCTCAGACAAACGTTGACGACCGCAAGTGACCGCATTCTTTTGCTGACGACAGCCATCGATTCGTTAAACCTGACACTGGCGAGCAAACGTGATTTGTCGCAGAGCATGGCCAGCAATATCACTGGATTGTCTGAGCAAAAGAGTTCGCAGAAGGTGGCTGGTGCTACACCTCCCGACTCGCTTAAAGCAGCGGTGGTTATGGATTCTGCCGCTGCAGCCTTGAGCGATGCAGCCCGAATCAGTCGGACTCAAGGCAAGGAAGCGGCTCATGAGAGTCTGATCATGGCCAGCGCACCGCTGGTGGCTGCCGGTGGGACCACCGGGGTTGAGTTGGTCAATGCCGCGGCACTGGGTGCCAAGGCGGGGGTCGGCCTCGACTTGCCCAATGCCTCGGACAAAAAGTTCGAGCTGCTGAAGTTTGCTGATGACGCCGCGATCACCGCATCGGCATTCAAGGTGCCTGGGTTACAAGCCGCCGAGATGATGGCGGTCTGGCGCACTTCGATGAAGTTGACCCGCGATGAGGCTGTCGATCTGGCGGATGCGGCCCATCACCTAGGCAAAATGACTGGCGATGTAAACGCGGCAGACATTGGTTCTGTCTTGCAGCAATCGGGTGACGCGGCAATTGCCGCGGGTTTTCAACCCGAACAGTCTGCAGCATTGTCGGCAGCATTACTCAACACCGGAACGAAGGAAGGCGAAGCTGGCGCTGCGCTGAAGAGCATTTCCACTGCCTTGAGTAAAGGAGGCCAGGTCTCTGCCGTCGAGCAGGGTGCATGGAAGCAGTTGGGGCTTGACCCCAAGGCAGTGGCTGCTGCGATGCGTGATCCGAACAAGGACAATGCGCAAGGTGCATTGTTATCGGTGTTGGCGGCATTGAACGCCAGACCGCCAGAGCAACGTGCGGTGTTAGCCCGGACGTTGTTTTCAGATGGCGGTGACGCCGCGCAAAAGCTCTCGCAAAATCTGAGTGAGGTGAATGAAGCCTTCTGGCAGGTCAAGGACAAGCGCCAATATGCAACGTCGGAACTGGGCGAGAAGAGTTCGGTAAGACAGGCTGCTCTCGCGCTTTCCAACACCTATCAAGGGCAGCTGAACATTCTCAATGCCCGAAGGGAACGGCTGGACGTCGCTAAAGGCAACGCGCTGGACCCCTCAAGCGACACGCTGGCCTCCGCTGGTGTCGACAAGCTCAGTGAACTGACTGAAACCTATCCGAAAACCGCTGGCGTGGTGTTGACGGTGAGCGCGTTTCTCAAACCGTTGTTCGATCATGCGCTGGATGCCATTGGTAGCGAGATCAAGGATCGGTTTGGCAAGAAGGTCGTGGATAAGGGGCTGTCCGTTTTCACCGGTGCAGCCACAGGAACGGCGGAGGGGGCAGCTGCTGGCACCGGTTTGAAGATCCTTGAGCAAACCTCACGGGTGCGGGCCCCGCTTTTGGAGTCGACCACCGCTGCCATGCGCCCCCTGTCACGCGCAATGCCCTGGCCTGTAAAAACCGTCGCGGCCCTCGCAGGCCTGGCGGCGGGGGTGGCCAGCGGTGACGAAACCCAGATAGCTAAAAGCGTCGGCGCGGCGGGCGGTGGAATGGCTGGCGCTCTCGCAGGTTCTGCTTTCGGCGCATCACTCGGAGCCGTGGGTGGCCCTCCCGGCGTGGCCATAGGTGGCCTGCTTGGTGGATTGCTTGGCGGTTGGCTGGGCACTGAGGGCGGTTCCCTTCTGGGCGAAAAACTCGGCAGTGCCGCACCGGACAAACTCGAAGCACCGGCTCAGGTAAGTCAGGCGTTGGCCAGCGCCCAGGTACCCTCGGTGCCAGCCACCTACGCGCCCACCGTTCAGGTGTATTGCAGCGATCCGGGCAGTGCGGAAAAGATCGGTCAGTTGGTCGACTTTCACCTGAGATCTCAATTCAGCAACGAATTTACCCCGCTGATGGGTAGCCATTCCCTCGCCACCCGCCGTGACGCAGCCCTGACCGATGGAGTCGCCACATGAAACAGCAAATGGCACTGGGCAGTTTCATCTTCGGCCTCTCGCGCAACTTCGCCTACAGCACGCTGGCGCGAAAGTCCGACGGTGGCTGGACCGAAATACAGATCCTGACCAGCAAACCCAAATCCAGTCAGACCGGGCAGAAAGCGGAAACGCTGACCATCAGCGGCACCTCGATGTATGCCGTGGCCATGGATCGACTCGATGAGTTGCGCGCACTTCAGGCACTGCGTGTGCCGCTGCCGTTGATTGACGGTATCGGTCGCAACTGGGGCCTGTGGCGGATCAACAGCATCGACGAAAACCAGAGCGAGGTCATCGATGACGGCACCGCGATGGTGATCAAGTGGGTGGTCGGATTAACGGAGTTCAACAATGCGTAAGGTAAGAAGCGTGGCCGGTGATTCGGTGAATCTGCTGCTTTACCGCGAAACCGGTCGCAGTGATGACGCCGCCGAAGAGGCCCTGTGGAAACTCAACCCGACCTTGGCTGAACACGGTCCGATCCTGCCCGCAGGTGTATGGGTCGTACTGCCGGAACTCGATTCGAAACCGGCCGTGATCAAACCGGTCACGGCCTGGGATTAAGGAGGACGCATGGCACTGGGTTTTACCCCGACGGTAAAAATCTACGGGGCTAATTCGGCCCTGCTCAATCAGCGCCTGATCAGTTGGGAACACATCGATGCAGCCGGTTTCGAGTCCGATCAGCTGACCTTGACGATTGATCTTGAAGGCCTCGAAGGGCTGCCGAACCTGGGTGGGAAAATCGGCCTGGAGGTCGGTTACCTGGAGTCGGGAATGGTCGACAAGGGCCAATTCAAAGTGACGCGCCTGACCCCGACCCTGTTTCCGTTTCGCCTGACCCTGGTGGCCACGGCGGCACCGTTCAGCAAGGATGATGAAACGGGCTTCAAGCAACGCCGCACGGCCAGTCATGGCCCGACCACATTGGGTTCGCTGTTTCACGAGCTGGTGTCGAGCCATGGCTTTTCACCGCGCGTCGCGCCCGAGGTGTCGATGATCAGGATCGAGCACGTCGACCAGTCCAACGAAACCGACATGAGCTTTCTGACGCGCCTGGCGAAAAAGTACAACGCGGTGACCAAACCCTACGACAACGTGTACGTGCTGGCCCGTCCCGGCCAGACCAAATCGTTGTCGGGCCAGGTGCTGGCGGACGTGACCTTGTCGGTGACCAGCAACAACCGTCCCGGCGATCACGCGTTCGTCAGCGCCACGCTGGAGGAATCTGCCCGCGAGCAGACCAAGGGTTGCAAGACCTGTTTCTGGGATGGCGCCGCGGGTGTGTTGCGCTGGGTCGAAACGGGGCTGGCGCCGTTCAAGACCCTCCGCCAGAAGCAACCCAGCGAAGCTGATGCCATTGCCGTCGGCGAAGGCGAAGTGCGCAAGATGCTGCGTCAGAAATACAAGGTGAAGATCACCTGTCCCGGCGACCCACGGCTGACGGCCGAAGGCCTGGTGCTGCTGGATGAGACCTGGCCGGACTTCATGCGCGGACGCTGGTCGATCGACAAGGTCACCGCCAGCGGCAATCGCGAGAACAGCTATCGCTGCGTGATTGATGCCAGCTGTCTCGATCCCAAGGCCGAGTCCAAAGACTGATTCAGCAGCGACACGAATCCCTTGTAGGAGTGAGCCTGCTCGCGATAGCGGTGCCACAGTCAAAATCAATGTGTCTGACCCACCGCAATCGCGAGCAGGCTCACTCCTACAGGGGCCTGTGGTCATTTTCATAATCTGGAACACCACCATGAAGATCACCCCGATCCTCACGCAGCTGCGTGCGCAATGCCCTGGCCTTGCCAACCACATTGCCGTTGGTGTCGATCTGGCCTTGCTGCAAGGCAACGCCGATCTGCCGACACCTTCGGTCCATGTGCTGCCGCTGGCCGATGTGGCCAGCAACAGCTCCGCGCAAAACCTCATCGCCCAACCGATCCGCGACCGCTTCGAAATCGTCCTGGCGCTGGATGCCAGCGACGGCACAAAAGCGCTGGATCTGTTGCACGACCTGCGTGCCGAACTGTGGCGCGCGCTGGTGGGGTTCAAGCCGGGCACCGACTACAGCGCCATCGTTTATGACGGCGGCGAAATGATCACGATCAACAGCAGCCGCGCCTTCTACCGGCTGCGCTTTTTTGCCGAGTTCCAGCTCGGCCGCAATCTGCCCGGTCAGCCTGCGGAGAGTTGGCACGAACGTGAACTGGACGGTTTGTCGTCCTTTACCGGGGTCACCGTGCGGGTGGATGCGATCGACCCGGCCGACCCCAACCTGAAACACCCGGGCCCAGACGGGCGCGTGGAACTGACTTTCTCTGGAGACGTAACCCCATGAGCAATCGCATCACCGTACTGCCGGCCGCTGGCCGTGCCGTGCCTGACCCGGAGGCGGGCGATCTGCTGCCCAAGGAAGGCCGTGAAGTGCTGGACAGCGCCTGGTGGCGCCGGCGTCTGGCCGACGGCGATATCACACTCAAAACCGCAAAAGCGGCTAAACCACAGGGAGCCAAATAATGGCGATCGGATTCAGCAACATCCCCGCGGACATTCGTGTACCGCTGTTCTATGCCGAAATGGACAACTCGGCCGCCAATAGCGCGAGCTCGACCCTGCGTCGTCTGATCGTCGCTCAGGTCAACGACAACATCGCCGCGACTGAAGTCGGCAAACTGGTGCTGGTCTCCAGCGTTGCGCTGGCAAAAAGCATTGGCGGTCAGGGCTCGATGCTCGCCTCGATGTACGAGACCTTCCGCAAGGCCGACCCGATCGGTGAGATCTGGTGCCTGCCGCTGCACAACACTGAAGGCGCCATCGCCAAAGGCGTGCTGACCCTGACCGGCACCGCGACCCAGGCTGGCGTACTCAACCTGTACGTCGGCGGTGTGCGTGTGCAAGCCACCGTGGTCAACGGTGCCACCGCTGCCCAGGCCGCCACTGCACTGGCACAGAAAATCAACGCCACGGCCGATCTGCCGGTGAGCGCTGCGGCTGCCGAAGGTGTGGTCACCCTGAACGCCAAATGGACTGGCGACAGCGGTAACGACATCAGCCTGCAGTTCAATCGTCTGGGCAAGAGCAACGGCGAAGAAACCCCGGTCGGCCTGACCGCTGCGATCACCGCCATGACCGGCGGCGCCGGCGTGCCGGATCAGATCGCGGCGGTTGCCGCACTGGGCGACGAACCGTTCGAGTTCATCGCACTGCCATGGTCCGATCTGTCGACCCTCAACACCTGGCAAGCGGTCATGGATGACAGCACCGGTCGCTGGTCCTGGGCCAAGCAACTGTTCGGTCACGTCTACAGCGCCAAGCGCGGCACCGTCGGCACGCTGGTCGCAGCAGGCCAGGCGCGCAATGACCAGCACATGACCATTCAGGCGCTGGAGCCGGGCGTACCGCAACCGTTCTGGGTACAAGCTGCAGCACTGGCTGCGCGCACCGCGGTGTTCATCTCCGCCGACGCCAGTCGCCCGACCCAAAGCGGCAGCCTGCCGGGCGTTGACCCTGCACCGGCAAGTGAGCGTTTCACCCTGACCGAGCGTCAGTCGCTGCTCAACTACGGCATCGCCACCGCGTACTACGAAGGCGGTTACGTGCGCATCCAGCGTTCGATCACCACCTACCAGAAGAACGCTTACGGTCAGGCCGATAACTCCTACCTGGACAGCGAAACCATGCACCAGTCGGCGTTCATCGTGCGTCGCCTGCAAAGCGTGATCACCAGCAAGTACGGTCGCCACAAACTGGCGTCCGACGGTACCCGTTTCGGCGCCGGCCAGCCGATCGTGACGCCAGCGACCATTCGCGGCGAGCTGATCGCGCAATACGCCAAGCTGGAACTGGAAGGCCACGTGGAGAACGCCGAGCTGTTCGCCGAGCACCTGATCGTCGAGCGCGACGTGCAGGACCCGAGCCGTGTGAACGTGCTGTTCCCGCCGGATTACATCAACGGTCTGCGCGTGTTCGCACTGCTCAACCAATTCCGTCTGCAATACGACGACGCGGCCTGATCGCCGCGTTTGACCGTAAGCATTCAGCCCACCTCGCGTGGGCTTTTTATTTGAAGGGAGTAACACCATGGGTCAAGTGATTGCAGGCACCTGCTACGTCAAAGTGGACGGTGCACAACTGACTATCAACGGCGGCTGCGAAGCCCCGCTGATGGCCGTCAAACGCGAAACCGTCGTACCGGGTTTCTACAAGGAAACCGACGTCGCGCCGTCGTTCAAAGTGACCGCGCTGCACACCGCCGACTTCCCGCTGAAGAAGCTGATCGAAGGCACCGACATCACCGTCACCTGCGAATTCAGCAACGGCAAAGTCTACGTGCTGGCCGGTGCCTATCTGGTCGAAGAGCCGGTTTCCAAGGGCGATGACGCCACCATCGAACTGAAGTTCGAAGGCATCAAGGGGACCTGGCAATGAGCGGCGCCGTGAAGCTTCAGGTTGCGATCGAAGCTCACGGCGAGCCCCTGACCGAACTCGTCCTGCGTCGTCCGACGGTGCAGGAAGTGCGAGCGATCAAGGCGCTGCCGTACAAGATCGACAAGAGCGAAGAAGTCAGTCTCGACATGGACGTGGCGGCCAAATACATCGCCGTGTGCGCCGGTATTCCACCGTCGTCGGTCAACCAGCTCGATCTGGCTGACCTCAACGCGTTGAGCTGGGCCGTTGCGAGTTTTTTCATGAGTGCGGCGTCGGAGCCATCACCGACCTGATCGCAGTCGCCTATGACCTGGCCTGGTTCTGGAAGGTTGACCCCGAACAGATGATGGCCAGGCCACTGGATGTGCTCCGCGAATCGCTGGAGCACGCGCAACGGATCAATGCGATGCAGCAGGTGCAGTGATGGCAGACGAAGAAAAGCAAGTGAAGACTCCGGTGCTGATCACGGGCATCGATGAACTGTCGCCAAAACTCGGCGCCCTTCGGGCAAAGGTCGAGAGCTTCAAGAAAAATCTCGAGCAGACCGGCCTCGGCAAACTGGATATCAGCGGTCTGTTCAAGGGCGGCAGCGTGATCACGCCGTTCGTGGACGGGATCAAATCGGCGGCGGCGTTTCAGGGCAAGTTGACCGAAGTCAGCGAGACGGCGAAAACCGTCGACCTGCCTGCTGCGCCGAAAGTCGCCGCGCAGAACATGAACGTGTTCAGTGCGTCGATGGAAAAGGTGTCTGCCGCTGTCGACGCGGCTTTGGTGCCGGCAGTCGGGGCGTTGGTGGTCGGGCTTGAGCCGATGATGACTCAGGTCGGCAGCCTGCTCGCCGACAATCCGAAACTGGTGGAAGGACTGGCGGCGGGGGCCATCGCCTTCTCGGCGATGCAAACCGCGGTCACCGGGGCGACGCAAGTGTTCGATGTCATGAGCACGGTGCTCAAGACCAATCCGATCATGCTGATCGCCATGGGCATTGCTGTGGCGGCGGGGCTGATCGTGGCCAACTGGACGCCGATCAGCGCGTTCTTTACGGGTATGTGGGAAAGCGTGAAAAACGCCGGGGCGAATGCCATGGCGATCTTGCGCTCGGTGCTCGACTGGCGCCCGCTCGATACGCTGGCGGCGCTTTGGCAACCGGTCACGGAATTCTTCTCGGGAATCTGGGACAAGGTCAAAGCGGTCACCCGCCCGGTGATCGACTTTTTCAAAACGGTTTTCTCCTGGACCCCTTACGGCATGATCCTGGAAAACTGGGGGCCGCTGACAGGGCTGTTTTCGGCGATCTGGGAACTGCTCAAGGCCTTGAGTGTGCCGGTGATGGCGTTCCTCAGAAACCTGTTTGATTTCTCGCCGATGCAGATGATCAACAGTGCGTGGGGTGGTGTTGTCAGGTTCTTCGAACCGATGTTCAGCGGCCTGCGAAAAGTCGCGCAGCCGGCTAAAGAGTTTCTGGTGTCGTTGTTCGACTTCTCGCCCATGCAGATGATCACCAGCGCCTGGGGCGGTGTCGTTGCGTACTTCCAGCCGATGTGGACGACGCTGCAATCGGCCGTGCAAGGCACCCGGGATGCGTTGCGGACGCTGTTCGATTTTTTCCCAATGGAAATGATCACCAGCGCCTGGGGTGGTGTCATGGGATTTTTCGAACCGATGTGGACGGCACTGCAAACGTCGGTGCAGCGGGTCAAAGGCTTTTTCACCAGTCTGTTCGAGTGGTCGCCGCTGGAGCAGATTGCGCAGTACTGGCAGCCGGTCGGCGAAGTCTTTTCGGCGCTGTGGGATGTTGTGCTGGCGGCGTCTGCGCCGGTCGTGGACTTTTTGCACACCCTGTTCGAATGGAAACCTCTGGATCAGATTATCGAGAGCTGGGGGCCGATCATCGGGTGGTTCGGCGAGTTGTGGCAAAAGCTGCAAACCGTCATCGCGCCGATCAAGGAGCTGTTCGACGGTGGTTTTGCCGGGTTGATCGCCAAGGTCACCGGCAAGGTCGAAACCCTGACCCAAGCGCAGCGCCAGACCAATGCCGAAGGCAAGGGTGAGCTGGCGCCGGCGTTCTTTGGCGCGAGTCCTGCGCCTGCTGGGAACGGCGCGTTGCAAAGCGGTTCGTTGCCACAATCCTCCAGTGCCCTGATCCAGCAAAGCGCCGCCAACAACCGCACGCAACTCGAAGGCGGCCTGACCGTACGCTTCGAAAATGCGCCGGCAGGGCTGCGTACCGATCAACCGCAAACCAATCAACCAGGGCTGGCGCTGTCTTCGCGCATCGGCTATCGCTCGCTGTCGGCAGGAGGTTCCAATGAACTGGCGTGACCGTTTGTTGCCGGCATCGTTTCGTGGTGTCGGGTTCTGGATCGATCAGGCGAAAACCCCGGTCGGTCGCAAAGGTCAGTTGCACGAATACCCGCAACGCGACCTGCCGTATTTCGAGGATCTGGGCCAGCAGGCCAAGACCCACGATCTGACGGCGTTCATCATCGGCGCCGATTGCCTGGAGCAGCGTGACAAGCTGCTCAAGGCTCTGGAGGCGGGCAGTGGTGAGCTGGTGCATCCGTGGCTGGGGCGCCTGCAAGTCAAGGTCGGCGAATGCGACATGACCCACACCCGCCAGGACGGCGGGCTGGTGACGTTCAGCCTGAAGTTCTATCCCGACCGGCCGCTGTCGTTCCCGACCGCCACCGTCAGTACGCAGAAAGTGCTGTTGGCCAAGGCCGATACGTTGCTGGGGTCGGCGGTGGCGCGCTTCGAGCAGGCGATGACGTTGATCAAGGCTGCGCGGATCGGCATCGCCAATCTGCGCAACAGCCTGACCGGGGTCTATGAGGTGATCAAAGAGCAGCTCAAACCGCTGATCGAGCAGTACAAGCAAATCACTGAACTGGTCAAAGCCGTGAAGGAGTTGCCCAAGGAAGTGGCGACGGAGTTCAAGGGCTTGCTCGGCGATATCAAGGAGCTGAAGGCGTTCGCGAAGGAGGGCTACCGTGGCGTGATTGCCGACGTATCTCAACAACTCGAAGCCATCCGCAAGGCGGATGCACCGAAGATCACCACCGGCAAGGACACCAACGCCGCGGCGCAAGCCATGGCGGATCTGGTGCAGGACACGATGCTGGTCAAAGTGGCGCAATGGGTAGCGTCGATGCCGGTGGCGACCCCGACAGTAAAACTGACATCGACACCTTCGGTGGCGCATCAGGCGGATCAACCGGTAACCCGTCAGGAAGTGCCGGTGACCGATGAGATGAAGGCGCTGCAGAAGGCGATCGGGGTGGCGATTGACCCGATGCTGGACAAGGCCGATCCCAAGCACCACCAGGCAATCAACGATGTGAAGGAAGCGCTGATTGCGCATCTCAAGGCTGTGGCGTCATCCGGTGTGCGACAGGTCACTAAATCGTTCCAGGAAAGCCTGCCGGCGCTGGTTGTGGCCTACAAGCAATTTGCCGATGCCACACGGGTGACTCAGGTGACTCAGAGCAACGCGATGAACCATCCGGGCTTTTCACCCAACGACGTGAAAGTGTCCAGGGAGTGAGCCATGAGCGAGATGGATAACCATGTCACGTTGACCGTCGACAACATGGAATATGGCGGCTGGAAAAGCGTGGAAATCACCGCCGATCTGGAGCGCCAGTTCCGCACCTTCAAGCTCGACATCACCTGGCAATGGCCGGGGCAAACGGTAGACAAACCGATCAAGCCCGGCGACCCGTGCGAAGTGAAAATCGGCAACGACCTGGTGCTCACCGGCTACGTGTTCAAGGCGCCGATCCACTATGACGGGCGGCAGATCAGTCTGAGCATCGAGGGCAGCTCCAAGACTCAGGATCTGGTCGATTGCGCGGCCACCAACCGGCCGAATCAATGGCAGGAGCAACCGTTGCTGAGCATCGTGCAGGCGCTGGCGATGGACTACTCGCTGATGGTGGTCAATCAAATTCCCGAGACCGCGCGGCTTGCCAAGCACACCATCGTGCCGGGCGAAACGGTGTTCCAGTCGATCGACCGTCTGCTCTCACTGTTCCGGGTGTTCTCCACGGATGACGAGCAGGGCCGGCTGGTGCTGGCCAAACCCGGCAGCGGTGGGCGGGCCAGTGATGCGCTGGAGCTGGGCAAGAACATTCTGTCGGCCAACGCGCCGATGGATCAGAGTCAGGTGTTTTCCGAATACCGGGTGATCGGCCAGCAGAAAGGTTCGGACAAGAAGAGCGGGGCGGCGGTCAGCGAGGTTGAATCCAGCGCGGCCGACCTGAGTTTCAAACGTCGACGCACCACGATCATCAACGAGGGCACCGCACTGACGTTCGAACTGGCCCAGCAGCGCGCCCAGTGGGAAAGTGCCACGCGCATGGGCCGGGCGCTGACCACCACCTATCAGGTGCAGGGCTGGCGCCAGTCCAACGGCGATCTGTGGCGTCACAACACGTTGGTCAAGGTCAAGGATCCGGTGCTGGGGTTCGATGGCGACATGCTGATCTCGAAAGTGACGTATTCGCTGTCGGCGCAAGGCTCGGTGACCACGCTGCAAGTGGCGCCGCCGCATACCTTCGATGCCAATCCCAGCCCTTCTAAAACAACCTCATAGGCCCGGAAAAGATCGCAGCCTTCGGCAGCTCCTACAGGTGTACGCCGATCTTATGTAGGAGCTGCCGAAGGCTGCGATCTTTTGACCTCGGCCCGTTTCTTACAGGAACCAAGCATGAGCCTACTGACACGCCTGCTGGCGCGCGGCACTGTCGTGCTCGCCAACTCGGCATCCAAGCTGCAATCGCTGCAAATGCGCCTCACCGCCGGCGAGGTGAACGACGACATGGAGCATTTCGAACCCTACGGTTTCACCAGTAACCCGCTGGCTGGCGCCGAAGGCATCGTCACGTTTCTCGGGGGCGATCGCTCCCACGCCATCGCCCTGGTGGTCGCCGACCGCCGCTATCGCCTGCAGTCGCTGGCCTCTGGTGAAGTGGCGATCTACACCGACGAGGGCGACAAGATTCACTTCAAACGCGGGCGGATCATCGACATTGAAACCGCCACGCTGAACATCCGCGCCAGCCACGCTGTGAACTTCGACACGCCGGTGATCAACCAGACCGGCAAGATCGTGTCCACCGGTGATCAACTCGCCGGTGGCATCAGCCAGATCAAACACGTGCACGTCGGCGTGCAGGCCGGCAATGGCCAGACCGGTGCGCCGGCGGGAGGCCAATGATGCTCATCAGCCAGAACCTCCACGCCGCACTGACCCGCGCCGTGCTCATCAGCCTGTTCACCTGGCGTCGCGCCGCCGATGACGACGCCCTCGACGACGAGGAGCGCTTCGGCTGGTGGGGCGACAGCTTTCCCACCGTCGCCGACGACCGCATCGGCTCGCGGCTGTGGCTGTTGCGCCGGGTCAAGCTGACCCGACAGACCCAGATGGACGCCGAGTTCTATGCCCGCGAAGCCCTGCAATGGCTGATCGACGACGGCCATTGCAGCGCCATCGACATCATCAGCGAACGCTTCGACGCCCAGCGCCTGAACCTGCGCACGGTCTTGACCCTGGCCGACGGCGAGCGTCTGGACATCAACCCCGATAACAGTTGGCAGGTGATCTATGCCGTTTGAAACCCCTTCGCTGCCGGTGCTGATCAAGCGCACCCAAAGCGACCTGGCCGGCGATTCGCTGCGCCAGTCCGATGCGCAAGTGCTGGCCCGCACCCTCGGCGGCGCTGCTTATGGCCTCTACGGTTATCTCGACTGGATTGCCGAGCAGATTCTGCCGGACAAGGCCGATGAATCGACCCTTGAGCGCATCGCTGCCCTGCGTCTGAACCAGCCACGCAAAGCTGCGCAAGTCGCCACCGGCAGCGTCAGTTTTACCGCCACCGCTGGTGCCGTGCTGGATGTCGACACGCTGCTCCAAGCGAGCGATGGCCGTACCTACAAAGTCACCACCGCACGCACCACCGTCAATGGCAGCAACACCACCACCATCGCCGCGCTGGATGCCGGCAGCCTCGGTAATGCCGACGCCGGGCTGGCGTTGAATCCGGTGCAGCCGATTACCGGCGTCGTCGGCAACAGTTTCGTGGTGCTGGCGCCGGGCCTCAGCGGCGGTGTGGCGCGGGAAAGTCTGGAATCGCTGCGCTCGCGAGTGATCCGCTCCTATCGCGTGATCCCGCACGGCGGCTCGGCCAGTGACTACGAGACGTGGGCGCTGGAAGTGCCGGGCGTGACCCGCGCCTGGTGCCGTGGCGGCCTGCTCGGGCCGGGCACGGTGACGGTGTTCATCATGCGTGACGAAGACCCGCAACCGGTGCCCAACGATGAGCAGTTGGCAGAGGTTCAGGACTACATCGAACCGCTGCGTCCGGTGACCGCGGAAGTGCACGTGCAGCGGCCGATTCAGGTGCCGGTGGTGTATCGCTTCAAGAGCGTCAATCCGGACACCACCGCCGTGCGCGCCGCCGTTGAAGCGCAACTGCGCGACCTGCACAACCGCGAGGCCGATCTGGGTGTGCCACTGTTGATCAGCCATATCCGCGAAGCCATCAGCAGCGCCGGTGGTGAGTACGATCACACGCTGACCGCACCGGCCGCTGACGTAGCGGCCGGTCAGAGCGAACTGCTCACCTTCGGAGGTTGCGTATGGGGGGCATAAGAACCGCCGCGCAATACCAGGCGCAGCTGCGTGCGCTGCTCCCCAGCGGTCCGGCGTGGGATCCGGAGCGCGTCCCGGAACTTGAGGAAGTGCTGCAAGGCGTCGCCGTCGAACTGGCACGCCTCGACGCCCGCGCAGCCGACCTGCTCAACGAGATGGACCCGGCTGGCGTCAGCGAACTGGTGCCGGACTGGGAGCGGGTGATGGAGCTGCCCGACCCGTGCCTGGGCGCCACCCCGCTGTTCGACGACCGCCGCCTCGCCGTACGCCGCCGATTGCTGGCGGTCGGCAGCCAGGCCGTCGGTTACTACCTCGACATCGCCAAAAGCCAAGGCTACCCCAACGCCAGCATCACCGAACTCGAAGCCCCACGCATGGGCCGCTCGCGTTTCGGCGCGGCGCACTGGGGCACCTGGGAAGCTCAGTTCATGTGGACCCTCAACACCGGCGGCCGCCTGCTGCTCGGACGGCGTTACGGCGCGAGCTACTGGGGCGAGCGCTTCGGCGTCAACCCGGGCTCGGCGCTGGAATGCCTGATCCACCGCAGTGCGCCGGCGCATACCAAGGTGCACATCAATTATGACTAGGGAGGAATGACAGGATGGATTATCCGAAGAGTGTGCCCAGTTCCGGATTGGTGAACGGGAAGTTTGCCGATGAGAATCCGCTGACCGGTACGCCGGGGTCGCTGATTTCCTCCAGTTGGGGCAATGGAGTGACCGAAGAGTTACTGAACGTTATTCGCGCAGCGGGGCTGGTGCCTTCCGAGAGCCAGTCAGATCAGTTGCTCAAGGCACTCAAAGTGGTGCTGACTCAGGACGCGCTGCCTCTGGCTGCACTGGCATTCCCGACTGTGGCCACGGCTGATGGACGCATCCCGGTGACTGCGGCTACCGGAGCGACGGGTGGAACCGTGTCGGTGCCTGGCGGTGTGCTGGTCAGCCTCTGCGAAGAAGTGTCTGCTGGCATGACCGCCCGCCCGCGTGCGCTGTTCACGCCGGTATGGGCATCGCCTGCACTGGATATCAACAGCACGTATTTCCTGCGCATGCAGGTTCGTGATGGGTTGCTGGTTTGCTATACGCAGAAAGGCGTCGATACCGACGTCATTCCAGCCGCGATGAAGGGCGGTACCGGCAGTAGCGGCGGTGGTTTCGACTCCACCTGTATCGACATGCTGGTGGCCAAAATCGTCACCACTGGAGCGGGTACGCTGCCCAAACTGACGTTGTTGGCAAACAAGGCCCGGCTTGAGGCTGTCGGGGTCTGGTCGGGTGCCAATGGCAACTACTCGGTGACCTTGAACTGGGCTCGAAAGCCTCGTGCCTACATTGCCGGGATTTTTGACTTTGATGACAACGTCAAAACCGATTACGGCGTGATCAGTGAGGATACCGGTGTCAATTTCGTAGGCACGCAGTTCATGCCTGCGGGTGGGTTTACTGATCGTTACATGGGGCGCGTGGCCATTGCTGCGTGGGCACAGAACCTGACGACTTCAGGCCTGATGAACGCCCGTGTGCGATGGGAGGTTTGACGATGAAAGCGATGATTGAAAATGGAGTAGTGACCGCTCTTGTGACGGGTGATGTCGATTGCGGCGTTGTGGTACCGGCTGGCACGCCGGTGTCCGCCGGCTGGGCCTACAAGGACGACACCTTCAGTGCGCCGGCCGGCGCGCCAGTGACGCAAGACACCGCAACCCGTTCGGAGCGTCTGTGGCGGACGGCGAGGCTGAGCGAATCGGACTGGCTGGTGAGCCGCCACCGCGATGAACTGGATGCTGGATCCGACACCTCTCTGAGCAGCAAGCAATTCTCCAGGTTGCTGGCCTACCGCCAGGCACTGCGCGACTGGCCTGTTGCCAACGATACCACTGACGCAGAGTCTCGCCCGCAACCGCCCAAGTGGCTGGCGCGAATATCACTACGGCCTCTTTGACGCGTTTTTTGTCGAAGACTCGTAGTCATCCTTCTGCAGCACCCAAGCCCACTTCAGCGTGGGCTTTTTATTTTCAGAAAACAGCCCGCTGCAGGCTCGCAATCGCGATCGTCCTGACGCGGTTGATTTGTTTTTTCAGAGGAACGAAAGACCTATGGATTATCCAAAAAGCGTCCCCAGCGTCGGTCTGGTCGATGGCCGCTTCGTCGATGAAAACCCGGTGGCGGGCACGCCGGGATCGTTGATTCCGGCGGTGTGGGGCAACAGTGTGACTCAGGAAATTCTGAGTGTGATTACCGGTGGCGGGTTGGTGGCTTCCGAGGCGGATACCGGGCAGTTGTTCAAAGCGATTCAATCGATTGTTGGCAATGCCAGTCCGATGCGTTCGGTGATTACTCGGGTTGGAGTGTCCAGGTCATTGACCATTGAAGAGTTGGGCTTGGTTCTGATCGACGCCGGGGCCAGCGCACTGACCGTCAGTCTGCCTCCAGCCAATACCAGCTTGGGGGTGCGTGACGTCATTGTGCGGCGCGTCGATAACAGCGGTAACCGCTTGATCGTGAGAAGTGCAAGCGGCGATGCGATCAAGTTTCACACCCACCTGAATGCTTCGGGTTATCCGTTTCTCGTATTGATGGGAGCCGGTGACTGGTGGCATTTGCGCAGTGATACAGCGGGCAATTGGTGGCCAGTCGGTCGTCTGGATGGCTCTTCACTTGGGCACATAGCCTTTGAGACCACATTGGCTGTACTGCCCGGTGGCTATGCCGCGCTGAGTGGTTCCTTAATGAACCGCGCGGAATGGCCATGGCTTTGGGACCACGCGCAGCAGTCGGGGATGTTGCGTTCTGAAACCGATCGCGGCGGTGCGTGGACACCAGGAGACGGCGCCACGACTTTCCGCTTGCCAGAAGCCCGTGGTGAGTTTCTGCGCGTACTAGCCGAGGGCGGTCTGGTCGATACCGGTCGGGCGCCGGGGTCTTGGCAAAAAGGCTCTTTGGTTCAGGGCGACAATGGCATTGGCGACAATATTCTGTTCGCGACACACATCGGTACCCAGAAGACCCAGTTGGGTTTCGATATGGGTAACTACGTCGATTACGCGGGCGCCACCGTCAAATACATCACACCTTCAGAGCTGGTTTCCCCAATCACGGATGCTGATTTGCTGAACCACGGTGGTATTACGCGCCCTCGCAACATCGCCTATCCCGGGCGCATCAAACTTATCTGAGGTACGTCATGTTCAATTATCTATTTGATGGCTCGGGCGCTCTATCCGGCCCCGTCGAGTTTCCCGTTACGCCCGGAATCGGGATTCAGCTTCCCGCCAACGCCGTCGAACTGACGTACGAGTTGCCCGAGCCGGAAGCCGGTCGCAGCTGGGCGCTCATCAACGGCGTACCTCGTGAAGTGATTGACCGGCGTGGTGTGGTTTATCGCAAGGACGGCGGCGCGCAACAGATCTGGAGCGAACTGGGTGAATTGCCTGACACCCTCACCGCACAGCCGTGGCCAGGTGAGTTCCATGTCTGGCGCGACAACGCCTGGGTGCTGGATGAGCAGGCTCGCTTGTCGAGCGTGAGACAGCAATGTCTCGACAAGCGCGACGCACTGCTTCGCGACGCCGTCCTGCGCATCGCGCCTCTGCAATACGCCGAAGACATCGGCGATGCCAACCATGATGAGCAACTGCTGCTGATCGAATGGAAGCTCTACAGCGTCGAGTTGAACCGTATCGAACAACAGGTCGGTTTCCCCGTTGAAATCAGCTGGCCGGTGGTGCCCGGAACGACGGTAAACACCTGATTCACACACACAAGGAGAATTACAGTGGACTATCCAAACAGTGTCCCGAGTGCCGGACTGGTCAACGGCCGGTTTGTTGATGAAGACCCGATTGCCGGCAAACCGGGATCGTTGATTCCGGCCAGTTGGGGCAATGGCATTACGCAGGAGTTGCTTAATGTCATCCAGGCCGCCGGCCTCACCGCGTCAGAAGCCAAGACCGATCAGCTGCTGACTGCCTTGCGCAGCAACCGATTGTTTGCAACACCGCCACAGTTCGATAACAGCCAGAACGTCGCCACCACCGGGTTTGTGAACCGCAGCGGTACGCAGTTTTCCGGTTTCACGACCTATACGACCAGCGCCGCCCTGACAGCGGCTCAAGCGGGCGGAGTAGTGAGTTTCTACAGCAGCACGGCGGCCACCGCTACGATGCCGGTTACCACCAGTGTCATGAGCACAAGCACGCTGACCATCCTTAATCTTGGCACCGGTGTGCTGACGATCAACCCGGCGCCAAATGACCGTATCGTCAGCAGCAATACGGTGGGGGCGCTGGTACTGGGTATCGGTGATTCCGCGCAGTTGTTCCGCACAGGCAACGACTGGCGCCTTTACGGCGGCTCGGTCAGCGACCGGTTCGCTTCGGTTCATTCCGGTGTCTTTGGCGACGCCGGCTATCAGCGGTTTGCGAGCGGTGTGATCGAGCAGTGGGGATCGGCAGTTTCGGATGCCAACGGCGATATCAATGTCGTATTCCCTATCGCTTTCCCCAATGCATTCAGCAACATCGTGGCGACTCATGCCGGGGGCGATAGCGCCATGGTTATTCTGAATGGCAACCCGGCGGCAAACAAATTCGGGTGCCATTTGAAAATACGCAGCTATCTCGGCACGGTCTCTGCCGGCTGGACTGTCCACTATCAGGTGAAGGGTTATTGAATGAACGTCTACAGTGTTCTCTTCAGCGCCAGCACCCGGGGCGTTTATGTACCGGGTATCCATTTGTCGGACATTCCCGACGACGTTATCGAAATTCCCCAAGCCTACTGGACCTCGCTCCTGCAACAACTGTCGGTCTCGGCAAAAGTCATTGGTGTGCGGGCGGATAACGGCTTTCCAATTCTCGTCGACCCGCCGCCGCCTTCTGCAGAGGAAGCCGCCGACGCTGAACGGCATTGGCGCACCGCGCAACTGGCCGCCACCGACGGTCTGGTGGCCCGTGACCGCGATGAGCTGGAGGACGGCGGCGGTACCACATTGACCACTGAGCAATACAGCGAACTACAAACCTATCGTCGTCAATTGCGTGACTGGCCGCAGGGGGCTTTCTTTCCGTTCAGCGAGCATCGGCCGGTGGCGCCGCGTTGGTTGGCTAGCGCGCTGTAGGTCTTCAGGGATGCTCAAATGGATTATCCAGAAAGCGTTCCCGGCGTACAGCGGGTGAACGGCAAGTTCGCCAATGAAGATATCGTCGCCGGTCTGCCCGGATCACAGTACCGAACAACACCCTGAAAACTCTGGCAAAAAAATGGCTGGGGGCCGTTGTCCGCCAACCATGATTCAATCGGAGCATCCAGGGAGGATCGAGCATTATGCAAATAACTGAAGACAACCTTAAAACCATCATGCCAAACGCCCGCAGCCAAGCGGGCGTTTTTGTTTCTGCGCTCAACAGCGCCATGGACAACCACCGCATCGACTCGCCCAAACGGGTCGCTGCGTTTCTCGCGCAAATCGGCCACGAGTCGGGCCAGTTGCAATACGTGCGTGAACTGGGCAACAACCAGTACCTGAGCAAATACGACACCGGTACTTTGGCTTTACGTCTGGGCAATACGCCGGAGGCTGACGGCGACGGGCAAAAATATCGTGGTCGCGGGCTGATCCAGATCACCGGTCGCAGCAACTATCGTCAGTGCAGCCTGGGTCTGTTTGGCGACGAGCGTCTGCTGTCCTTGCCGGAGTTGCTGGAACAGCCGCAATGGGCGGCCGAGTCTGCCGCGTGGTTCTGGGAGCAGAACGGTTTGAACGAACTGGCTGATCGCGACCAGTTCAACAGCATCACCCGCCGAATCAACGGCGGGTTGAATGGCCTGCAGGATCGCCTCGACATCTGGGCACGGGCGAGGGCGGTGCTATGCCAGCCCTGAACGTCTGGCGGCTGATCGGTCTTTTGCTGCTGGCCGGTGGCTCGGCCGCGCTGGCCTGGCAGTTTCAGGATTGGCGCTACGGTCGCCAACTGGCCGAGCAGGCGCGACAGCAGGCCGACACCCTCAATCAACTGACCTCGGCTGCTGCCACCGCGCAGCAGGCCGAGCAGGACAAGCGTCTGGCCCTCGAGCAACGCCTCGCGACCAGTGAACAAACCCACTATCGAGCCATGAGCGATGCCCAACGTGATCAGGATCGCCTGCGCGATCGTCTTGCCACTGCTGATCTGCGCCTGTCAGTCCTCATCGACGCAGGCGACGCTGCCCAGGGCTGCGGGCTGCCAGCCACCGCCAGCACCGGCGGCGTGGATCATGCAACCGTACGCGCCCGACTTGACCCGGCGCATGCTCAACGAATTATCGCCATCACCGACACCGGCGACCGCGGACTGATCGCCCTGCAGGCGTGTCAGGCCTATGTCAGAGCGCTGGCGCCCGAACATTTTGAATGAGTCTGTGTATTGAAAGCGCAACCGGCTCGTGTACGGTGGTAGTCATTCCACCCGATCCGGAGCGCACCGTGAAAGAGATCACTCAACTGGCTGCCGAGCTTGGCCGACGTCTGCAATTGCTCAATGCCCACGTCACCACCGCCGAATCCTGCACCGGTGGCGGGATTGCCGAAGCGATCACGCGCATTCCGGGGAGCTCGGCGTGGTTCGAGGCCGGTTACGTGACGTACTCCAACCGGCAGAAAACCCAGCAATTGAATGTCCCCGCCGAACTGTTCGGCACGGTGGGGGCGGTCAGTCGCGAGGTGGTCGAGTCGATGGTGCGTGGCGCGCAGAAAAACAGCCTGGCACGGTTTGCCGTGGCGGTCAGCGGCGTGGCCGGGCCCGACGGCGGTACACCGAACAAACCGGTGGGCACGGTGTGGCTGGCCTGGGGAGTGGGCGACGCGGTTTCCAGCGAGGTCCAGCACTTCCCCGGTAACCGCGACGAAGTCCGCCGACAAACGGTGAAGGCCGCGCTAGAGGGGCTTCTGCGACTAGCGGCACGAGAAATCGAAAATCAGGGGTAGGCGATCCGCGAACGCTGTGGAATAATACTGGCTACTTATACAGGTGTTGGCCGTCAGGCCTTATTGATTACGTGAGGACTTTAATGGACGACAACAAGAAGAAAGCCTTGGCTGCGGCCCTGGGTCAGATCGAACGTCAATTCGGCAAGGGTGCCGTAATGCGTATGGGCGATCAGGACCGTCAGGCGATCCCATCCATCTCCACTGGCTCTCTGGGTCTGGACATTGCACTCGGCATCGGCGGCCTGCCAAAAGGCCGTATTGTTGAAATCTACGGTCCTGAATCCTCCGGTAAAACCACACTGACTCTGTCCGTGATCGCCCAGGCTCAAAAAGCCGGCGCGACCTGCGCTTTCGTCGACGCTGAACACGCCCTCGACCCTGAGTACGCCGGCAAGCTGGGCGTCAACGTCGATGACCTGCTGGTGTCCCAGCCGGATACCGGCGAACAGGCGCTGGAAATCACCGACATGCTGGTGCGCTCCAACGCAGTAGACGTGATCATCGTCGACTCCGTGGCCGCGCTGGTACCGAAAGCTGAAATCGAAGGCGAAATGGGTGACATGCATGTGGGCCTGCAAGCCCGTCTGATGTCCCAGGCACTGCGTAAAATCACCGGTAACATCAAGAACGCCAACTGCCTGGTGATCTTCATCAACCAGATCCGCATGAAGATCGGCGTGATGTTCGGCAGCCCGGAAACCACCACCGGTGGTAACGCGTTGAAGTTCTACGCGTCGGTCCGTCTCGACATCCGCCGCACCGGCGCGGTGAAGGAAGGCGACGAAGTGGTCGGCAGCGAAACCCGCGTCAAGGTTGTGAAGAACAAGGTCGCTTCGCCGTTCCGTCAGGCCGAGTTCCAGATTCTTTACGGCAAGGGCATCTACCTCAACGGTGAGATGATCGACCTGGGCGTGCTGCATGGTTTCGTTGAGAAGTCCGGCGCCTGGTATGCCTACGAAGGCACCAAGATTGGTCAGGGCAAGGCCAACTCGGCCAAGTTCCTGGCAGACAATCCGGAAGTTGCTGCCAAGCTTGAGAAACAACTGCGTGACAAGCTGCTGACCCCAGCACCTGACACCAAGGCTTCGCCGGTCAAAGTGACCGAAGACGACTTGGCTGACGCTGATATCTGATCGCAGCGATGACCACCGCCGTACTCGATACCCTCGTCGCGGTGCGGCGAACCGCCATGGACCTGCTTGCTCGACGCGAGCATGGTCGAGTCGAACTGACGCGTAAACTGCGTCAGCGCGGCGCTGAAGCGCAGATGATCGAAACAGCCCTCGACCGTTTGACGGAAGAGGGCCTGCTTTCCGAAGCCCGTTACCTTGAAAGCTTTGTTTCCTACCGTGCCCGCTCCGGCTACGGCCCTTTGCGCATTCGCGAAGAGCTGGGCCAGCGCGGTTTGCAACGCACCGATATCGAACTCGCCCTGCGTGAAAGCGGTATCGACTGGCAGGAGCAGCTTCGGGATACGTGGCAGCGCAAGTTCTCCGGACACTTGCCCATTGATGCCAAGGAACGGGCCAGACAAGGCCGGTTCCTTGCGTATCGGGGCTTCTCAATGGAGATGATCAACCGCTTGTTCAGCGGCAGAGGGATGGACGATTAAGACGGTTAAATAAAAACGGCCCGCTATGAAAATAGCGGGCCGTTTTTTTTGCCTTCAAATAACCTTCGAGGGCTCACGTGTGTGTTGAGTGGTCTGCTGTCTGGTATGGGCCCAGTTTTCCGGGAGGTTGATGTAATCCACCAGTTCCCTGAGTCGGCCATGATCCCGGGCATTGAACGCGAAGGCCAACCGCACCAGATGGCTGTACTGTGCTTCGTCGTGTTCCTCGCCGCTGTAGGCGTGTTGATGGAACTGGTCACTCAGACACAGATCGGCGAAAGCCTCCTGCATATGCTCCAGCGCTTGATCGCTGAGCTTGTGATTCATGCGGATCACGAACTGGCGCTTGAGCCAGCGGCTGGAGTGGAAGTTGCTGTAGAACTGGTTGATCTGCTCCACCGCCTCGTCGACGTTGTAGACCAGCCGCATCAGTTTCAGGTCGGTGGGCAGGATGTAGCGGTTGTCTTCGAGTTGCTGGCGAATGAAATCCAGTGCGCCTTGCCAGAACGTTCCGCCCGGCGCATCCAGTAATACCACCGGCACCAATGGGCTTTTACCAGTCTGGATCAGCGTCAGTACTTCCAGTGCCTCGTCCAGTGTGCCGAACCCGCCAGGGCACAGCACCAGCGCATCGGCTTCCTTGACGAAGAACAGTTTGCGGGTGAAAAAGAAATGAAACGGCAGCAGGTTACCGGTGCCGTTGACGGTCGGGTTGGCATGTTGTTCGAAGGGCAGGGTGATATTGAACCCGAGGCTGTGATCGCGGCCGGCGCCTTCATGCGCGGCAGCCATGATCCCGCCACCGGCCCCGGTGATGACCATCATGTTCGAGCGTGTCAGGGCCGCGCCGAGTTCCCGGGCCATTGCATACAGTGGATGCTCGACCGGTGTGCGTGCCGAGCCGAACACGGTGACCTTGCGGCGTCCCTTGAACTGTTCCAGCACCCGGAACGCCTGCTCCAGTTCGCGCAGGGCCTGCAGGGTGATCTTGGCGTTCCAGCGGTTGTGATCTTCCTGGGCCATGCGCAGCACGGTCAGGATCATGTCGCGATAAATCGGCAGATTCGGGCTGTTGGGGGAAACCTGGTTGAGTTGTTCTTCGACCTTGCTGATGAGGTCGGGGCCGCTTTCCTGAAAATGACGGCTGAGCAGGTCATTCGGTTGGTAAGGCATTCAACGTCTCCTTCTGCACAGAGCTTGCGGCCCTGACGTGCGGCGTCAGTGCCGCGCTGCAAAAAACACACACTCGGCAGCTCCTTTTTCTGCCGTGAACAAGTGATCGGGAATACTTTGAATCTAGACCCTCGTGCGCCATTGCGCTGAATTGATCATTACGCCGCGAAGTCTTTTCTGGCAACCGTTGGTTGTCGATGGGCAAAGGGCGTTCACCGCTCGTCCGAACGTGCACCGTAGAGCAATAGCTCTGATTTACTAACTTACAGGCACCGTACGACAGCTTTAAGTCAGCAACCGTACCCAAGGTGCGCGCTTTTCAAGGATTCGCGGGTAGCAGGCAAGGAGGCGGTATAGATGGTCAGAGTGGTTCTGGAGATCGATACGCAGCTGTATCGGATGCTGAAAGCATCAGCCGAGACCAATCAAGTGAGTCTCGAAGAGGAGTGCTGTCGTCGGTTGGCAGGTGGAGAACGACGTTCTCGCTACTTGCAGGCCCTGGTGGCCGAATTGCGCGCCGAGGATGAACAGCGGCGCGCCAACACCGGATGATTACTTCTTCTTCGCCGGGGCCGCTTTCGGGCAATCGGAATCCTGATAGCTGGCCGAGCCGATGGCTTTGTTGGTTTTATATTCACTGAAGTCGTAACGCATGATCGCGCCCTTGGCCATCAGCTTGCGGTACGACGGGTTACTGCACACCGAAGCACCCAGCTGGAAATACACGGCCTTTGGATCAGCACGCATTTTTTCGGCGTGGCTGGCTTGCACGCTCAGGTGGTTGATCAGGGTAACGCCCTCAACGGTGTAGCCCTGATCAAGAATGTCTTCGTTGATCGCCCGTGGCGTGCCGACGCTGCTTTGTTCGGCGACGTTGCGCAGTTCTCGGTTCAGATTCTGCTCTTTCAAGGACGCCGCTTGTGCGCTGAAGGACAACGCCAGCGCGATGGCAGCGGTGGGAACGATTAGGCGCAGCATGAAACTCTCCTGATTCAGTGACTGGTGGTTCGACCAGCCCTGTGGCTGTGCGTTCAGTGGCGCCGGATTATAGGGGAGCCGGTCGGGACGGTACAGGTTTGCGCTCGCCGCTCTGGTAAACTGCCGGCCTTTATTGCCTTGCCGAGTGCTGTGCGTGTCGAGTTTCCCTGCTGTGGTGCGTCGCCCGTGACCAATCATGCCCCCAACGCCGTAGCCCGCCTGCGCGACCAGCGCGAGGACGAGGGCATCAAGCCGATTCAGGCCCGTGGTTTTCGCTCCGAGCGCTGCCGCGACTGTCGGGTGATCATCAGCCATTGCCTGTGCGCCTGGCGACCGACGGTCGAAACCCGTTCCGGCGTGTGCCTGATCATGACCGGCAAGGAAGTGTTCAAACCGAGCAACACCGGCTGGCTGATCGCCGACGTGGTGCGCGACAACCACGCGTTCATCTGGTCGCGCACCGAACCCGACCCGCAGATGCTGGCGCTGCTCAATGACCCGCAATGGCAGCCGTACCTGGTGTTTCCCGGCGAATACGTCGAGCCGTCGCGGGTGACCAACACTGTCGCCGTCGATAGCAGCAAGCGTCCGCTGTTCATTCTGCTGGATGCAACCTGGACCGAGGCGCGCAAGATCTTCCGCAAGAGTCCGTATTTCGATCGTTTGCCTATTCTCAGCCTGTTGCCTGACAAACTCTCGCGCTATCGCCTGCGTCGTTCCACCCGCAGCGAGCACCTGTGCACCGCCGAAGTCGCGGCGTTGTGCCTGGAACTGGCAGGGGACAGCGATGCCGCTTCAGCGCTGGACGCTTATTTCGATGTGTTCAGCCAGCATTACCTGGGCGCCAAACAACAGTTGGACATGAACGAGTCGACCCCGGCCCACGCCGAGTTGTTGCCTTATATACGAAAGCCGCAAGCGGTGTTGGCCCCATAGTGGCCCATACTTCATACAGTGGCGGCCGTGCTGCTTGACCACCCCGGCTTCGCTGGGCATGCTTGGCGCCGATTAGGGTGCGGCCAAGGTTTGAAACGCCGTGTTTGCAAGTGATTGGCGTTGAACGTGCCCCTTTGGATACCGCTGTGCGGTGGTATCTTGAGTTGCTTTGGTGAGGCCCGAATGCGTCGGGTCTGCCATCAAAAACAGGATCATTTGAAAAATGGCCACATACGACATCCTGATTGCCGATGATCACCCTCTATTTCGTAGCGCATTGCATCAAGCGGTGACGCTGGGCCTTGGCCCGGATGTACGACTGGTGGAGGTGGCGAGCATCGCCGAACTGGAAGCGCGCCTGACCGAAAAGGCTGACTGGGATCTGGTTCTGCTGGACCTGAACATGCCCGGCGCTTTCGGGTTTTCCGGGTTGGTCATGCTACGCGGCCAGTACCCGCAGATTCCGGTGGTGATGGTCTCGGCCCAGGAAGAGGCTTCGGTCATGGTCAAGTCCCGGGAGTTCGGCGCCAGTGGCTTCATTCCCAAGTCCAGCGACCTGAGCGTGATCCAGGAAGCGGTGCGCAAAGTGCTCGATGGCGACGTGTTCTGGCCGCCGCAGGCGTTCGAGGCGGTCAAAGTCTCCGACGAGGCCAAAGCTGCCAGCGATGGCCTGGCCAGCCTTACCCCGCAGCAGTTCCGCGTATTGACCATGGTCTGTGAAGGCTTGCTGAACAAGCAGATTGCCTATGAGCTGAACGTGTCCGAGGCAACCATCAAGGCCCACGTCACGGCGATCTTTCGCAAGTTGAACGTGCGCACCCGGACACAAGCTGCATTACTTCTGCAACAACTTGAGTCAATTCCGAGCCAATAATGGCCGGCGTCTTCACGCTTTTTTGACTTTTGTTGCTCTAGCTTTCCCACTCCTTTTTGGTTGGTTTTTACTTTATGTCACCTTTCAAGGGCCAGACCGGCCTGAAACGCATCCTCAACGCTTCCGGTTATTCGCTGGACGGCCTGCGCGCAGCCTTCACCGGCGAAGCGGCCTTCCGCCAACTGGTGCTGCTCAATGTGGTTTTGATTCCGCTGACGTTCTTCCTGAATGTCAGCCGTGTCGAACAGGCTGTGCTGATCGCAGTCTGCCTGCTGGCATTGATCGTCGAGTTGCTGAACTCGGCAGTAGAAGCGGCCATCGACCGCATCTCCCTGGAGCTGCATCCACTGTCCAAGAACGCCAAGGACATGGGCAGCGCCGCGCAATTCGTGGCGCTGAGCATGATTGCCCTGGTGTGGGCGGTGATTCTACTTTAAGCGATACTCGGCAACACGATCTCGTCGCTGCGCTGCACCCCGGCGGTGAAAGCGCGGCACAGCTCGAGAAACTCGCGCATGGCCGAGGTCTGGTATTTCTGTTTGTGCCAGATGAAGTAGAACTGCCGGGACAGATCCAGATCCGGCGTTTCCACCGCCACCAGACTGCCGCGCCGAAAGGCATCGCGCAGTGCCAGCCGCGAGATGCAGCCAATCCCCAGCCCTGATTCCACTGCGCGCTTGATCGCTTCGGTGTGTTCCAGTTCCAGACGGATATTCAGCGCACTGCGATGGTGACGCATGGCCTGATCGAAGGTCAGCCGCGTGCCAGAGCCCTGTTCACGCAGAATCCACGCCTCATGCGTCAACTCTTCCATGGTCGCGCTGCCGCGTTGGGCCAGCGGATGTTGCGGCGCACAGAACACCACCAGCTCATCCTCGACCCAACTCTGCACTTCGATGTCCGGATGGCTGCAATCGCCTTCGATTAGACCCAGATCAATTTCGTAGTGGGCGACCTGGTGCACGATGTTGGCAGTGTTCTGTACGTGCAGCTTCACCTGACTTTCCGGATGGCGCTGCATGAAGCCGCCGATCAGCAAGGTCGCCAGGTAATTGCCAATGGTCAGCGTGGCGCCCACCGACAGTGAGCCGAAGCCGGATTTGCCATTGAGCAGGTCTTCGATTTCCTTGGACTGGTCGAGCAGGGCCACCGCTTGCGGCAACAGCTGCTTGCCGAGGGCGTTGAGGCTCAGGCGTTTGCCGGCGCGATCGAACAGCTGGCAGCTGGACTGGCGCTCCAGTTCGGTGATCGAGGTGCTTGCCGCCGATTGCGAGAGGTTGAGCAGACCCGCAGCACGGGATACGCTTTCCTGCTGGGCGACGGCGACGAAGACTTGCAGTTGACGAAGAGTAAATCGCATATCGATATAACCGATAACCCTTATCTTAATAATCCAGTTAACAGATATTGTCGTCGCTATTAGAATGCGATGCAATTGCGCACTGTCGGCCGCAAAGGCGAGCGCAGACCCAATATCCAGGAGTCCCACGTACATGAGCAACATGAACCACGAGCGTGTCCTCAGTGTTCACCACTGGAACGACACTCTGTTCAGCTTCAAGTGCACCCGCGATCCGGGCCTGCGCTTCGAGAACGGTCAGTTCGTGATGATCGGCCTGCAACAGCCCAACGGCCGCCCGCTTATGCGCGCTTACTCGATCGCCAGCCCGAACTGGGAAGAGCATCTCGAGTTCTTCAGCATCAAGGTGCCTGATGGTCCGCTGACGTCGCAGCTGCAGCACCTGAAGGAAGGCGACGAGATCATCATCTCGAAGAAGCCTACCGGCACCCTGGTCCTCGACGACCTGAACCCGGGCAAGCATCTGTACCTGCTGAGCACCGGCACTGGTCTGGCGCCATTCATGAGCGTGATCCAGGACCCGGAAACCTACGAGCGCTTTGAAAAAGTGATCCTGGTGCACGGCGTGCGTTACGTCAACGAAGTCGCCTACCGCGAATTCATCACCGAGCACCTGCCGCAGAACGAGTTCTTCGGCGAAGCGCTGCGTGACAAGCTGATCTACTACCCGACCGTGACCCGCGAGCCGTTCGAGAACCAGGGCCGCCTGACCGACCTGATGCGCAGCGGCAAGCTGTTCAGCGACATCGGTCTGCCACCGATCAACCCGCAGGACGACCGCGCGATGATCTGCGGCAGCCCGAGCATGCTCGACGAGACCAGCGAAGTGCTCGACAGCTTCGGCCTGAAGATCTCGGCGCGTATGCGCGAGCCGGGTGATTACCTGATCGAGCGTGCGTTCGTCGAGAAGTAAGCACCACGAAAAAGCCCCCATTGCCGGCGAAGGCAATGGGGGCTTTTGTATGCCCGAAACATTTCCTTCATGCCTGCCACAATCCATGTAGAGCGATACTTCAGGCGTTGGCAAGGATCACTTCCAGCACGCGGATCTGCTCCGGCGTCGGGTAGTGCCAGCGTACGTCCAGATCCCAGAACTGCGCGCCGTACTCGCGCTCCGGCGCCGGCGTTTGATACGCCGGACGCGGATCCTGCGCCAGGCACTGCTCGATCAACTCGACCAAGGGCTCACCAAGGCGCTGTGCATGTGTGTGCGCCTGTTGCAGCGAGGCGTCCGTCCACTGCACGGCGATCAGCTGTGGCGCCGCGCTGGCGATGCTGTTGGTGGCGTCAGCGATGATGTCGGCGTAAGGCACATAGGGTTTGATGTCGAGAATCGGCGTGCCGTCGAGCAAGTCTATTCCCGAGATGAACAGCCGATTGGCCTCGACCTTGTCCAGCTTCACGACTGACTGGCCGATGCCATTGGGACGGTGGGTGGCGCGGGTGGCGAACACGCCCATGGACTTGTTGCCGCCCAGCCGTGGCGGGCGCACTTTCAGGCGCGGCTTTTCTTCCAGCGCCTGATGAAACAGGAACAGCAGCCAGACATGACTGACCTGCTCCAGACCTTGCACGGCATCACCCTGATCGAACGGCGCCACCAGTTCCAGCACGCCACGGGCGGCGGGGGCCAGTTGCGGCTGGCGCGGGATGGCGAACTTCTCCTTGAAGCAGGAGCGCACGAAGCCGATAGGAGAGACGCTGTAAGTCATCTTCCGCGATCAGCCGCGAACGCGCAGAGTCAGGCCCTTGAGGAAGTTGCGCAGCAACTGGTCGCCGCACGGGCGGTAGTTGGTGTGGCCGACCTTGCGGAACAGCGCGCTCAGCTCAGGCTTGGACACCGGGAACTCGGCAGCCTTGAGGATGGCGTGCATGTCGTCTTCTTTGAGTTCGAAGGCCACGCGCAGCTTCTTCAGGATGATGTTGTTGGTCACCGGCACTTCGATCGGCTGCGGCGGACGGCTTTCGTCCTTGCCACGCTTGAAGATCACCAGGCCATCGAGGAAGTGCGCCATGACTTCGTCCGGGCAGCGCACGAAGCCTTCTTCGTCTTCTTCTTTCTTGTCGAGGTACGCGACCACGTCTTTCAGCTCCGCGTCCATGCCGCCGAGCTTGATGATCTCGATGACTTTCTTGTCGCTGATGTCGAGCATGTAGCGCACGCTGCGCAGTACGTCGTTATGAATCATGTGGGCAATCCTGATATTTCGTTGTGGGCAACGCGCAGACGCGTTGCCGGAATGTGTGGCGGCTACAGAGGCGTCAGAACTTCTCTTTGCCGGACAGGTAGCGCCATTGGCCGACCGGAACCTTGCCGATCGACACGCCGCCGATGCGGATGCGGCGAATACCGATGACCTTCAGGCCAACCGCTTCGCAAAACTGGGCGATGATCCCCGGTTGCGGGTTCTTCATGGCGAAGCGCAGACGGTTTTCGTTCTGCCAGCTGGCCTTGACCGGCGGCAGCTCCTTGCCCTTGTGGGTAAGGCCGTGCTGCAGGCGATTGAGGCCATGAGCGACCATGTCGCCTTCGACTTCAACCACGTATTCCTGCTCGATCTTGGCCGCGTCGGCGGTGAGCTTGCGCAGCGCTTTCCAGTCCTGGGTGAACACCAGCAGGCCGCTGGCGCCGGGTTGCAGATCGGCACTGGCGGTCAGGCGCAGGAAGTGCCCGCGCAACGGACGTTTGCCGTAGCGGTGTTCTTCGCTGAGGGTGTCGGCGCCCAGCGTTTGCATGGCGGTGTCGACGTCCATGCCGGCCGGCACGTTGAGCAGCAGGGTGACTGGCTCGGGCGCGGTGGCCTTGGCGTCTTTGTCGAGCTCGACTTTCTGGTCGCCGACCTTGAACTGCGGCTCGTCGATCACTTCGCCGTCCACGGTGACCCAGCCGCCCTCGATGAACAGCTCGGCCTCCCGGCGGGAGCAACCAACCAGTTCGATGAGGCGTTTGGAGAGGCGAATCGGGTCAGTCATGACAGGGCCGTAACAAAAAAGGGGTGGGCATTGTACCTGCCTGGCGCCGGTTAAGCCCGGTTCCATTTCACGGTGTGGCTTTTTGTAGGAGTGAGCCTGCTCGCGATAGCCATCTGACATTTGACATGGATGTTGGCTGATCTGGCGCTATCGCGAGCAGGCTCACTCCTACATGGGGTTTTGTGGTGTGTCAGGCATGGTTTGAGCGCTGTTGATTCTGACGCAAGCGCATGTGCAGCAACGGATACGGCTGGCCCATGCCATCGACTTCCGAGCGACCGATCACTTCAAAACCTTGCTTGAAGTAAAAGCCCAGTGCCTGCGGGTTCTGTTCGTTGACGTCCAGTTCATCGGCGTTCAGGTGCTGCATGGCGTAGTTCAGCAGTTTCTTGCCCAGCCCCTGACCCCGATGGGCGGGATCGATGAACAGCATCTCGATCTTGCCCGCCGCGACCCCGGCGAATCCGGTAATGCGCTGCTGATGATCCTTGGTGCAGATCAACATCACCGCGTCCAGATAACGGGTGAGCACCAGATTGCGCAGCAATTCGATGTAACTGTCCGGCAGAAAATCATGGGTCGCGCGGACCGAGGCCTCCCAGACCCGGGTCAGTTCCTGATAATCGCTGAGTTTCGGCGTGTGAATGACCGAATGCTGACGCATGCCCGATGGCCTCATGTTCGTTTCAAGGGAGTCCGTCCCCCGCTAAACGATAGCCGTAAAAAAGCCCCGCATCTCGTAAAAAGAGCGGGGCTTTTCAAATTCAGTACAACGTCTGCAGGAGCTGCCGAAGGCTGCGATCTTTTGATCCTTGCTGTTAAAAGACAAAGTCAAAAGATCGCAGCCTGCGGCAGCTCCTACATCAGTCAGGCGTCAAATCTGTTCAGCCCACAGGTCGTATTCGTCGGCGTCAGTCACCTTGCACCAGACCTTGTCGCCAGGCTTGAGGTTGCTGCCGTTATCGATGAACACATTGCCGTCGATTTCCGGGGCATCGAAGAAGCAGCGGCCGACCGCGCCTTGCTCGTCGACTTCGTCCACCAGCACTTCGATCTCGCGGCCGATGCGCATCTGCAGACGGGCCGAGCTGATTGCTTGCTGGTGCGCCATGAAGCGCTCCCAACGGTCCTGCTTGACGTCGTCCGGGACCACTTCCAGGTCCAGGTCATTGGCGGGCGCGCCGTCTACCGGCGAGTACTGGAAGCAGCCGACGCGGTCGAGTTGGGCTTCGGTCAGCCAGTTGAGCAGGTACTGGAAATCCTCTTCGGTCTCACCCGGGAAACCAACGATGAAGGTCGAACGGATGATCAGGTCCGGGCAGATTTCGCGCCAGTTCTTGATCCGCGCCAGGGTCTTGTCTTCGAACGCCGGGCGTTTCATCGACTTCAGCACTTTCGGGCTGGCGTGCTGGAACGGGATGTCCAGGTACGGCAGGATCTTGCCGGCGGCCATCAGCGGGATCAGCTCGTCAACGTGCGGGTACGGGTAAACGTAGTGCAGACGAACCCAGACGCCCAAGGTGCTCAGCGCTTCGCAGAGTTCGGTCATGCGGGTTTTCACCGGCGCGCCGTTCCAGAAACCGGTGCGGTATTTCACATCGACGCCGTAAGCGCTGGTGTCCTGGGAGATCACCAGCAGCTCTTTGACGCCGGATTTGACCAGACGCTGGGCCTCGTCGAGTACGTCGCCGACCGGACGGCTCACCAGTTTGCCGCGCATCGACGGGATGATGCAGAAGCTGCAGCTGTGGTTGCAGCCTTCGGAAATCTTCAGGTACGCGTAGTGGCGCGGGGTCAGCTTGATGCCTTGCGGCGGCACCAGGTCGATCAGCGGGTTGTGATCCTGACGCGGCGGCACCACTTCGTGCACCGCGTTGACCACTTGTTCGTACTGCTGCGGACCGGTCACGGCCAGCACGCTCGGGTGTACGTCGCGGATGTTGCCTTCTTCCACGCCCATGCAACCGGTGACGATCACCTTGCCGTTTTCCTTGATCGCCTCGCCGATCACTTCCAGCGATTCAGCCTTGGCCGAATCGATGAAACCGCAGGTGTTGACCACGACCACGTCGGCGTCCTGATAGGTGGACACCACGTCATAGCCTTCCATGCGCAGCTGGGTCAGGATGCGCTCGGAGTCGACCAGTGCTTTCGGGCAACCCAGAGATACGAAGCCAACCTTTGGATTGGCCGGCGCAGGAGTGGTGGACATGTCTAACCTCGGTGTTTTGTGACGCCGCTTTCCTGATGCGAAAAGCCGACGGACGGGCGCTTGAAGGGCGCCTCTGATCAAAAAGTGCGCAATTCTAGCGGTGAGCAACGCACTTGACCAGCTTTATGCAGGGAAATACGACGAGTGCTGCGCTATGCTTCGCGCCGTTGAGCTTTACCAATTTTTTACAGTCAACAAAACGTCTGTAACAACGGGTAAAACAGCGCATGCTGCACCACAAAGCATAGTGCTTCATTCAAGAAGCCGGTTCTGAGAAGTAGGAGTGTTGGATGGGTCAGGCAAGTAGTCAGGCGGCGGGCGCCGAGCATTCGGCTGCAAAACCGCTGAGCATGCTGGTCGCGGCAGTCGGGGTGGTTTACGGCGACATCGGCACGAGCCCGTTGTACACCCTCAAAGAAGTGTTTTCCGGCGCGTATGGCGTGCCCGTCAATCACGATGGGGTGCTGGGCATTCTGTCGTTGATCTTCTGGTCGCTGATCTGGGTCGTCTCGATCAAGTACATGATGTTCGTCCTGCGCGCCGACAACCAGGGCGAGGGCGGCATCATGGCGCTGACCGCACTGGCACGTCGTGCGGCGGGCAAGCGCAAGAAGTTGCGTTCGTTGCTGGTGGTTTGCGGACTGATCGGCGCAGCGTTGTTTTACGGCGACAGCATGATCACCCCGGCGATTTCCGTTTTGTCGGCGATCGAAGGCCTGGGTCTGGCATTCGATGGAATTGATCACTGGGTGGTGCCGCTGTCGCTGGTGGTGCTGGTCGGGTTGTTCCTGATCCAGAGCCACGGTACGGCGCGGATCGGCATTCTGTTCGGGCCGATCATGGTCACCTGGTTCCTCGTCCTCGGCGCCCTCGGCGTCTATGGCATCAGCCACACCCCGGACGTACTACACGCACTGAACCCGGTCTGGGCGGTGCGTTTCTTCATGGTGCATACCGGCATGGGCGTGGCAATTCTCGGCGCGGTGGTGCTGGCGCTGACCGGTGCCGAAGCGTTGTATGCCGACATGGGCCACTTCGGCCGCAAGCCGATTGCCCGTGCGTGGTTCCTGCTGGTGCTGCCGGCGCTGGTGCTGAACTACTTCGGTCAGGGCGCTCTGCTGCTGGAAAACCCGGAAGCGGCACGTAACCCGTTCTACCTGCTGGCGCCGAGCTGGGCGCTGATTCCGCTGGTGGGACTGTCGACGCTGGCAACCGTCATTGCATCGCAAGCGGTCATTTCCGGCGCGTTCTCCCTGACCCGTCAGGCGATCCAGCTCGGTTACATCCCGCGCATGTACATTCAGCACACCTCCAGCGACGAGCAGGGCCAGATCTACATTGGCGCGGTGAACTGGGCGTTGATGGTTGGCGTAGTCCTGCTGGTGCTGGGCTTCGAATCCTCCGGCGCTTTGGCCTCGGCCTACGGCGTGGCAGTCACCGGCACCATGCTGATGACCACCATTCTGGTGTCGGCGGTGATGCTGCTGCTGTGGAAGTGGCCACCGATCCTCGCGGTGCCGGTGCTGATCGGTTTCCTGCTGGTGGACGGCCTGTACTTCGCCGCCAACGTGCCGAAGATCGTCCAGGGCGGTGCATTCCCGGTAATCGCCGGTATCGCCTTGTTCGTGCTGATGACCACCTGGAAGCGCGGCAAGCAATTGCTGGTCGAGCGTCTCGACGAAGGCGCGCTACCGCTGCCGATCTTCATCAGCAGCATCCGCGTACAACCGCCGCACCGGGTGCAGGGCACGGCGGTGTTCCTCACCGCGCGCTCCGACGCCGTGCCTCACGCGCTGTTGCACAACCTGCTGCATAACCAGGTGCTGCACGAGCAAGTGGTGCTGCTGACCGTGGTCTACGAAGACATTCCGCGTGTGCCGTCATCGCGCCGCTTCGAGGTTGAGGCCCACGGCGAAGGCTTCTTCCGGGTGATCCTGCACTTCGGCTTCACCGATGAGCCGGACGTGCCGCAAGCGCTGAAGCTGTGTCATCTGGATGATCTGGACTTCAGCCCGATGCGCACCACGTACTTCCTCAGCCGGGAAACGGTGATTGCTTCGAAACTTGAGGGCATGGCGCGTTGGCGTGAGGCGCTGTTTGCGTTCATGTTGAAGAACGCCAACGGCAACCTGAGGTTCTTCAATCTGCCGCTGAACCGGGTGATTGAATTGGGGACGCAGGTGGAGATGTAGTCCTGCATCAACTGAAAAGCCCCCGTCAGCCTTGCGGCTGGCGGGGGCTTTTTTGTGCCTGTGCATAAACTTCAAATCCACTACAAAATCCCCTGTGGGAGCGAGCTTGATGGCGAAGACGTAGTGTCAGTCGAACACTTCAGATCAAAAGATCGCAGCCTTCGGCAGCTCCTACAGGTTTTGCATTCCATGTAGGAGCTGCCGAAGGCTGCGATCTTTTGATCTCTGTGTCTCTACAGGTTTTCAGACAGATTGGATTCGGTCTTCGTCCGCGCAGGTCGTGGGATTAGCGCTTGGATCACGTCATCAATCAAAGCCTTGCCCATCACCGTCAGGTAATGCGCGGCCCAGGCATGGCGGTCGGTGTCTGTGTTGTAGGCGGCATCCTCGGCGAAGGATTTGGCGAGGCACAGCAGGTCGGACGCTTGTGACAAGGCATCGGCGATGGGGATGCCGGAGCGGACGTTGAATAACGCTTGATCCGAATGGTAGAGGAAGGGGGTGAAGCCGATGGTTGTAAGGTCTGAAGACGTTAACGGACTTTCTTTGCTCATTGTTTCGCTCCCTAAAACAAGGAGCTGCCACATTCGTTACCACGCGAATGGGTGGCAGCTGTACGCAGGGTGGTAAACCGGAAGAGCAAAGAACCCGGCAGACCCGAAGGTCTCCCACGTACAGCAGCCATAAAACGGGCGTAAAAACACCTGAAGGCCTGAAGGAGGCCTGCTGCACTTTGCCTAGCCGGGTTACCACACCCGATCGCTGAATGAGTCAGCGACGTCCGGAGAGTATCCCGTCAAAAAACAGCGCAACAGGGCAGCAAGCCGCTCAAATATGAGATTCGGAGTTTGCCTACAAGGTCTGTGGGCGTCATCCGATATTGCGAAACCAGACGTAAACGAAACTAAACGTTGCTGGCGATTTTGTGGGTATTTGTTCGGTAGATGAATGAGTGTGAAGTTGACGATTCGATAATGCCAATTAAGCAGGTGTCCACGTTTTATGGAATGTGGACACTTGGCGTTTTTAGCTTCTTGAAGAGTCAAGAGATTTACGGTCACTGCACAAAAATCTCGAATCCAGCGCCATCCCTTGTAGGAGTGAGCCTGCTCGCGATAGCGGTGTGTCAGTTGGCAAATAGGTGGCTGACACTCCGCTATCGCGAGCAGGCTCACTCCTACAGGGGGACGAGTTCATCATCCGAGATGTAAAAAAGCCCCCGTAACGGTGAAGTTGCGGGGGCTTTTTGTGAGGCGTTTTAGATCACTCTTCGGCGACCGAGTCCTTGCTCTGGCGTTTCTCGATCAGATCCACCAGACGCTTGGCCAGCGCCGGGTAGTTCTCGTCGAAGTGGTGGCCGCCGGGCAGTTTTACTGCTTCGCCCACTGCAGTCTTGTCGGTGCAACCGCTTTCATCGGTTTCTTCTGCGCCATAGATGCACACCACTTTGGCGGCTGGCAGCTTGGCCATTTCCGGGCCGGTGGCGGCTTCTTTGCCGGCGTTGCCGAGCCAGCCTTCGACTTCGATTTCGAAGCTGCCGGTGCGGGCGAAGGCCAGCAGGATGATGGCGTCGACGCGCTGCTGCTCGGTGTCTGGCAGGCGGTTGTAGATTGCCGGCAGGACGTCGGCACCGAACGAGTAACCGGTCAGGATGAAGCGCTTGGTGCCCCATTTCTGGCGGTAGTGCTGCATCAGTTCGGTCAGGTCCAGCGCGCTTTGCTCCGGGCTCTTGTGCTGCCAGTAGTAGCGCAGGGTGTCGATGCCGACCACCGGGTAGCCGATCTTGGCCATCTCGCCGGCCACGTCGCGGTCGAGGTCGCGCCAGCCGCCGTCACCGGAGAGGAACAGGGTCACAGTGTCTTTCGCCTGACCGGCCGGCACTTCAACCACCGGGATCGCCAGACCGCCGTTGGCCTTGTCGCCGCCGACGAGGATCTTGCGCAGTTCGTTGTTCAGCACTTGCGGCAGGTTGATGTCGTAGTCGCTGATGCTGGTTTCGGCGTTCGGTTGATCGCGTACGAAACCGGCGCTGGTGTCGTCCGGGTTGTCGTTCCACGCCACCAGCCAGTGGCCATGAGCCGCGGATTTCGGCAGCAGGTGCGTGCAGCCGGGTTTTTCCAGCGCCAGGTCAACCGAGATGGCCTGGGCCTTGTCGTCCTTCTGCTCGGACAACCAGCGCCAGGCCAGCACGGCGCCAGGGCCGATACCGCTGACCAGCGTGGCTGGGCCATTCAGTTCGCGCAGGCCGGTTTGCAGGGCGCGGCTCTGTTGCAGGCAGTCCTTGGGCAGAATCACCTGAACGATCTGCGCCGAGGCGCTGCGGCTCAGGGTGCTCAGTTGGTTGTCGGTCAGCTTCTGGTCGTCATTGACCGTCACCAGCACCTGCGCCTTGGGCTGGGTGCCCGGGATCACGCGGGTCATGACCGTGCCGTCAGCGGCAGTCAGCGGTTGCAGCGTCGGTTGGGGGGCCGGACGTTTGAGGTACCAGTAACCGCCGCCGGCAATCACGGCCAGCACAATCAGTGCGGCCAGGATGTACTTCAGGGAGCGTTGAATCATCAGCGTTTCACCAATCCAGTCAAGCCGCCCGCGATCAGGGCAGCAGTATCGGCCAGCGCCACCAGCGGATCGAGTCCGGCGGGCACGGCCATATAACGGGGTTCCCAGTCAGGCTGGAACTTGTCTTTGAAGCGGCGCAAGCCTTGGAAGTTGTACAGCTGCTCACCACGGCGGAAGACCATCGAGCCCAGACGCTGGGTCAGCGGTGCACCACGCCGGGGTTGCAACCCCGACAACGGCACCATGCCCAGGCTGAAGCGCGCGTATCCGTGACTCTTATAGTGTTGAATCAGGCCGACCATCATGAATTCCATGGTCAGCTTGGGGGCGTCCGGGTGCGCGCGCATCAGGTCGAGACTGGCCAGGTCATGGCTGTAGGTCTCGAGCAGGTTGGCGAACGCCACCGGGCGGCCTTCGAAGCGAATCACCGCAATGCGGAAATGCTTCAGGTAATCGTCGCTGAAGCGGCCGAGGGAGAAACCTTTCTCACGCACGTTCTTGCCGGTCAGCCACGCATCGGAAATCACTTTGAGCTCGTCCATCGGCGCCTGGCCCGGCTCGTGGATTTCCAGCGACAGACCATCGCGGGTGCCACGGTTCCAGGTGTAGCGCAGATCCTTCATCTCTTTGCCCTTGGCTTCCAGGTCAAAGCGCTGCAGATCGACCCGGGCTTCTTCGCCGAGCTTGATCGCGGTCAGGCCGATGTCCATGTAGTACGGCAGGTTCTCTGCGCGAACTTGATAGAACACGGGACGGGTGTGATGAATGTCGCACAGGTCGCGGAACTGCCAGATCATCTCGGCGCGCTGCTGGCCGGGGCCGATCGGGTCGTACAGCGCCACCAGGCTGCGACCACGGCGGGCGTACATCAGAAACGCCTCGTCGTTGGGGTGAAACAGCAGCGCCTTGTCACCGGTCAGCGCGAGGCCGCCATCGGGTTGCGAGGAGGCCATCAGAATCTTCGCGGCGCGATCGAGTTCGTCCGGGGTCGGCAGATGGATCACCGGGCGAGCGGTGCGCAGCAGCCAGGTCAGGGCGATCACCAGCAACAGCACGGCCGCGCCGAGCAGCGAGCGCAGGCCACGTGGGGCGTCAGCGTCGAGGGTGAACTGCCACCACAGTTGATGGCTGTACGGTACGTCCTGATAGGCGAACAGCAGCAGCCAGGTCGAAGCGCCCAATACGCAGAGGCTGGCCACCAGGTACAGCGGCGAGAACGGCAGTTCGGTCAGGCGACTCGGGCGATAGAACGAGCGGCGGAACACCCCCAGCAACGCGGCGGTGAGTGTCATCAGCGTGGCTTCTTCCCAGTCGAAGCCTTTGAGCAGCGAGAGCAGGGCGCCGACCAGCAACAGAATGGTGGTCAGCATCCACGCGGCCGACAGTCGGCGGCGCAGGCCCTGGGCGAGCAGCAGGCACAACACGCCGATCAGGCTGGCGCCGAAGTGCGAGGCGTCGACCAGACGATGCGGGATCAGGAAACCGATGTGTTCCAGGCGAGTGTCGATCTCCGGGGTCGCGCCGGAAAACAGCAGCACCACGCCGGACAGGAATACCAGTACCGCCAGAATCGGCGCTGCCAGACCCGACGCCGCACGCATGGTCTGGGTCTGGAACAGGCGCTGGCCTTCGTTGATCAGTAAAAACACGCAGGCCACCAGCAGCGGCAGCACCACGTAGATCAGGCGATAGAGCAGCAGAGCAGCGGCCAGTGGCGCGGCACCGAGCGTATCGGCGAACGCGGCCAGCAGGATCGCTTCGAAAACCCCGACACCCCCCGGCACATGGCTGAGGACCCCGGCGGCCAAGGCGAGCAGATACACCAGCAGGAAGGCGCCGAAGGGCGGAGCTTCCGGCAGCAGCAGATAGAGCACGGTGGCCGCTGCGGCGACGTCGAGGGCGGTGATGATCAGTTGCAGGAAGGTCAGGCGTCGGCCCGGCAGGCGCAAGGTCCGGCGGCCGGCCCTGACCAGCAGGTTGTCGCGGTACGGCTGCTCCGGCAGGCGTCGACGATAGATGCCGATCGCCAGAATCGCGCCAAGCCCCAGCACCACCATGGCAATCGTGCCGAGCAGGCCTTCCGACAGGCCCAGGGCGGCGGAGGCGGCGGGCAGGTTGCTCAGGGTCGCGAGGGCAGCCAGCGGTGGCAGGGCGCAACCCAGCGACAGGCTGGCGAACAGGGTCATGTGTGCGACTTCCGACGCCCCCAGACCATGTCGTGCATATAAACGGTAGCGTACCGAGCCGCCGGACAGCAGCGACAGGCCAATGGCGTTGCCAATCGCAAACGCAGTGAAGCCGCCCAGTGCCAGAGTCCGCGGCGGCAAGGTCACGCCAGCATAGCGGCTGGCCGACCATTCATAGCCCAGCAATATGATGAAGCCGACGACCGTCGCCCCCACTGCGCCGAGCAGGGCCGGTTTCGGCACGGCCAGGATCGAGTCATGCAGGGCATCGAGATCGAGTTCGCTCAGCAGATGGCGACAGGCAATCAGCGCAATGGCAAACAGCAGCAACGTGACCGCCAGACCGATCGGTTGACGATATTTGCTTAACCGATCCAGCAAGCGCAGGCGCTCGGGTTTGATCGGATGGTCTGCTGTGACGGTGTCTTGTGAATCAGACGAGTTGGCGCGCATCAATCACCTCTTGGATTGTGCGCGACAGGATGGAGGTATCCAGCCAAGTTACCAATCCCTGTAGAAAAAAATAATCACAAAATACTACGCCTCTCATCGAGTATCGGCGAGGGCGGGTCATGGATTGCAGACGTCTTGCGTGCGACTCAAGCATAGTCGCAACTCGGCGGGTCTGATGATCCTGAGCGTTTCACTGCAGCGTGACAGATCATTGTTGCGAAAGGACTTTTTCCACAGATACAAAAAAGGCCACTCTTTCGAGCAGCCTTTTTTGATGTTTGGTTGCGGGAGCCGGATTTGAACCGACGACCTTCGGGTTATGAGCCCGACGAGCTACCAGACTGCTCCATCCCGCGTCTGTGTGGCGGCATTCTACAGGCGAACGGCGGGGTGTCAACCGCTAATCCCGTAAAGGGTCAAATAAGTGTGTATTTGCGTCAAACGGTCGCAGCCGAGCGGTAAGTTTCGGAAATGCAACGAATTCCTGTTTGCTCAAGGCGCTTGGTGCGCAAGCTGGTGTGAAAAACAGACAGGCACAAAAAAGGCCACTCTTTCGAGTAGCCTTTTTTGATGTTTGGTTGCGGGAGCCGGATTTGAACCGACGACCTTCGGGTTATGAGCCCGACGAGCTACCAGACTGCTCCATCCCGCGTCTGTGTGTCGGCATTCTACAGAGGATCGCTGGGCTGTCAACCTTGAATCTGGATAAATCTGTTCCTGTTCAATCGGTTAGCGCTATTTCTACTTTGGGCGAAGGGCGCGCAGGGCAGGTGGGGCAAGGCTTTCAGCTCTATCGGATAGCGTTTTTCGATTGAGAAAATAAATTCACCGGTCTTTTCCTACGGTCTAGAAAGAACATTCAGACTACTGGTGCTATATACAGGTGTCAGTGAGATACTGCGGATCCGGCTCGCCATGTTTCCTTTTCTGTCATGACCCAGCGAAAAATCATCCACGTCGACTGTGACTGTTTCTACGCCGCCATCGAGATGCGCGACGACCCGAACCTGGCCGGTAAGCCATTGGCGGTGGGTGGGTCGGCGGATCGGCGCGGGGTGATTGCCACCTGCAACTATGAAGCGCGGGCGTATGGTGTGCGGTCGGCGATGTCGTCCGGGCACGCCTTGAAGCTGTGCCCGGACCTGACCATCGTCAAACCGCGCATGGACGCCTATCGCGAAGCCTCGAAGGAAATCCACACGATCTTTCGCGATTACACCGAGCTGATCGAACCGCTGTCGCTGGACGAAGCCTATCTCGACGTCTCCGACAGCGCGCATTTCGGCGGCAGCGCCACGCGCATCGCGCAGGACATTCGGCGGCGAGTGTCCAATCAGTTGCACATCACCGTTTCTGCCGGCGTCGCTCCGAACAAGTTTCTGGCGAAGATCGCCAGCGACTGGAAGAAGCCCAACGGGCTGTTCGTCATCACCCCGGATCAGGTTGAGGATTTTGTCAGCGGTTTGCCGGTGAGTAAGCTGCACGGTGTCGGCAAAGTCACCGCCGACAAGCTGGGTAAGCTCGGCATCGTCGACTGCCTGCACTTGCGCGAGTGGGACAAGTTGGCGCTGGTGCGCGAATTCGGCAGTTTCGGTGAGCGGTTGTGGAGTCTGGCCCGTGGGATTGATGACCGGCTGGTGCACAACGACAGCCGCCGTCAGTCGATCAGTGTCGAAAATACCTACGACGTCGATCTGCCGGACCTGCGCAGTTGCCTGGACAAGCTGCCGGAGCTGCTGGAAACCCTGAAAACCCGCATGGAGCGGATCGACAGCAGTTATCGACCGGGCAAGCCATTCGTCAAAGTGAAATTCCACGACTTCACCCAGACCACACTGGAGCAGGCCGGGGCAGGGCGGGATCTGGGCAGTTATCAGTTGATGCTGACGCAGGCGTTCAATCGGGGAGGCAAACCGGTGCGCTTGTTGGGGGTAGGGGTGAGGCTGGAGGATTTGCGCGGTGGGTTTGAGCAGATGGAGTTGTTCGAACGGTGAATCTTAAAAACAAAAGATCGCAGCCTTCGGCAGCGCCTACAGGGAAGCGCGATCCTCTGTAGGCGCTGACGAAGGCTGCGATCTTTTATCGGGCCTTAATTCGGTCCCGGATCTGCTACCAGGCGCCCGGCATCCTTGGTCAGCGACTTGAGAAACTCAGCCTGCAACTCAGGATCGTTGCGCGTCAGTTCGATCAGGCTTTGTTCCAGCTCGCTGGCCTCTTCTTCCAGACCCAGTTCCGACAGACGTTTGACCCGGTGTACCCACTGGCTCACTTCGTCGTCTTCCAGGTCGTCGTAAATCAGCCCGTGCGCTTCCAGCAACTTGCTGCGCAGGTGGCTGCTGATGGCCAGGGACGAATCGCTGTGCACGTCATCCTTGCCGTCCTCGACGCTGATCTGCAGCTTGCCGATATGATTGAGGTCATTTTCGGCGAACGGGCTGTCCAGCAGGTTCAAGCGCAGGACGCCGTTGCGATCAGTGGTCATGTCGAACGTCTGCTTGCCAGCCTTGACCTGCACCGGACGCTCGCTCCACGGCAGGCTCGAATACTCCATGCGCTTGTCGCGCTGGACCTCATCGATACCGGCCAGGTTCTGTTGCGCGCGACCATGGGACGGCACGTTCATGAACGGGTTGATCCCGGCAATGCCGTAGCTCAGCCAGTCCTTGGTCACGCTGTCCGGCAGGTTGCCCAAGGCGAACACGTTGACCACATTCGCGCCGACGCCGGCCACCACGGCCACCGCGCCCAGCGGAATCTCGTAGATTTCGCGCCAGGGTTGGTAAGGGGTGTAGCGATCGTAACGACGGGTAACCTCGAACTCGGTGACTTCGAAGGTCTTCTGTTCGTTGATTTTCACGCGTCGCTGCGGCAGCTCAAGCATCTTGGGCTCACCGACATCGATCTGTAGGCTGTGATCGAGCAATTTGCGCTCGACCCGCTCTTCGTGCTCGCTGCGCTGTGACATTTGATTGGCACAGCCGCTGACCAGCAGGGCGCCGCACAAGGCGGCGCCACCGAGGCCCAAGGTGTTTCGCTTGAACATGAGGTCTCTATCTGGATTCAGCGGCGGATACGGGCCTGAAGGAAGGACACCACATCGGTGACCGGCAGCGCTTGCGCTTCGGACTCGGTACGGCTCTTGTATTCCAGGTTGCCATCGGCAAGACCGCGGTCGCTGACCACGATCCGGTGTGGAATGCCGATCAGCTCCATGTCCGCGAACTTGATGCCCGGGCTGGTTTTCTTGTCGCGATCGTCCAGCAGCACTTCGAAGCCGGCCGCAGTCAGTTCTGCGTACAGCTTGTCGGTGGCTTCGCGTACCTGCTCGGTTTCATAGCGCAGCGGTACCAGGGCGATCTGGAACGGCGCCAGGGTGTCGCTCCAGATGATGCCGTTTTCGTCGTTGTTCTGCTCGATGGCAGCTGCCACCACGCGGGAAACGCCGATGCCGTAGCAACCCATTTCCAGGGTGACCGGCTTGCCGTTCTCGCCCAGCACTTCGCACTTCATCGCCTTGCTGTACTTGTTGCCCAGCTGGAAGATGTGCCCGACTTCGATGCCGCGCTTGATTTCCAGGGTGCCCTTGCCGTCCGGGCTTGGGTCACCGGCGACCACGTTACGCAGGTCGGCAACGGTCGGAACCGGCAGATCACGCTCCCAGTTCACGCCGAAGTAGTGCTTGTCGTCGATGTTCGCACCGATGCCGAAGTCGCTCATCAGCTCGACCGAGCGGTCGATGATGATCGGCAGTGGCAGGTTCAGTGGGCCGAGGGAACCGGCGCCGGCGCCGATGGCGTCACGCAGTTCGGCATCGGAAGCCATGACCAGCGGGCTGGCAACGCCCGGCTGCTGGGCTGCCTTGATTTCGTTGAGTTCGTGGTCGCCACGAATCACCAGCGCGATCAGCTTGCCTTCTTCCTCGGCGTGGACGATCAAGGTCTTGATGGTCTTTTCAATCGGCAGATTGAATTTTTCCACCAGCGCGGCAATGGTCTTGGTGTCTGGCGTATCGACCAGGCGCAGCTCTTCGGTCGGTGCAGGACGCGAGGTTTCGCGTGGCACGGCTTCGGCTTTCTCGATGTTCGCCGCGTAGTCGGAACCGTTGCTGAAGACGATATCGTCTTCGCCGGACTCGGCCAGTACGTGGAACTCGTGGGAGCCGGCACCACCGATCGAGCCGTTGTCGGCTTCAACCGGACGGAATTTCAGGCCCAGACGCGTGAAGATGTTGCAGTAGGCTTCATGCATGCGGTCATAGGTGATCTGCAGCGACGCCTGATCGGCGTGGAAGGAGTACGAGTCCTTCATGATGAATTCGCGGCCACGCATCAAACCGAAGCGTGGGCGGATTTCGTCACGGAATTTGGTCTGGATCTGGTACAGGTTGATGGGCAGCTGTTTGTAGCTGCTCAACTCGTTGCGCATCAGATCGGTGATCACTTCTTCGTGGGTCGGGCCCGCGCAGAAGTCGCGACCGTGGCGGTCTTTGATGCGCAGCAGCTCAGGGCCGTATTCTTCCCAGCGCCCCGATTCCTGCCACAGCTCGGCCGGTTGGGTGCTCGGCATCAACACTTCAAGCGAGCCGGCGGCGTTCATTTCTTCGCGAACGATGGCTTCTACCTTGCGCATTACCCGCAAGCCCATCGGCAGCCAGGTGTACAGGCCCGAAGCGAGTTTGCGGATCATGCCGGCGCGCAGCATCAGCTGGTGGCTGATCACGACCGCATCGGAAGGCGTTTCTTTCTGTGTGGCGAGCAAAAATTGACTGGTGCGCATGGTTGGCCGTTGTCGGTTGCTATGACTGGAAATGACGGAGCAGTGTACCGGCGAGAGTTGCCGACGTACAGGATTGCGCTCGGCGGTGAGGCTCAACGGCGGGAATCCTCCCGCCGTATATGAAATGTCCTACGACTCTTCCGCGACAGAGGTCGGTAAAGGCTCGGGCGTGGGTGTCGGGCCTTCGCGGCGATTTTCCTGGAACCAGTGCAGGGCAATCAGCAGCAGGGTCGGTACGCCGAGCAGCGCCGTGATCATGAAGAAGTTGTGGTAACCGAACTTCTCGACCATCACCCCGGAGTAACCGCCCATCAGGCGCGGCAGCAACAGCATGATCGAGCTGAGCAGGGCGTACTGGGTGGCCGAGAACTTCAGGTTGGTCAGGCTCGACAGGTAGGCGACGAACGCCGAGGTCGCGAGCCCGGAACTGAAGTTGTCGAGGGAAATGGTCACCACCAGCATCTGCAGGTTCGGGCCCATGTCGGCCAGCATCACAAACAGCAGGTTGGTGGCGGCCGACGCCACGCCGCCGATGAACAGGATCGGCAGGATGCCGAAGCGCACGATCAGCAGGCCACCCATGCCGGCGCCGACGAGGGTCATGATCAGGCCGAAGATCTTGCTGACGCTGGCAATCTGATCCTTGGTGAAACCCTGGTCGATGTAGAACACGTTGGCCATCACGCCCATCACCGTGTCGGACATCCGGTAGGTGGCGATCAGCCCGAGCAGCAGCAGCGCCTGCCAGCGGTAGCGCAGGATGAAGTCGTTGACCGGGGTCAGCACCGGCGCCAGGCCGCGACGGCCCATGGTCGACAGGCACAGCCCGGTGAGCAGGGTATAGAGGATGGCGCGCAGGAACGCGCGGTCTTCGAGCAGCAGGTCGAGCGGACTCATGGTGCCGAACAGCACGCTGGCGAAATCGGTGTTGTAGAGCTGGGTGAACATTGCCGGAACGGACACCAGCAGCACGATCAGCACGAATACCGAGGCCAGTTGATGCACAAAACTGTAGCGGCCGGCCTGCAACTGCGTGCGCAGCGGCACTGGCGGTTCGCGCATCAGCAACGAGGTCAGCAGGGCAGGGACCATCAGTACGCCGAACAGGGCGTAGGTGCCGGTCCAGGCCGAATGCTGATAGTTGAAACCGGTGGAGCCGAAGCCCTCGGCGAAGAACAGTGCGCCCGCCGTGGCCAGCAGCGCGGCGACGCGATAACCGGACATGTAACTGGCGGCCAGCGCGGCCTGACGGCTGTCGTCGGCGATCTCCAGGCGATAGGCGTCGACCGCGATGTCCTGGGTGGCGGAGGCGAAGGCGACGACGACGGCAATGGCAATCAGCCAGGACAGATGCTTCTGTGGATCACAGAAACCCATGCCGATCAGGCCCAGGATCACCAGCGCCTGCGAGAGCACCAGCCACGAACGGCGGCGGCCAAGCTTGCCCAATAAAGGCAGGCGCCATTGGTCGAGCAGCGGTGACCAGACCCATTTGAAGGCATAGGCCAGGCCGATCAGGCTCGCGTAGCCGATGGTTTCACGGGCCACGCCGGCTTCACGCAGCCAGACGGAAAGCGTCGAAAATACCAGCATGTACGGCAGGCCGGCAGCGAAACCGAGCAACAACAGCACGAGCGTCGAAGGACTGGCATAGGCGGCGAGCGCGGCGCGCCAGGTTTTACGGGGCATGGGCTGAAGTCTGCCTCAAGATTGCGAAAACAAAGCGCGCACTCTAACCGCTGTGCTCTACCGGACGCCAGCCATGGCGCTGAATATCCACACGATTGTTCAGGACGGTGACGCCTTCAGCGCGCAATCTTGCCCGTTGCTCGTCCCCCGAAGGGCTGCCCACCGGCAGGCTGATCCGACCGCCGGCACCCAGTACACGGTGCCATGGCAGTCTGGTGTCACCGGGCAACTGACTCAGGGTCCTGCCGACCCAGCGGGCGGCGCGCCCCAACCCCGCCAGTTCGGCCAACTGACCATAGCTGACCACCTTGCCTTCAGGTACTTGGGCGAGGGTCGAATAAAGCGCCGTGCGTCGGATTTGCGCTTCGTTTTCGTCGGGTTGGATTGGCTCTTTCACCTGTGCGGTTCCTGAACAACGATCGTGTCGATGCGTTGAAGGGTAATCCGTCGGCGGGCAGATGAGAAATGAACTCAATGGAAATCGTCCGGTCAGTCCTTGTCAGGGCTTTATTCCTACGGATAATGCCGACCTTTTTTGCAATCCTGAGCCTTCGATTCGCTTATGTTGTCCAGAACCTTGCTGTGCCTTGCTGTCTTCAGTGCGTCCACGCCCCTGCTTGCCGATACCGTCTGGTTGAAGAACGGTGACAAGTTGAGCGGTAAAATTTCCCTGTTCGACGGCGGCAAATTGCTGATCCAGACCCAGTACGCGGGTGCGGTCACGATCGACTGGAAACAGGTCAAGACCCTGGAGAGCGATCAGGAGTTGCTGGTCAAACAGGACGCCTACACCGGTGAAAAAGCCAAGTCGTTGACCGCCGCCGATGACGGCAAGGTCACCCTGGCCAATGGCGAGGCGCCGAAAACCGTGGAGCTGGCGAGCATTCAGCAGATTCTCAAGCCCAAACCGGTGGTCGAGGATCTGGTGTGGAAGGGCAACGTCGGCCTGGCCTTGGATTATCAGCGCGCGGAAAAGGATACCGACGACTACGACATCGACTTCAAGACCTCGGCTCGTCATGGTCGCTGGCGCCATACCGCTGAAGGCGAATACAACCGCGAAGTACAGGACGAACAGGTCACCACCAATAACTGGCGCGCCGAATATGCACTCGACCGCTTCCTGACCGACAAGTGGTTCTGGCAGGGTCGTCTGAACTACAAACGTGATTACGTTGAAGAGCTGTCGCGTCAGCGTGTGGTCGGTACCGGTCCGGGTTACCAGTTCTGGGACGACGAACTGGGTGCGTTCTCGCTCGGCTCGCTGCTTAACCGTACCGATTACGAGTACAGCGATGGCGGCAAGGACAATTTCTACTCGGTCGCCATGAAGTGGGACTACAACCGCTACCTGATTGGCAAGAAGGTCGAGTTCTTCACCAATGGCGAACTGGGCAAGCCGCTGTCCGATGTGGCCGACTACGCGCTGGATGCCGAGATGGGCCTGCGCTACAAGGTTACCGACTGGGCGTCGCTCAACCTCAAGGCCGAGCGCGACATCATCAGCGGTACCAAGGATGCGGACTTGAACAAGACCCGCTACACCGCAGGGTTTGGCGTGGCTTGGTAAGGCACAGGCAAAAGGTCGCAGCCTTCGGCAGCGCCTACAGAGGATTGATGTATCTGTAGGCGCTGTCGAAGGCTGCGATCTTTTTTGCGCCTGGAAAAACACACGCCCACAAAAAAGCCCCGCTTTTGAGGGCGGGGCTCTTTTCTAAAGAAGCTACAAGTTAGATAACTTGTACTTCTTCAGCTTGCATGCCTTTCTGACCGCGGGTAGCGATGAAAGAAACCTGTTGGCCTTCTTTCAGGCTTTTGAAGCCGTCGGATTGGATAGCTTTGAAGTGAACGAACAGGTCGTCACCGGATTGTGGGGTGATGAAGCCGAAGCCTTTTTCATCGTTGAACCACTTAACGGTACCGGTTTGGCGATTAGACATGGTGTAACTCCTTGAACAAAGATAACTGCGACTCAGGAAGAACCCTGGCCGAGACTGAGTGCAAAGAGCAGGAAAAATTCTTGTAGATGGTTGGATCGAAATTCAACATATCGTGTAGAGATTCTCAGTGACACAAGCAGCACAGTGGCGCCACCTTAACCCTTTTTCCGGAACGTGCCAATGCTTCTTGCGAAGGTTTCGCTGTTTTAAGGATCGGCGGTGTGACGGTTCGTCGCCAGAGCTCGTATTTCCAGGCTGTTCGGCGAGAATTGCAGCGCGCACTTTGAACCCGGCGGCGCGCCCGGTAAGATGCCGGACAGATTTTTTCCACCTCGCTATTCAGGACACCCGCCATGAGCATCAAATCGGACAAGTGGATTCGCCGCATGGCGCAGGAACACGGCATGATCGAGCCTTTCGTCGAGCGCCAGGTGCGCGGCAGCGACGACAGCCGTGTGATCTCCTACGGTGTGTCGAGCTACGGCTACGACGTGCGTTGCACCAACCACTTCAAGGTGTTCACCAACATCAATTCGGCGATTGTCGATCCGAAAAACTTCGACGCCGGCAGTTTTGTCGACATCCACAGCGACGTCTGCATCATTCCGCCGAACTCCTTCGCCCTGGCCAGCACCGTCGAATACTTCCGTATTCCGCGCAATGTCCTGACCATCTGCCTGGGTAAAAGCACCTACGCGCGTTGCGGCATCATCGTCAACGTCACCCCGCTCGAGCCTGAGTGGGAAGGCCACGTGACCCTGGAATTCTCCAACACCACCAACCTGCCGGCGAAAATCTACGCCAACGAAGGCGTGGCACAGATGCTGTTCCTCGAATCCGACGAGCAATGCGAAGTCTCCTACAAGGACCGTGGCGGCAAATATCAGGGCCAGCGTGGCGTGACCCTGCCGCGTACCTGATCCGTCCATCTGACAGTTCGCGGGAATTCTTTGGCGGGCAGACACTCTATGGGGTGTACTGCCCGTTTTTGCCTCTGGCAACGCGGGCCTTCGCCGAGGAGGGTTCCATGAAGATCGATCCGCATATCACCGCCGAACTGGCAAGGCTTGAGCCCAATCAGGTTGGCGTTTTGGCCTGGTCGTTGCTGGCACAGCCGTCCATCAGCATGGCCGGCGGAATTCCCGGTCAGCCTGATCCCGATACCCCCAACGAACAACCGACCGAGCCGGGCGAGCCGACCCTTCCGGACGAGCCGCCACCGGCGCCAGTCGCCTGATTGCTAGCCCATGCATGGCCAGTCAGTCGAGGTCTGTCAAAGACTTCAACTGACTGGCCATATTTCGTTATCGCCGACGACAAAAATCCTGCAATGGGCGTCCTTCTCCACCGGATAACCGCCGGTAAAGGCGCCAAATGCCGGCAACAGACTCAAACGTTCACCCAGCCGGAAACACGCCAGGCGCAAGCTTTGCCGCCCCCGACCATGGAGTCGGTACACCGGATGTACATGCCCGGCCAGTACATGGCGTTCGGGATGTGGATCAGGCTCGTGTTGCAAGGCAAATGGCCCGATCAGCAGCGGCTCGGGCACTACCCTGATGTTCAATGATGCCGGAGGATCGCCAGCGCGCTTGTCGTGGTTGCCGCGAATCAGCGTCATCGGCAGATCGACGTGACGTGCGCGCCATTCGGCCAGCGCATTCAAGGTGCCCACGGCATGCGAGCCGGGGCCGTGCAAGAAGTCACCGAGGAAAATCAGCTGCCGGCACGGCAGTTTCGCCAACAACTGGTCGAGAACCTCGATGTTCGCCGCCGTGGTACCCAGTGGCACCGGCTGACCGAGACGACGATAGGCGGCGGCCTTGCCAAAATGCACGTCGGCGATCAGCAACGCCTGTTGCGCCGGCCAGTACAGGGCTTTTTCCGGCAGCAGCCAGAGTGCTTCGCCCGCCAGGCGTACCGGATAACCGCTGCTCATCAGGCGTTACCCTTGTCGGCGGATTTCTCCAGGTCGCCGACCATGCGTCTGATGCGATCGGCGAGTTTTTCCGAACTCATGCTTTCACGCATGCGCTCCACCAGCAGTGGAAAACCGAGCGGCGTCGGGCGTTTGATCAGGTGCATATCCAGTTTCATCCGGTTGATCCGCTCCAAAGTCTGTTCCAGACGACGAATATCCAGCTCCTCGCGCAGGACTTCTTCCCCGGCCTGCGCCAGCAGCAGGTTGTCGGCGTCATATTGCTTGAACACTTCGAAAAACAGCCCGCTGGAGGCCTGCACCTGGCGAGTGCTTTTCGGCGCGCCGGGGTAGCCGGCGAACACCAGCCCGGCGATCCGGGCGATTTCGCGAAAACGTCGCAGCGCCAGTTCGCCGGCATTCAGGCTGGCCAGCACATCCTCGAGCAGATGCAGAGGGCTGAGCAGCGCTGCATCAAGTTGCTCAGACCAATCGACCGGCGTGGCGCTGAGCAACTCCAGCCCGTAATCGTTGACCGCGATCGAGAACGTCAGCGGCTGGCGCTGGCTCACGCGCCACGCCAACAGGCTGGCGAGCCCGAGATGCACTTGGCGCCCGGCAAACGGGTAAAGGAACAGGTGCCAGCCTTCGCGGGACTTCAGCACCTCCACCAGCAGGCTGTCGGCGCTGGGCAGGCCCGACCAGCGCGCCTGGGTTTGCAGTAACGGTTGCAGCGCGTGCATTTCCGGTCCGGCGAACTGTCCCTGCGCCGCCGCACTGAAACGGCTGACCACGGCCTCGGCCAGTTCGTTGGAAAGTGGCATCCGTCCGCCATTCCAGCGCGGTACGGCGGCTTTTTTCGCAGTGCTGCGTTTGACGTAGGCGGTCATGTTTTCCACCCGCACCAACTCCAGCAGACGCCCGGCAAACAGAAAGCCGTCGCCCGGTTTCAGTCGCGCAATAAAGCCTTCCTCGACGCTGCCCAACTGCTTGCCGCCGCCACCCTTGCTCCAGAACTTCAGGTTGATGCTCGCATCGCTGACGATGGTGCCGATGCTCATGCGATGCCGTCGGGCCAGACGTGCATCGGGTACGCGCCACACACCATGTTCGTCCGGCTCGACCCGGCGGTAATCCGGATAAGCCGTCAGAGAAAGTCCGCCGTGGCGTACGAACGCCAGCGCCCAGGCCCAGTCTGCCGGCGTCAGGTCACGATAAGCCCAGGCGCCACGAACTTCTTCGTACAGCTCTTGCGCAAGAAAGCCACCGCCCAGAGCCATGCTGACCAGATGCTGCACCAGCACATCCAGCGGTTTGTAAGGTGACAGGCGCGGTTCGAGGCGCCGTTGCTCCACGGCATCGCGCGCGGCGGCGGCTTCGATCAGCTCCAGGCTGTGGGTCGGCACCAGCGTCACCCGCGAGGTGCGCCCTGGCGCGTGACCGGAGCGCCCGGCTCGCTGCATCAGTCGCGCCACGCCCTTGGCCGAACCGATTTGCAGCACTCGTTCCACCGGCAGGAAGTCCACGCCCAGGTCCAGACTCGAGGTGCAGACCACGGCTTTCAGGAGGCCGTCCTTCAACGCCAGTTCCACCCAGTCGCGGGTCTCGCGGGACAGTGAGCTGTGGTGCAGCGCAATCAACCCGGCCCAGTCCGGCCGTGCGTCCAGTAATGCCTGATACCAGATTTCCGACTGTGCCCGGGTGTTGGTGAATACCAGGCTGCTGGCGCAGGCGTCGAGTTCGGCGACCACTTGCGGCAGCATCTTCAGACCGATGTGCCCGGCCCAGGGAAAGCGCTCGATGGCCGGTGGGATCAAGGTGTCGACCTTCAGCGCTTTGTCGCTTTGGCCCAGCACCGTCACGCCGCCGCCCTGTGGGATCAGTACTTGTTCGGCGTGGGACTGATTACCGAGGGTGGCGGAAACGCCCCACACGATCAGATCGGGTTGCCAGTGGCGCAGGCGGGCCAGCGCCAGTTGCAGTTGCACACCGCGCTTGTTGCCGAGCAATTCGTGCCATTCATCGACGACGATCATGCGCAGGCTCGACAGCGCGGTTTTTGCATCGGCGCGGGCGAGCAGCAGGGTCAGGCTTTCCGGGGTGGTGATCAGCGTGGTCGGCAGGCGTCGGCCCTGACGGGCGCGTTCGGCGCTGCTGGTGTCGCCGGTGCGCAGGCCGATGCTCCACGGAATCTGCAAATCGCTGACCGGCGCTTGCAGGGCGCGGGCGGTGTCCGCGGCGAGGGCGCGCATCGGCGTGATCCACAGCACGGTCAACGGTTCGGCGGGCGCTTTGCGTTTTTGGGGGGCTGCGGCGGGAGGCTTGATGCGGGCGAAGCGATTGAGCGCCGCGAACCACACCGCGTAGGTTTTACCGGCCCCGGTGCTGGCGTGAAGCAGCCCCGACTGACCTTTTTTGACGGCGGCCCACACCTGCTTTTGAAAGGCGAACGGCTTCCAGCCGCGGGCGCTGAACCAGGTTTTTGCGAGGTCGGGAGTTTTCGCCATGCCGGCTGCGCGCGCTCTGGAAGTGTTCTTCCAGTGACCACGCCGACGTACGAAAGGTTTAAAAACACCGCAATCTCAATGTAGGAGCTGCCGCAGGCTGCGATCTTTTGATCTTGAAAGGCAACATCAAAAGATCGCAGCCTGCGGCAGCTCCTACAGGGGGATTCGCGGTTACTTGAGGTTACCGCTGAGGAACTGCTTCAGCCGTTCGCTCTTCGGGTTGCCCAGCACGTCTTCCGGCGCGCCTTCTTCTTCCACCAGCCCTTGATGCAGGAACAACACCTGGCTGGAAACCTTGCGCGCAAAGCTCATTTCGTGCGTCACCATGATCATGGTCCGGCCTTCCTCGGCCAGCCCCTGAATCACCCGCAGCACTTCGCCCACCAGCTCCGGATCGAGCGCCGAGGTCGGTTCGTCGAACAGCATCACTTCCGGCTCCATCGCCAAGGCCCGGGCAATCGCTACCCGCTGTTGCTGGCCGCCAGAGAGAAACGCCGGGTACTGATCGGCGACCCGCGCCGGCAGGCCGACCTTGTCCAGGTAACGCCGGGCGCGGTCTTCGGCTTCCTGCTTGCTGCAACCCAGCACCCGGCGCGGGGCCATGGTGATGTTTTCCAGCACGGTCATGTGGCTCCACAGGTTGAAGTGCTGGAACACCATCGCCAGCCGCGTGCGCAGGCGTTGCAGTTCATTCGGGTCGGCGACGTGCATGCCGTGGCGGTCGGTGACCATGCGGATCGCCTGGCCGTCCAGGCTCATGGCGCCGTCGTTGGGTTGTTCGAGAAAATTGATGCAGCGCAAAAAGGTGCTTTTGCCCGAGCCGCTGGCGCCGATCAGGCTGATCACGTCGCCAGTCTTGGCCTTGAGCGAAACGCCTTTGAGCACCTGATGGTCGCCATAGCTTTTGTGCAGGCCTTCAACGGTCAATTTGTACATGAGACAGACATCCTCAAGGCGAAAGTAGGTAGCCGCTGCGATAGGCTTCGGCGCCCGCCACGTGGGCGATCACCATGCCGGCAGTGGCCATGCGTCGCAGCGAGCGGGCGTACATCACGCCGGCAGCGGTGCAGCAAATGGGGGTTACCCGATCACTGATCGGGTCGATGATTTCGGCGATCTGTTGCCCGGCTTGCAGGTATTGCCCGGCCGTGGCGGTGTACACCAGCAAGCCGCCCACCGGCGTGGTCACCGGTTCGACGCCGGCCAGTGGCGTGGCGGGGAATGGCAAGGACGGCTGCGGCCTGGTTTCGCCGACAATTGCATCGAACTGGATCAGGTAATCGATCAACGCCTGGCAGTCGCGGCTGGCCATCGGGTGATTGACGTCACCCTGGCCGCGCAATTCCACGGTCACCGAAAAACTGCCCAGCGGAATGTCGAAGTGTTCGCCGAAACGCTCCTTCAGTTGCCACCAGAGCAGGGTGAAACATTCGTCGAACGACTGGCCGCCGGAGTCGGTGGCCAGCAGGCTGGCCTGGGCTTCGATGTAGCGCGCCAGCGGTTCGACCTGCGGCCACGCCTCGGGGGTGGTGTAGAGGTGAACCACCGATTCGAAATCGCAGTGCAGGTCCAGCACCATGTCGGCATCGCACGCCAGCCGTTGCAGGGTCAGGCGCTGGGATTGCAGTTGCGTGGCGGGTATCTGGCGGGCGAGGGCGTTGCGCAGGCTGGCGCGGATCAGCTCAAGGTTGCGTTGCGGGTCATCGCCGAGCTTGCCCTCGATGTCGTTGCCGATTTCTTCGCTGAGGTCGACGAACCAGCGATTGAAATTCTGCCCGCTCTCCATTTCGTAGCGGCCCAGCGGCACATCCATCAGCACTTGTTCGAGGCCGACCGGATTGGCCACCGGCACCAGCACGATCTGGCTGCGCAGGCGCCCGGCGGCTTCCAGCTCCGCCAGGCGCTGTTTGAGGTGCCAGGCCACCAGCATGCCGGGCATTTCGTCGGCATGCAGCGAAGACTGGATGTAGATCTTGCCTTGGGCCTGCTCCGGGCCGAAGTGGAAGCTGTGGATCTGTCGTGCGGTCCCCGGCACCGGGGCCAACAGGTCATGAATCTGGTGTCGCATTACAGGTTTTCCTAGTGGGTCGGCCCGAGGAAGGCCAGCCATCGGCGTTCGGCGAGGCGGAACAGGCCGACCAGCGCAAAGGTTATGGTCAGGTAGATCAGCGCGGCGATGCCGAACGACTGGAAGGTCAGGTAGGTCGCCGAGTTGGCGTCCCGCGCCACTTTCAGAATGTCGGGAATGGTCGCGGTGAAGGCCACGGTGGTCGAGTGCAGCATCAGGATCACTTCGTTGCTGTAATACGGCAACGAACGGCGCAGCGCCGAAGGCATGATCACGTAGGCGTACAGCTTCCAGCCGGTCAGACCGTAGGCCTTGGCCGCTTCGACTTCGCCGTGGTTCATGCTGCGGATCGCCCCGGCGAAAATCTCCGTGGTGTAGGCGCAGGTGTTCAGGGCAAACGCCAGGATCGTGCAGTTCATCGCATCGCGAAAGAAACTGTCGAGCAGCGGCTGCGCGCGCACGGCGGCGAGGCTGTAGATGCCGGTGTAGCAAATCAGCAACTGGATATACAGCGGCGTGCCACGGAACAGGTAGGTGTAGAACTGCACCGGCCAGCGCACATAGAAGTGCGAGGAAACCCGGGCGATCGACAGCGGAATCGACACCAGGAAGCCAATGAAGATCGACGCGCTGAGCAGCCACAGGGTCATGGCCAGCCCGGTGATGTTGGTGCCGTCGGTATAAAGGAAGGGTTTCCAGTATTCCTGCAGGAGTTCGATCATCGTACAGCCTCCCGTGCGCCGGCGGCGTAACGGCGCTCGAGCCAGCGCAGGATGACGTTCGAAGCACTGGTGATCAGCAGATAGATCAAGGCGGCGAGTACCAGGAAGTAGAACAGTTGATAGGTGCTTTTACCGGCGTCCTGCGCGGCCTTGACCAGATCGGCCAGGCCGATGATCGACACCAGCGCGGTGGCTTTGAGCATCACCATCCAGTTATTGCCGATGCCCGGCAGGGCGAAGCGCATCATTTGCGGGAAGACCACGAAGCGAAAGCGCTGGCCGCGTTTGAGGCCGTAGGCGGTGGCCGCTTCGACCTGACCGCGTGGCACAGCGAGGATCGCCCCACGGAAGGTTTCGGTGAAATACGCTCCGTAGATGAAGCCCAGGGTGATCACCCCGGCGGTAAAGGAGTCGATCTCGATGTAATCCCACTCCATGACGTCGGTCAGCGCGGTCAGCCAGGTTTGCAGGCTGTAGAAGATCAACAGCATCAGCACCAGGTCCGGCACTCCGCGAATCAACGTGGTGTAGAGCTGGGCAGGCAGGCGCAGCAGTCTGGATTTCGACAGTTTGGCACTGGCGCCCAAGAGGCCGAGCAACACGGCCACCAGCAGCGACAACGCCGACAATTTGATGGTCATCCAGGTGCCTTCCAACAGCAACGGACCGAAGCCCTTGAGGCTGAAGGCGGAGAGCCCCAGATTTTGTAAGAGGTTTTCGAACATAAATCAGCAACCTGAGCGGATGGAAAAGGCGCCCATCGAGTGATGGGCGCCGGGGCATTATTTGCCGCTGTACAGATTCAGATCGCCAAAGTGTTTCTTTTGAATCTCGGCGTATTTGCCGTCATCGTGTAACGCTTTGATACCTTTATCTAAAAGCGCCTTCAGCTCTTTGTTACCTTTCTTAATACCGACAGCGGTTTTGGCTGGCAGCAATTCGCTGTCGACCGGCTTGCTGACTTCGTAGCCGGCGCCATCCGGCGTCTTCAAAAAGCCCAGTTCGGCTTGCAGCATGTCCTGGATCGAGGCGTCGAGACGGCCGTTTTTCAGGTCGGCGTACACCTGATCCTGGTTGGCGTAAGCCTGGATTTTCACCCCGGCCTTCTCCAGTACGGCCTTGGCGTAGGCTTCCTGAATGGTGCCTTGCTCGTAACCGACGGACTTGCCTTTGAGGGACGCGACGTCATCGCTCAGGCCGGAACCCTTCTTGAACACATAGGAAGTCGGGCCGGAGAACAGCTCGCTGGAGAAGTCGATCGCCTTTTCACGGGCCGGGGTCACGGTCATCGACGAGATCACACCGTCGAATTTGTTGGCGTTGAGGCCCGGAATCATGCCGTCGAAGTCGCTTTCAACCCACTTGCACTTGACCTTCAGCTCGGCGCAGATCGCGTTGCCCAGGTCGATGTCGAAGCCCACCAGGCTGCCGTCGGCCGCTTTCGACTCGAACGGTGCGTAGGAAGGATCAACGCCAAAACGCAGCTCTTTGTATTCCTTGGCCAGCGCGGAGCCGGCGGCCATGCACAACGCCAGTGCAGAAAGGGTCAGCAATGCTTTTTTCATTATTCAATCCCTAAGAACCAATATGAGCGCTTGTGGCGCAGAATTATTGTTACTGGAACGCGTACGACCTATAGAAAGTAGCAATTTCCGAACCAGAGTCCCGAACAAGTGTTTTAAAAGGTTGGGATTGAGGGATGCGGAAGGGATTGGTGCATGGAAATGGACATTGTCGATGCCTTGCACCAATGCAGGTCAACGACGAGTTTTCTGTAGAAAGTGAAACTTTGTGGCGAGGGGGCTTGCCTCCGTTGGGCAGCGAAGCGGCCCCGGGCTATTCCAGTAAAATCGGGCATCCAGGGTTTACGACTGCTGCGCAGCCGAACGGGGGCAAGCCCCCTCACCACAGGTAATCTCAGTTAGCCAAAGATCAGTGTCCCGGAAAACCGGGTCAGGCCAGCAGATCCTGCAGCGTCGCCAGGCTATCGGCCTCATCCACGCTCTTGTCCTGCCGCCAGCGCAGCATGCGCGGAAAGCGCACGGCGATCCCGCTCTTGTGCCGCCGCGACAGGGCGATGCCTTCGAAACCCAGCTCGAACACCAGGCTCGGCTTGACGCTGCTGACCGGGCCGAATTTTTCCACGGTGGTTTTGCGCACGATGCTGTCGACCTGGCGCATTTCCTCATCGGTCAATCCCGAATAGGCCTTGGCGAAGGGCACCAGCGCCCGTTGGCTGGACTCGGGCGGACCGTCCCACACCGCAAAGGTGTAATCGCTGTACAGGCTGGCGCGTCGACCATGGCCGCGCTGGGCGTAGATCAATACGGCATCGACGCTGAACGGGTCGACCTTCCACTTCCACCACACGCCCATGTCCTTGGTCCGGCCCACGCCATACAGCGCGTCGCAGGCCTTGAGCATCATGCCCTCGACCCCCAGCCGCCGCGACGCTTCACGCTGGCGCGCGAGGTCTGACCAGTCGCTGCCGGTGAGTACCGGCGAGGGCAGTAACACCGGGGTGTTACTGCGGGCGATCACCAGTTCCAGTTGCGCACGCCGTTCAACCTGCGGGCGGTTGCGCCAGTCATCGCCCTGCCATTCCAGCAAGTCGTAGGCGAGCACCACCACCGGCACCTCTTCGAGGATCTTCTTGTCGAGGGTCTTGCGTCCGATACGTTGCTGCAGCAGGGCGAACGGTTGCACGGCCGGCGGTGTGCTCGATTGTGGATCGAAGGCGTCTTCGGTGGTCGGGTGGGTGCTTTTCCAGACCACGATTTCGCCATCGATCACCGTGCCATCCGGCAAGCCGTGCACCAGAACGTCCAATTCCGGGAAGCGCTCGGTGACCAGTTCCTCACCCCGCGACCAGACCCACAGTCGCCCGTCACGCTTGACCACCTGCGCGCGGATGCCATCCCACTTCCATTCCACCTGCCAGTTGCTCGCCGGCCCCAGCAGCGCTTCAAAGTCTTCCACCGGTTGCGACAAAGCATGCGCGAGGAAGAACGGGTAGGGCTGGCCGCCGCGCTGGGCGTGTTCGTTCTCGGACTCCGGAGCGATCAGTTTCAGGTAGCTGGCGGCATTCGGCCGGTTCGACAGATCGGTGTAACCCACTAGCCGCTGCGCCACGCGTTTGCTGTCGAGGCCGGCCATCGACGCCAAAGCACGGGTGACCAGCAGTTTCGATACGCCAACACGGAAGCTGCCAGTGATCAATTTGATGCACAGCATCAGGCTTGGCCGATCCAGTTGCGCCCATAGCACGGGGAGCTGGCGGGCGAGGTATTCCGGGGTTTCACCGCGCAGCGGCAGCAGTGTGTGTTCGATCCATTCGGCAAGGCCTGCGTCGGAGCTGTGCGGGTTTTCCGGCAGCACCAGCGAAATGGTTTCCGCCAGATCGCCGACCGCCTGGTAACTCTCTTCGAACAACCACGGCTGCAGCCCCGAGATCTCGACGGCCAGCTCACGCAGGATGCGCACTGGCACCAGTTGTCGCGGACGCCCGCCGGACAGAAAGTACACCGCCCATGCCGCATCCTGCGGTGCGGCCTGGGCGAAGTAGGTTTGCATCGCCGCCAGTTTGGCGTTGCTGGACGTGGTGGCGTCGAGTTCGGCATACAGCTCGGCGAAGGCTTTCATGCTTGCACCTCGGCGATGGCCGGCTCGACGCCAATGTTTTCCTCTTCGTCGTCGCCGTATTCGGTGTTGAATCCCTGCGCATCCAGGCCTTGTTCGCGCAGATGGCGCACCAGCACGCCAATCGAGCCGTGGGTGACCATCACGCGCTCGGCGCCGGTCTGGTTGATGGCCCACAGCAGACCGGGCCAGTCGGCGTGATCCGACAGCACGAAGCCGCGATCCACGCCACGCCGCCGGCGAGTGCCGCGCAGGCGCATCCAGCCGCTGGCGAAGGTGTCGCTGTAGTCACCGAAACGGCGCATCCAGTTGCTGCCGCCCGCTGAGGGCGGGGCAATAACCAGCGCCTGACGCATGATCGGGTCGGACTTTTTCACATCGCCGGCGTAGAGGGTCGGCGGCAGGTACACCCCGGCCTCGCGGTAGACCCGGTTTAGCGGTTCGACCGCGCCATGGCTGAGGATCGGCCCGAGGCTGGCGTCGATGCCATGCAGAATTCGCTGGGCCTTGCCGAACGAATAGCAGAACAACACGCTGGCCTTGCCGGCGGCGATGTTCGCCTGCCACCACTGGTTGATCTCGCTGAACACTTGGGCTTGCGGCTGCCAGCGATAGATCGGCAGGCCAAAGGTCGATTCGGTGATGAAGGTGTGGCAACGCACCGGTTCGAACGGTGCGCAGGTGCCATCGGGTTCGACCTTGTAGTCGCCGGACGCGACCCAGACTTCGCCGCCGTATTCCAGGCGCACCTGGGCCGAACCGAGCACATGGCCGGCGGGATGGAAACTCAAGGTCACCCCGTGGTGGGTCAGAGGCTGACCGTAGGCAAGCGTCTGCAGGTTGATGTCCTGACCCAGACGCGCACGCAAAATCCCTTCGCTGGCACTGCTGGCAAGGTAGTGCTGGTTACCGCCACGGGCATGATCGCCGTGGGCATGGGTGATCACCGAGCGTTCGACCGGGCGCCATGGATCAATGTAGAAATCCCCGGCAGGGCAGTACAAACCTTCGGGGCGGGCGATAACTAGATCCATGTCGTTACCAGAATGGAGGGGCTTGTTAGCTATGAGGTTGGCGGGAGTCTGGAAGTTCTATCGAGTTTTTATGTGGGGCGAAAAGCAAAAGATCGCCGCCTTCGGCAGCTCCTACAGGATGTTCACCATTCCCATGTAGGAGCTGCCGAAGGCTGCGATCTTTTGATCTTGCTCTAGAGCTTATTTACCCGGAGTAAGGGTCAAACGCGTCTTGCCATACACCCGGTCAAAGTTCTGCGGCTGCATCGGCAAGCCGATGTACTGGCCCTTGAGCCACGCATCGATGCCGTTGAGGTAGTTCGGGCTGGCCGGGTTGCCGGACTGGCCGGTGCCGTTCTGGCCCATCAGCGGCTCGGTCTGGCTGAAGTCGACGATGAAACGCATCGACGGTGCGCGGGTGGTATTGAAGTCCTGACCCCAGGCAAACGCCGCAGTATTGAGCGTGGTGTGATCGCCGCCGGCTGTCAGTGGACCGTGAACGGTCTGGCCATTGGCGTTTTTCCACGTGTAGCTGTGCAGTCTGCCCCACTGCCAGGCCTTGTGATCGCCACCCAGCTGGCTGTCGCCGGCGCTGATCGCCGCCGCCAGACTGCGGGCGAGGATCACCGCTTTGTCTTCTTTCTGCGGGGTGCGGATGTCATCCCAGAACGGGCTGTCTTCGCGACCGAGCAGGTGATCGGCTTGCGCCGCGTAGGACAAGTCGCCATTGGCGATAAAGGCTTTCCACGCCGGGCTCGACTCGGGGCCGAGTTCGTCGAGGAAGATCTGCTTCATGCTTTCTTGCAGGAACAGTTCATAGATCGCCGCATCGGCCGACGTCGCGCTGAGCTTGCCGTCGAACGCCATCAAGCGGGTAAACGCCTCGCGGGCCTTGCTGCGATCGGCTTCCGGCAGGGCATCAATCGCCTGTTTCAGCGGCTGCTTCATGCCTGGGGCTTCGAACATCTTCTTCAGCTTGGCGGCAAACGTCGTGGTCTGGTCGTATTGCATGGCGATCACGCTGCGACCGTCCTGTTTGCCACTGCCAGCCAGTTCGGCCAGGCGCTCGCCACGCTCCGGCGCGGCCCAGGAGTTGGACAACTGCATGCCGTAGCCGTGAGGAATCACCCGCTGGTTGGCGGTGCCGAGCCAGCCCTGGGTCGGATCCTGATCGTACGGGTGCAGCATTGGGTCGGCGTAACCGTCCCAGTCGTAGCGACCTTCCCAGCCCGGTGATGGCAGCAGGCCTTCGCCTTCGCGACGGTTCGGGAAACGCCCGGTGACCTGCCAGCCGATGTTGCTGGCGTCGGCAAACACCATGTTCAGGGCGATGGCGCGGATCTCGCGGCTGGCGTCCGAAGCACGTTCAACGTTTTGCGCGCGGGTCAGGTCAAAAAACGCGTCCAGCGATTTGTCGTCGGTGAAGCTCGGGGTTTGCAGGGCCAGGCCAAAACCGTTGCCTTGCGCCGCCGCTTGGGCACTGTTGAGCAGCGCACCGTGACGGGTTTCGTACACCGCTTCGCGAATCGGCCGCTGGCCTTTGACGAAATAGGTTTCGTTGCGCACGCCCAGCGGCTGCCATTTGCCGTTGACCTCGTAGGTCAGGCTGCTGCCCTGACGGCGGATTTTTTCCAGGAACAGGTCCTGGTTGTCGCCGAGCACGCTGGTGGCACTCCACGCGACTTTGCCATTGAAACCGCCGAGGACCATCGGCAAACCGGCCACCGTGACACCGGCAGCCTGATATTTCGGCGCGCGGATCTGCACGAAGGTCCACAGCGACGGTGCCGCCAGTGGGCCATGGCTGTCGCTGGCAAGAATGCTCTTGCCGCTGCGGCTGCGTTGCGGGGCGATGGCCCAGTTGTTCGACGTGCTGGTGCCGAGCAGATTTACCGCCGCCAATTGTTGGCGGGCGTTGCTCAGTTCGCTCAGGCCGGGGATCTGCCCGTTGAGCTTGAGGCCTTGCAGCTTGTCGGCCTCGGCCAGTGGCAGGTTTTCGTCCGGGGCGGACGGGGTCAGCCAGGCGAGTTTGTCGGTGGTCACGGTTTGCGCCAGCACCAGCGAGGAAATCTCTTCCGGCAGGTTGGCCGACTGGCTGAAGTTCAACAGCGCGAACATCAGCGCCGAGTCTTCCGGTTTCCAGTATTGCGGCTTGTAGCCGCTGGAGGCGAGGTCGCCCGGCAGTTTGTCGGCATAGCGGAACAGGTAGGCGTTGACGCCCCGCGCATAGACTTCGAAGAAGCGCTTGAGCCGTGGCGACGAGGCCTTGTACAGCTCGTCGGCGCTTTTCTTCAGATTGACCGCACGCATGTAGCGGTCGGCGTCGAGCATCGACGCGCCGGACATTTCCGCCAGACGCCCCTGGGCCAACAGGCGCAGGGTGACCATCTGGTTGATGCGGTCGCTGGCATGGACGTAGCCGAGGGTGAACAGCGCGTCGTGGAAGCTGTTGCTTTCGATCAACGGCATGCCCATGGCATTGCGTCGTACCGAAACGTTCTGCGCCAGGCCCTTGAGCGGTTGCACGCCGGAGGTGGGCGGGAGGGTGTCCTGAGCGTTCCAGGTCTGGCAACCGGACAGGCTCAAGACACCGGTCACTGCTGCGGCAACGCCGAACCGGGGAAGAAAATGTGTAAGGGCTGGCGAGGCCATGGCAAAGCTCCTGCGGGGGTGTAGAGGCTGGGGGCGCAATAAAGCCGCTACGTTAGTGAGCAGGAGGTGGCCGCGCAAGCGGGGCGAGTGGTTATTTCTGTATTTGTCTGACCAACAGCAAATCAGCAGAGATAACAGTGTTTTTGTGGCGAGGGAGCTTGCTCCCGCTGGAGTGCGAAGCGCTCTCAAACCATTCACCGCGATTTATCAGAAAAATACGCTGTCTGGATAACGACTGCTGCGTAGCCGAGCGGGAGCAAGCTCCCTCGCCACAACAACGATCCATCCAGATATCAGGGTTTCGGCGGGTTGATCTTCTGCACCAAGGCATACGCGTTCACCGTCGCCGGGCGATCCTTGATTGGCTTGAATCAGAGCTTGCTCACCCCGTGGCGGTGATGCTGAAGTGCGGGAAACTCAATGACCCTGCGTGAGACAAATCGCCATGGAGCTTCAGACCAACGCCGCACTGATCATCATCGACCAGCAACAGGGCATTCTGGAACCGCGCCTGGGCCGGCGGAATAACCCTCAGGCCGAAGAGCGCATGCTCGATTTGCTGGGGGAATGGCGTAGCAGCGGGCGTCCTGTGATTCATGTGCAGCACCTGTCGCGCTCGCCGGACTCGGTGTTCTGGCCCGGGCAGTCAGGGGTGGAGTTTCAGCCACGGTTTTTGCCGCAGGACAGCGAATGGCTGATCCAGAAACAGGTGCCGGATGCGTTTTGTTCGACTGGGCTGGAGGCCCGGTTGCGTGAGGCGCGGATCGGGCAGTTGATCATCGTTGGCGTGGCGACCCACAACTCGGTGGAGTCCACAGCGCGCACGGCGGGCAATCTGGGGTTTGATACGTGGGTGGCGGAGGATGCGTGTTTCACTTTCGACAAGGCCGATTATTTCGGCACACCGCGTTCAGCCGAAGAGGTGCACGGGATGTCGCTGGGGAATTTGCATGGGGAGTATGCGACGGTGACCGGGAGTGCGCAGATTCTGGCGGCCGGCTGAAGGTTTTTGGTGAATGTACCGTCGGTATCGCGAGCAGGCTCGCTCCTACAGTTGAACGCATTTCATCTGTAGGAGTGAGCCTGCTCGCGATAGCGATGTTTCAGGCGAAGAAGGACTTCGCCCAAGGCATCAAGCGCCGTGGCACTTCTTGAATTTCTTGCCGTTGCCGCATGGGCAAGGGTCGTTGCGGCCGACGTCTTTCAGGGCGTTGCGCACCGGTTCCTGGTGGGCGTGGCCGCAGTTCGGGCCGTGGACATGGCCATGGTCGTGATCATGATGATGGTCATGATCGTGGTTGCAGTCAGGGCCATGGACATGAGGTTGCTGAGTCATCGGTTGTGCTCCGGAATTAAATCGGCGGGGATTATCACGCCATTGCGCTCCAGGTGCACGTAGTGGGCGATGAATAAACCGGTTTCCATCTCGCCTTGCAGTCGATAAGGCACCTGCTGGTGCGGACTCTTGAGCATTTTCACCACGTCCTTCACCCGTGGCCACAGGTTGGTGCGGATCGGTATCCGGTAGAACGCGCTGCTTTTGGGCCCCACGGTGATCCAGTGTTCATGCTCGCCTTCGGCCAGCAACATATCCGCCAGATGGATGCGATATTCCATACCACGCACGGTCAGGTCGCTGTCGTTGGGGTTGTCGATGCGAAAGTGCAGGATGAATTTCTGCTCAAGCAGCTTGGCCCGCACCACCTCGACTTTCACCAGGTGGACGGCGGGGTCGACGCTGTCATCGCTGAACCACGAGGCGCAACCGCCAAGATTCAGGACCAGTGTCAAAGTGAAGAGCTGGAATGTGCGCCAACGACCGAGCATGGTTGAACTCCCTTTGCAGCCAGTCTAGACGCTAAAAAGATCGCAGCCTGCGGCAGTTCCCACATAAGTCGCATACCCCTGTAGGCGCTGCCGCAGGCTGCGATCTTTTGACCTTATGCGCCGAAATATCCTGCACAGCACTTCTTGAACTTCTGCCCGCTGGCACACGGGCAACTGTCGTTGCGTCCCAGCTTCAACTGCACGGTCGGGTCGATGAAGTACCAGCGCCCGCTGTTCTGCACGAACGATGAGCGCTCGCGGTGGCTGTGTTCGCCCTGGCTGTCGTGCCAGCGTGCGGTGAAGGTGACGAAGGCGTGCTCGGGCTGGCCGCCGAACACTTCCGAGCTTTCGACCTCAAGGCCGAGCCAGGTGCTTTGTGCGCTCCAGGCGCTGATCGACTGGCGATCCAGCCCCGCCTGCTGAGCGGGCAGGGTGGTGGCCACCAGATAATCGATCAGCCCCAGCACGTAGGCGCTGTAGCGCGAACGCATCAGGGCTTCGGCGCACGGCGCCGGGTGGCCGGCGTGATAGTGGCCGCAGCAGGCTTCCAGCGGGTTGCCGCTGCCGCACGGGCAAATGGCTGTACTCATTGCATTACCACCAGTATTTCCCGAAGTTTTCCGGATTGGCCCAGAACCGCGAGTTGAGCCAGTCGGGGACTTGTTTGTAGTCAAGCAGATCGTAGGTGAACAGGGTCAGCACTTGATCGTCACGCTGGAAGCGTTCACTGGCTTGCAGCGCCAGTGAATAGAAATCGGTTTCCTGCCAGCCGCTCGCCGTCAGGTCCGCCAGCACCGCGATGCGGCTGGCGTTGAGGTTGCGGATTCCGCCCAGCAAATTCAGGCCCTCGCGCTTGGGCAGATGCTCCAGGCAGTCGACCACCAGCGCCAGGTCAAAGCGCCGCGCCGCGAGTTCGGCGGGCAACGCACCGGGTTCGGCGTGGGCGACGCAGCAGTCCGGGTGCGCCTCCTTGAACGCGGTGAGTGCCGGAAATTCGCTGGCGCCGATCAGCAGCAAACGCGCCGGGGCATAGCGATCCAGTAAAGCAGCCAGCGCCTGTTGCGGCGTGCGCGAAGAAATGGCGACGTTCATCGAAGCTCCTCAATCAGATCGCCAAGACTAGCGCGCCAGACGGATCCGGCCTAGACCCCGGTTTGCCGCATCTGGCAAAAGTGCCGAATCACTGTGAACACGGTCCCAAATGCCAGCGGCCTATTGCTGGCGGAGATTAAAACTCCGGTCTTTACTCCGTGAATCGGTTCTAAGCCGATCCCTCAGGAGAAAACCAGATGAGCATAGTTCGGACAGCATTACCTTTGATTCTGCTAACCAGTGTGTTGACTGGTTGCGCAGGTTTGCAGAAAACCGACTGGCCGACCTGTGCGGCGGTCGGTGGTGTGGTCGGTGCCGGTCTCGGTGCGACGGAAAGTTCGGCGTGGGCCGGCTATGGCGCATTGTTGGTCGGTGGTACCGCAGCCGCCTATTGCTGGGTGCACGGTGATGGCGACGAAGACGGCGATGGTGTGCCGGACAGTCGCGACAAGTGCCCGGGCACGCCTAAAGGCGTACAGGTCGACGCTGACGGTTGCCCTCCACCAGCCCCTGCGCCGGTGGTAGAAGAGGCTGTTGTGGTCAAGGAAGAAACCATTGTCATCCGCGATGTGCACTTCCAGTTCGACAAAGCCACCCTGACCGGTTCCGATAAACAGGTTCTGGACAAAGTCGCCACGCGCCTGAAACAAGAGTCGTCCACGGCGCAACTGACCGTGACCGGCCACACCGACAGCGTCGGCAGCGATGCCTACAACAAAAAACTGTCGGATCGTCGTGCGCACTCGGTGGTGGAATACCTGATCCAGCAAGGTGTGCCGCGTGCCAGCTTCGTCTCGGTATCGGGCATGGGTGAAAGCCAGCCAGTGGCGGATAACAAAACCGCTGACGGTCGCGCACAGAACCGTCGTACCGAAATCAAAATCGTCCGCTAGCCCCTCTCGCATCCGCGGCTTG